>NZ_JAVTTO010000001.1:0-894042 GCF_032248395.1 Asprobacillus argus
TGATGCCATTTGCATCTACGATCGTAACATCATAAGTTCCCGAGGTTAGGTTATTGAACGTATACGTTGGTCCTGCTTGATTGGTGGCCTGCTGCACTACATTGGCGGTTCCACCTTCTAATAAGGTGATCGTATAGTTAGGTACTGAGTTTTGATCTATAGATACTTCAATAACTCCAGTAGTATCTCCAAAACACAATACATTCTGATGGGATGCTAACACTTCTGATATTAACAAATCGGCTGGCTCATTAAGGGTCCACTGTTGAACAATCATACAGCCATTTGCATCCGTAATGGTTACCTGATAATCACCTGCTACCAATCCCGTTAAGTCTTCTTGAGTCTGTTGTCCCACTGGAATCACGCCTCCATTGGATGCAACCCAAGCATAGGTGTAAGGTGTTACACCTCCTGTTACGGTTATATCAATACTTCCATCACTCAAACCAAAACCTGAGATCTGGAAACCGTTGTAATCTGATATGTTTGCTGTTAAGCCTAAAGCTGTGGGTTCGGTAATCGTATAAGGTTGGTTGATAACACAAACACCTGTCGTATCCGTAATCGTTACAGTATACGTACCAGAGGCCAAGCCACTAATATCTTCTGTTGCTGCTGTAAAGCCTCCTGGACCAGTCCATGAAAAGGTATAACCTGGTGTTCCTCCACTAACCGTTAAATCAATACTTCCGTCATTCGCACCATTACAGCTAATACCAAATCCATTGAAATCTGAAACTACAGCACTATCTATTGCTAATCCATTGGCCGGTTGACTGATCAAGATACCATTGATGTTTCTGGTGATGCCATTTGCATCTACGATCGTAACATCATAAGTTCCCGAGGTTAGGTTATTGAACGTATACGTTGGCCCTGCTTGATTGGTGGCCTGCTGCACTACATTGGCGGTTCCACCTTCTAATAAGGTGATCGTATAGTTAGGTACTGAGTTTTGATCTATAGATACTTCAATAACTCCAGTAGTATCTCCAAAACACAATACATTCTGATGAGATGCTAACACTTCTGATATTAACAAATCGGCTGGCTCATTAAGGGTCCACTGTTGAACAATCATACAGCCATTTGCATCCGTAATGGTTACCTGATAATCACCTGCTACCAATCCCGTTAAATCTTCTTGAGTCTGTTGTCCCACTGGAATCACGCCTCCATTGGATGCAACCCAAGCATAGGTGTAAGGCATAGCTCCACCAGTCATTGTTATATCTATTCCTCCATCACTCAAACCAAAACCTGAAATCTGGAAACCATTATAATCAGTTGGGACTCCGGTTAACGTTAATACATTGGTCTCGACCACAGTAAAAGTTCTCATAAAAACACACATGTTCCCATCTGTAATACTTACCGTATAATCTCCTCCTGATAAATTTGTAATATTTTGATTATTTTCTTGACCTGCAGGAACTATTCCTCCATTCGATGCAGTCCAAGAATATGAAAAAGGTGCAGTAATGCCCGTTGGGTTTATTGTTATAGACCCATCGGCACCAGCTGGACAAGTTACATCTGTAATTACTTCATTTGCTACCAAATCATTTTGAGCAACCGAAGCCATTGCATTAGAAGTACAATTATTTGCATCCGTAATAGTGAATGTATAGTTGCCAGAAGCAAGTCCCATAAAATCAAAAGCCCCTCCATCAGTAGGAACGTTTATAATGGTTGCTGTACCATCTAACTGAATGGTATAAGGGGCCATTCCTCCACTTATGGTTCCAGTAACATTACCATCAGAGCCTCCAAAACACGTTAAAGTTTCTCCCGCAATGGTGACATTGACTCCTGCGGGTTCTTGAAGCACCTCATTAATAATTTGTGTTGCAGCGCACCCACTCTGGTCCGTAATTACGATCGTATAACTTCCATCTCCAAGGCTTCCAAACGTATAGTTATTTCCGTTGATAAATGTAGGTGTTGTTACAACACTATTTACCGTAAAAACATACGGAGGTGTTCCTCCAATTGCAGATACAATAATCTCTCCATCCGTAGCTCCATTACAACTGGGATCTTGATCAGATATAAAAGCGCTCTGCAGTTGAGTCGGTTGTGTTATATCTGCTTGCGGATTCGCAATACAGCCATTGTCATCAGTTATGGTGAACGTATAATTTCCAGCTCCTAATCCTGAAAAATCGAATGCTCCTCCATCGGTGAGTACGTTAATCACAGTTGCTGTGCCATCTAATTGAATAGTATAAGGTGGAGTACCGCCAGAAATGGTTCCAGTAACATTACCATCTGTATCTCCAAAACAGGCTAAGGCTTCGCCAGAAACTGTATAGGTTAATTCCGTCGGTTCCGTAATAGTAAATTCCTCAAATTTATCGCATAAAGGATATGCAGTAGGATCTATTCCATAATCTGTTGAAAAAGGAGGGAATAGTAATCTATCTTGATGATAAATTCGATAATCGCCTGCAATTAAATTCGGTATTACATAATTTTGTCCTGCACCAATGTTTGTCCATCCTAATACTGGAACTTCAGTGATTCCTACAACCCTAACTAATCGGATTCCATAGTCGTCACCCCAGCCGCCCGCAAGGGTAATTTCCGCAGAGCCATCGTTCCCGTTAAAACAACTCACATTACTCACACTATCTACAGTAAGTGTTCTAGTTGGTGGTGCTGTTACGGCAATCATTTCTGATCCCTCACATCCATTTGCGTCTACCCACACCAATTCATAATTCCCTACAAGAACATCTAAAATTGTAATACTCAAATCCGTTGTGGTTCCATTCCGAATGGTATTACCTCCTAGTGTATTAAGTTCCCACGTATATGATGGGACTCCATTTACAAAAGTAAATCGAATAGCTCCTGAGTCTGTATCTTCTGCACATATTAATCCTGCAAAATCAATAGTTCCGAGCATATTAAATCCAGCAGTAATACTATATTCACCTGAAACAGTAGCACTCGCAGCATCTGTAACCTCTACTCTGTAGTTTCCGGCTCCTAACCCTGTAATAATTCGTTCGGTTTCTCCAGGAATAACATCCCAAGCCATGGTGCCATTGTTATACACAAACCACTCGTATGTATATGGCGTGGTGCCTCCTGCAGCAGATATAGTAATCTGACCATTACATGAGCTCACTACAGCCGTAACGATACTAAGTTGCGAAAAAACTTGAGAACTAAATAATAAAAATAGCAAGGTGAAAGTAGCCTTTCTATATAGCTTGCCGTAGTGTCCTTTATTGCGGGGGTTACACATAATTGTTTATTTTTAAAAATACCTTTTACATAGCACTTTCGTGCTATTTTATTGTTCAAGCCCCCTTTAACAATTATTCAGACTGGAAATATATGAAGAAAAATAGTAATAATGCATGAACAGTAGATTAATATTTGTTTAAAATAAAACGCTCTAAATCAAAGTTTATTGGACAATAAGCATGCCTTTACATGATTTTGAAATACAATCAATTCGGTCAAAAGTGCTTTATCTTGGGCTAAATTCAACAAAAAGCACAATTTTACGAGACTCAAATTAGCCCTTTTACGAGGCTTTTTTATCAAACAATAAAAATCGCTGTTTTCAAAAAAATGCAAATCAAGTTTAAAGTCATTTTTAAGACTTTTAAGCCACTTTTAGAGTAATCAACAAATGTTAATAATTAGCACATTGAAACCCTTTTTCCCTTTCATAAAAATTGCTTTTTTCGTAAATTTGTTTAGATAATTTCATCACTAGTTTTAGTGATGATTTTTTACGAATTTATAGAACAAACAAGTATGAGCGAAGAACAAAAGCAACACAATTATTCAGCTGACAGTATTCAGGCATTAGAAGGAATGGAGCACGTAAGAATGCGTCCATCCATGTATATTGGAGATGTCGGTGTAAGAGGTCTACATCACTTAGTATATGAAGTAGTAGATAACTCTATCGATGAAGCCTTAGCCGGACATTGTGACACCATAGATGTAACTATTAATGAAGACAATTCTATCACTACCAAAGATAATGGTCGTGGTATTCCCGTTGGTATACATAAGAAAGAAGGAGTGTCTGCACTACAAGTTGTAATGACGAAAATTGGAGCAGGTGGTAAATTTGATAAAGATTCCTATAAAGTATCAGGAGGATTGCACGGTGTTGGTGTTTCTTGTGTAAATGCGTTGTCTGAACATTTAACAGCCACTGTACATAAAGAAGGAAAAGTTTGGCAACAAGAATATGAGCGTGGTAAAACCTTATATCCTGTTAAAACTATTGGAGAAACAGATTTCACAGGAACTATTGTTACGTTCTCACCAGATAAAACAATTTTCACTCAGACCATAGAGTATAATTATGATACTCTAGCTACACGTTTGAGGGAATTATCTTACTTAAATAAAGGTATTACCATTACCCTTACGGACAAACGTAATCAAGATGACGAAGGCAATGACGTTAAAGAAACGTTTTATAGCGATGAAGGTTTACCAGAATTTATTCGCTACCTAGATAGTACTCGTGAGCAGTTAACTGCTGGAGTTATTTCTATGGAAGGTGAAAAAAATGGCATCCCTGTCGAGGTGGCTTTAGTATATAATACTTCATACGCAGAAAATTTACATTCTTATGTAAACAATATCAATACACATGAGGGAGGAACGCACCTTTCTGGCTTTAGAAGAGGATTGACCGGAACCTTAAAAAAGTATGCTGATAATTCAGGTTTATTAAAAAATGTAAAGTTTGAAATTGCTGGTGATGACTTCCGTGAAGGATTAACAGCCATTGTTTCTGTAAAGGTTGCCGAACCTCAGTTTGAAGGACAAACAAAAACTAAGTTAGGAAATAGAGAAGTTACCTCTGCAGTATCTCAGGCAGTATCTGAAATGTTAACAGATTACTTAGAAGAAAATCCTAACGATGCTAAAACAATTGTACAGAAAGTAATCTTAGCAGCTCAAGCGCGTCATGCTGCGCGTAAAGCACGTGAAATGGTACAACGTAAAACAGTAATGAGCATTGGTGGTTTACCTGGTAAACTATCTGACTGTTCTGAAACTGACCCTGCAGCTTGTGAGATATTCTTGGTTGAGGGAGATTCGGCAGGTGGTACTGCTAAACAAGGTAGAGATCGTAATTTTCAAGCTATCCTGCCATTACGTGGTAAGATTTTAAATGTTGAAAAAGCAATGCAGCATAAAGTCTTCGAAAATGAAGAGATCAAAAATATGTTTACAGCTTTAGGAGTTTCTATTGGAACAGAAGAAGATCCAAGGGCTTTAAATTTGAGCAAGGTTCGTTATCATAAAGTCGTAATTATGTGTGATGCCGATGTAGATGGTTCTCACATTGCAACATTGATCTTAACATTCTTCTTTAGATACATGAGAGAAATGATCGAGCAAGGATATATTTATATTGCTACGCCTCCATTATATTTAGTTAAAAAAGGACAAAAGAGAGAATATGCATGGGATGACAATCAACGTGATCTAATTGCTCAAAAAATGGGCGGAGGCGTAAATATCCAACGATATAAAGGTTTAGGAGAGATGAATGCTGAACAATTATGGGATACTACCATGAATCCAGAGTTCAGAACACTACGTCAAGTAACTATTGATAGCTTAACTGAAGCCGATAGAGTATTTTCTATGCTGATGGGAGACGAGGTTCCTCCTCGTAGAGAATTCATTGAGAAAAATGCAAAATATGCAAATATTGATGTATAATATATAACTCAAGATTAACAAATGAAAAGCGTATTCTACAGTATGAATACGCTTTTTTTTTATATATTTACTCTTATAACCCCCAGACTCCCCTATGTATTAGTAGTATTAACCAAACATTAAATACATGAAGAAAAAGTACATTTTAATTTTTATGAGCGTCTTTGCGTTTAGTTTTAACGCTAAAGCTCAAGATGGTTTAGAAGGAATCCTACAAGCCAACATTGCAGACGCAAATAAACTTACGCAAGCCTATGTTAATCCAGCCATGAAAGGATTAATATATGGTATGAACAGTGGCTGGTATCACACAGCTAAAGTTCATAAAGTTTTAGGCTTTGATATTACCATCGGGCTTAACGCATCTATTGTCCCTAGCAAAGATGAGATGTTTAATTTTGCTGATCTAGGTTTAACCTCTATCACCAGTACCTCATCTCCAACAGGAGCAACTGTTGCAGGTCCGAATAATTTAAAGCCTACCTTAACTGTTGCAGATACCTTTAATGGTACTCCCATTGCGGCAACATTTACCATGCCAGGAGGTGTAAAGGATGACCTACCATTGAATGCTGTGCCAACACCTGCTGTTCAATTTAATCTTGGATTGCCTGCAAAATTTGAGGCTATGTTACGTCTGGTTCCAAAAGTTGGTTCAGATGATGTAAAAGGAAACCTGATCGGTTTAGGATTGAAAAAGGAGATTACAAGTTGGTTTGGACCTATGGAAAAAACACCTTTACATGTTTCTCTTTTAGCGGCCTATACTAGTATGAATGTAGACTACGATCTACAAAATGACAGTTCTGTAGCTGGAAATAATCAGTCTGCAGAGTTTGAATTAAGTTCATTTACCATGCAAGCCATTGCTTCGTTAAATTTTCCAATAATTAATTTTTATGGAGGTTTTGGGTATACAGGAGGTAACTCTACATTTAAAATGCTTGGGCAATATGATTTAGACTATAATGCAGGAACAATAACAAGGACCGTAACGGATCCTATCAATCAAGATTTTGACGCTTCAGGATTTAGAACAACGGTAGGTGCAAGATTAAGTTTAGGTTTCTTTAAAATTTTCGCAGATTATACTTTACAAGAATACAACACTATTACGGCTGGAATTTCTATTGGCATCCGATAATTTAATAAAAAAAACGATTAAAAAGGAACCTAATTAGGTTCCTTTTTTTGTTTCTCTATGCATCCTAATTTCCAATAATTTATCCTATTTTTGTACTCCTAAAAAAGTAACAAATCTAAATTTATACACATGAAAATTACAGTAGTTGGAGCTGGTGCCGTTGGAGCAAGTTGTGCTGAATATATTGCTATCAAGAATTTTGCTTCTGAAGTCGTTTTATTAGACATCAAAGAAGGATATGCGGAAGGTAAGGCAATGGATCTTATGCAAACAGCTTCTTTAAACGGTTTTGACACTAAAATTACAGGAAGCACAAACGATTATGCTAAAACTGCAGATTCTGATATCTGTGTAATTACTTCGGGAATTCCTCGTAAACCTGGAATGACACGTGAAGAGTTAATTGGAATCAATGCAGGAATTGTAAAATCAGTTTCCTCTAGCTTAATTGAACATTCTCCAAACACCATTATTATTGTAGTTTCTAACCCAATGGACACTATGACCTATTTAGTTCACAAAACTACTGGATTACCTAAAAATAGAATCATCGGAATGGGTGGAGCATTAGATTCTGCTCGTTTTAAATACAGATTAGCTGAGGCATTAGGCGCTCCTATATCTGATGTAGATGGAATGGTTATTGGAGGTCACTCTGATAAAGGCATGGTTCCTTTAACTAGATTAGCAACTAGAAACTCAGTACCTGTTTCAGCGTTTATTTCTGAAGAAAGACTGGAACAAGTATTACAAGACACTAAAGTAGGTGGAGCAACCTTAACTGGATTGTTAGGAACTTCTGCTTGGTATGCTCCTGGAGCAGCTGTATCTGGTTTAGTACAAGCAATTGCATGTGATCAAAAGAAAATATTCCCTTGTTCTACTTTGCTTGAGGGTGAATATGGTTTGTCAGATCTATGTATTGGTGTTCCTGTAGTGTTAGGAAAAAACGGTATTGAAAACATCGTTTCTATTGACCTAAGTGATGCGGAAAAAGCGCATATGGCAGAATCTGCAGCTGGTGTTCAAAAGACAAATGGGCTACTAGAATTTTAAGTCCTAACTATATTATAAAAAAACCAGCCTAATGGCTGGTTTTTTTTATTTTTTAAAGCTTGAGACGAAACCCATAAACTTCTAGATCTTCTTGAACAAAATCAATTTCGGTAAACCGTCTAAATCCCATTCGTTCATACATTTTCCAAGCAACCATCATCGTTTTGGTAGAATGAATTACCATACTTCTATGACCATCTTTCTTTGCTTGCTCAAGACAAGAGTCTATCAGTCCTTTTCCTAAACCCTTTCCTCTGATTTCTGGATTTACTGCCAATAACCTAAAAGCGGCAGCATTTTGGTTTATCGTGGCCTCTCCTCCGGCTCCATAGAATCTCATATCTCCAAAATATACAACACCTCCATCGACAACTCCCTTTTCGGAAACAGCTACAAACAATTTTGCCTTTGGATAGGAAGTAAACACACCGACTTCACGTAACCTTTGATAATAGTCTGGCTGCTCTTCTTCAGAAGGAAACCCTTCCAATTGAGAATACACCTTAACCATTAAGGCTCCTAGTGACTCAAATTCAGTGCTATTTGCTTCCCTAAATTCGTACATTCTTACGACAATCCAGAAATAACACCTTCATTATCAATACTCATTCCTTCCGAAGCTGGTTTTCCTGGTAATCCAGGCATTCGCATCATTTTTCCTAAAATAGGAATGATAAATTCTGCACCTGCTGCGATTTCTATTTCTCTAACCGTTACTGAAAAACCTGTAGGTCTTCCAATTAGTTTATCATCATCTGAAAAAGACTTCTGCGTTTTAGCCATACAAATCGCAAAATCATTAAAACCAAGTCTATCTATTCTACGTAAGTTTAACATTGCTTTTTTGTCATAGATTACATCATCAGCTCCATAAATTTCTTTAGCTATGGTTGCTATTTTTTCTTTTACAGGGCTTTTCCAGTCATACAGTGGTTTAAACTCAGTTGCCTTATTTTCAACTACATCTACCACGGCTCTAGCTAGATCCTGTGTCCCCTCACCTCCTTTTGCCCAGCCTTCTGATACCACGGCGTGCACACCTAATTCACTACATGCTTCGACTACAAACTTCACCTCTTCATCAGAATCTGAAATAAAGGAATTCACAGCTACAACTGGTTCAATGTTATATTTTCTAATGTTCTCGATATGCTTTTCAAGGTTCTTAAAACCTTCAGCTACTCTTTCTACATTCGGAGTATTATATTCTTCTTTTTGTGCTCCTCCATGATGTCTTAATGCTCTAATTGTTGCAACTAAAACTACGCACTTAGGATTCAATCCTGCAAAAGCTGATTTAATATTTAAGAATTTTTCAGCACCAAGATCTGCTCCGAATCCGGCTTCGGTAACCGCATAATCTGACAATGACAATCCCATTTTAGTGGCGATTATCGTATTTGTTCCTTGTGCAATATTTGCAAAAGGTCCTCCATGAATAATTGCTGGATTCTCCTCTAACGTTTGCACTAAATTTGGCTTAATTGCATCTTTCAGCAAAATCGCCATTGCATTTTCTGCATTTAAATCTTTTGCAAATACAGGTTTCTTATCAAATGTAAATCCAATAAAAATATTTCCTAATCGCTCCTTCAAATTATCAAAATCTGTAGCCATACATAAAATAGCCATCACTTCGGAAGCAGGTGTAATATTGAAACCATCTTCTCTTGGAATACCATTTGCCGTACCTCCTAACCCGATCGTTATCTGACGTAATGCGCGATCATTCATATCAATCACACGTTTCCATAGAATGGTTCTGGGATCGATATTTAGGTTATTTACTTTACTTTGAAGGTTATTATCAATCAATGCCGATAATAAGTTATTCGCTTTTTCTACTGCATTAAAATCTCCGGTAAAATGTAAATTAATGTCTTCCATTGGTACCACTTGAGAATATCCACCTCCAGCGGCTCCTCCTTTAATTCCGAAGACAGGTCCTAAGGATGGTTCACGCAAAACTACGGTAGCTTGCTTACCGATCTTATTTAACCCTTCAGTTAAACCTATAGATACGGTTGTCTTACCCTCTCCCGCTGGTGTTGGTGTTAATGCCGTAACAAGTACTAGATTGTTCTCTTTTACTTTTTCTTCATCAATTAAATGAAGTGGTAGTTTTGCTTTATACTTCCCATACAATTCTAAATCATCTTCCTTGATTGATAATTTACTTGCAATTTTTGTAATGTGCTGCAGTTCTTTTGCCTGTGCAATTTCTATATCAGATAAATGCGCCATTCTATTTATTTATTTTTAGGTTGTTTGTTCTTTACGCTTTTACATAAAAAGCGAGTAAATATACACAATTTCATTAGGCTAATCTTTTTTGAAATACTATATTTGCACGTTTTAAAAAAGAAGTCGATATAAATTAAAAGAAGATGCAAAACAAAGGACTTATTAAATTATTTGCTATCCTTTTCGGATTGGTAAGTTTATACCAATTATCGTTTACATATTTTGCTAGTGGTGTGGAGAATGATGCGAAGGAGTATGCAAAACTATATGCAGATGAGAATGACGGTAAAGCGCTTGCTCGTTTTGAAAAAAAATATATTGACAGTGTTGCCACTGAAGATATTTTAGATTTAGGAATTACAAGCTTTAACTATAATGATATCAAGGACAAGGAATTGAACTTGGGTCTGGATCTAAAAGGTGGTATCAATGCTATTTTACAAGTTTCTGTAAAAGAGATTTTGATTGGGCTATCTAATGATTCTAAAAACATTGCTTTCCAACAGGCACTTCAAGCTGCTGATAAAAAGTTAACTGATAGTAATGATAACTATTTAGACATTTTCTATGATGAATTTCAAGTTACTTCTCAAGCAAATGGAAATGTTAAATTGAGTGATCCTAGTATTTTTGGGAATAAAGGGTTAAGCGATAAAATCAACTTTAAGAACACAAACGAAGAGGTAAAACCTGTTTTACAAGCGGAAATAAACTCTTCTATCTCAACAGCTTTTGATGTATTAAGAAGTAGAATTGATAAGTTTGGTGTTACTCAACCTAACATTCAAAGAGTTGGTACTTCAGGTAGAATTCAAATCGAACTACCAGGCGCTAAAGATATTGAGCGTGTAAAAAAATTAATTACTAGTAAAGCAGAATTACAATTCTGGGAAGTATATACTGGCGCAGAGTTATATAATTTCTTCATTCAGGCAGATGCGACGGTAGCTAATATGTTGAAAGATGATACCGCAACTGAACAGAAAAAAGACACAACCAATACAGATAACCTAGATGACTTATTAGAATCTGACAAGGACTCTGCAACTGTTGCAACACAAAAAAGGTTGTTCACATATTTGGCTCCTACTGGAGCAAACAGCTCAGTAATTGCAACTGCGAAAGTAGCAGATACAGCTAGAATTAATGGACTATTGAGAGACCCTCAGGTAAGAGGTTCTTTGCCAGCGGCACAACGATACACAAAGTTTTTATGGGATTATAAATCATATACCCCAGTAAAACCAGAAAACGTTACTGCGGAAGCATTTGATAATGCAGCACGTATTAATTTATACGCTATCAAGTCTAACAGAAGAGACATTGCTCCTATAGAAGGTGATGTAATCGCAGACGCTTCTCAAGTATATGATCAATTGAACAACCCAGAAGTTAGCATGACCATGAAAAGTGATGGTGCTAAGAAATGGGGTAAAATGACAACAGAAAATGTAGGAAAGTTTGTTGCTGTAGTCTTAGATGATTATGTATATACAGCTCCATCTGTAAATACACCTATCACAGGAGGTAGTACTTCTATCTCTGGAGGAAGTATGACAGTAGAAGAAGCTCAGGATATTGCAACCGTTTTGAAAGCAGGTAAATTACCAGCTCAAGCAAGAATTATTCAAGCAGAAGTTGTAGGACCATCTTTAGGCCAGGAAGCAATTGATGCGAGTTTTAGATCATTTGGTTTAGCAATCTTATTAGTATTAGCTTGGATGGTTGTATACTATGGTAAAGCAGGTTTATACTCTAATGTTGCATTAGCATTAAATATGTTACTAATCTTTGGATGGTTAGCTTCTCAAGGTGCAGTACTTACATTACCAGGTATTGCAGGTATTATCTTAACAATAGGTATGTCTGTAGATGCCAACGTAATTATATTTGAAAGAATTAAAGAAGGGCTATTTAAGAAGAAAGGTCTTAAGCAATCTGTAGAAGAAGGATTTAGTTTCAAGGGAGCATTATCTGCTATTATTGATGCGAATATTACTACGCTATTGACAGGTATTATCCTTTATGTATTTGGAACAGGTCCTATTAAAGGATTTGCTTATACACTTATCTTAGGTATTATTACTTCTTTCTTAACAGCTGTATTTATTACACGTTTGTTAATAGATGGATCTATCAACAAAGGAACAAATCTCACTTTTAACACTTCGTTGTCTAAGAACTGGTTCCAGAACATCAATATCGAGTTCTTAAGAAAGCGTAAGATTGCCTATATTATTTCAGGGGCTATTATCTTAGCTGGTTTATTCTCTATCTATCAAATTGGATTAAAGCAGGGTGTAGACTTTAAAGGAGGACGTTCTTACGTTGTTCGTTTTGATCAACCTACAAATGCTTCTGACGTTGCAAGCTCGTTACAACCTTCTTTTGGATCTTTACCTGAAGTAAAAACATATGGATCAAGTGCTCAATTAAAGATAACAACCGTTTATAAGATTGAAGATGAAGGAGAAAATGTTGATGATGAAGTACAACAAACTTTATTTGATGGTTTAAAACCATACTTAAAAGAGGGTACTACTTATGAAAACTTTAAGCCTGGATTTGAAAAGTCAGGAAATGCTATCATGAGCTATATTAAAGTAGAACCTACTATCGCGGATGATATTAAAACATCTGCATTATGGGCAGTATTTGGATCATTACTAGTGGTATTCCTATACATCTTTATTCGATTTAGAAAAATCTCATTTAGTTTAGGTGCAGTAATTGCGGTATTCCATGATGTACTAATCGTATTAGGTATTTTCTCTATTCTATATAAGTTCATGCCATTTGACATGGAGATAGGGCAATCCTTTATTGCCGCCATTCTAACAGTAGTTGGATACTCCTTAAATGATACCGTGGTTATCTTTGATAGAATTAGAGAGTTTGCTGGTATCCATACAAAATGGAAATATAGTGAAGTAGTGGATAAGGCATTGAGTAGTACTTTAGGAAGAACAATCAATACTTCATTAACCACATTATTAGTAATGTTGGCGATCTTCTTATTCGGTGGAGATTCTATTAAAGGATTTATGTTTGCATTGATTATCGGAGTTGTTGTTGGTACATATTCTTCTTTATTTGTAGCTACACCAATTATGTACGACACTTCTAAAAAACAAGAAAAACGGAAATAACTTTCCTTTCAATGATATAGAAACCGTTTTGCACTACTGAAAATAAAATCAGCACCAGCAAAACGGTTTTTTCATTCAAGGACGAGCAACTATATTTGTACTATTATGAGCATTGTTAAAATTCACGATCTTTATTTTAAACCTTTCATTACAGAAACGGACGTAAAATCTATTGTGAAAGATTTAGTTGCTCAGGTCAAAGCAGACCTTCCTAAGGGCGAGATTCCTCTTTTCGTAGGGATTTTAAATGGATGCTTTTTGTTTGCTGCAGATTTTATCCGTGAATTTAAGGGTGATTGCGAAGTCTCATTCGTGAAATTAGCTTCTTACCAAGGGACAACATCAACAGAAAAGGTAAGTCAACTTGTAGGGATTAACGAAGACCTAACAGGAAGAACCGTTATCATATTGGAAGACATTATCGATACTGGAACTACACTACAGGAAATTTACAATATCTTTAGAAAAAAGAATATAGCACAACTAAAAATAGCAACATTATTTTTTAAGCCAGATGTGTACAAAAAAGAACTTCCTATAGATTATATCGGACAAAGTATAGAAGATAAGTTTATCGTAGGTTACGGCTTAGATTATAATGGTTTAGGTAGAAATTACCCAGCTATATATCAATTAACAACAAAACCAAAAATGAAAAACATTGTTTTATTTGGCCCTCCAGGTGCAGGAAAAGGAACACAGGCTACTTTATTAAAAGAAAAGTATAACTTGATCCATATTTCAACCGGAGATGTTTTTAGATTTAATATTAAAAACGAAACTGAATTAGGGCTTTTAGCAAAAACATACATGGACAAAGGTGATCTTGTTCCTGACGAAGTAACCATAGATATGCTAAAAGCTGAGGTAAATAAAAATGAAGATGCTAACGGATTTATTTTTGACGGTTTTCCTAGAACACATTCTCAGGCTAAAGCTTTAGATACTTTTCTTACGGAAAAAGGAGAGCAAATAAATGGTATGGTAGCTCTTGTTGCGCCAGAAAAGGTATTAGAAGAGCGCTTATTAGAAAGAGGAAAAACAAGCGGGCGTACTGATGATATGGATGTTACAAAAATCAGAAACCGCTTTAACGAGTACAATACAAAAACTGCTGTTTTAAAAGACTATTACGAAGCACAAGGAAAATACTACGATGTAAACGGAGTAGGCTCAATAGAAGAAATTACAAAAAACTTAACAGAGGTTTTCGATACACTATAAGAAATGACTGAAGGAAATTTTGTTGACTATATAAAAGTATACGCTTCCTCTGGAAAAGGTGGTAGAGGTTCTGCACACTTGCATAGAGAAAAGTATATCACGAAAGGTGGACCAGATGGTGGTGATGGAGGTCGTGGTGGTCACGTTATTATCCGTGGCGACAAAAATATGTGGACATTATTTCATTTAAAGTTTAAAAAGCATTTCAGGGCAGAACACGGTGGAGATGGAAGTAAAAGTAGAAGTACAGGACATGATGGAGCAGATACGTATGTTGATGTCCCTTTAGGCACCATAGTTAGAGATGCAGAAACTAATGAAATCTTATTTGAAATTACCAAAGATCAAGAAGAAGTCATATTAGTAGAAGGCGGTAAAGGTGGACTAGGGAATTGGCATTTCAAATCTTCTACAAACCAAACACCTAGGTATGCACAACCTGGTATTGATGGTAAAGAAGGTTGGTTCCAAATAGAATTAAAAATATTGGCAGATGTTGGTCTTGTTGGCTTCCCAAATGCAGGAAAATCAACGCTACTTTCAGTCATTACAGCTGCCAAACCCAAAATAGCAGATTATGCCTTTACAACTCTCAAACCGAATCTAGGGATTGTAGAGTATAGAGACTTTCAAAGTTTTGTCATTGCCGATATTCCTGGAATTATTGAAGGAGCGGCTGAAGGTAAAGGTCTAGGGCATCGATTCTTACGTCATATAGAACGTAACTCTACCCTACTCTTCCTAATTCCTGCCGACAGTGACGACATCAAAAAAGAGTACGAAATACTCTTAAATGAGCTTAAAAAACACAATCCTGAATTACTGGACAAACAACGTTTTCTATGTATTTCAAAATCTGACATGCTGGACGATGAACTGAAAGAAGAAATGGTAAACGAACTTCCTGAAGGTATTGAACACCTTTTTATTTCGTCAATTGCCCAACAAGGCCTACAGGAGCTCAAAGATAAGCTTTGGCAAATGCTCAATTAGTTTTTAAGTTGTATTCTAATAGGCAGGGTATATTCCGAAGTTACAGGTATTCCCCTTTTTCTTGCTGGAAAAACGTTGGGTAGATCAAGAATGCTTTTTTTAATAATTTCCTGAATATTAGGAATTTCTACATATACATTTTGAGAAGCCTCAATTGATTTTAAAGAGATAGTTTTATCAGATCCTATAGTAATAACTACCTGAATAATCTCATCAATATCTTTCTTTACTTTTATTTCATTACCGCCTAAGCTTTTTGTAATTTCAAGATACATGGTGTTTCTGAAACAATCATTCTTTGCTGTTTTTTCAAAAATAGAATCGCAAACTTTAAATGACGGCGCCTTATCAACCGAGGTAAAGCTAATGCTATCTAGTTTTTGCTCATCATCTACTTTCTTCTTTGTGAAAAATTCACAAGAAGTAAGAAAACAGACAATAATTATGATTAGTATAAAACGCACAGAGCTATTACAGTATTACTCTGTGAAAATAAGAAATTATACTTAGAGTATATTGAACATAATTGGAAGTCTGTACCGAACCCTTACTTTTCTTCCTCTTTGAAACCCTGGTTTAAACTTAGGTAACTTTTTTATTACCCGAACAGCTTCTTCGTTTAGCAACGGATAAGGGCTCAATGCTTTAATATCGGTAGTGTAACCTATGGTATCGATTACAAAAGTTGTTTTAATAGTAACCCTACCAGCTTTAACTTCTTTCGTACAAACTTTAACCTCTTTCTTTAATTTTTTATCATACTCCGTTTTATACTCCAAGCATTTTGCATCATTTACATTAAAATGCCTTCCTATAAATCTTCTGATCTTATTATTTAAGCAATTGTTCTTATTAAGATCATCCTCACACCCTTTATATACAGGCACTCTTTCTATAACACGAATTGAAACTGTTTCAGGCTTTTTTAAAGAATCATGTGCTTCTTTGTTCTGAGATAAAGCAGTAGTTATCGATATTAAAAATAGAAAGGTTAAAATACTCCGCATAATGATTTTTTTTGACGCCATGAAAATAACAATTAAACCGTACTTCAATACAAGAATGACCAATCTTTTTACTTTCAATAGGGCTATTTATTCCACATCTAAACGAACTCTAAAAGAATATCTTACTGGAACATTCCTACCTCTTTGTCTGCCAGGCTTCATCTTAGGAAGTAATTTTAACACACGACTTACTTCTTTTTCTAATCTAGGATGAGGTGCTCTCGATTTAATCTCAGTAATGTTTCCGTTCTCATCAATTAAAAATTGCATTAAAATTCGCTTTCTACCTGGAGCAATACCCAACTCATTAGGCAAGTTAGCATCAAATTTTCTAGAATAATGCTTCTGAACTTTCCTACTAAAACATTTTTTCAATTGTTCTTTGTTTCCTCTACAGCCAGGGAATACCGGAGCTTCTTCTATAATCGTAAATGGCACATCCTCGATAACCTCTTCCTCTTCCTCTATTTCTTCAATCTCTTCAACCTCCACGGCTTCAGTCTCATCTGTTTCTGTGGTTTCAATAATGGTCTCTTCTACCTCTTTTTCGTCCTCCACTACTTCAATTTTTTCTGGTGTTGGTGGGGGCGGTGCTTTCGGCTGTTCAGGCTCCACTCTTTCCGTAATCGGAATTTCCTCTTCCATATCAGCATTCATAGTTATCGCACCTAAGTCAGCAAATTTTTTATCAAAAGTCTTCTTTTCTATTGCCACATACGTAACGAAAAGAGCCAGAACTAAACCTATTTGCATGAAGATCTTATTATAGTTTTCTAAGTTCGATTTAGGGTTTTTCTTAATATTCATATCTATAATTTATTTAAAACAACGCATGGATATCCCTGTATCAATGGAGATCATCGATATTATAAGGCACTATTTTATACGTAAGTATTTCTAGCTATTTCACATCTATACGCATGGGTAACGTATACTTTACAGTTACTTCTTTACCTCTTTGCTTACCTGGTTTCATCATAGGTAACATCTCAAGAACTCTTGTACATTCTTTCTCAAGTTCTTTATGAGGAGCTCTAATTTTAATATCAATAACGTTGCCTTTTTTATCTATTTTAAATAGCATGACAATTCGTTTTCTACCGCTTGGTAATTGTAATTCATTAGGAAGATCTGAATCGAAATTTTTAAAAACATGTCTTTGAAGGTTTTTATTAAAACATTTCTTATCTCCATCTTCACAGCCAGGGAAGGTTGGAGATGTTTCAATAATCGTAAAAGGAACTTCTTCCAGTGTATCTCCTACAATTACAGAATCATTATATGCTTCTGAAACTATCTTTTCCTTCATGTGATTTATCAGAGCTACTTGAATAGAGTCTTTTCTATTCAGTTTTGTTACTGATTCTTTTAAACTATTATTCTCTTTAGCGAGCGTGTTATCATTTGATGCTAAGCATGATGTATATGCTAACATTCCCAACAACATTGGTATAAGTAACAAGTATTTTATTTGTTTCATTTGTGCAGATTGTTCTTTCATGATCATTTTTATTCTCTTTTTAATATGTGTGTGTTTATAAAACTGATTGACAAAGGACATATTTGACACATCAAATAGTTCATTGATCAGTTTATTTATATAGGTCTCTTTCGAAGTTTCCTCTACTACCGAAGCATCCGAAATATATTCGTGGATCACTGCGATTCTTTTTTGGTATACATACAGCATTGGATTAAACCACATTCCTATTTTTAGAAGCTCAAAAAGCATTAGATCTATAGTGTGTTTCTGTCTACTGTGCACTAATTCATGAGATATTATGTTATCGATCTTTTCTTTACTAATATCTTTTCCTAAAAAAATATAATTAAAGAAAGAAAATGCCTTTTTTGAGTTTGGTAATACGATCAACGTATGGTTATACTTTCGTTCTTTTTTGTGTTTATAAATTAAAAGGATAAGCCTCCCTAGCTTCATAAGAAACAATAACATAAATAGACCGATACCAATAAAAAAAACAAGAGATAGGTAATTTGTTGATTCGGACACCGTTTTATATACGGTCGTTTGTTCTATAACCGATTGAGGTGACAGTACAATTTCCGGGAGGTACACAGAAAGTTCTTCCGAAGCTACCTTTTGAAAAGTTGGTATTCTAATGAACGGAATTATAAAGGATGCCACAGCAGTTGTAATTAAATACCATCTGTTTTTTACAAAGAATGTTTCTTTGCTCAAAAAGAAATCATAGACTGCCAAAAATATAGCTTGAAAAAGAATCACTTGAATAATGTAGGTAAGCATGTTATTTCTTTTTATTAATCTCCTTTAAAATATTTTCTAATTCAGAAACATCCATTTTATTTTCTTTTACAAAGAAAGACACCATACTCTTAAAAGAGCCTTCAAAATATCCATTCATCAATTTATGTAAGCTTTGGTTACTATAGTCATCCTTCTTTACAATAGGATGATACACAAAACCCCTGCCAATCGAAGTATGGCCTACAAATTCTTTTGACTCCAAAATTCTGACAATAGTCGAAACCGTATTATATGCGGGTTTCGGGTTAGGCAATATCTCTATGATATCTTTGACAGATGCTTCGTTCAAATCCCAAAGAACTTGCATGATCTGCTCCTCCGCTTTTGTTAATTGCTTACTCATTTTTCAACTAATTTTTTAGTTAATAGTGCTCAAATATAACTAAATTTTTAGTTTAAACTAATTTTTTAGTTGATTTATTTTGTAACAAACCTCTCATTTCTTCGTTATATATATACAACTAACAACCTCATGGATATATTTTTAGCCTTATTGGGCTTTGTCTTTATTATTTTAGGAATCATTGGGTCGTTCTTACCCATTTTACCAGGACCACTAACAGGATGGTTCGGGCTTTTAATCCTTCACATGACCTCCGTAATAGAAATGAATTGGGTATTTCTAGGGATTACTCTTGGGGTGGCCATACTTATTTGGCTTGTAGATTATATCATTCCTGCTATGGGAACCAAAAAATTTGGCGGCAGTAAATATGGCATTTACGGAACGACCATTGGATTAATAATAGGCCTATTCTTTTTAGGCCCGCTTGGGATTGTCATTGGTCCTTTTGCTGGTGCTTTTATTGGAGAAATGATGTATGATAACAAAGATTCTAACAGAGCACTTAAAGCTGCTTTCGGGGCGTTCGTAGGCTTTTTATTTTCTACTGGTTTGAAGTTTATGGTAAGCTTAATATTTACAGGACTCTATATCTCCAAATTTTGGGACCACAAATCACTGTTCTTCTAGAAATTAACGGGCAAAAAAAAAGCAACCCATTTCAGGGAAGCTTTCCATTGGTTAACAAAACCACGACACTTTTTCTAAAGTGCCAAACAACACAACTAATGCTACTTAATACAAAGCAGCCGGCAAATATAGTAGTTTTTTTGTGTACACCCAACAATTTTTCTTTTTTTAATTATCGCTACAATTCTTGCAATTGATTATCTTTGCGCCTTAAATTCACATCAGATATTTTTAGTACACATGCAATTATCAGAACAAGAGATTGTTAGAAGAGAAAAGCTTTCAAAGCTAAGAGCATTAGGAATCAACCCTTATCCTGCAGACCTATTTCCAATAGATTCAGATTCTAAAAAAATTAAGGAAAAGTTTGTAGAAGGCTCTAGTGTAGTTATTGCCGGAAGATTAATGTCAAGAAGAATTCAGGGAAAAGCCTCTTTTGCAGAAATACAGGATAGTGAAGGAAGGATACAAGTTTATTTTAATAGAGATGAGATCTGTACCGGAGAAGACAAAGCCTTGTATAATGATGTTTACAAAAAGTTGCTAGATATTGGAGACTTCGTTGGTATAGAAGGTGATTTATTTACCACCAAAGTAGGTGAAAAAACAATCATGGTTAAAGATTTTAAGCTTTTAAGTAAAGCCCTAAAACCTTTACCTCTTCCGAAGACAGATGCAGAAGGAAATACGTTTGATGAATTTAACGATCCTGAATTGCGTTATAGACAGCGATATGCAGATCTAGTGGTAAATCCACATGTAAAAGAGGTTTTCGTAAAAAGAACGAAGTTGTTTAACGCAATGCGTACTTTTTTTAATGATGCAGGTTACTTTGAAGTAGAAACACCCATTTTACAACCTATTGCTGGTGGTGCAGCAGCAAGACCGTTTGTTACACATCACAATTCATTAGATATTCCGTTATATATGCGAATTGCCAATGAATTATATTTAAAAAGATTGATTGTTGGAGGTTTTGATGGAGTATACGAGTTTTCTAAGAACTTTCGTAACGAAGGAATGGACAGAACCCATAATCCTGAGTTTACTGCCATGGAAATCTATGTATCGTACAAAGATTACAACTGGATGATGGATTTTGCAGAACGTTTGTTGGAATACTGTGCTATTGCTGTAAACGGAACGTCAAAAGCTACATTTGGAGAACATGAAATAGATTTCAAAGCGCCTTACGCTCGTGTTACCATGGCCGATTCTATTAGACACTTTACAGGATTTGATATTAATGGTAAAACAGAAGCTGAGATTAGATCTGCTGCCGAATCTATGGGTATAGAAGTCAATGACACCATGGGTAAAGGAAAATTAATTGACGAGATCTTTGGAGAAAAGTGTGAAGGAAATTATATCCAACCAACGTTTATAACAGATTATCCGAAAGAAATGAGTCCATTATGTAAGGAGCATAGAGATAATCCAGAGTTGACAGAACGTTTTGAATTGATGGTCTGCGGAAAAGAAATTGCAAATGCGTATTCTGAATTAAATGACCCTATCGATCAACGAGAGCGTTTTGAGGCACAGTTAAAATTAGCCGCTAAGGGAGATGATGAAGCTACAGAATTTATTGATCATGACTTCTTACGTGCGCTAGAATATGGGATGCCTCCTACATCCGGAATGGGGATTGGTATGGACAGATTAATTATGTTTTTAACAAATAATCAGTCCATCCAAGAAGTGCTATTCTTTCCACAAATGAGACCAGAGAAAAAAGCTCCTACGGTAGCATTGAACGATGAAGAAAAAGCAGTTTTAGAAATCATTACTAAAGCAGAGAAAATTGATTTAGTTGAATTAAAAACGCAATCTGGCTTATCTAATAAAAAATGGGATAAAGCCATTAAAGGCCTTACAAAGAAAGAAGTTGCTAAGGTTTCAAAAACTGAAGAAGGGTTATTTGTCCAAATAGTTTAACGGATTCAAAACACCGATCTCAACAGAGATTATTTTTTTGGTTGTACTTCTGAAATTAAACTTTTTCTTATTTTAAGGGTCAAACTATTCAAGTAACCGTACTTTTATATCATGGCCTCCTTAGCTTCCATATCTGGCACATTAGACCAACGAAAGGCTAAACATCTTTTGCGTAGAGCATCTTACAATTTCGAGAAATCTTCTATAGAAAACTTTGTTGGCAAAACCATCACGGAGGCTTTAAACATACTAACCACTGAACAACCTAATATCTGGTCTGAACCATATGATCCATTACCAACAAGTAGTCCAGATGGATATTGGTTAGCGTCAACCGAACATCCAAACTCTTTTTCGGGGCAAGGTAGGAAAAGAAAGATCATTGCCAGCTGGTGGTGGTTTAACAGTATCAAGCAAAGCACCTTAAAGCATAAATTGACCTTCTTTCTACATACGTCCTTTACCGTATCTAAAGACAGTGGTTCAGGAACCTCTACCCATTTTTATGATCATCTAAGATTACTAGAGCATTATAGATACGGTAATATTAAAACATTGGCGAAAAAGATCACTTTTGATAATTCGATGTTGAACTACTTGGACAACACCTCTAATAATGCCAATAACCCAAACGAGAACTATGCTCGGGAATTTTTAGAGTTGTTTACGATCTTAAAAGGTCCTCAAATTGCTAATGGAGACTATACCAATTATACTGAACTAGATGTACAGCAGACAGCCAAAGTTTTTTCTGGTATAAAAACAATGGCAGATAGAAGTATTATTGATTCGGATACAAATCTTCCCAAAGGTAGAATTGCAATTGGTCAGCATGACACTAATGATAAAACATTTAGTCATGCATTTAACAATCAGATAATTTCAGGAGGTAACACAGAACAAGAAATTATTGATGAGCTAGATGCCTTTGTAGAAATGGTATTCGCACAGGATGCTACAGCCAAGTCATTTTGCAGAAAACTATATCGTTTCTTTATAAAGAACGAGATTACCTCGGAAATAGAAACTGATATTATTACTCCCTTAGCCACAGCATTAAAGAATAATAATTATGAGATCTTACCTACAGTGGAAACCTTATTGTCTTCTGAACACTTCTTTGATGCCGATGATACAGATGCAAGCGATGAAATCTTTGGATCTCAGGTAAAAAGTCCATTACAACTAGTATCGGAAATGAGTTCTCATTTTGACTTAAACATCCCAGATCCAACAACACAAAACTTTGATTTTTATCGATTCTTTTCATTTGTTCATGACTATTTTTTACTGAGTAGCGGAATGTACTTATTCAGCCCAGATTCAGTTGCTGGATATCCCGCACATTATCAAGAACCAGATTATGACAGACACTGGTTTTCTTCCAATACTGTTTTGGGCAGATATAAGCTTATAGAAAGCCTAATTTCTGGCAGAAACAAGATTGGTAACAACAATCTGATAAGAGCACAATTAGACATCGTTTTGTATATCAGTGATCACATGGCAAACCCATCGAATGCTATTGATGTAATTACTGAAATATCAGAACTACTCTACCCTGAAAGTATCGATCAAGAAAGAAAAGATTATTTCGCCGAAAACCTACTTGAAGGGTTCCCGGCCTATTACTGGACTGGTGCCTGGATAGACTATACCAATACCATGGATGATACAGTTGTTCGATCTAGGTTAGACGCATTAATTACGGCAATGATGAATGCCGCAGAGTTTCAACTAACATAAATCGAATGTCATGAAAAGAAGAAATTTCTTAAAATTGTCGGCTACAGCATCAGCTATCGGGCTCATGCCTTTCGAGTTAAATGCTATGTTGCGATCTGTAAATCTAAATTCTTGTGACATTAACAACAGAAAGCTGGTTTTAATAAATCTAGCAGGAGGCAATGATGGTTTAAATACGATTATTCCTATTAATGTGTATGATCAATACGCCAATCTAAGGCCCACACTAAAGATTTCAAATACAGGATCAAATCCTTACATTACTTTAGATAATACCTTAGGCGATAATCAATTGGTTGGATTGCATCCGGCCCTTACAGAATTTAAAACGTTGTACGACCAAGGTTGGATGAGAGTACTCCAATCTGTTGGGTACCCTTCACAAAACAAAAGTCATTTTGCTTCAACCGATCTATATGCTACAGGGAATGATGGGAATAGTTGGAACAACGGTACAGATTCTGGTTGGATAGGTAGATTTATGGAAATGTATTATGCGAACGAACTAAGCGACACCTACCCTTTAGCTGTGCAAATAGGCTCCAATAAAACGTCTTTGGGCTTTCATGGGGAAGTTGAACATGGGTTAGCGATTAATATATCAGGTCAAGACCCATCAGGTTTTTACACCGAACTCAATGGTTTGGGAGGATCTCCTCCATCTGTGATTCCTAACAGTGATTATGGATTAGAATTACAATACATCATAGATACCGATAATTTATCCAATCAATATTCTCAGGCTATTTCAGAAGCTTTCAATAATGGAAATAATGCATCTTCTTATCCTGACACCGACCTCTCAAATCAATTAAAAACCGTTGCTAGATTGATTAGTGGAGGCCTCGAATCTAAAGTATATATGGTTAGAATAGGAGGTTTTGACACACACAATAGTCAAAGTCAAGGAATAAATACTATTGAAGGAACCCATAATGAATTGCTCAAAGAGGTTTCGGGCGCGGTTAAAACGTTCTTTGATGATCTAGATGCTCAAACTTTAGCAGATGATGTGGTTGGGCTCACCTTTTCTGAATTTGGAAGAAAGGCAAAAGAAAATGGAAACTTTGGAACGGATCATGGAGAGATTGCACCTATGTTTGTTTTTGGAAAACCCGTTAATGGTGGTATCTCAGGAACCAACGTAGACCTTTCTGAAGCAACAGCTACTAATAATTATCAAATAGAAACTGTACAGTTTGATTATCGACAAACTTTTGGTACACTTTTACAAAACTTTCTAGGAGCAAATGATGCAGTAATCGACGCTGCTTTCTTTAACCATACCGCTAATCAGAGTTTTAGCGATTCAAAAATCAACGAACTTATCAAAGACTCTCATGCCGTAGATGAAGGATGTTACAGTCAAACGCTCAGTGCAGATCAATTTAATACGCAAGATCCAAATAAAAAGTGGTTTATATATCCAAATCCTGTTGGAAATACACTTTACGTTTACTCAAGCTTAACATATAGTAACTTTGCATACAAGGTTTTTAATAGTTCAGGTCAGATCATATTGCAAGGAAGTTATGAATTATTAGATGGCAATCTAGCAATTGACGTACTACCGTTAGCTTCAGGCGTGTATTTTATTCAAATCTTTTCCGAAAACAAAAAAGAGACTCACAAGATCCTAAAGCTTTAAATGATGTTTTTTCATATATGAAAAAACAACTACATTTACAACTATGGAAATTATTAAAGACGAATCTCAATTTTCAATGTTGGACTGGTGGAAAAAAGCCTTTATTGAAAATTACGCAAATTTTGAAGGAAGAGCAAGAAGATCTGAATATTGGTACTACATCCTTTTCAATTTTATACTAACACTATCTGCATGGATCTTATCCTTTGTATTTATTTTTCTTGGAGGCTTCTTGTTATGGTTTGTTATCTTGGGTTTTAACATTGCTTGCATTATTCCAAATTTGGCAGTTCAAGTGCGACGCCTTCATGACGTTGGAAAATCAGGTTGGACCATTTTATTTGCCTTAATCCCCTTAGTTGGCCCTATCTTGTTATTGGTCTATTATTGTACAGAAGGTGATCGAGGTGATAACGAATATGGTCGAGACCCTAAAATGACAATTCAAAGAAACATTGACAATCTTGGGACACACTAACGCAAAATATTTTTGCTTAGCGCATCCTAACAGATCTTCAAAAGGTTATTGCAATGAATGCAAAAGCTCTATGTGTTCAGGTTGTATTAGTGAACACCCTACTTTATGTCCGTCCTGTAGGAGGGAAATTTTTAAGGAGTCAGGAAAATTTGTAGATGGAATAACTCTGATGATTGTTTTTATTGGTGGTCTCATTGGTTTAGGGCTGTATTATTTTTATACAATGCATCAACCGACTTACAGCGGGTTCCAATCTATTTTTCCTTTAGGGTTTATCTTTTTCTTCTTAGGTATTTCGTTGATATATACATTTTACCTATATAAAGACAGTGATTCTTTTAAAAGTATTGGAAAAGAAATTCCTTTTATTGGCTATAAATTAATGTTGCTGTGGGCAGTCCTGACTGCCATCAGTCTTATTCCTGCTTTACTCTATTTACACAAAGTAATACTGTTTATATCTACCAACAAGGAACGTAATATTTAAAAGCTATTTCCACTTAATGTTACAGCCCATACTTGGTCTTTCCTGACCAATAAATGGAAGTCCATTTAACAAGCCATCCAAAACAGCTCTCATATCTTCTCCAGTAACGGGTACTCCATTACCTGGCCTAGAGCTATCCAATTGTCCGTGATACACGGATTTCAAGTCACCATCGAAAACATATAGATCTGGGGTACATGCAGCATCATAAGCTTTGGCTATTTCCTGAGTTTCATCATACAAATACGGAAACGGGTATCCTACTTGAGAAGCATGTGTTTTCATAAATTCCGGCCCGTCCTGTGGATAGTTTTCGACATCGTTACTGCTAATAGCAACAAAACCAACTCCTTTAGGCTGATAATCATTGGCCAATTGCACCAATTGCTCATTCACATGAATTACAAAAGGACAATGATTGCAGATAAAAAAAACAACAGTCCCAGTATTTCCTTTAATCTCTTGTAAAGAAATATCTCTTCCAGAAATAGTATCGGGTAACATGAAATCAGGAGCCTTTGCTCCTTTTTCAAAAATGTTTGAGGGTGTTAGTGCCATAATGTATGTTTTGTGATTAACCTTTATATTTCAACGGAAGATGAACCACTTTCTTAGTTTCAAAAAAGTCTTCATCAAAATAATCTGGTAGATTATAAATGGTTGCGGAAGTATATTTTTGCAGCTCTTCAGACAGATCACCTCCTTTTAAATAGAGAATTCCGTTTTTTAATTCATGCTGTTGCTTTTTACTAATTTTCCCTTTCGTCCAGCGAACAAAAGTTTCCATTTGCGCAACTGCTCTACTCACAATAAAATCGTAGGTGTCTTTTACTTCTTCTACTCTGCCATGTGTGGTTTTTACATTGGTTAAACCTAGGCCTTCAGAAACTTCATTTACAACCTTGATCTTTTTACCAATACTATCTACTAAGTGAAACTGAGTTTCGGGAAACAAAATCGCTAGTGGAATTCCTGGAAAACCTCCTCCAGTTCCAACATCCATTACGTTAGCTCCGGGTTGGAATTGCATTACTTTTGCTATTCCCAAAGAATGCAACACATGACGCAAATATAATTCGTCAATATCCTTTCTAGAAACCACATTAATCTTCAAGTTCCAATCTTGATACAATTCTTGCAATTTCGAGAACTGCTCAATTTGAGTATCTGTAAGTGATGTAAAGTATTTTAATAAAATCTCCATAGGTAATAATTCACAGCAAAAGTAATTAAACCTGTGAACAATTACATGAAAAAAGCTACGTTATAAATCAACCAATAACTTTAAAACATGTATTTTTGTAACTTAATTTTTTTCATCCTATAATGAAGACTATAAATTTTTCTCGAATTGACAAGGCAAAGTTCTTTAGAACACTTAACAAAAGAGTCAATAGTTATTTTAAAGAAAACAATATAAAAAGAACAGGTAACTGGAAGTTATATTCCAAGGCTGTTATTATGTTTTCTTTGTTCTTAGTGCCTTTTATTTTAATTCTTACGGTGAGTATGCCGCAATGGTTAATGATCGTATTTATGGTCATTACAGGGATAGGTATGGCTGGTGTTGGAATGAATGTAATGCATGACAGCAATCATGAATCTTTTTCTAGTAGAAAATGGGTAAATAAATTAATGGGAAGTAGTATTTATATCCTTGCAGGAAATGTATACAACTGGAAAGTACAGCATAACGTACTACATCATACATACACCAATGTAAAAGATTATGATGAAGATATTGACGCTGGTAGGATTATTCGTTTTTCTAAACATGCTAGATGGTTCCAAGTTCATAGGCTACAAAAATATTATTCTATCTTTTTATACGGGTTATTAACTATCAACTGGGCAATCACTACCGATTTTAAACAAATGCATAGTTATCTAAAAAGAAAATTATCCTATGGTAAGTTTCCGAACCCAAAAGTAGAGTGGACTAAATTAGTTGTTTCTAAAGTATTATACTATTCTCTGTGGGTTGTACTACCTTTATTGGCACTAGACATTGCTTGGTGGAAAGTATTACTCGGATTCTTTGTAATGCATTACACAGCTGGAATGATCTTAAGTTTGATATTCCAATTAGCACATGTAGTGCCTAATACAGAAATGCCAACTCCTGATAAGGATGGAAACTTAGAGCACACATGGGCCGTACATCAATTATACACAACTTCAAATTTTGCTCCTAGCAATTGGTTAGTTAATTTTTATACAGGTGGATTAAATCACCAAGTAGAGCATCATATTTTTCCACATATTTCTCATGTGCATTACACGAAATTGGCAAAAATTGTAAAAGAAACTACCAAGGAGTTCAACCTTCCTTACAACGAATATAAAACTACAAGAAGAGCCATTATAGAGCACTTTAGACAATTAGGTGTTCTTGGCAAAAAACCACAAATGGCATAAGAAATGGCGCATCCATTATCTGATAGAATTAACAGCTTACCAATTTCTCAAACATTGGCAATGGCTGCAAAAGCTAGAGAATTAAAAGCTGCAGGAAAAGACATTATCAGTTTAAGTTTAGGCGAACCTGATTTTAATACTCCCGATTTTATCAAAGATGCGGCGATTGAAGCCATCAATCAAAACTACAATTCGTATACACCTGTTGATGGGTACTTAGAATTAAAAGAATCTATTTGCGTAAAGTTTAAGCGAGATAATGGATTGCATTACGAACCTAATCAGGTAGTGGTTTCTACAGGGGCCAAACAATCTATTGCAAATGTTGCACAGGTATTATTAAATCCTGGAGATGAGGTATTACTTCCAGCTCCATATTGGGTTAGTTATTCTGCCATTGCTACCTTATGTGAGGCGAAGTTTGTAGAAATCCCATCTAGTATAGAAACAGATTTTAAGATTACTCCGAAGCAACTAGAAAAAGCGATTACATCGAAAACGAAGATGATCTTTTTCAACTCTCCCAACAATCCTAGTGGTACTACATACTCTGAAAGTGAGTATAGAGCATTAGCTGCTGTTCTAGAAAAGCATCCTCAAATCTATATTTTGTCAGATGAGATCTATGAACATATCAATTATGGATCAACACCGTTTAGTTTTGCTAAAATTGATAACATGTATGAGCGTACCATTACTGTAAATGGCTTAGCCAAAGCATTTGCGATGACGGGATGGCGAATTGGGTACATCGGTGCACCGCAGTGGATTGCCAAAGCGTGTACTAAAATGCAAGGACAAATTACCTCTGGGGCCAATTGTATTGCGCAAAGAGCAGCTATTACTGCCGTATTAGCACCTATTAATAAAATACAGTACATGGTCGATGAGTTTCAATCTCGTCGTGACATGGTATTGCAATTGCTTGGAGAGATAGATGGTTTTAAACTGAATGTTCCTGAGGGTGCATTTTATGTTTTTCCAGACATTTCATCGTTCTTTGGCCGTACACTCAATCGCACAACTATTCGCAATGCTAATGACTTCTCATTGTACCTTCTAGAAGAAGCCAATGTAGCTACCGTTACCGGTGAAGCTTTCGGCGCTCCTAATTGTATACGACTCTCTTATGCTGCTTCTGAAGAACAATTGAAAGAGGCCATTACGCGAATAAAACAAGCTGTAAGCTAAACTGATTTTTTACTCATCCCTCTTTTAAACCCCTTCGAGGTATTTTTTATGCTCTTGGCGACACTTTTTTGAATTCTTATGATCTTTTTTTGACCTTGCCCTAAAATAACAACACCCCTATTTCAAAAAAACTTCATAATTATGAAAATTAAGCTTTTGGTAGTAAGCACATTTATGTGCCTGTCTTTTACCGCCTATACACAAACAGGTAATTTCGTTACGCTCTCTACACCCTCTTCCCACAGAGGTATCTTAGCAAATCTAAGCTCTGGAGGAAATTATAACCTGGGATTAGGTGATAATGCGCTATTTAGTCTAACTTCTTCAGACTACAATATTGCCATTGGTCATTCTTCCGGGTTTTCAATAACTAGCGGTGGTCATTACAACACGCTTATGGGTTATCAAACCGGGTATTTTAATATCTCCGGGGATGATAATACTTTTTTAGGATTTCGATCTGGATATTTTAATACTACCAATGATAATACTTTTGTGGGCAAAGGGTCGGGGTTTAACAATACAACTGGATTCGATAATGTTTTTATTGGAGAAGAATCCGGTGTTCGAAACACAACAGGAAGTGATAACGTTTATATAGGAGAAGATACTGGAGGGTATGCTCCTGTTTCTCCAAATACTGTTGCCACCACAAATCCTGCTACCGGTTCTTTTAATACAGCAGTGGGTAATAACGCTCTATACAATATTACCTCTGGGTATAACAATACAACTCTGGGATATCGGGCTGGCCATGATATTACTACTGGTAACAGGAATACTTTTGTAGGAGATAATGCAGGTGCAGATATATCAAAGGGAATTCTTAATACTTTTATAGGACAAGAAACTGGTAGGCATTCAGAATTTACCAGTTATAATACCTTTGTGGGAGCAAGTGCTGGATGGGACAACAATAGAGACAATGAAGACAATACTACCAATGCGAGAGACAATACATATTTAGGGTACTCAGCCGGGTATTTGAATAGACTGGGAAGCTACAATGTGATGTTAGGCTCAAGAGCAGATTTCACCGTTACCTCAACCAACTTCTATAATATTGCCATTGGGTATGATGTGAGATTAGACGACCCTGGTTCTGGTTCTTCTTCTCGTGCAATCATTATTGGCGCAAATGGTTCTGCCGCTACAGATGGTATTTCTATAGGGTATGATGCCGATAACTTTGGTCTAAGAAGTATTGGTATTGGTACTAATGTAGACATAAGTAGTGGTGAAACGGACCTCGTTGCTATTGGGTACGATGCAAACCCTTCCGGAGCTTACGCTACTCTTATTGGTACGCGAGCCAGTTCTACAGACCTATATGCCACCGTTGTGGGTTATGAATCCGCTGCCGACTCCTTGTCTACCGCTTTAGGAGCCAGAACGACCGTTACAGGTAAATATTCTTCCGCTATTGGTGCCGGGGCTACAACAGCTCAGAACAATACCATGGTTTTGGGCGGGCTTACGACCCAAGACAGAGTTACCGTGGCTGTGGGTACAGCTACACCAAATATAAAGGCCAGTATAGACCTAGCGGATACAGACAGAGGTTTTCTACTTAACAGGCTCACTACAGCTCAAAGAACGGCTTTAGGAGCAACACTTTCAACTACAGACAAAGGCATGATGGTCTATGATACCGATACCAATGCACTCAATATTTGGTCAGGTACGGCATGGAAGTCTATAGAAGATAGAATCACTGCATTAGAGAATGCTTCTAGTGGAAGTGGAACAGACGTAACTCCACAAAAGTTTAATTATCAAACCTCTATTGTAGATACCAACGGAGAACCCGTAATGAATCAGTCTGTAAACTTTAGAATTAGTATTCTGGAAACCTCTGTTTCAGGTACAACAGTCTATTCAGAAACGCATAGTATCACTACTACAGGCAAAGGGCTGACCCATTTTCAAATCGGAAGCGGAACGGTCGTAAGTGGTGATTTTAACACTATAGGCTGGTCATCCAAAACACATTACTTAAAAGTAGAAGCAGACATTACAGGAGGGACTAGCTATACAGATTTTGGCACATCACAATTAATTAGTGTTCCGTATGCCATTCATGCAAAGACTGCAGACAAACTTACAGGAGGTATTAATTCTTCCAGATCAGCGCGTGAGTTTGAGGCTAAAACAGCCGAGATTGAAAAATTGAAAAAGGAAGTAGCTCAATTAAAAGCGATGATCCTAGAGATCCAAAAAAAGGTACAAAAATAAATGCTAACAATGAAAAGAGTTCTAAAATTAACGATTATCACTCCTATACTCCTTGGTTTTTTCTCTATTACGACTGTTGGGCAAAGTTTAGAGAGTCAGGTCATTGGTTCGCTAGGAGGCACCAATAGTTCTTCAGGAAACACCTTACATTTTACCGCCGGAGAGTTTGTAGTATCATTACTTACGGCTGGAAATAATTCCCTGAGTCAGGGTTTTCATAAAGGGTTTCCAAATTCAGGTACCTTCTATTGGACAGGAAGTGTAAGCCACGATTGGAACACACCCGGCAACTGGTCTGGCAATGCAGTCCCTGCTGCTTCGGATAATGCAACTATTCCGGATGGAACACGGGCTCCTTTTGTGAATACAGCAACGAATACTATTAAAAATTTGCGCATACTTGGGAATAACGCGATCTACATTTCACCGGGAAATGCGATCACCATAGAAGAAGATTGCTATATTGAAAACGTCATAATAGTAGGTTCTGATGCTACTTCTAGCAGCTCCTTGATTGTTAAAGGTACAACTACATCAAAAAATAGCACCAACCTAGTCTATCAACGATACGTAACGGATCAATGGCATTTGGTAGGTGTGCCTGCATCTGGCCAAAACATTAACAGTTTTACAAATGATGGACTACTGGTGAGTAGTGGCAATAAATATGCTCTGGCTCCTTATGAAAATGGGTTCAGCACTAACAGATGGCACTATTATACTGACAATACGGGGAGCAACGATATAGATTTGGCTGGAAATTTCACCGTCGGAAAAGGATATACACTACAAAAAATAACTCCTGGTATTTTACAATTTTTCGGAACATTAAGAAACCTTGACCTTCTTGGGTTTCCAATTACGGACGGTACGGCTACGTCTGGTAACCGATGGAACTTGCTAAGCAACCCTTTCCCTTCTTTTATGGCGATCAATAGCAATGCGTCGCCTACAGATAATTTTCTTACAGAAAACACTTCTAACCTAGACCCTTCCTTTTTAGCGCTATACCTTTGGAATCCAACGACAAGCACATACGACATCATCAATCACCTTAATTCAGCCAGTTATTTAGCTCCCGTTCAGGGCTTTTTTGTAAAATCTAAACAAGGAGGCGGTGCAGTTAATATTACCAAAGCCATGCAAAGTCATCAAACTGGTGACCTTTTTTACAGAAACAACAATACTATACCAGGTATTACACTTTCCATTACAAATGGGGAGACCAATAAATCTACCGAAATAAAATTTTTAGAGACAGCTACTAATGGTTTAGATCCAGGGTTTGACGCGGGAATGTATGGTGATATCGACCCCGACCTAGAGCTATATTCTCATTTGATCATGCAAAACAATGAGGTTCCTATAGCCCTACAGTGCATTCCGATCTCCGAGATCACAACTACAATAATCCCTATTGGTGTTCATGCCCGGTCTGGAGGTGAAATTACCTTTTCTGCAATAAATAACAATATACCAGAAAGTGTAAATGTCTATTTAGAAGATCGAGATCTTGGTGTGTTTACAGCGTTGAATACTGATAGTGATACATATTCATTGACTTTTAATTCAGATCAAAACGGTGTTGGTCGATTTTATATACATACCACTTCGCAAAGCTTATCTCTAGACAACCCGGTACTATCCCAAGAAGTTTCTATCTATAAAACTACTCCAAAAACAATACGCATACAAGGTTTGCATAGCGGGTTGACAAGTTTTTATTTGTACTCGGTATTGGGAAAACTAGTAACACAAACTTCTTTTAAAAACAAGTCAGAAAAGGATATTACCTTACCACATAGCTTAAGTAAAGGCATTTACTTTGTTCTTGTAAAGAATCAAGGTGTTGTGTATCGCAAAAAAATAGTACTTGACTAAAAAGTGGGTTTATAGTAAAAAGAACACGATTGCTAAAGCGAAGAATGCTACCTGTAAAACTGCTGCGGCTTTACTTTGAAATTTTTCGTGTTGATTTTGAAAGGTACGCTTAATCTTAGATAAAGATTCTCTTCTAGTCTCTAAGGCGTTTCGTCTTATTTCTCTTTTATAAGCAGATGTTAAAATTCCTCTCTCAATGACTCGTGGATGTGCTGATGATTTCATGATATAATTGTTTTGGTTAATATACTATTCAGACGTCCAACGAAATAAATTGTTACAAAAAAAGTACAATTCACTGATGTTATAGTTCTTTCTTCCCTTTTAAACATGCCAAAATATCGTGTCTTAGTTCCTAAAAAACATGGATTGACGACATTTTTTTGTTCAAGAGGGATATTCTATGGTACTTCGGTCAAAATATAAGTTATTCTTTCAAAATTTTGTTCTGTTTCAAATAATTTCACTCCTCATATAATTTAAATTAATAATTGGTAAGTCAATACTTACTTAGGCTAATTAATACATGAGACCACAGTGATTCTGAAATAGTAAAAACTAAAGAATATTATTAATAAACAAAAAAGTATTATGAACAAAAAAATTTTAATGTTAATTGGATTTCTGTTGATTGGATATCTTGGAACTTCACAAGAAATTAGTAAAGACAGTAAATGGGACGTTAGTGCGACACTGGGAGCCACCAAATTGTATAACAATTCAACACTTAATACGGGAGATAATGTTAACGTGGGATTAAGTCTGGAAGCCACAAGATTGTTTGACAACCATTTGTTTGTATCGGCCGGAACCACCTTTAGTACGCTTAGAAGTACATTTTTATGGGATAACCCTTTAAATTATTTCTCAATAGACCTATACGGTGGTTATAGATTTAAGTCTAGTGGTCTTACCAATTATTCTCTTGCTATCGGAACAAGCTATATTTCTGCGCCAAATACGGTCCTCAATGGTAGTAGTAGTTTCTCTTTAAACTTTTCTGGAGGTTTTATCTTTTGGTTTAGAGATTCTAATTATGGAATAATTCTCAGAAATACATACAAAGCTTCAATGGATAACAACTTTGTTTCTCATAACCGCTTTTCTATGGGGTTAGCTTATAAAATATGAGTTACATCGCGATTATTTATACATTCGTTCCATATTTTATGCTATTTAGGACATTTTTTTTTAGTAGTAGAAAAAGAGTTAGATATTTGACTAGTAATATTAAATGTTTGTTAAAAGTAAAAAAAAATTCAATTAATTGTTTGAATGAATTTTATGAGCCATTACTCATAGATGGCTCAATTTTTCAAGATAAACGTTCCAGTTGAAAATGTATTTGAAAAAGAATAAGGTTTTTAAATATTTAAACCAAAAAGAACCGAGAAAGTGAATTCACTTTACTCGGTTCTTTTATGTATTTCACTTTTGGTGATCGCTTAATCTACATTATCGTGTAAAAAAGAATTATTAGACTTTAATTGAATATCGTCATCCTCTGTACTTAACGTTGTTTTTGACTTACTGATTGCTGTGTCGGTTTCATCCAGATCAACGCCCAATCTCTTATAAGCTGGTTGGCGTTCTATCTCATCTATGTTCTTGCTCATTTGATCTGTAAACTTGTAATTGAATCCTTTCATCTTTTTACGACGCTCTTCAGCTCTATCTTGTAATTCAGAAATCGTTAAGCTCAACGGAGATACTTCTTCACTTTCTGTCTCCATTTCATTAATTTCAGCTTGAGGTTTTGTTGTTTTTAATTCAAACTGCAACTCCTCCTCTTCAAGAGTTACTTCAGTATCTTCAGTAATTGTAGAACTTTTTCCAATAGTAGGAGCTACATCAAAATCTTCGAGCACATATCTTTTTTCCTCCGCTACGATCTCAACAGGATCTTTAACTTCCATATTCAAGATATCCTCAGTCAATTCAAAACGAACCTCTTCAGTAGGTTTTACTTCTTCATACTCATTTAAAGGCAAATCGAATAACAGGTCTGTCTGAACTTCTTCTTCAACAACCTCTTCCTCTTGCTCTTCAACGGGAGTCGTATTGGTAATAATGAAGTCGTCTTCAGAAATAGATTCAATCTCAATTTCTTCATAAACCACGTCCATATTAGCAATTAATTCTGAGGTCGATATTAAGTCCATTTGCTCATCTTCCACTTCATCATCATCTTCTTCTAAAACATGTATAATTTTCTTTGGCGAACTTTGAGAAAGTGGTTCATCCAAACTAGATGTTTTTACAACTGTACTATCCGAAAAATCATAGGTCGCTTTTTGATCGTCCTCCAATGTATGAACAATTTTCTTTGCCTCCGTATTCGTAATATTACTTTGTTGATCTGCAGCAAACCCTGTTGCTACTACCGTCACGGAAATCGCATCTTCTAGTGCTTCATCTTCCCCAATACCCATAATTATATTAGCATCGTACCCCGCTTCTGTTTGAATATAATCATTGATCTCTCCAATTTCATCCAAGGTTACCTCATTACTTCCTGATACGATTAACAACAGCACATTTTTTGCACCCGAAATCTTATTATCATTCAATAATGGCGAATCTAATGCTTTCACAATGGCACTTTTTGCTCTGCTAACACCTGACTCTTTAGCCGATCCCATAATAGCGGTTCCACTATTAGATAATACGGTCTTTGCATCATGTAAATCAATGTTTTGTTTATAGTGATGTGTAATAACTTCTGCAATCCCGCGAGCAGCTGTAGACAATACTTCATCAGCTTTCGAAAAACCTGCTTTAAAGCCTAAATTACCATATACTTCGCGTAACTTATTATTGTTAATCACAATCAACGAATCAACATTTGAGCGTAAGGCATCGATTCCTAACTGAGCTTGTTTTGAGCGCATTCTCCCTTCAAACTGAAAAGGCATGGTAACAATACCCACGGTTAAGATATCCATATCCTTAGCAATCTTTGCTATAATTGGAGCAGCTCCAGTTCCGGTACCACCTCCCATCCCAGCTGTAATAAACACCATTTTCGTTTGCGTGTTTAACATCTGCTGTATCTCTATAATGCTTTCTTTGGCTGCCTGTTCTCCTACTTCAGGATTTGCTCCCGCACCAAGACCCGATGTTAAGTTGGCTCCTAATTGGATTTTATTGGGAATAGGGCTGTTCTCCAGGGCTTGTGCATCTGTATTACAGATCACAAAATCTACTCCTCTAATGTTTTGTTGGAACATGTGATTTACGGCATTGCTACCGCCACCTCCAACACCTATAACTTTGATGGTGTTAGACTGTGATTTTGGCATGTCAAATAAAATGTTATCAAATTCTGCGCTCATAATAACGTTTATATTTTTATAATTTTCTTTGTTTGTTCTTTATTCTGCGTTATCTAAAAAATCTTTGAGTCCGTCCGTAAACTTTTCAAAGAACGATTTCTTTTTCACTTTTGGTTTCTCTTCTGCCGCTGCACCCTTCTCTTCAATTACTTCTTCTGTAATCTCTTCTTCTGGTTCAGCATCCTCTTCTTTATCACTTCTATCTAGTCCTTCCATTAACAACCCAACGGCTGTAGCATAAGAAGGGCTGGATAATGCTTCATCCGAATTTCCGGCTAAATGTTCGTTGGGATACCCGATACGTGCATCCATCCCTGTAATATATTCAACCAATTGCCGTAAATGTTTTAACTGAGAACCCCCTCCAGTTAATACAATACCAGCAATCAACTTCCCTTTTGCTGTCTCATGTCCATAGTTCTTAATTTCTAAATAGACATGTTCAACAATTTCCTGCACTCTCGCATGAATGATTTTTGAAAGGTTCTTTAATGTAATCTCTTTCGGCTCTCTGCCTCTCAATCCAGGGATAGAAACAATTTCAGTTTCTTTATTTTCTCCTGGCCAAGCTGATCCAAATTTGATTTTCAACAACTCTGCTTGTTTTTCAATAATAGAACAACCTTCTTTAATATCTTCCGTAATCACATTACCACCAAAAGGAATAACCGCTGTATGTCTAATAATACCATCTTTAAAAATGGCTAGATCCGTTGTACCTCCACCTATATCAATCAATGCTACACCAGCTTCTTTCTCTTCCTGACTCAAAACTGCCGATGCAGATGCTAACGGCTCTAATGTAATATCTGAAAGATCTAAACCAGCGCTTTTAACACAACGACCAATATTTCTAATCGAAGAAACCTGTCCTACAACCACATGAAAGTTTGCTTCTAGTCGACCTCCATACATCCCGATAGGCTCTTTAATGTCTGCCTGACTATCCACCTTGAATTCTTGTGGCAAAACATGGATAATTTCTTCCCCTGGCAACATCACTAACTTATGTACTTGATTTACAAGATTGTCAATATCATTTTCATCAATTACCTCATCGGCATTTGCACGTGTGATATAATCACTATGGTGCAGGCTTCTAATATGCTGTCCAGCAATCCCAACTACAACATTAGATATTTTATGGCCCGAAACACTTTCAGATTCTTCAACAGCTTGCTGTATGGACTGAATTGTTTGTGTAATATTACTAACAACTCCTCTCTTTACACCTAAACTCTTAGCTTTCCCAATTCCTAAAACTTCTAGTTTACCGTATTCATTCTTTCTACCAATCATGGCAACAATCTTGGTAGTTCCAATATCTAAACCAACTGCTATTTTATTGTCTTCCATTTTGATTTTATTTTGAGCACACAACTTGGTTGTGATACTTTAGATTTATGGTTTTATATGTTTTCATTTTTTCTTCTAAAAACACTTTACTATAGAACGCCTTTAAATTGAAAAACTTTTGTTTCAATTGTTCACATTTTCCGAACTGAATAACATAATTTCCGCTCCGAACGTAAATTTCGAATTCTTTTTTGCTCGTTTTGTGTATTCCTACAACTTCACTTTTTAAAAAATCATCTTTATTGATCTCTTCTAAAAACTGCTCAATTTCCTTCAATTCCACTTCAGATTTTATTCCAGAAATTATCGGAACTCTTGCCGAATAATTATCAGAAATAGGAAACTTTACTCCCTGCTTATCAATATAATAGACCTGATCAGATTGCAATACTCTTGCAATAGCCTCACGTTGTTTTACACGCACATTTAAAACATTCTGTACGGATAAAAACACAGATGCTTGCTCTATAAAAGGATTTGCTAAAACCGTTTTTTCTAATTGGTATAAATCTATTATAGATTTCGCTTGGTTTTTAACATGGTCTTGGTTTTGTATTAACAATTTATTAACCATAGAATGCGTCAAAAAATTCTGCTCTCCTTCCATGAAAGAAACATCAACTTCTTTCACTTTTTTTGTTTGATTTCTTTGGTTGGTAAAACCAAATAATAGCCCTATTGAAACTAACAAAGCAAGAGATACTATATATTTTAGTAACCTTTTAAATTTCATGGCCTTGTCTTTTTAAAAGTTCATTGCATACATTATCGACTAATACTCCGATATCTCCTGCACCAAGTATCACAATTATTCTTACATCAGATCTCGCAATTGTATCAACAAGGTTTTCTTTAGCAACAAGCTGTTTCTTCTGCAATTGCACCTTACTTAAAAGCCAATTTGACGTTACGCCTTCTATTGGTAATTCTCTTGCCGGATAAATATCGAGCAATAGTAATTCATCGAAGGAAGACAAACTAGATGCAAAATCATCAATAAAATCTCGAGTTCTACTGAATAAATGAGGCTGAAAAACTACCAATACTTTTTCGTTCGGGTACATCTCTCTCACAGAATTTTCTACTGCTGCTATTTCTGTTGGATGATGCGCATAATCATCAATTAAAACTAAATCGTCTGTTTTAATTTTATAAGAAAATCTTCTTTGCACTCCTCTAAACGTTTCTAATCTTTCTTTGATGGTATGGGGTGGTATCCCATGTATATCTGCCATAGCGGCAGCCGCTAAAGCATTCATTATGTTATGTCTTCCAGGTAATTGAAATAAAACATCCTTGATACTGTTTGCAGGTGTTTTTATGTCAAATTGATATATTCCTTTATTAACTTTCACATTTAAGGCTTCATAATCTGCTTTTTCTTCAATTGCATACGTAAGCCCATCAAGATCCAATCCTTTGGCAATCACCAGTTGTTTTGATACTTTTTCGGCAAACGCCTTAAAGGATTCTTTCAGTGCATTATGCTCTTCATAAATATCCAAATGATCTGCATCCATAGAAGTAACACAAGCAATATCAGGAGACAATTGTAAAAATGACCTGTCAAATTCATCTGCTTCCACTACGGATATCTTGTCTTCTCCCAAGATCAAATTCGAATTATAATTCTCGGTAATCCCGCCTAAAAAAGAAGTTGCTTTTTCTGCATGCATAATGTGTCCTAAAATAGAGGACGTAGTTGTTTTTCCATGCGTTCCGGCAACAGCAAGACAAAAGGTGTTTTCGGTTATTTTTCCTAGTATTTCCGCTCGTTTCAATACTGAAAATCCATGGCTCACAAAATATGTATATTCAGTATGGGTATCTGGAATTGCAGGTGTATACACCACTAAGGTTTTTGCTTTTTCTAAAAACAATTCAGGAATATTATCAACGGCATCATTAAAATGTATTGCTATGCCCAAAGATTCTAAATCTTTAGTAATATCAGAAGCTGTTTTATCATATCCAGCTACATTTTTACCATGAACAGCAAAGTATCTCGCCAAAGAACTCATACCGATTCCTCCGATACCAATAAAATAGATGTTATGTATACTCTTTAAATCCAATTACAATAATTTTTCAATCTCATTAACAATACTATCTGTTGCTCCTGGCAATGCCAATTCTTTAATATTTAAACTCAAGCTTTCTTGCTTTCCTTCATCTTTCAACAAGGTTTCAAAAACAAGAGGAAATGTATCCAATTCGTTCTGTTTTAACAAAATTGCCGCATGCTTATCTGAAATAGATCGTGCATTTTTTGTTTGATGATCCTCTGCGACATTAGGAGATGGAATAAATATGGTAGGCTTTCCTACTATACATAATTCCGATACCGAACTTGCACCTGCTCTGGAGATTATAATATCCGCAGCGGCATATGCCAAATCCATACGATTTAAGAACTGGTGCACCTGCACATTCTTTACCTCGTTGTGCTTCTTATACTCTTCAAAATACAACTTCCCACATTGCCATATCAACTGTATTTTTTGCTCTTTAAAAAGGGGTAGGTTTTCTTCTATAAGTTGATTTATTCTTCGCGCACCTAAGCTACCTCCTAGTACTAATACCGTTGTCTTTTTCTTTTTTACATCAAAGAAATCATTAGCTTCTTTTATTTTCTTTTTCTTGTATACTTTTAGAAGATCTTGTCTTACAGGATTTCCTGTTTTGACGATTTTTTCCGCTGGAAAAAATCGTTCTAACCCATCATAGGCCACACATATTTTTTCTGCTTTTTTGCTTAGATATTTATTTGTGATACCCGGATATGAATTCTGTTCTTGTATCAATGTGGGAATCCCTTTACTATTTGCACGCATCAAAGTAGGTCCACTTGCAAAACCCCCAGTACCGATAACGATATCTGGTTTAAACTTATTTATTATACTATTAGCCTTCACAAGGCTGTGAATCAATTTTATTGGGAACAGTACATTTTTCAATGTAAGCTTCCGTTGTATTCCAGAGATCCAAAGCCCTTTTATCTCATATCCAGCCTCAGGGATTTTTTCCATCTCCATTTTGTCTTTCGCTCCTACAAATAGGAATTGAGCATCTGGATATCGAAATTGTATCTCATTCGCAATAGCAATTGCGGGATAGATATGACCTCCAGTTCCTCCTCCGCTAATAAGTATTTTAATCGATTGCCTCATGTAAAATATCTAATGGGTTATCATCTAAAATAGATTCCTCAGTTTCATTCTTGGAAGCACTTACGCTTAAGATCATACCTAAAGCAATACATGTCATCCAAATTGATGTCCCTCCACTACTAATAAGTGGTAATGTCTGCCCCGTTACGGGTAATATATTTGATGCCACAGCCATGTTTATACATGCCTGAAAAATAATTGGCAAACCAACTCCGATAACCAATAAAGACCCAAAAATAGTATTGGATTTTCGAACGGTAATAAATATTCTAAATAGCAATAAGAAGTATACAAAAACGATCAGTAATGCTCCGAGAAGCCCATATTCTTCTACAATAATCGCATAAATAAAATCGGATGAAGATTGCGGCAAGAAGTTCTTCTGAACACTTTTTCCAGGGCCCTTGCCAATGACTCCTCCTGTGGCAATTGCTGTTTTTGCTTTCTCTACTTGGTAATTTTCTGCGCCATCAGCTTTAGAGAAGTTTTCAATTCTACTTTGCCATGTTTGTACTCTATTTGGCATGGCATCTGGAAATGCTTTTGCCACTAAAATAAATAGTGTTAACGCTACAACTCCTGCCCCTAATATATATCCGATATATTTTAAAGGATACCCTCCAATAAATGACAACACGATGATCATAAAGAAAATAATCGCCGTAGTAGAAAAATTGGCTGGTAAAATCAATATTAAAATAAGTGCAACTGGTAACCATAACTGCCATAGACTTTCTTTAAACAGGATCGTCTTTTCTTTATTTTTGGCGAGGTATCTCGCTACATAGATCATTAATACTAATCCCGCTAAGGTTGAAGTTTGGAAGCCTATTCCAATAAAAGGGATTCGAATCCATCTACTTGCGTTAGCACCTCCAATAGTGGTTCCTTGTGATAGTGTATATATCAGCAAGACAAAAACAATAGGCAACATAATAACCGACCCTCCGCTAAAATATCGATAAGGAATTCGGTGTACAAAATAAATAATGGCAAAGCCCATGATCAACAGTACCATATGCTTTATTAAATATCCCATAGTCGAACCTTGTCCCACTACATAGACAAGATTAGTACTCGCACTATATACTGGCATAAAAGAGAACACGGCTAGTATTGCAACAATAGCCCAGATAGTTCTATCTCCCTTTATATGTCTCAGAATACTTTTCACAGGCTTCTTACTGCATTTTTAAATTGACGACCTCTATCTTCATAGTTTTCGAATAAATCAAAGCTTGCACATGCTGGAGATAACAATACTACATCTCCTTTATGTGCCAATTTATACGCAACTTTTGCCGCTTCTTCAGCGCCAGCTGTTTGAATGATATTCTCGACTACATTGCTAAATGATTGAATAATCTTTTCGTTCTCCAAACCTAAACAAACAATTGCTTTTACTTTTTCTCTTACTAACGGTAAGAGGTCATTATAATCATTTCCTTTATCGACACCTCCAACGATCCAAACGGTAGGTCTATCCATACACTCAAGTGCATAAAAAGTAGCGTTTACATTCGTCGCTTTTGAATCGTTTATAAACTGCACACCATTCACCTTTTGCACATTCTCTAATCGATGTTCTGCGCCTTCAAAATTGGACAAGCTCTCTTTAAGATCGCTATTTCTAACCTTTAACAGTTTCGCTGCTAATGTTGACGCCATGGTGTTCTTGGTATTATGCTTTCCTTGTAATGTTAATCTAGAAATACTCATTGTAAATTCCGCTGTATTTAATTTTATTATTATGTCATTATTTTTTAAAAATGCGCCGTAACTCAATTCTTTCTCAATAGAAAAAGGCACTAGTTGTGCATTTGTATGATTCTCTTTTAACCAATGATCTATGGCAGCATCATCTGCATCATAAATCAAAAAGTCATCTTTTGTCTGATTTTTTGTGATTCTGAATTTTGAAGCAACATATTTTTCAAAATCATATTCATATCGATCTAAATGATCTGGGGTAATATTTGTAATGATCGCAATAGTGGGTTTAAAATCCTTAATCCCATCTAACTGAAAACTACTGAGTTCTAACACATAATTCTTATATGTCTTTTGAGCAACTTGCAGTGCAAAACTATCTCCGATATTACCTGCCATTCCTACATCTAATCCTGCTTCTTTTAGCACGTGATGCGATAGCATAGTTGTCGTAGTTTTACCATTAGATCCTGTTATCCCGATCAACGTTGCGACAGTATATCTTGCTGCAAATTCAATCTCTGATATCACCGGGATTTGTTTAGAAAACAATGCCTTCACCATAGCAACTTTTTCCGGGATACCAGGGCTTTTCATTACCACATCTGCATTCAGAATTTGCCCCTCTGTATGTTGATTCTCTTCAAAATCAATTTTATTATGTAAAAGAACTTCTTTGTACGAATCTGCTATTTTTCCTTTATCGGAAACAAACACTTCGTACCCTTGTTTTTTTCCTAAAATCGCAGTACCAATACCACTTTCTCCTCCGCCTAAAATCACCAACCTTTTCACTACTTATCGAAGTTTTAAGGTTACGATGGAAAACACTGCCAATAAAATCCCAACAATCCAAAATCGAACAACAATTTTGCTTTCATGGTATCCAGATTTTTGATAATGATGATGGATTGGCGACATTTTAAAGATGCGTCTTCCTGCACCAAATTTCTTTTTGGTGTATTTGAAATAGGATACCTGTAGTATCACTGATAGATTTTCTATAATGAATATTCCAGCCAAAACTGGAAGTAGCAATTCTTTTCTAATAGCAACAGCAATTACTGCTATAATACCTCCTATAGTAAGACTTCCTGTATCTCCCATAAACACTTGCGCGGGGTAGGTATTGTACCACAAAAACCCAATCAAAGCTCCTGCAAAAGCCAGGATAAACACGGTCATTTCACCTGAGTTTGGAATGTACATAACATCCAAATAATCGGCAAAAATGATATTTCCAGAAATCCATGCAAAGACGGCTAAGGAAATCACAATTATCGCCGAAGAGCCCGCAGCTAGCCCATCAATCCCATCGGTGAGATTGGCGCCATTAGAAATTCCTGTTACAATAAAAATCACTATAAAAATGAAAACGATCCATCCGTATTTTTCATAACCATCCCCAAGAAAACTCAATGCTTTTGCATAATCTAGCTCATTGTCCTTTAAAAATGGAACGGTTGTTTTGGTTGATTTATGAGCATCTCCAAACAATACTCTTTTACCATTTGCTTTTATTACTTGCTGATCTGCAGGAAGTTGTTCTTTAATGGTTACACCATCATTAAAATAAAGCATTGAACCAACGATCAAACCTAAACCTACCTGACCAAGCACTTTAAACTTCCCTTTTAGTCCGCCTTTATCTTTTTTAAAGATCTTGATGTAATCGTCTACAAAACCGATCAATCCCATCCAAACCGTGGTAATAAGTAATATTACCACGTAGATATTATCTAATCTACATAGCAATAGCACAGGAATCAACGTGGCTAAAATGATGATGATTCCTCCCATAGTAGGAGTCCCTGCCTTTTGACTTTGTCCTTCCAAGCCAAGATCTCTAACAGTTTCACCTACTTGCTTTCTTCTTAAGTAATTGATAATTCTCTTCCCATAAATAGATGAGAAAAGCAAGGATACAATAAATGCTAGTGCTGCCCGAAATGTAATGTATTGAAACAATCCTGCTCCCGGAAAATGAAATTGACTTTCTAAATATTCAAATAAATAATACAGCATTTATGAATCTTTTAATTGTTTAAAACAGTTTTCTATTTCTTCTAAATCTGAAAAGTGATTTCTCACCCCATTAATTTCCTGATACGTTTCATGACCTTTGCCAGCTATAAGCACTATATCGCCTGGTTCTGATAATCTGCAAGCTGTCTTAATTGCCTGCTTTCTATCTAACACCGTTAAGGTTTTCTTGTAATTTTCAGAAGCTACACCTTCTTCCATTTGATCTAAGATGTGTTGTGGGTCTTCTGATCTCGGATTATCCGAAGTGAAAATTGCCTGGTTGCTAAGCTGAGAAGCAATGTGTGCCATTTTTGGCCTTTTGGAAGTATCTCTATCACCTCCACAACCGACAACAGTGATTAACTTTTCATTCCCAGTTCTTATATCATTGATCGTTTGTATAACATTTTTCAAGGCGTCCGGAGTATGTGCATAATCCACAATACCGGTAACATTTTCATCAGAAACGACATATTCAAATCTTCCAGAAACACTCTCTAGCTCACTTACAATTCTTAATACTTCTAACTTTTCTAATCCCAATAGATCGGCAACAGAAATAATAGCTAGCAAATTATAGATATTAAACACTCCTATTAGCTTCGTCCAAACCTCAATTCCGTTATAATTAATTAAGGTTCCCGCCAATCTCTTCTCTATCACCTTTGCCTTGTAATCTGCGTACGTTTTTAACGCATAAGATCTCTTCTTCGCTCGTGTGTTTTGAAGCATTATGTTTCCGTTCTTGTCATCAGCATTAGTTAATGCAAACGCTTTTTTAGGTAGTGAATCAAAAAACACCTTCTTTACATCTCTATACTCTGCAAATGTTTTGTGGTAGTCCAAATGATCATGGGACAGGTTTGTAAAAACACCTCCGACAAAATCCAATCCTTCTGTCCTTTTTTGATGAATTCCATGAGAACTGACTTCCATAAAACAATACTCAACTCCAGAAGCAACCATTTCATTGATATATTTATTTATCGCCAATGAGTCCGGAGTAGTATGTGTCGCTGGATATTCAATAGTATCGATCATTATCTTAACAGTAGACAATAAACCTACTTTTTTATCCGCTTTTTTAAATAGTTGATATAACAAAGAAGCAATGGTTGTTTTACCATTAGTACCAGTCACACCAATAAGCTGAAGTTTCGATGATGGGTTATCATAAAAGTTTGAAGAAACGATTGCCAATGCAGTATTCGCATTTTCCACCTGAACATATGTAATGTTTTCCTTACGACTAACAGGCATATCTTCACAAAGTATAACGGTAGCTCCAGACTTTAGAGCGACGTCGATATAATCATGCCCATCAACTATAAAACCTCGTTGTGCGACAAAAACCATCCCTTTCTCCACCTTTCTAGAGTCGAAAGCAATTCCTGAAACAGGAATATTCGTGTCTCCAAATACCCCGTTCACTGAAACCCTATACAATATGTCTTTTAACAACTTCAATCTATGATAGCTTTAAAGTGATCGTTTTACCTTTTACTAACTTCTCTCCTTTTTTGATGGATTGAGATTTCACTCTACCAACACCGGAGACTTTAACTTTCAATCCAATATTTTCCAATAATGAGATGGCATCCATAGCGGGCATCCCTTTTACGTTTGGCATTTTTATAAATTCCTTTTGCGCCTTTTCATCATAAGCTGCATATAGATTTTGAATACTTTCAAACTTTTTACTATTCAGATCTACTTTATCATTTACAGGGGTATTGGTATATATCTTTTGTGCAATCTCTTTAAAAACAGGAGCTGCCACAGTAGCACCGTAATACCCTTTCTCCTTTTTAGGATCGTGAATAACCACAATGCATGAATACTTAGGTCTTTCCGCTGGAAAAAAGCCAGCAAAAGAAGCCACATATCTTTTATTAGAATACCCTCCTGACACTCTCTTTCCATTTTCATCGGTATATGCAGAAACATACTTTTTCGCCGTCCCTGTTTTTCCTGCCATAGAGAAATTAGGAGAATAGATATTATCCGCAGTTCCTTTTAGCACCACATTCTCCATTACCTTTTTCACCTTTTTAATCGTGTTTGGAGAAGCGATTTGAGCACTTATTATTTCCGTATCAAAAACACGTGTGGTCTTATTTTGATACCTTAATTCTTTTATAAATTTTGGTTTTACCATAACGCCATCATTGGCTACGGCGTTATAAAAAGTCAATGTTTGTAACGGTGTTAATGAAATTCCATAACCCCAAGCCATCCACTCTAAAGATGTTTTATACCAGTTCTTTTTATCCTTTGGAGTACGGATATAAGGTCTTCCTTCTCCTTTAATTGGAACACCAAGTTTATTGGTCAGCTTAAACTGTTCTAGCTTTTGAATGAATTTTTCAGGTTGGTGGTCATAATGCTTTCGAATTAGCTTTACAATACCAACGTTCGAGGACACTTCAAAAACTCTACCGGCTGAGATAACTCCATATCCTCCTCTTTGCGAATCCTCCACCTTATCTCCATGAATATATATTCTCCCTTTCTCAGTATCTACCACTGTAGATGTATCGATCATCTTATCATCCAAGGCCGCCATTAAACTTGCTAACTTAAATGTTGAACCAGGCTCATGAGATTCCCATATGGCGTAATTTCTTTTTTCGAAATACTTCCCTTTAGACGTTCTCCCTAAATTTGAGATCGCTTTAATCTCTCCAGTGGCGGTTTCCATCACTACAGCACATCCATGATCTGCTTCAAAATACTCTAACTGTCTTAGCAAGGCGTGATGCGTAATATCCTGAATATTAACATCGATTGTGGTAATAACATCAGAGCCATCAATAGGCTCCTTTTCATTCACATCATTAATTGGCTTCCATTGCCCTTTTGCTATTTTTTGTTTCCAACGCAATCCGTTTACACCGATCATTTCATCAGCGAAAGCACCTTCTATACCTGCTTCTCCTCTGTAGTCATGGTAACCAATGGTTCGTTCTGCAATCTTTCCTATTGGATGCTCTCTAACTGTTTTATGCTCTCCGATGAAACCTCCTTTATATACTCCGAGTTTAAATATTGGAAAGGTTTTCATTTTCAGATATTCATTATACCCTACATTTCTAGCAATTAGCAGATATCTGTTCTTTTTCTTTCTAGCACTTCTTAATTTTTGTTCATAGTACCCTTTTGACCTTCCTAGCATACCTGACAATGAACTAGCCAAAGCTTTAACATTTTTCTCAAAGATGTTTCCTTTTACCGCCATAACATCCATGCGAATCGTGTACTTTGAAATTGAAGTCGCTAATAGCTTTCCATCGGACGAATACACATTTCCTTTATTAGCATAAATAGTGTCTTGTCTTCTTGTAATTTCTGTGGATAGCTTTTGGTATTTATCGCCTTCAGAATATTGGATACTCACCACTTGAAAAACGATTACACATAAAAAAAGCGTCATAAAAGCAGCTACAATGTAGAATTTTGTGAGTATGCTGTCTTTAAACGTTTTCAAGGTATTAGTCTTTTTTTTGTGTTACTTTTATTTTTGTGGGGGGTGTATCTGTAGGAAATAGTCCTATGTCTTTGGCTTTTTGTCTGACGCTCGATTCCATTTTCATTCGCATCAGAAGCGTCTCGGATGCTATATATTTTTCTCTCAGCTCTATCCTTTTCTTATTTAACTCTGATATCTTCACCACTTTTTTATCTGCATTGTGAGCACTAGAGATCATAATTAGTAACAGCACTACAACAAAAATGATCACCCTCCAATTTTTGAAGGCCGACTCATCTGTAAGGAAACTTCCTCTTAGAATATCGTATATGTTCTTTTTAACTTTTGACACTTTATTTTAAAGTTGCAATTCTCAATTTAGCGCTGCGAGCCCGGTTGTTGACGTTAATTTCCTGGGGGGTAGGTACAATTAACTTTCCTACTTTCTTTAATGGTTCGTTTGTATTACCAAAAAAATCTTTTTCGGGCTCGCCGCTAAATAATCCTGTTCTAATAAACCTCTTTACCAATCTATCTTCTAAAGAATGATAGGAGATCACACTTATTCTTCCGTCTTCTTTTAACAACCCTGGAAGCTGCTTCAAGAATTCTTTCAATACTTCTAATTCTTCATTTACCTCAATCCTAATGGCTTGAAATATTTGCGCTAAAATCTTATGCTCTTTTGCCGCCGGCAAAAACCTTTTTAACACTTGCTTTAACTGAAAACTTGTTTCAATTTTCTGATGCGCCCTCTCTTCGACTATTGTTTTAGCTAGGCTTCGTGAGTTTCTTAACTCTCCATACAAAAACAGTACATCGGCTAACTTTTCCTCTGGGTATTCGTTAACCACCTCCTTTGCCGAAATTGTCGCCTTCTGATTCATCCTCATATCAAGATCCGCATCAAATCGCGTAGAAAAACCTCTTTCAGCTTCATCAAACTGATGGGAAGAAACACCTAAATCGGCTAATATCCCATCTACTTTTTTCACTCCGTGAAATTTCAAATACCTTGTAATGTATCGGAAGTTTTCCTGGATCAATGTGAATCGCTCATCATCAATACTATTCTCAAAAGCGTCAGGATCCTGATCAAATGCAAACAACTTACCTGACACTCCAAGTCGACTTAATATTTCTCTCGAGTGTCCTCCGCCTCCAAAAGTGACATCAACATACACTCCATCTTCTTTTATATCTAAAGCGTCTATGCTTTCATGCAGCAATACAGGGCTATGATAACTCATTGACATCTGTATTTCCCATTACCTCTTCCGCTAGTGAAGCAAAATCAGAAGCTGCATCATCAATCGCCTTCTCATATTTATCTTTATCCCAAATTTCGATGATATTTATTGCAGACGACAACACTATCTTCTTGCTAATTCCTGCAAACTCGCACAAGTTTTTTGGCACCAAAAGTCTACCCGTAGTATCCAACTCTACAATCTTCACTCCTGCAGTAAACCTTCTAATGAAATCATTGTTTTTCTTAACAAATCTGTTCAACCCATTTACCTTCTCCATCATCGCATTCCATTCTTTCATTGGGTACACCTCTAAACAAGGCTGAAAAACACTTCTCTTTATAACAAAACCTTCTTGCAGAACAGGAGACAACTGCTTTTTCAAGGCAGCAGACAGCATTAACCTTCCTTTGGCATCTGCTTTACATTCATATGTTCCCGTTAGGTGTATCAAGGCTTTGATTTTGTAATAAATTCAAATGTAGAAAATTTATACCACTTTTTCCCACATTTTACCACATTGTTAATAAAATTTAATAATAGTTTAATTTTAAAGCAAAAATTCACTCAAAAAGAGCAAAAAAACGGAATCATCTAAATCAACGTATTTGTCACAAAAAAAGCCTACATTTGCCTTTAAGTCAAACCAAAAAATAATGACTGAAAACGTAAAGACTGAGGGCAAATTTACATACGCAGAAGCAGGTGAAGGAAGGGCAATAATTGTATTGCACGGGCTGATGGGAGCATTAAGTAATTTTGACAAAACTTTTGAACACTTTTCGGGTCAAGGATACAAAGTTCTTATCCCTGAACTGCCTTTATACACAATGCCTTTACTAAAAACTAACGTTAAAAATCTCGCAAAATACCTGCATGATTTTATCGCTTTTAAAGGCCTTAAAGATGTGATACTTTTAGGGAATTCTTTAGGAGGTCATATTGGACTTTATTATACCAAACATTTTCCAGAAGACGTAGGTGCCTTGGTTTTAACAGGTAGCTCTGGCTTGTATGAAAAAGCAATGGGAGATAGTTACCCTAAAAGAGGGAATTACGAGTATATTGAGCAAAAAACAAAAGATGTTTTTTACGACCCAAAAATTGCTACTAGGGAATTAATTGATCAAGTATATAAAATTGTTAATAATCGAAATACTGTTATTAAAACATTAGCAATTGCCAAAAGTGCGATACGTCATAACATGGCTAATGATCTTCCTAACATGGATCAACCAACTTGCTTGATTTGGGGAAGGCAAGATAATGTTACCCCTCCAGAAGTTGCTGAAGATTTCCATAAGTTACTTCCTGATTCTGATCTATATTGGATTGATAAATGCGGCCATGCAGCCATGATGGAAACTCCAGAGGAGTTTAACAACTTGTTAGAAGATTGGCTTCGTAAAAGAAACTTATAGCCATGAAAATTAAATCTGCAGAATTTATAATGAGCAATAGTAATGTTACTAAAGCTCCAAAAGACAGGATTCCAGAATATGCTTTTATAGGACGTTCAAATGTTGGTAAATCTTCATTGATCAACATGCTAATGCAGCGTAAGGATTTGGCAAAAATTTCTGGAAAACCAGGAAAAACACAATTGATCAATCATTTTAAAATAAACGATACGTGGTTTTTAGTGGATTTACCTGGATATGGATACGCTCAAGTTTCAAAAAAAAAGAGAACCATTTTTCAACATTTTATTGAAAACTATTTTAAAGAAAGAGAACAATTAGTTTGCACTTTTGTTTTGATAGATTCAAGACATGATCCTCAAAAAATAGATTTAGAGTTCATGCGGTTTCTTGGTGAAAATCAAATTCCTTTTTGCATTGTTTTTACAAAAGCAGATAAATTAGGAAGCTCTAAATTAAATAAGCAAATTGTTTCTTATAAAAAGAAATTACTGAACACCTGGGAAACACTACCCAACTCTTTTGTTACTTCATCTTCTTCGGGGCTTGGCAGAGATGAATTTTTAAGTTTCATTGAAGAGGTAAATAAAGATGTCGCCGAAAATTTTAACTAACCCATGAGGTCAACAAAAGATTCTTTACAGGTTTTATTTGAAGACAATCACATTATTATTATCAATAAGAGAGCAGGTGACATTGTTCAAGGTGATAAAACTGGTGACACACCTTTAAGTGATATTGTCAAACAATACATTAAGGAGAAATATCAGAAACCAGGAGATGTTTTCTTAGGTGTTGTGCATCGGCTAGATAGGCCCACCAGCGGTATTGTTATGTTTGCCAGAACTTCCAAAGCTTTGGAAAGGTTAAACAAAATGCTACGAGAAAAGCAGATTCAAAAAACCTATTGGGCGGTGGTCAAGAATCTACCTAAAAAGGAGAACAATACTTTAGTCCACTTCTTAAAGAAGAATCCAAAGAATAATAAATCTACGGTATACACAAAAGAAACGGAAGGAAGCAAAAAAGCTTACCTACACTATAAAACTGTCAAAAAACTAGATAATTATTCTTTATTGGAAATCGATCTAGAAACGGGAAGACATCATCAAATCAGAGCTCAATTATCCTATATAGGAAGCCCAATTAAAGGTGATTTAAAATATGGGTTTGACAGAAGTAATAAAGATGGTAGCATCCACTTACATGCAAGAAGAATACAATTCATACACCCAGTAAAAAAAGATGAAGTTATTATTACTGCCCCTCCTTCAAAAGATGTAATCTGGCAAGCGTGTCTCTAGTTTTTCGTATATTGAGGCAAACAAAGATTTCATGAAAAGCCTTAAATATCTTTCTATTTTATTGCTACCCATAACTGTTTATGTTTCATTTACCAATACGGGTTGGATGACCTATATTCCTTTGATCGTTTTCTTTGGTTTTGTGCCTGCTCTTGAATTACTTTTCAAACCACGAAAAGAAAATTTCACCAAAGAACAAGAACAGCGGGAAAAGAAAAATAGAATGTATACAGGTATTCTATATCTTATGATTCCTGTACAGTTGGTTTTTCTTGGATACTTTTTTACCGTCATTCAAGAACCTGGGCTAGCACTATCGGGTATTATAGGTAGAGTTTCCGCCATGGGGTTAATGTGTGGTGTAATAGGAATTAATGTCGGACATGAATTAGGGCATAGAAACAATCGAGGTGATGAGTTTTTAGGAGAATTATTACTACTAACCTCATTAAACACGCATTTTTTACCATATCATAATGGAGGGCATCATTACAATGTAGCCACACCCAAGGATGCCGCTACCGCAAGAAAAAACGAACTATTATATGTTTTTTGGATTCGTTCTCATTTTACAAGCTACATGCAAGCCTGGCAACTGGAATATCGGCGTTTAACTTCGGATGGTAGATCTTGGCTCCATATTCAGAATCGAATGATCATTTATACATTGTGCAATCTAATAGTTTTGGGAGGAATTTATTATTTCTTTGGCTCTTTTGGCTTGCTGTGTTTCTTAGGAGCCGCTGTTTTCGGAATTCTGCTGTTAGAAACCGTAAACTATATAGAGCATTATGGCTTATTAAGAAATAAAAATGATCATGGTCGTTACGAAAAGGTAAAGAGAACACACTCATGGAATTCGGATCACATTATTGGTAAAATCATGTTGTTTAACTTATCTCGACATTCCGATCATCATTATAATGGAAGCAAGCATTACCAATTATTAAAATCATTACCAGAAAGTCCACAAATGCCAACTGGATATCCTGGAATGATGTTACTTTCTTTGTTTCCCCCTTTATGGTTTGGTCTAATGCATAAAAAACTACAAAAGCTAAATTCATAAGATATATGACTTCAGAAAAAACTGTTTCAGAAGCGATACAATACCGTCGCTCTGTAAGAATCTATGATCCAGAAAAAAGTATTGACTCAACTATTGTAAGAAAATGCATAGAACAGGCGTCATTAGCTCCAAATAGTAGTAACATGCAACTATGGGAATTCTATCATATTACTTCAAAGGAAGTAATTCAGAAAATTGCTCCGTATTGTTTTAATCAAAATGCTGCTAAAACAGCTCAAGAATTGGTTGTTTTTGTAACGAGAAAAGATTTGTGGAGAAAAAGAGCGAAAGCGAATTTAGGTATGATTGACACTCTTTTTCCTCCTCAACCAAAATCTAAACAAAGTAATAGGGAAAAAGTGAGTAGAAGATATTATGGCAAAATCGTCCCTTTTGCTTACAGTGATTTTCTAGGTATTTACGGCTGGTTTAAATATCTTATGATATTAATAGTAGGATTATTCAAACCTATATATAGAGAAGTTCGTGCAAGAGATATGCGAGTAGTGGTACATAAAACCTGCGCATTGGCGGCCGAAAACTTCATGATCAGCATGGCAGCTGTTGGTTACGACACTTGCCCGATGGAAGGTTCGGATACGTGGCGCGTAAAACGGCTTTTAGGGCTTCCTTTAGGTGCTAACATAAATATGATTGTCAGTTGTGGAATACGCAAGCCAGAAGGTGTATACGGAGACCGTTTTAGAATTCCATTTAAGGAGGTTTACAAAAGAGTATAAAAATAAATTGTATGTTTGTTTTACAACAAAAAACAAGACTATGAAAACTATCAATCTATTATTTTTTTTTACATTTTTCTTTGTTCAAGCCAACCTAATTGCTCAAAAAAATTTCGAAGGAATCATAAAATTCAAAGTTGAACTCAAGGATAAAACCGGAGAAGTGAGCGATCAACAAATGAAGGAATTTATAGGTGACGAGCAAATCTACTATTTAAAAAAAGATAAATATAAATCTGTTATGAATGGACTTCTTCGAGGTACTCTTTTTTATAATGGGAACGATACTGTATACACTAAAATGAATGGCACAGAAGCATTAATGTATAATTTAGTTACAACTAGCGAGGATGAGAAAGTCATATCATATGAGTTTAAGCATACAGAAGAAAAGGTTGCGGGATTCGAATGCAAATTAATGTTAGTAAAAACGAACAAGACAAATTATCAATATTACTATAGCGATAAAGTATCAATTAATCCCGAATACTATAAAAATCACCATATGAATTTATGGTCTTTTTTCATGACAAAAACAAATGGAGGAATTTCTCTTAAAGTAATTTCAGAATCAGAAGAGTTTAAAAGCACGATGATTGCTCAATCCGTAAAAAGAGAGGAAATAGATACGGTAATTTTCGAAAAGCCTAAGCACCTTCCTATCGTTAAAATGCCAAAGGATTAATTTTTAGGTATAAAAGACAGTATATTTTTAGATTTCTCAATTTCCTGCTGATTCAATAACATCTTTACAAATTCACCCTTGAGATATTTCTCAGCTTGATCATCATAATGTTTACTAAAAACATTCCCTGATTGTCCTGTTGGCAAAATACTAACACTATTCTCCACATCTGAAAAATCAACAATTCGACGCGTTGAAGGTCCGGCGTGTACTTTATAAAACCCTGAATCATTTAGTTTAAATAATTGATTATTTATTACTTCACTACCTCCATCCACCGCAAATGGGCCTACATTGAAGTATCCTCGCAAACTAGGAACTTGTCCTAAGGCATGTCCATGTTCTACAGATGCCACCTTACTCCATTGCCAATTATCAACAGATGCTCCCAGTTGATTTTCTAGAAATCCAACAGTATTCTTAAATGCCTTCTTTACAATATCTCCTTTTTCTTCTACATCTTCTGTAGTTATATCATCCCACCAAATAGAAGTTGTTTTAGCCGCTTGAGTTCCAATCATCTTTTTCATAAAAGCGGGCGTACTCATGAAATCTTCAAAACTATCTCCCATTTCATCCTTAAAAGTGCCTGCTAAAAATTCATATATAAATCTAGTATAAACGGTGGGAGCACTCATTTCTTTTTTATACGCCCCATCCCACTCAGTAATAATCGTCAACGCCTTCTTTTCATTTTCATTAAGGTCTTTCGGATCGAATGAATTCATTAAATTTTGAACATTTCTAGCTACTACAGGTGACGTTACATCAAAGATCATCTCTTCAACATCTTCTCGCGTCCAGTCATCTTTATTTTCTAATAGTTGTTGAATTCTATACCCTCTATCTTCTGGCAAGTAATACCCTGGATATAAAATTCCGGCTATCGTATCTGGCTGGTTGTTTGCCGAATACACATAGTTCCAACTCGGATTGATCGCTTGTGGGTTTTCCTCGAAGTCTAAATATTCTACTATTTCATCATCTCCACTAGCACCATCCAAAATGAGTTTTCTATTCAATGAATCGCGGTATTTGTATAATTTTCCAGAAGCAAACCAAGCAATATTATCCTTGGCATCGCCATACATTATATTTAAACCAGGTGCGTGCAACAGTTTAGCCCCTTCTTTAAACTCTGACAACGATTTTGCATGCGATAACTGATATGAAACATCGAGTATTTTATTATCTAGCTTCGTATAAATCCATTGCATCGCGAGAGGCCTTGGATCATCTATCCCTTTCATAACTGTATTCATAATGGGCCCATGCCTACTTACTTTAACTTGAAAAGTAGAGTCAGGTCGATCTTTAATCTTGATTGTTTTTTCCAGAATTCGATATTTTTCATATCCATCTTTAGTTTTATATTCATTTGAATTTTCTGGATTGTTCTGCTCAAAGTATAGATCTACATCATCATTTTCAAACATGGTCAATCCATAGGCATAATCTTTATTATGACCTAGTAGCGCAAACGGAGTTAGCGCCAAGTTAAAGCCGTAAATTTCGTAGTCTGGTGTTTTTATATGTGACTGATACCACACCGAAGGCTGCGAAAATCCGATATGCGGATCATTTGCAAAAAGCACTCTCCCACTCTTAGTTTTATTAGCCCCTATTACCCAGGAATTACTACCTATAAAAGGAGATACTGGCAGACTCTCATATATATGATTCATAGCTCTTGCCACCCCACCTAGCATTTCTGGATTCTTTTCATTACGAAGAATCGCAGTATTCTTATGAATCGGAATTCCTAATTCAGCCAAATACGCTGTTCCCAACTTCTCCTTGATTCCTGTCAAAAAAGGATCCGTTTTATGAGCCATGGCAAAACTGAATGACATATACCCAAAAACATTATACACATCCCTAATCGTAAATTTTTGTTTTTCTACCCCCACCAATGTATATTCCAGAGGTGTTCTCCCTTCTTCAATAAATTGGTTGATTCCTTCTAAATAAGCCATCGTGTACTTATAAGCTTCAGAATTCGTATCTAATGCTGCAATTACTTTATCTGTATTTTCTTCAATTCCTAAACCAGAGAAAAAAACATCAGTTTCAATTAATTTCACTCCAAAAATCTCCGATAATCTTCCAGGTGCAATTCTTCGGATTAGTTCCATTTGCCATAATCTATCTTGCGCATGAACATATCCCAATGCAGTGTATGCATCTTTCTGATTTTGCGCATTAATATGAGGCACTCCAGAATCATCATAATAGACCGTTACTTTCTCCGATATATTATCTAATACAACCTCGCCATCATAGACTGGATAAAAAGTTCTTGCATACAACCATATAGATACTGATACTATTACTATTAAAACAATAACTATTTTTAAGATTTTTTTTAAGATTTTCATCCTGATAAGTTTGATTTTTCTCAAAGATAATAGATTTAAATCGTATTTTTGACGTGCTTAAAATTTACACTTTTATGAAAAAAATTCAGATGGTAGACCTACCAGGTCAATACGCTAAAATTAAAGATACTGTAAACACTTCTATTGATGAAGTATTAAACTCAGCAGCTTTTATTAATGGCCCTTATGTTAAGGAGTTTCAAAAAGATTTAGAAGAATACTTAAACGTAAAGCATGTTATTCCATGTGCAAATGGTACTGATGCTTTACAGATTGCCATGATGGGCTTAGGATTAGAACAAGGAGATGAAGTAATTACAGTTGACTTTACTTTCGCTGCAACGGTAGAAGTGATAGGTTTGTTAAAGTTAACTCCTGTTTTAGTAGATGTTGACTCAAGTACATTTAATATGGATATTGAGGCCTTGAAAAAAGCAATTACTCCTAAAACAAAAGCCATTGTTCCGGTGCATTTATTTGGGCAATGTGCGAATATGGAAGCAATCATGGAAGTAGCAAATGAACACAATTTATTTGTTATTGAAGATAATGCCCAAGCTATTGGAGCGGATTACACATTTTCAAACGGACAAACTCAAAAGGCAGGAACTATTGGACATGTAGGAACAACTTCCTTTTTCCCTTCAAAGAATTTGGGATGTTATGGCGATGGAGGTGCAATCTTTACTAACGATGATGATCTTGCTCATATCCTAAGAGGAGTTGTAAATCATGGAATGTACAAACGCTACTATCATGATGTAATTGGAGTGAATTCTAGATTAGATAGCATTCAAGCTGCTGTATTAAAAGCAAAACTTCCACATTTAGATGCATATTGTGACGCCAGAAGAAAAGCAGCTGCTTATTATTCAAATGCTTTTATGGAAAGTTCAAATATTACTGTTCCAGCAATAAGTGTTTTTTCAACACATGTTTTCCATCAGTATACGTTAAAAATCAACAATGGTAAAAGAAATGAGTTGCACAAGCATTTGTTAGATAAAGGAATTCCAAACGCTATTTATTACCCAGTACCATTGCACAGCCAGGAAGCGTATAAAGATACTCGCTATAATGAAGATGATTTTAAAGTAACCAATCAACTTATTGATACGGTTATATCTTTACCAATGCATACGGAGCTGGAGGAAGAACAGCTAGCTTTCATTACCAAAACAGTGCTGGATTTCGTGGGATAATTTATGAAAACAATACTTGTCACAGGCGGTCTAGGTTTTATTGGTTCTCACACGGTTGTTGAGCTTCAAAACTCTGGTTACAATGTAATTATTATAGACAACCTTTCAAATTCTTCTATAGAAGTATTAGACAATATTACATCAATTACTGGTACTCAACCTGATTTTCACAACATTGATCTTAGGATTAAAACTGATGTTTCCAATTTTTTTATGAATCGTCAAATTGATGGTATTATTCATTTTGCCGCCTTTAAGGCCGTTGGAGAAAGTGTCCAGAAACCATTAGCCTATTATGAAAATAATATTGGAAGCCTAGTATACCTCTTGCAAGTGGCAAATAGACACAAATTACCCAATTTCATATTTAGCTCTTCGTGTACCGTTTATGGTCAAGCTGACCTATTACCTATTACCGAAAATGCTCCGATAAAACCAGCAGAATCTCCTTATGGAAATACGAAACAAATAGGCGAGGAAATTATTCAAGAAAGTTGTATGACGAATGAGCTAAGAGCTATTGCATTACGCTATTTTAATCCAATTGGGGCACATGAGAGTGCTAAAATTGGAGAACTTCCTTTAGGAGTTCCGCAAAACTTGACCCCTTTTATTACACAGGCAGCTGCAGGAATTAGGGAGGAATTATCTGTATTTGGCGATGATTACCCTACCGAAGATGGAACAGCTGTAAGAGATTATATTCACGTAGTAGATTTAGCAAAAGCGCATATTGCAGCTTTGGAAAGGCTGTTAAACAACAAGAACAAGGCAAATTTTGAAGTTTTTAATGTTGGGACAGGTAAAGGAAGTTCTGTTCTTGAAGTTATTCATGCTTTTGAAAAAGTTTCTGGAACAAAATTGAATTACAAAATTGTTGAGCGTAGAGAAGGAGATATCACTGCTGCATATGCAGATACTTCTTTAGCAAATAAAGAACTTGGTTGGATGGCCGAAAAAACCTTAGAAGAAGCACTATCATCTGCATGGAAATGGCAACAAAAAACAATGAAGTAATTTTTCTTACTCAAGGCAAAAACTTCTTTAACAAATCGTTAATACTAAATTTTATCTTTTTGTTTTAATTTAAGGGCTAACTAACTCAACTATCATGAAAAAAGTAGTCCTGTCTATTATTCTTGTATGTGCCTTTTTAATGAGCTGTACAAAAAAAGAAAAATCTATTTACAGTAGTAATCTTACAAATTACGAATCTAACAAGGAATACCCTTACGGAAAAGCAAACGAAAAATCCCTTAAAGAAATTAAAACCTTTGATCAGTTAATTGGCCTATGCAACTGTAAAAGTCTTCAATACGATAGCAATGGAAACCCTGGAGACACGGTAGCATTAAAATGGAGATGGAAATACATTTTAAACGGCAACGGAGTTCAAGATGATGGATGGTATGGAAATGACACCATTGAATCAGCTTTTACCAGCATTAGGATTCTCAATCCACAAACTAAGAAGTGGCAAGTTCCCTTTTTTACACCGAACATGACAAGGGCACCAAATATTTGGATAGGTGGAAAAGAAAAGGAAAATATCGTTTTAAAAAGACCTTATACCGTTCAAGATAGCATTCAAGTGGTTAGCACGCTTACTTTTTCGAATATCTCAAATAAAGGCTTTAACTGGGAGGGAAAATCATTTTTTCCTCAACGTAATAGTTCTAATGTCTTTTGGAAAATATGGTGTAAAAAAGAAGAATAGCTTTTTAGGGAAGCTCTTTGTCACTTCTTTAACAATCTCTTAGGATTTTACTCGTTCTGATTTTAGTACATTCACAAACCAAAACTAAAACCATGACCAAAAAACTCATACTAACCCTTATGGTTATCAGCTTTATAGCTTGTAATCAAAAAAAAGAAAACACCCCAGAGCTTTCCATTAATTATGAAAAAATTACGCTTGATAATGGGCTGGATGTTATTTTTCATGTGGATAAATCTGATCCTGTTGTAGCCGTAGAATTAATGGCACATGTCGGATCAGCAAGAGAAATAGAAGGAAGAACAGGTTTTGCTCATTTATTTGAGCATCTGTTATTCTTGGAATCCGAAAACCTTGGGAAAGGCGGACTCGATAAAATGAGTGCACGTATAGGAGGATCCGGAGCCAACGGTTCTACTTCTAGGGATCGTACCAACTATTTACAAACTATTCCTAAGGATGCTCTCGAGAAGATGATCTGGGCAGAAGCTGATAAATTAGGTTGGTTTATTAATACCGTGACTAATCCTGTATTGGCTAAAGAAAAGCAAGTAGTAAAAAATGAAAAAAGACAAAGTGTGGATAATAGACCTTACGGACATAGACAATATGTGATCGGAAAGAATCTTTATCCTAAAGATCATCCTTATAATTGGCAAGTAATCGGATCTTTAGAAGATCTGCAAAATGCGACCCTGGATGATGTAAAAAACTTCTTTAAGAAGTGGTACGTTCCTAATAATTCGACGTTAGTACTTTCTGGTGACATCGATGTAGAACAAGCTAAAAAATGGGTACACAAATACTTTGATGAAATTCCTCGTGGAGAAGAAATTGCTCCTATTGAAAAAAGAGCAGGTATTGTAAAAGAAACCAAACATTTATACTACGAAGATAATTTCGCTCGTTTGCCTGAACTAACACTTTCTTGGCCTGCAGTAGAACAATATCATAAAGATTCTTACGCATTAGATATATTAACAGAATACTTATCAGACGGAAAAAGAGCACCATTAAACAAAGTACTTGTTGACGATTTGAAACTAACATCGTCCACAACAATGTTTAATTTCACTTCTGAATTGGCAGGACAAATTCAATTGATTGTTAGAGCTTTCAACAATACAAAATTAGACAAAGTTAAAAACGGAATTGATCTTGCTTTTACCGATTTTGAAAAGAACGGAATTCCTCAAAAAGACTTGGACAGAATCAAAGCTGGTCAAGAGACCGCTTTCTACCGTAGTTTATCTAGCGTACTTGGAAAAGGAACAAGATTAGCTTCATATAACACATATACGAACAATCCAGGTTTCGTAACGCAAGATATCAAGAATACATTATCTGTGACCAGAGAAGATGTGATGAACGTCTACAATAAATACATTAAAGGGAAAAACTTTATTGCGACGAGTTTTGTTCCCAGAAACGGAAAAGATTTAGCTTTGGCAAATTCTACTGAAGCAGTCGTAGCAGAAGAAAAGATAGTAATTGGTGCTGAAGAAAATTTCGATGCTTCAATTACTGCTACGTATAAAAAAACGCCATCTACTTTTGATCGTTCGACTGAGCCTCCGTACGGAAATGCTCCAGAAGTAAAAGTGCCAGAAGTATGGGAAAGTTCTTTAGAAAATGGATTAAAAGTATATGGAATTCAAAACGCCGAAGTTCCTTTAGTTCAATTCAATTTGGTGATTGACGGGGGTCAACTTTTAGAGAGCATGGATAAGTTAGGAGTTGCCAATTTAACTGCTGACCTTATGGAAAGAGGCACCAAAAATAAAACGGTAAGTGAATTAGAGGATGCCATGGCACAGCTAGGAGCATCGATCAATATTTTTGCCAATAAAGAGAATATTAGAATTACAGGTACCACGCTGGCAAAAAACTATAACGCAACGCTAACTTTAGCACAAGAAATGTTATTAGAGCCTCGTTGGGATGCTGTAGAGTTTGAATTACTTAAGAAGAGAGCAGTTGATAATTTAAGGCAACAAGAGGCAAGTCCAAGATCTGTAGCTGCAAATGCTTATAACGAACTGATTTATGGAAAAGACAATATTCGCTCTAAAAATGTATTAGGAACTATCACTTCTGTAGATAGCATCACTTTAGATGATTTGAAGTCTTACTACACAAATTACATCTCACCTTCTGTAACTAAAATGCATGTAGTGGGAGACATCAGTCAACAAGATGTGATCAACTCTCTAAAAGACATGGAAACTAAATGGGCTGCAAAAGAGGTAACGATTCCTTCATTTAAAACGCCAGACGCTCCCGAGAAGTCAACGGTATATTTTTATGATATTCCAAATGCAAAGCAATCTCAATTACGATTTGGATCACCAGCTTTAGCATATAGCGATGCTGATTATTATCCTGCAACAGTCATGAACTATATTTTAGGTGGTGGTGGATTTGCTTCTCAATTGACACAACAGTTACGTGAAGGAAAAGGGTATACTTATGGTATTGGATCATTCTTTTCAGGAACAAAGGATAAGGGTGCATTTACAATCTCAAGTGGAGTTCGTAGTAATGTGACATTAGAAGCTTCTCAGTTAGTTAAACAGATCTTAGAAAATTATGGTAAAGGTTATAATGAAAAAGATTTAGCAACTACTAAAGGGTTCTTAATTAAAAGTAATGCCAGAGCGTTTGAAACTATGAGAGCTAAACTTCGTATGCTGGAAAATATCAGCACTTACAACCTTCCCACTGACTATGTAAACGGGAGAGAAAAAATTGTTAATGATATGACTATTGATAGAATTCAAGAATTATCAGGAAAATATTTAAATCCTAACAAAATGATTTGGTTAGTGGTAGGTGATGCGAAAACACAGTTAAAGAGAATGGAAAAATTAGGGTTTGGAAAGCCTGTACTATTAAATGAAACAGAAATTCCAATCAAAGATTAATTAGATGAACATAAAAAAAGCCCGCTCAAATGAGCAGGCTTTTTTTATTTATCTTATTCAATAATCGAGTGATTCAATAATCTTAGCTTTTACTTTTTCAGTAGACGGGATCATTGTTTGCTCCAATGTACTATTTAGTGGAATAGCCGGCATGTTTTCACTTCCAATGGTCATTACCGGAGCGTCTAAATACGCAAAACACACCTCTTGTATTTTCCCAGAAAGGGCTCTAGCGAAACCTGTTGAAGATGGCTCTTCAGTCACCACTAAACATTTCCCATTCTTCTTTACAGATTTTAGAATCGTTTCTTCATCTAGAGGATACAGTGTTCGTAAATCTATTACTTCAATGGTGTCTTTCATTCCTAATTCTGCACTGGCATTCATGGCCCAGTGTACTCCCATTCCATAGGTAACTATCGTTAATGTTTCCTCATCTTCTTGTTTCCATATTTCCTGCAATACCCATGCTTTTCCAAATGGCAATATATAATCTTCCGAAGGCTCGATAGAAGTCGCTCCTTTAGTACCTGGAACTTTACTCCAATACAATCCTTTATGTTCTAAGATCACAACTGGATTTGGATCATAGTAAGCAGCTTTTAAAAGCCCTTTAAGATCTGCTCCATTACTTGGATATGCTATCTTAATTCCTCTAATATTTGTTAAAACACTTTCTACGGATGATGAGTGATACGGTCCACCACTACCATACGCGCCAATGGGTACACGCAGTATCATACTTACAGGCCATTTTCCGTTGGATAAATAGCAACTCCTACTTACTTCCGTAAATAATTGATTTAACCCTGGCCAAATATAATCTGCAAATTGAACCTCCACAATGGGTTTTAATCCAACAGCACTCATTCCCACAGTAGAACCTACAATAAAGGCCTCCTGGATAGGAGTATTGAAAACACGATCATCGCCAAACTTCTGAGCCAAAGTAGCAGCTTCTCTAAATACGCCTCCTAGCCTTCCTCCAACATCTTGTCCATACAACAAGCATTCCTTATGTTTTTTCATTAATTCTTCCACCGCAAACAAGGCGCAATCTACCATGACCACTTTATCACTTCCATCTGGGGATCGCTCCCCTACTTCCTCAGTAATTGGAGTCGGAACAAAATCATGTGTAAATAGGTCCTCTGGCGTTGGATCTTCCGCCTGTAGCGCTTTTTCGAAATCAGCTTGAACTTTTGTCTTTGCTGCTTTTTCAATAGCTATCACCTCCTCTTTTGAAACACCATTGTCTAACAGTTGTTGTTTTAATACTGGATATGGATCTCTAGACCGCGCTTCTTCCAAATCATCACGATACCATTCCATACGAACTCCAGATGTATGATGATTCAATAATGGTACTTTAGCATGCACTAAAAAAGGTCTACGTTCTTTTCGAATCGTTTCTATAACGCGTTCAATGGTCTCATAACTCTCTATAAAATTAGCTCCGTCTATAGAAATTGCTTCTAACCCATGAAAACCCTGAGCATATTCAAAAGCATTTTGAGCTCTTGTCTCTTCTGCATTTGCTGATATATCCCAACCATTGTCCTGTACTAAATATAAAATGGGCATCTGCTTTAAAGCTGCCATTTGAAACGCTTCGGCGATTTCCCCTTCCGTCACAGATGCATCTCCTAATGAACAAACAGTAATCGGATTGAGACCTCTCGACTCCGCTCGAGGTGACATCTTTGCTGCTGCATCTTCAATGTTTTGTAGTTCTCTATATTGCATTCCCATCGCTACTCCAGTTGCGGGAATGGCTTGCATACCTGTCGCTGATGATTGATGTGGGATTTTAGGCTTATCATCATCTTTCAAACTAGGATGACAATAATAGGTTCTTCCTCCTGAAAACGGATCTTCCTTTTTCGCCAATAATTGTAACATAACATCATATGGCTCTAGTCCGAATGATAATAACATGGCATCATCTCGATAATATGGAAAAGCATAATCTTGCGGTAATAATTGCATTCCTAAAGCGGTTTGCACCGCTTCATGTCCTCTTGAGGTGGCATGCACATATTTAGAAACCAATTTAAAATTATCCTCGTATAATTCAGCCATTGCTTTAGCTGTGCAAAGATTTGAAAATCCTTTTTTAAGTATTTTTTTTTCCATATTTATTTTCCGAGAAAGCCGAAATTTGTTTTTTGTCATTGCGAGATTTTATTTAAAATCGTGGCAATCTTTTCTTTTAAGTAGATTACTTCGTCGTTTTTCAACTCCTCGTAATGACGGCGTTATTAAACCAATTCTTTTTCTATCTTAATCATCCAATTAAAAACATCTTCCGTTTTCCCTGTTTTAATGGCATTCAACGTATCATTTACATCTAACCCTACTGGGCTTTTATCAGATACATGTATCGTTTTATCGTCTATACCTATTTCCTGAATGTATGCAATTCCCACCGCTGTTCCTGTTCCGAAAGCTTCTTCTAATATTCCATTGTTAGAAGCTTTTTCTATCTCATCAATGGTGATGGGGCGTTCAATTACCTCATATCCTTTATGACGTAATATATCAATTACACTCATTCTTGTAATTCCATCTAAAATCGCTCCCTTTCTTTCTGGAGTTATAAACTTCCCGTCAATCTTAAAGAAGATATTCATCGTTCCTACTTCCTGTATATACTTATGTTCAACAGCATCTAGCCACAGCACTTGGTCATAGCCTTTTGACTTAGCTATTTCCGTAGGGCGAATTGCAGCAGCATAATTTCCAGCTGCTTTTGCTTCTCCAGTTCCACCAGCCATAGCTCTGATATATTTAGTTTCAGCATATAGTTTGATTCGTTTTGTAAAAAAAGGGCCAGCAGGAGATGCCATGATAATAAACTTGTAATTGTTTGCGGCTCTCATTCCGATAAAAGGCTCATCAGCATACATAAACGGCCTTAGATACAATGCACTTCCATCTTGTGGTGGAATCCAGTTCCGTTCTAATGCTACCAATTGTTTTAATCCTTCTACAAATAGGTCTTCGGGAAAGCTCGGCATCCCCATTCTATCTGCACTAAAATTTAACCTCGTTGCATTCTTATCTGCTCGGAACAGCATTGGATTACCATGGGTATCTACAGTTGCCTTCATTCCTTCAAAAATAGCCTGTCCATAGTGCAATGCCATTGCAGCTGGATGTGTAGGTATTAGTTCTAATGGCACTATCCTAGGAGTATCCCATGCTCCATTAGCATAATCACAAATGAACATGTGATCCGTAAACGCAGTACCTAATGGAATATGATCGAAATCTAAATCCTCAACTTTTGATTTTGCAACTTTCTGAATTTCTATAGTATATGACATGTTTATATAGTTCTTTTTGTATCGAATTGTTCTAAATAATCTGCAACACGGCGTAAAAAGCTTCCGCCTAAATATCCATCCACCACTCTATGATCAAATGAAAGTGATAAATACATCATACTTCTGATAGCAATTTCATCTCCCTCAGGAGTTTCTAATACTTCAGCTCGTTTCTTTATAATTCCTAACGCCAAGATCGCTACCTCGGGTTGATTGATAATAGGAGTTCCCATAACACTTCCGAAGGTTCCTACATTGGATATAGTGAATGTACTTCCTTGAATATCATCTGCTTGTAATTTGTTCTCTCTAGCTTTACCTGCCAAGACATTTACATCTTTTGCCAGCTCTACTAAATCTTTAGTATCTGCTTGCTTAACTACAGGAACAATAAGGTTTCCACTTGGTAGTGCGGTTGCCATTCCAATATTGATACTTTCTTTAACAATAATGTTTTCTCCATCAACAGAAACGTTGATCATAGGAAAGTCTTTGACCGCTTTTGCAACAGCTTCTACAAATAAAGGTGTGAATGTTAACCTTTCATTATGACTATCCTGAAAAGCAATCTTGTTTGCATTTCTCCAGGCCACCATATCGGTTAGATCTGCTTCTACATAGGCAGTAACATGCGGCGACGTATGTTTTGAGTACACCATATGATCCGCGATCATTTGACGCATTCTATCCATTTTCACAATTTTGCCCGTTCCTTTATCCAGATTCAACTGAGGAATTCTATATGCGGTAGGATCAGGTTCCGCTGAAGGTTGTACAAATTGGAAAGGTCTTCCATCATCAATATATTGAAACAAATCACTTTTTCTAAGTCTACCATCTTTTCCTGTAGCTGGAATTCTAGCTAGCTCTTCAAAACTAATATGCCGTTCTTTTGCTATCGAAATAATTAAAGGTGAAAAAAACGTGTTGTTATTTTGACGTGCAGTCACTGATTTTTTTACAGAAGCTTTCTTTTTCTTTTGAATAGGTACTTTCTCTTCCGTTTCTTTTTTTGGAGATGAACTCACTGTACCATCCGTTTCAATGATCGCTATAATAGCGCCAACTTCAACCACAGCGTTCGGCTCAAAACGAATCTCTTTAATAACTCCAGAAACGGTGGATGGTATTTCAGAATCAACCTTATCAGTAGCTACTTCCAGAAGCATTTCATCTTCATCTATAGGGTCGCCTACAGATTTGAACCAAGTTATAATAGCTGCTTCACTTATACTCTCGCCTAAACGAGGCATTTTCAGTTCAAATTCCATAAATAGTGTTGATTTTTACAAGGAATAAAATTACAAATTATATCTCATAAATCGTTTTAAAACGTTTTGAAACCTCTTTATATATGTTTTTATTCTAAAAAATAAACATTTAATGTATTTTTATTCTTTTAATGACATATATTTATAGTTTAAAATAATATTTTCACCATTTACTCATGAAATTAGACAATCTAGATATTGAAATCATGCGAATCCTACAACGTGATTCTGATCGTACTATTAAAAGTATTGCCGAAGAAATGGGACTTTCTACCACTCCTATTTTTGAAAGAATAAAGAAGTTAAAAAAAGAAGGTTATATATCTAATTATGTAGCTAGACTAGACTACAAGAAATTGGGGTTAAAACAAGTCGTGTTTGTGGGTATTACGTTACAGGGTCATACTCGAAGTTACCTTGAGAAGTTTGTAAAAGAAATTCAAGGTTTTCCTGAGGTTATTGAATGTCATCGAGTTAGTGGGAATTTCGATTACTTATTGAAATTAGTAGTGGAAGATATTGAAGCTTATGAAAAATTCATCATCACAAAATTAACGTTACTTCCTTACCTAGGAAATGTACAAAGTTTAATTACACTTTCTACATCAAAAGAAACCAATGAAATTGATTTGGAGAAACTACTCGCTTAATCATTTCTTAAACTGTTCTCTTAGCGTCTTATATACCGCTTCTTGTCCTGGTCTATCCTTGGGAACTTCTCTCAAGGGCACTACTTCTCTTAAACTATCATGACAATCTTTCGGTAACTGCTGATACAATTGAGTCCCTTTCGTCTTCCACGCGATCATTTCATCACTGACTTCTTTGATCACTTTGGCCGGATTTCCAACCACCAAACTTCTTTTTGGAATCTTGGTTTCTGCTTTTACAAAAGCCATTGCACCGATAATGCTCTCGTCTCCGATTTCTGCATCATCCATAATCACAGTGTTCATTCCGACTAATACATTTCTTCCAATATTAGCGCCGTGAATAATAGCTCCATGGCCTATATGAGCACTTTCCTTTAACGTTATCGATTTTCCAGGGAACATATGCACCGTACAGTTCTCCTGCACATTTACACCATCTTCCAGAATAATTTGACCCCAATCACCGCGAATTGCAGCTCCAGGACCGATGTAACAATACTTTCCTATAATTACATTTCCAGTTACTGCTGCTAGTGGATGCACAAAACTGGATTCGTGTACAACGGGTATATATCCTTGGAAAGAATAAATCATTACTTAAAGCCTTTCAATTTTTCCTTAGTGAAATCAGACAACACCAATCTCCCACTAGTTGCTGCACGTTCCGCTAACAAAGTATCCCAATCATCAGTTCCTTTCCAGAATACTTTTTTCATTTCTTTCATCGCTTCTGTGTTATATGTGCATAAATGCTCAGCAGTCTTTTTAACAGCTTCGTCTAGTTCTTCCGTACTTTCATAAACATGAGTAAACAATCCTTTTTGTTTTGCCCATTCTGCCGTATAAAATGTATTCGCATCAATAGCAATTTGAGACATGCCACTTAAGCCCATTTTTCGTTCAATTGCAGGTCCAACCACAAAAGGTCCGATTCCAATATTTAACTCGCTCAACTTGATAGCCGCAAACTTTGTTGCCATACAATAATCTGTAGAAGCTGCTAGACCAACACCTCCTCCAACAGTTTTTCCTTGTATTCTACCAATGATAAACTTTGGGCATTTACGCATGGCGTTAATCACATTTGCAAATCCAGAGAAAAATACTTTCCCTGTTGCTTCATCATTAATATGAATCAATTCTTTAAAACTCGCTCCTGCACAAAAAGTTCGTTGTCCTCCACTCTTTAAAACGATAACTTTTATCTCATCGTTTTTTCCTGCATCGGTAATTGCTTGCGCTAATTCTGCCAATATATTTCCTGGCAACGAGTTATGAGCTGGGTGAAAAAATTCAATATAAGCTACTTCGTTTTCTATGGTCTGTTTTACGTATGGTTGTGTCATCTTTTATAATAATCCAAATTGTTCAAAATGGTGATTCAAATGTTTTCGCTCCATTAAATACCATTCATATTTATTTAAGTCTCCAAATACTGCATTTTTCAGAGTAGCACTAGGGTTTTCCTTGAAATATTCTAAGTATTCTGAGCGGGCTTCTAAAAATTGCTGTTTAGCTTCATCAAGGTTTTCATGTTTCAATTTTTCAATTTCCGATTCCTTTGCTAAAGGAAAATCGTATCCTCGCGGCATTTTTTCATAGTTATACAAAGTCGCATGTACTTTCTCTAAGATCTTTTCTGGAGTCGTAACCCCAAAATCTTGAATTTCTCCTGAAGCAATTCTATAGGTATACTCCACATGTTCTAGCATATGCTGTGCTGTCATGGATCCCCATTCAGGTTTTGTATCTTCAGTAAGTTTATTCAAACATTCTTTAATCTTTGATTCGGTCATTTCTACGAATGTTTCTTGTTTCTTTTGTACCATTGTTAAAATAGTAGCAATAGCCACTAATTCATCTTCAGCATCGAATACCTCCACAAACCATTTTACGATTCCACTTGGATGCTCTGCATTTGCAACATCTCTGTCTACCTTTTGCTTACATGTTAAACGCACATATACCGTGTCATTATGATACAAAGGGCGTAAGAATCTGCACTCTTCTAACCCGTAATTTGCTGAAACAGGTCCTTTATTCGGATATACGAACAAGCCTGCAGCGGCTGAAATAATGAAATACCCATGAGCTGTTCTTTTTTCGAAAATACTTCCGTCCAAAGAAGTAATATCCGTATGCGCATAAAAATGATCCCAGGTTAAGTTGGCAAAATTGATAATATCTGTATCGGTAAATGTTCTTTTATGTGTCTTTAACGACATCCCTGGCTGAATATCTTCCCAATGATATTTAAACGGATGTTGTGCCGCTTCCTTGTACTTAGCATTAGGCTGGTATATTCCTGTAATCTCGGTTAACGTAGTAGGAGAACCTTGAATAGCCGTTCGTTGCAAGTAGTGCTTCACTCCACGCATTCCCCCCATTTCTTCTCCACCTCCAGCTCTACCTGGACCACCGTGTACTAACGTCGGTAAAGGAGAACCGTGACCTGTACTTTCTTTTGCACTATCTCTATTTATCACCAAAATTCGTCCATGATGACTGGCAGCATTTACTACATAATCTTTAGCAATCTTATCATCATTTGTCGCAATGGAAGATACGAGAGAACCTTTACCCATTTGAGCTAAGGTAATTGCTTCATTTAAGTTTTTATAGGGCATAATGGTACTTACTGGACCAAAAGCTTCACGCTCATGAATAGCGGTATTTTTAAAAGGGTTATCTGCTCTTAACAAGATTGGACTAATAAAAGCGCCTTTTTTAGCATCCGCTCCAACCGTCTCTATTTTATCCAGACTTCCATATACTATCTCCGCTTCTTTAGCAATATCTTGTACGGAATTTCGAACTGCTTCTACTTGTTGTTTACTAATTAATGATCCCATTCGTACTTCTTTCAATCTTGGATCTCCGATAGTAACTTTATCCAAAGCTTTTCCTAAAGAGATTTGCACATCTTCTACCAAGTTTTCAGGTACAATGATACGTCGAATTGCAGTACACTTCTGTCCTGCTTTTACGGTCATTTCTTTTCGAACCTCTTTAATAAAAAGGTCAAATTCTGGTGTTCCTGGTACAGCATCTTCTCCCAAGATAGATGCATTTAGCGAATCCGCTTCCATAGTAAATGGCACGGCTTCTTGGATGATTCTTGGGTGCGCTTTTAATATACGCCCTGTGGCCGCTGATCCTGTAAAGGTCACTACATCTTGAGATTCTACGGTATCCAGAATATTTCTTACGGTTCCATTAATAATTTGCAAAGCTCCTTCTGGTAAAATTCCAGAATCAACAATTACTCTAGCCACAGCCTCCGCTAAATAAGAGGACGATGGTGCAGGCAAAACCACAGCTGGAACTCCTGCCATCCAGTTAACAGCACATTTTTCTAACATTCCCCAAACAGGAAAATTAAACGCGTTAATGTGTACGGCAACTCCTTTTTTAGGAACCATAATATGATGTGCCATGAAACGACCTCCACGAGATAAATCGATAGGATCTCCTTCTACATGATAGGATTGATTTGGAAATAATTTTCTCAAGGATGCATTGGCAAATAGGTTTCCAAAACCTCCCTCAATATCAATCCAACTATCTACTTTGGTTGCTCCTGTTCTATAACTTAATTCGTAAAATTCATTTTTACGTTTCGTTAAATACAAGGCTAATTTCTTTAACATGTTTCCACGTTCTTGGAATGTCATTTTTCGAAGTACTTCTCCTCCTTTGGTTCTTCCATATTGAAGAATTTCTGGAATATCTAATCCCTCAATAGCAACGTTAGAGACTATTTCTCCAGTAATTGCATCATAAATAGGCGTTCCTTCTTCTTTACCTTCTAACCATTGCCCTGTAACGTAGTGTTGTATTTTTTTCATGACTAAACTCTTTCTATAATTGCTGCATATCCTTGTCCAACTCCAATACACATCGTAACCAATGCATACCTCTTTTGTTGCTCATGTAATTCTAAAGCTGCAGAATAAGCAATTCTTGCTCCTGTAACTCCCAAAGGGTGTCCTATAGCAATAGAGCCTCCATTTGGATTTAATCTTGCATCATCATCTGCCAACCCCCAAGCTCTTGTACATGCCAATGCTTGTGCAGCAAATGCCTCATTCAACTCAATAATATCTATATCATCCATGGTTAAACCAGCTTTTTCTAATGCTTTATTAGAAGCTTGAACAGGTCCAATCCCCATAATTTTTGGTTCCACTCCAACCACAGCAGAGCTTACAATTCTAGCCATGGGTTTCAAATTATATTTCTTAATTGCCTCTTCAGATGCAATAATCGTTGCTGCCGCTCCATCGTTTAATCCCGAGGAATTTCCAGCAGTAACACTTCCGCCTTCTTTCTTGAAAGCAGGACGTAACTTTGCTAAAATTTCTTTTGATGTTGTTGGTTTTACAAACTCATCTTTTGAAAATTGAATAGGATCTTTTTTACGTTGTGGAATCTCCACTGTGACAATCTCCTTTGCCAACCTTCCATTTTCTTGTGCTTTAGAAGCTTTCATTTGACTCCAATATGCAAAAGCATCTTGATCTTCTCTAGAAATATTATATTTCTCTACTAGATTCTCAGCGGTATTTCCCATTCCATCTGTCCCATACATCTTATGCATTTTCGGATTGATAAAACGCCATCCAAAACTTGAATCGTACATTTTAGAATCGTTTCCAAAAGCGCTTGAAGGTTTTGCGATTACATATGGACCTCTGGTCATGTTTTCAACACCTCCAGAAATAAAAATATCTCCATCACCTGCCTTGATCGCTCTGTTCGCATGAATGATTGCCGACAATCCAGAACTACATAAACGATTCACGGTTTCTCCAGGAACTGTAAATGGCAACCCAGCTAATAATGATGACATTCTAGCAACATTCCGATTATCTTCTCCTGCTTGATTAGCACATCCCATGATTACATCGTCATATGCCGCTTTCGGAATATTGGGGTTTCGCTTAACAATTTCTTCAATAACAAGCGCACCTAAATCGTCAGTACGAACGGCTGATAAAGTTCCTTTATAACTTCCAATTGGAGTTCTTATTCCATCTATGATATATGCTTCCATATTATTCTTCCCAGTTCTTTTGTGTTCTATATACTACGCCTTTGAATAAGGCTACTAATTCATTTCCTCTTTTGACTTCAATAATGTTGAAGCCTAGTTTATTATTTACTTTTTCAATAATCGATTCTGCTACTAGGACATCTCCTTCGTTCAAGGCCTCAATATGATTGATCGATGTTTCAATTGATACTGCAAACTTGCCATGTGTATTTGCTGCAAACCCAAACGCTGTATCTGCCAATGAATAACTAATTCCACCATGAGCTTTGTCCATACTATTCAGCATTTCCTTGCGAATCGTCATTCCGACCTTACACCGTCCGATTTCGCATTCTAAAATTTCGATTCCCAGCCACTGGCTAAAGGCATCTTGACTTAGCATTTTATATGGGATTTGTTCTCCTTTCATTTAAAAGAACCTTTTGTTTTCTCTATTCATTTTCCTTAAAAGTGGACTACAACGGTATCTGTCTTCGTGATATTCATTATACAAACCATCTAATGTGTTTACACACCAATCGATGCCTTTTTCATCTGCCCAAGCCAACAATCCCTTTGGGTAATTCACCCCTTTAGTCATTGCATTGTCAATATCTTCTGCAGAAGCAATATTTAAAAACAACGCATCTGCTGCCTCATTAATTAGCATAACCAATACTCTATCGAAAATTTGTTTTGCTAAATCTTTATCTTCTGTTGGAGCAACTTTTACAGCTCCTTCCGAATAGTCATAGTATCCTTTTCCTGATTTTCTTCCTAAATAACCCGCTTCAGAAAAACGTTTCTGAGTAAATGCTGGCTTGTATCTTGGATCAAAATAAAATGCTGTAAAAACAGTTTCTGTTACGGTATAATTAACATCATTTCCAATGAAGTCCATCAACTCAAAAGGTCCCATCCTAAAACCTCCTAATGTTTTTAAACTCCAATCAATAGTCGCAAAATCGGCCAACCCTTCTTCATAAATTCGCAATGACTCTCCATAAAATGGTCTTGCTACTCGATTTACGATAAACCCAGGTGTATCTTTAGCTACGGCAACAACCTTTTTCCAATTGGTAATAGTTTCTACTGACTTATCTAAAACTTCTTTTGATGTTTGTATTGCAGGAATTACCTCAACCAATTTCATTAGCGGTGCTGGGTTAAAAAAATGAATTCCAACACATCGCTCTGGTTTTTCTAAAGAAGATGCAATGGATGCAATGGATAAACTAGATGTGTTTGATGCAATGATGCAATCATCCGCCACATAGCTTTCCAATTTTGAAAAAACTTTTTGCTTGATGTCTAAATTTTCAATGATCGCCTCTATAGTGAGGTTTGAATCATGTAAATCTTCTAAGTTACTTACGTAAGAGATATTCCCTTGGATTCTTGACTTCTCATCTGCATCTATCCGTCCTTTTTCAATCAATCTGGATAATATCTTTTCTAAAGATGCTTTACTTTTATCTAAAGCATTCTGATGTGTATCGTAGAGTTTTACTTTACAACCTGAAGTCGCTGCAACTTGTGCAATTCCACTTCCCATGGTTCCTGAACCAATAATTCCGACGTTCATTTATTGTCCTTTAAAGTTTGGTTTTCTTTTTTCTATAAAAGCGGCAACTCCTTCTGCGTAGTCTTCACTTTGTGCAGCTTCTATTTGATATTTCGATTCCATTGCTAATTGCTCTTCTAATGTGTTTGTCATTGAAGAATTGAATAATTCTTTGATCATCCCTAGTGCTTTCGTTGGCATATTCGCCAACTTGATCGCCAACTTTTCAATTGTTCCTTCAAACTCTTCTGATGAAACATACTTATAGATCATTCCCAGTCGTTCTGCTTCTTCTGCACTTATTTTATCTCCTAACATAGCTAATGCCGATGCTTTCTGAAATCCAATTAATCTTGGTAAGAAATAGGTTCCTGCACTATCTGGTATAAGACCGATTAAGCTAAAAGCCTGAATAAAACTAGCTCTTTCATTTGCTACCACAATATCACACGCCAACGCAATATTTGCACCTGCTCCAGCGGCCACCCCATTTATCGCTCCTATCACTGGTTTTTTTAAATTTCGTATTCTTAAAATGATCGGATTATAGTGCTCCTCTAATATTTTCTTAAATCCTGGATTTAACTCAGGAGACGTAACCTCTTTCAGGTCTTGTCCGGCACAAAATGCTTTTCCATTTCCAGTTAATACAATAGCCCTCACACTGTCATCGGCTTCACACGTGTCAAATGTTTTCTGCAAAGCCAGAGCCATTTCTCGATTAAAGCTATTGAACACTTCTGGTCTATTCAGTGCAATTTGCGCTACACCGTTTTCAATTTTTAAAAGAATTGAATTATTACTCATGCCTATGTTATTATTTGTCTATTTAAGACATTTAAAATAATCGAATGGTTCTTGACAATCGTCACATTGAAACTGCGCTTTACATGCAGTTGAACCAAACTGACTTACTAATTTCGTATTATGAGAACCACAATTAGTACATTTAACTAATCGTTTTTCGTGTAATAAAACATCCTTATCTGCTTCTGCATCTAAAGGTGCTGCGATTCCATAATCTTCTAACGCTTTTCTACCTCTGGGAGTAATCCAGTCGGTAGTCCAAGCTGGGGCTAAGATTAATTCAATTTCTGACTCAAATCCAGCCTCTTTTAATACTTTTTGTATATCATCTCCTATCACGTCCATAGCAGGGCAACCACTATACGTTGGTGTAATCTCAACCTTCACAATATTATTCATAATAACCGCAGAACGGACAACACCCATATCCATAATTGATAATACTGGAATTTCAGGATCTGAAACACCCTCCAATATTGGAACGAGTATATTATCTATGTGCTGTTCTACAGTTGTCATTTTACCATTCCATTTTTGGGTATGTGCGTTGCATATATTGCAAATCACTTAATAAGTATCCTAAATGCTCTGTGTGAATTCCTTCTTTACCTCCTTTTTGAAACCATTTAGATTCAGGAGTTTTAAGAGTGGCTTCTTCTAAAATCTCCGTTACGTTATTGTAATAAGTTTCTTTTAATTTAGTCACGTCTACTCCTACACCCGCTTCAACCATTTCTTTATCGGCTTTTGTTTGATGGAATAATTCATCTGTATAGGTCCATAGTCCATCAATAGCGTCCTGCATTTTCTGATGACTGATTTTTGTTCCATCTCCCAAACGTCTCATCCAATCTGAAGAAAATCGTAAATGATAACTCACTTCTTTAATGGATTTATTCGCAATTGCTGATAGGGTTAAATCTTTACTTTTTTGTAACTCTTGTAGGAACAATGAATGATATACGTCAAACAAAAATTGACGTGCCATAGTATATGCGAAATCTATATTAGGTTGTTCTACCAATAATACATTTACATATTCTCGCTCTTTACGCAACATGGCGATATCATCTTCAGTTCTTTCATCATCAGCAATTTTAGCAGCATACTGGTAATAGCTACGTACTTGTCCAAATAAGTCCAATGACATATTCGTGCAAGCGATATCAGTTTCTAAACTTGGACCATGTCCACAAAGCTCTCCTAATCTTTGTCCAAGAATCAAAGAATTATCCGCAATACCTAATATATATTTATATAAACTCTCTTTCATTACATGTGTTTTACTTCGTCCGGCAAATCATAAAAAGTGGGGTGACGATATACTTTATCTTGAGCAGGCTCAAATAGTTCACCATTGTTTTCTGGGTTCGATGCCGTAATATCTTTTGATTCTACTACCCAAATACTAACACCTTCATTGCGTCTGGTATATACATCACGTGCATTCTCTAAAGCCATTTCTGCATCAGCAGCATGAAGGCTTCCAAAATGACGATGTTCTAATCCGTTTTTACTTCTTACGAAGACTTCCCAAAGTGGCCAGTTTTTCTTCATTTTAAATGGCTTTATTAAGTTTTTTATTTGTTTTCTTTTCTGCGTATGCCATTGCAGCATCTCTCACCCATTCTCCTCGTTCCCAAGCATTAACTCTAGCACTCATACGCTCTTTATTACAAGGCCCATGGCCTTTTACCACCTGCCAGAACTCATCCCAATCAATTTCTCCAAAATCATAACTCTGTCGTTCTTCATTCCATTTTAGGTCTGGATCAGGAACTGTCAATCCGATTAAATCTGCTTGAGGCACTGTTTGATCTATAAATTGTTGACGTAAATCGTCATTGGACTTACGTTTTAGCTTCCATTTCATAGACTGAGCTGTATGAACAGACACATCGTCTGTTGGTCCCAGCATCATTAAGCTAGGCCACCACCAGCGATTTAAGGCATCTTGTGCCATTTCTTTTTGCTCTGGCGTACCATTCGCTAATTTGATCATAATCTCATACCCTTGACGTTGATGAAAGCTTTCTTCTTTACATACACGAATCATAGCACGTGCATAGGGTCCATAAGAGGTGTTACATAATGGTACTTGATTAATGATTGCCGCTCCATCAACTAACCAACCAATCGCGCCCATGTCTGCCCAGGTTACTGTTGGGTAATTAAAAATACTTGAATACTTTGCTTTTCCTGAGTGAAGTTGATCATATAACTCTTCTCTAGAAACGCCTAATGTTTCGCAAGCACTGTATAAATATAATCCATGCCCTGCTTCATCTTGAATCTTAGCAAGTAGTGCTACTTTTCTTCTTAAAGAAGGCGCACGTGTAATCCAATTCCCTTCTGGAAGCATTCCAATAATTTCGGAATGCGCATGCTGAGACATTTGTCTAATATGTGTCTTACGATACTTCTCTGGCATCCAGTCCTTAGGTTCAATTTTTTCATCACGGGCAATCCGCGCTTCAAATTGATCTTCTAAATTTTTTATTTGTTCTTCACTCATATCTGTTGAGTTTATATTTTAAACATCGAAATCTACTACTACTTTTTCTGTAGTTGGCACGGCTTGACAGCTTAAAACTAGCTTCTGCCCTACTTCTTTTTCATCTAACGCATAGTTAATTTTCATCTCAACTGAACCTTCCACTACTTTGCATTTACACGTACTACAAACTCCTCCTTTACAAGCAAAAGGTAAATCTGCTCCAGCCGCCAATGCTCCATCCAGGATATTATCATACTCATCCTCCATAATAAAATGGAATTCCTTTCCTCCATCTATAATGGTAACATCCGTACCTTCAACTTTTTGTTCTAGCACTTCAGCAATATGGGTATTGTCTCCTGGATCTCCAGAAAAGAATAATTCATAATGTATGTTCTCCTTGCTTAACCCTGCTGCCTCTAAATGATCTCTTATTAAAAAAATCATTTCTTGAGGTCCACAAATAAAACAATGATTTGTATCTGGAACATCTATAAATGTCTTGGTTAAAACACTTAGTTTTTCTGTATCAAAACGTCCATTTAAAAATGGAATATCTCGTTGCTCCTTTGTCAAAAAATAAAATACCTGAAAACGTCCAAAGAACTCATTTTTCAGTTGCTCTATTTCTTCTTTAAAGATAATGGATTTTACGGTCCTATTTAAATAGAATAGCTTGAATGTGCTATTAGGCTCAGCATGCAAATGCGTTTTTATGATAGACAACATTGGCGTAATACCACTACCAGCAGCAAAAGCTATATAATTATTGGCAGCTGCTGCATCAATATCTATGTAAAAATTTCCTGATGGTTCCATTATTTCAATAGTATCACCTGCTCTGAGCTCATTATTGGCATAATTTGAAAATACACCACCAGGGATTTGCTTTATTGCAACTTTCCATTTACTATCCAATGGACTCGTACATAATGAATAGGAACGACGAATGTCTTCGTCGTTTATTAATTTACGTAATGTTAAGTGCTGCCCTTGCTTAAAACTAAAATTAGCATGAAGTTGTTCTGGAATATCAAATTCGACAACCACAGTATCTTTAGTCTCTTTATAAATCTGAGCAACTTTTACTTGATGAAATTCAGCCATTAATAAACAAAATTGTTTGAGTAATTATTAAAACTAACAACTGTTAGTTTGCTTGTCAAAAATACAAAATTTATTTTTAATGATTTCGTATCCCATCTATCAAAACCTGATTTAGATTATTAACAAGTTCTTCTGATTTTAGTTCCTCTTTTTTAGGAATCCATAGGTATAACGATCTTAACGTTGATAAGATGGAAAATAACATAATCTCGGTATTACCATGTATAATTTCGTTGGCATTAATGCCTTCTTTGATGATGCTTCTAAAATTATCCTCGTAGCTGTTTCGTAATTCTAAGTAATACTCCAATTGTTCTTCAAGGTGCATCCAATCATTATTTAAGGAAGCCATTCCGTAGGAATTCTTGTATGCAATATTAACATGGAGGGCTACAATCTTTTTCAATTTTTCAATACTACTCACATCGTTAGTATATATCACATTCATTTCTTCAGTAAACTCTTCAGCAATAGAAATAATAATCATTTTAAGAATTTCTTGCTTTGAGCTAATATGATTGTACAAGCTAGCTGCTTTAATATCTAAAGCTTTTGCTATATCTCGCATAGTTACGGCCGCATACCCTTTCTTTTTAAAAAGTCTTGCAGCCACTTTAAGTATTTCGTCCTTTCTTCCTTCTTTTTTCAAGATGATACTAAATCGTTTTGTTAGCCTTTAAATATACAAAAAGCCCGTTCTTTTAGCTGAATTTATTTCAGTTATAGAACGGGCTTTTTATTTATTGTCTTTAGTTTATCCTTCAAAGATAGCTCCGCTTGCAGCGACGCTTCTATCTATCTTTCGCATTAACCCTTGTAATACTTTTCCTGGACCAACTTCTACAAACTCAGTTCCTCCATCTGCTATCATGGCTTGAATGGATTGTGTCCACTTTACAGGGGCCGTTAATTGTGCTATTAGATTTTCCTTAATCTCTTCGGCATTTGTAACTGCTTTTGCAGGTACATTTTGATATACTGGGCATGTTGGCTCATTAAAAGCTGTTGCCCCTATTGCTGCCGCTAACTCTTCTCTTGCAGGTTCCATCATTGGAGAATGAAATGCTCCTCCCACAGGTAACACCAGTGCTCTACGGGCTCCTTTTTCAGTCAATACTTCACAAGCTTTTTCTATAGCGCTAACCTCTCCAGAAATTACTAGCTGTCCTGGACAGTTATAATTAGCAGCCACCACAACTCCTTCAATATCATTACAAACTTGTTCAACCAGCTCATCTTCTAAACCTAAAACAGCTGCCATTGTTGAAGCTTGTGCTTCACATGCTTTTTGCATGGCCATAGCTCTTTGTGACACTAATTTCAATCCATCCTCAAAAGATAATACCTCAGCTGCCACGAGCGCTGACAATTCCCCTAATGAATGTCCTGCTACCATTTCCGGTTGAAATGAATTTCCTAAAACCTTCGCTAAAATCACTGAATGCAAGAAGATCGCTGGCTGAGTAACCTTGGTTTGCTTCAATTCTTCTGGAGTTCCTTCAAACATTACATCGGTAATACTAAATCCAAGAATACTATTTGCTTTTTCAAAAAGCTCTTGGGCCAACGGAGAGTTTTCATACAAGTCTAAACCCATTCCTGTAAACTGCGCTCCTTGACCTGGAAAAATATATGCTTTCATTTTTATCTTTGTTGATTGTGAGGGCAAAAATAGGAATTTATCTTATCATCCTCTACTCGTTTCAGAATCTCTTCAAGAATTAGTACTTTAGCTTTATGACTGAACAGAAAAAATCACATGCTGAGATTGTTTTTTTAATTTTAGCCGCCCTCTTTATTGCTTCATTAGTTACTTCGAATTTAATTTTTCAAAAGTTTTTCTATTGGTACCCTTTTGATGTTGAAATTTTTGGCTCAAAGCTTTTTGAAGTTTCTGTAGGTTTATTACCCTATCCTATTACCTTCTTAATCACTGATATTTTATCCGAAATCTATGGAAAAAAGAAAGCGAATCAAGTGGTGATTGCCGGAATTTTTGCCTCCTTCTTTTCACTAGCCATTATTTATGTTTCTCAAGAAGTTCCCGCAACTCCCTGGTCCCCTGTAAATGACACTACTTTTGTTAACGTTTTTGGAGCGGCGCCATTGGCTGTTTTAGCTTCGATGATGGCTTACTTATTCGCGCAATTTATTGACATTAGAATTTATCATTTTTGGAAAAAATTCACAAAAGGGAAACACCTTTGGCTTAGAAATAATTTTTCTACCTTCTCTTCTCAAATTATAGACACATTAACGGTTCTATTGCTACTTTGTTCTTTTGGAATTATTGGATGGGAGAATTTCTCAGGATTACTAATAAGTGGGATTATCTTCAAAATAATGATTGCGGCACTAGACACTCCAATTTTATATGCTGTCGTTTATGCATTCAGAAAATACTTTGGCTTAAAACCTGGTCAAGAAATCCATGAAAGAATAAGTATTGAATTAAAGAATGACATTGAAAATACTAGCCAATAATCTAAATTCAATTTCTCTGTAAACATTCTTGGTTCCTTTCGTCTAAAATGTCACAACATGAAACTATAGAAATGATGAAAAGGTTATTTATACTTATATTAATACTATCGATTGGCAATTTACATTCACAGACTTCTGCATTTAATGATTTATTACAAAATCATGTTAATGAAAAAGGAGATGTAGATTATAAAGCTTTTAAAAAGGATGAAGCAAAATTAGATACTTACTTAGCTTCATTAGAAAAGACAAATACCACAAGTTTTGCATCAGACAATACTGAAATGGCTTTTTGGATCAATGTCTATAATGCTTATACGATAAAGATCATTTTATCCAACTATCCTTTAAAAAGTATTACTAATATTAAGGAGGATGGAAAAACAGCTTGGAAGATTCCGTTTGTAAAGGCAGGTGGAAAAACCTATACTTTAGATTATGTGGAACATGAAATTCTTAGGAAAAAATTCAAAGACCCTAGAATTCATGTAGGCGTAAATTGTGCATCAGGTTCTTGTCCGAAATTAGCTAACTTTGCTTTTACTGCTGAAAATGTAGATTCGGCATTGGAATCATTGATGAAAGACTTTGTTAATGATACCACAAGAAACAAACTAAAAAAGAACAGTGTTCAAATTTCTGAGATCTTTAACTGGTTCAAAGGTGATTTTACAACGAATGGTTCTGTAATCGATTATCTCAATAGGTATTCGAATGTAGCCATCAGTAAAAAAGCTAAAATAAAGTACCTGCCATACGACTGGAGTTTGAATAGCAAATAACAATTTATGTCAAAAACATATTATGACCCTTCCGACCTAAGAAAATTCGGAAACATAACAGAATGGAGTGAAGAGCTTGGCAATAAGTTCTTCGAGTATTATGGAAAAGTATTTGAAGAAGGTGCTCTAAGTGCTAGAGAAAAGTCATTAATCGCATTAGCAGTAGCACATACAGAACAATGTCCGTATTGCATAGATGCTTATACCAAAGATGGCTTGCAAAGAGGTATTACCAAGGAAGAAATGATGGAAGCGGTTCATGTAGGAGCCGCTATTAAAAGTGGAGCAACTCTAGTTCATGGTGTTCAGATGATGAACAAGGTGGACAAGCTTGAAATGTAAGTACATGGCAAAAAAATCTCTTTTAGCAAGAAATAATGACCTTGCGAATACAGAACGTCAGTTAGAAATTTTGTCTAATGGTATCTTTGCCAATGGTGAATTGCCTACGTTCGCAAAAAAAATTAAGGAAACGAACCAGTTTCCTTTACGTCCAAAAAAATTGGAGATTCTACAGATAAACTTAGGATACATGTGTAATCAGGTTTGTGCACATTGTCATGTAGATGCAGGACCAGATCGGAAGGAAATTATGACCATAGAGACTATGCAGCAATGTTTAGAGGTCATAAAAAAAACAGGGGCACATACTCTAGACCTGACAGGAGGTGCACCAGAAATGAATCCAAATTTTAGATGGTTCGTAGAAGAAGCCTCAAAAGCTGGTATTCAAGATTTTATTGTTCGTTCTAATCTTACCATCATTCGTGCGAATAAAAAGTACTATGACCTACCTGAATTCTTTAAAAAACATAACGTGCATGTCGTATCTTCTATGCCTCACTGGACAAGAGGAAAAACAGACAAGCAACGTGGAGATGGGGTTTTTGACAAATCCATAAAAGCATTACAGGAATTGAATGCGGTAGGATATGGAATGCCTGACAGTACTCTTAAATTAGATCTGGTATATAACCCATCTGGGGCTTTTTTACCTGGAGATCAAATGGCATTGGAGCATGATTTCAAAAAAGCCTTAAAGGAAGATTTCGATATTGAATTTCACAGCTTGTTTGCCATAACGAACTTACCGATTAGTCGATTCTTAGATTATTTGATCGCTTCCGAAAACTATGAAGACTATATGTTTGCTTTAGTTGAGGTTTACAACCCTTTAGCAGTTGAAAATGTGATGTGCACGAATACAATCTCAGTTAGTTGGGACGGTTGGTTGTTCGATTGCGACTTTAATCAAATGCTGAATTTAAAGGTTAATAGCAAGGTCAAACATATTTCTGAATACAATGAAGAGTTATTGCAGAATAGAAACATCATTATTAATCAACATTGCTATGGATGTACCGCTGGGGCAGGTAGTAGTTGTCAAGGTGTAGTTGCTTAACTTTGTAGTATGAGAACGTTTCTTTTTATTCTTTTTTTGACTTCAACATCTGTATTCTCACAAGAAAAAATAAGTGATGTACTTAAAAAGTATAATTCTGAGACGATCCCATATATCCAAGTGGATAGTTTACAAAAACTATCGAATGTAATCATTTTAGATGCCAGAGAAAAAAGGGAATTTAGTGTCAGTCATCTACCGAACTCAGTTTATGTAGGGTATCAGTACTTTGACTTGAAAAAAGTAAAAAAAATGTTGCCCGATAAAAACGCGCGCATTGTAGTGTATTGCACTCTGGGAGTTAGATCTGAGGATATTGCAGAAAAATTGAAAAAAGCAGGATATACGAAGGTTCTGAATTTATTTGGTGGTATTTTCGAATGGAAAAATAAAGGATATCGTGTTTTGGACGTTAAGAATAATGAAACGGAAAATGTACATGTATGCAACACGTATTGGAGCCAATGGCTAAAAAAAGGCAAGAAGATCTATGAGTAAGAATTTATTAATCGTTTTTGTAAAGAATATTATACTTGGTAAGGTAAAAACAAGACTTGCTAAAACCATTGGAGATGTAGGAGCCTTTAATATTTATTATCAGTTGTATTCTATCACTGAAAAAGAATCTGGTAAAGTAACTACAGATAGGCACATTTATTTTTCTGATGTGATCATCACTTCCGGCTGGGAAGGTGGCGAAAAATTTGTTCAGGAAGGTGAAGATCTTGGGGAACGCATGAAAAATGCATTTCAACAAGGTTTTGATCAAAACTATGACAACGTTGTCCTTATCGGATCAGATCTTCCTAATATTACAGAAGAGGTCATTGAGTCTGGTTTTAAAGCGCTAGACAAAAGTGATGTCGTTTTTGGTCCAGCACAAGATGGGGGTTATTACCTAATAGGGCTATCACAAATGAACACTTCAATTTTTGAAAATAAACCTTGGAGTCAATCTACATTATTAGATGTAACTTTACAGGAATTATCCGAACAAAAGACGTCCGTATCCTTACTTGAATCTCAAAACGATATTGATACTTTTGAAGACCTTATTCAATCTGATTTTTATAAAAAGAATAAGAACATTCAGGATATCGTTAAACACATTAACTCAACAACTAACTAAGTATGAAAAAGCAACAACTCCAAGAAACCGTAGATTATTTAAAATCTAACGGAATAGATAACCCTGAAATAGGTATTGTTTTAGGTACAGGTCTTGGACAATTGATTCAGGAAGTAACCATTGAAAAAGAAATCCCATATACAGATATCCCTAATTTCCCAGTAGCAACGGTAGAGTTTCATTCGGGAAAGCTCGTTTATGGTGAGCTTTCAGGAAAAAAAGTATTGGTTATGTCTGGTCGTTTTCATTTTTATGAAGGCTATAACTTCTGGGAAGTAACCTATGGTATTCGTACTATGCATGGTTTGGGAATTTCGACATTGTTAGTTTCTAATGCTGCAGGAGCTATTAACTTATCTTACAAAAAGGGAGATCTTATGTTATTGGATGATCACTTGAACCTTCAAGGTGGATCGCCACTTGCTTTTAAAGGAGCAAATGAATTTGGGAATATCTTCGTAGATATGCTTGCACCGTATGATAAAGATTTAAATGCGAGAATGAAAGCTATTGCCAAACAAAACGACATACAACTACATGAGGGCATATATGCAAGTGTGGTAGGCCCTCAACTGGAGACAAGAGCTGAGTACAGAATGCTTCAAATTCTTGAAGTTGATGCGGTTGGGATGAGTACTGTTCCAGAGATCATTACAGCAAATCAAATAGGTTTGCAATGTTTAGCCGTTTCTGTTTTGACCGACGAATGCGATCCTAAAAATCTACAACCAGTAGACATTGAAGATATCATTGCTATAGCAGGAAAAACGGAACCAAAAATGATCACACTTTTTAAAGAACTACTAAAAGAATTATAAAAAACGAATGAGCTATTTAGAGACGACACACGATGTATATAAAGAAGCTGCATTGATCCCTGATGTTGGATTATGTTGTACTACAAATCCCATTTGGGAATTACCTGGATTAAAGATCCCACGAATCATGCAGGAGATGAACTATGGTTGCGGAAGTACTGTGCATGCACGTGATCTTACCAATAATCCAAAAATACTATATGTAGGTGTTGGCGGTGGTATGGAATTATTACAATTCTCATACTTCTCTCGTCAAGAAAATGGTGTGATCGGAATTGATGTGGTTGATGAAATGTTAGATGCGTCTCGAAAAAATTTCATCGAAGCAGAAATACAAAATGATTGGTTTAAAAGTGAATTCGTAGATCTTAAAAAAGGAGATGCTTTACATCTTCCTGTTGAAGACAACTCCATAGATGTGGCAGCTCAAAATTGCTTGTTCAATATTTTTAAAGCGGAGGATCTTAAAAAGGCAATTGCGGAAATGTATCGTGTTTTAAAACCACATGGTAGATTAGTAATGAGCGATCCTACTTGTGAGCAACCCATGAATGACAATTTACGTAATGACGAGCGTCTAAGAGCTTTATGTCTCAGCGGAAGTTTGCCTATTGATGAATATGTAAAGATGCTCACTGATGCTGGTTTCGGAACTATTGAGATTAGAGCTCGTAAGCCTTATAGAATTCTGGATCCTAAAAACTATGATACAGATGAACTGATCTATATCGAATCTATTGAGGTAGCAGCGATTAAAGATCCGATGCCAACAGATGGACCTTGTGTATTTACTGGAAAAGCAGCCATCTATTATGGCGACGAAGAATATTTTGATGATGGCTTGGGGCATATCTTGCTAAAGAATCAACCGCTTGCTATTTGTGATAAAACGGCAGCCGCTTTACAAGATTTAGGAAGAGATGATATTTACTTTTCTGAATCTACTTTCCATTATGATGGTGGCGGGTGTTGTTAAGAAACTTGAAAAAGACAAGAAGAATTTTAGTTGGTGTTGAAATTGATTTCGGGTGCTCGCCAAGTAATAGAGTCGCCTAATATTCTATGTCGTTCACTGATTACATTAAGTTTTCGTGGAATAACTTTTATTAGTAGGTAATCTGTTTTTCTGTCTTTATAAAAGTTTTTCCATTCTTCTTTCCAGAATTTTTCTTTTTTATCAGCATCATTTATCAAAGTAGCATTCCCTTGAATTGTAACATAACCGGGATCATTCTTATCAAAATAATACAATGTCACTTTAGGGTTATTTAAAATGTCCTGAACTTTTTTACTCTTGGGGTTCGTTGCCATCCAAACTGTAAAATCTTCTTCAGGTAAAAAAGGATCCATGGCACGAGCATTGGCAACCCCTGATGAATCAACTGTTATTAATGCACAATTTTTTGAAGCAACCATGATCTCTCGTGCGATTTCTTTAATTCCTTTTTCCTTTTGCGGATTCGTAGAGCAGGCAACGAAAAATGACAGTAATGATATAGTAAGTAGTCTTTTCATACATCGTTTAAAAATACTGTCCTATTCCGAAGACAATTCCCTTCGATTCGTTTCTGGTAATACCATATCCATAATCAATCCTAAAAATGGCATTGTAAATCTTCTTATGAATGAATCGTAAACCCACACCCGAGAAAATACGAATGTTCTCACTTTGAAAAAAGTCATTCAACTTTCCTCCTGGCGTTCTCCAGGTGCCTGCATCTATAAAAGCATTTCCTTGCAACACAAACCAATTCTTTTCTATAAGCGTGTATCTATATTCAGAATTCAACACCACACTACCTGTACCTCTATCTACCAAAATCCCTACACCTCTTAAGTTTACATTATTATCCAAGGCAAAGGGAGCGAAAGGTGTTTCTTGGTTAGAAGATAGTCCCATACGTAATCGATTTGCCCAATTACCTCGATCTCCGACTCTCTTATAGTAAAAGAAATCATTCCAGGCAATAAAGAATTTATCCTGAAAATTATTATTTGAGGTTACGTATTGCGTGTATAAAATGCTTTTAAATCCATCTACATATTGATAGTAATAGTCTAGGTTATCATACATATACACCAGTTTCAACAATATCTTATCTAAATCCAAATTTTGAGGCACCGAAGGATCTGTTGCTCCACTTAAATATTTATACTTTTCACTAAAGAAATTTAACCCAAAATTTAAGGTATTTTTAAAATTCACTTCATACAATCCCAATACCTCATAGGAAATATTGTTGTACATATAATTTGCTGACAAATTGTTAAAATACAGAGGCTCTTCACTTTTCCAATCCTGATAATTAAACGCTAACCCAAACCGTTTAGAGAATAAATTTGGAGCTCCAAAATTTAGTGCATATGTATCAAACCCATTATTTTGATAAAACCCTCCAAAAGCAATATTTCTTCCCAAGAAATTATAATCAAACAGTCCCAGTTTGTAAGAAAACTGCTGATTTGTAGATGTCCAAAAATTCACTAGTGGAATCACTGTTTTATTCTCTTCCAAGTAGATGAACACGTTATACAACTCATCATGAGAGTAAAAAACCTGATAGTACGCATGCGAAATGGCCGGCAATCTCTTAAGTCGAACAATATCTTCATCTAACACCAAGGAATCTAAAGTTCGCCCATTTTTAGTGGTTAAGATTTTTTTAATAAAAGAAATCTTTGTCTTATTAGCGCCCTTTATTTTAACATCGTAGACCTTTTTTTCTTGAGAAAAAACGGATGTCATTACAAATAACATCGTGAGAAAGAACAGGAATTTAAACTTCATTGCTACTGAGCTGTAAATGTATTTTGAACAACCAAATTTACCCAATTATCTTCACTTACACCCATTAGCACAAAATTATAATCTTGCCCAACCTCTAAATCAGGAGGAGTCATCGTATTAATATTCAAAACTACATTTGCCATATTTCTATACTGAAAGCATTTTTCATAGGTATATGTACCAGACAGGAAATCATCCTGTGCATTGGTGATTACCTGAAAATAAATAGCATTTTCTGCAATCGTTCCATCATTCCATGAGAATTTTGGTGAGCCCGATTGAGAAAGATCAATAGCTACTGTATTTATCCATTCTGAAGGTTTTGTACTATTCTTTAACCGGATGGGGTTCGAGATATGCAACGTTCCTTGTAACTTAAACGTAACCACACACCAAGCTTCTTCTAAGCCACCTCTTACAAATCGCTCTAGTTTACCTCCGAAAACAGATTCTTTAGTTAGTTCCTTTCTTTTATAAAGTGAAAGATCGTTAGGATCTATATTTAGTATCTCGCTTTCATAATATCGAATATCCGTAGCTCCGATAACCGGATAGTAAAAAACATATGAAATCGCAGGATCATCAGAGTTACTGGCAGCACAAGCGATTACCTCATCCAATGGATTCTGAGAATTCACATCAATATAAGCTTGTAAATTTTGTAATTCCTCAATTTGTTCATCATCTTGACAAGACACAAAACTTATAATGACAATAAGAAATAGCAGTCGAACTCTCATATAGACCAAGCAAATGTTTTAAACTCAGTCGAGAATATCACAAAATACTTACCTTAAATTTTCACCGTCAAAATTGGTAGACTAGCATGATTTGCCACATCTTCAGATAAACTACCCTTAAAAAAATGAGACAATCCCTTTCTTGCATGAGTGCTCATCGCTATTAAGTCAGCTCCAACGGAATTTGAAAAACTTAAAATCCCTTTTTCTACAGATCTATCAGACACAAAGGTTGTACTCTTCAAATTTTCTATGTTACCATCGGCTATACCAAAAAAATCAGCCGCCATTTTCTCCATCTCAGGCGTTGTTTTGAAATTTTCATATGGCGTGTTTACATATACCACATGTATCTTTCCTTTAAAACCTTCTGTAATACTTTTTATTCTCACATATGCATCAATAGATTCAAGTGAAAAATCAGTTGCATATACCACGTTTTCAAAATCAAAATCTTTCAAATCTTTCTTGATCACCATAACTGGTATTTCTGAAAAACGAATTACTTTCTCGGTATTGGATCCTATGAAGAGCTCTTTTAACCCAGAAGCTCCATGAGACCCCATGATGATCAGATCTGCATTTTCTTCTTTTGCCAAGTCATTTATCTCACTGAATACTTTAAAGTGCTTAACCAATGGAGTCACTTTGAGATCTTTCAAATAATCTTTCTTCAGAAAAGCATGAAATCTTTTCTTCGCTAGTTGTAATAAAAAAGCCGTTTTTTCTTGAATATAGCTAGAACTTTCATTGAAGTGATCCGATTGAATATCTAGCATATGCACAGCCAATATTTGCGCGTCTTGTTTTTTAGCTATGAACGAAGCAGTTTTTAACGCATACTCTGAATGGTCCGAAAAATCGATGGGAACAATAATTGTTTTCATGTATATTAGTGTTTAATTTATAGTCAAAATTAAAACTAACTCTTCTCAATTTTCCTAACATTTATCATGCTTTAAGAACTTTTTATTTGAGAATTTAATGGTTAACTATTGCCCGTATAATTTTGTGATTAATTTTTCGGCAGGTTTATTTTGTGGCGTAAAGCGGTTGTTATTATTTCCTCCTACACGATCATGACGATGAAACCATTTCCAAACAAAACCACCTGCAAACCAGGATTCATTCCAAAACTGATTATATAGTGCCTGTAAGCCGTTTTTCTGTGCTTCTAAATTGACAGATGCTTGAACTCGTTTTGAATCCCAAGGTTCTTTTCCCGTAAAATTGACACTTCGGTAACCAAACTCAGTAAATAACACAGGTTTCTTAAATTGATTTTGTACTCTTTTGATCTCCTTCTTATGGGCAGTCCACCCCTTCTCAAAATCTGCTACCGTTGGTGTTTTTTGTTCGCTTAACGGGAAATACGCGTCAACGCCTATATAATCTAACTGTCCCCAAAATGGTACTCGTTTAAATTCATCCCAATTGGCTGCATATGTTAATTTACCAGAATAAATTTTTCTAATCTTTTTGATAAGCTCTTTCCAATACGCAGGTCGATTTTGTATAAATTTTTCCAATTCAGTTCCAATACAAAAGATAGGAATTTTGATCTCTTGTGCCGTCTTGGCATACATTAAAATAAAATCGGTGTAGGTGTTCTCTAATTTCTTCCAGTTGGTCTCTGAATTCATGGTGATATGTCCTGTATATTGACCGTGCCACACCCATATCTGAGGCTTTAACATGATTCTAATCCCCTTTTTACGTAATTCTTTAGCATACTGTTTTATCCCTTCTTCTCGCTCTCCAAACCATTGCCTTTTGACATTGAAGCGTATTTCAGGTGAAGATAACTCCCTAATAAAACCAAATGGCATTAGGGCCGCATAATTAGCATTTAATCTTTTAACAGGTTGAGTATGCGCCTGTGAAATGCTATCTCCAGAAGCTACAAAACTAACACCATTGATCTTTTGGGCAAGACATGGTAACATCACCATAAAAAAATAGGTGCATATAATGAGACGTTTTAAATCCTTCATACTATGCACCTAAAATAATTCCTTTTTTCTAAACCTTTTAGAATAACGCTCTTAAACCTACGTTAAAAGTTTGTCCAAGCCCAGTGTCTGTACCTCTAACAAAATTTGTATAGGATGTCTCAATGTTTAACGCAGTTGTTAATTGGTATTTTGCACCTATTCCTAGTTGTGTATATTCCTGGCTGAAATTATTACCTAAATCAATTAAAAAATACTGTTGTGTCTGCCCAAATATGGTAAACTTACTAGAGGGAAAATAACTCAAGAAAGCGCTGATAGGAAGTCCTAAACTGTTATTCGCAAAACCACCAGTCGAAGTTCCATTTGAATCTTCTGAATAAGATTCTCCAAAGTGCAGCTGTGTATCTAACTCAGTAAAAATTTGCCATTTTCCACTTTCAAAAGTATAATCGTAGAAAAACTTGTTCTCCCATATCCAACTTTTCTTATCCAGGAAAACCCCATTCTCTTTCTCATTACTCACCAAAGGAATAATGATCGAACTTCTGATAGAGAAGTTCCCAACATTCTTAAAAGGTTGGAAGCTAATACTAGGCGCTATAGACGTTAATCCTGATCTCGACACTCCTGTCTCATTCCCTAAAGAGAGGGTTGAAAACCAGCCTTCATTAGAGGTAAGTGAACTTTCCGTAGTAGATTTTACGTTAAAAACCACTCCGATATTTACTCTAGAATTTTCAGAAACACCTGTAAAAATTTCAAATGTCGATGTATAGAAATTCGACCTTGGTTGTTTTCCACTTGTGAATGTATCTTCGGTTTCTGTATAAAAATTATTAAACCATTTAATATCCCATTGCCCCTTTTTCAACAGTTTCGATGGCGTATACGTCTGAATATTTGACTTTGTCGTTTCTTCTGTTTCCTCTTGTGCAAATAATGTTATTGAAAATAAACATAATGTCGCTAAAAGTAATTTTTTCATGCTTGTAAAAATTTGTTTCATCTTTTTATTGGTCAATAGGTCGAGGGCATTTTTCATTACTTACAAGCAAATAAATTTAAAAACTCTTGTTAAGTTTTTTTAAGTAACTTCGACAGATATGTCAACAATCTAACAACTATGGAGCACATTGTCATCATTGGAAATGGGATTTCAGGAGTAACTGCGGCTAGGCACATTCGCAAAAACTCCGACAAACAAATTACCATTATATCCGCCGAAACAGACTTTTTCTTTTCGCGCACAGCACTCATGTATGTTTACATGGGACATCTGAAATTTGAACATACTCAACCTTATGAATCTTGGTTCTGGAAGAAAAATAGAATCAACCTTAAAAAAGCATATGTTCAGGAAATAGATGCTGCTAAAAAGCTGTTACAATTTGCAGATGGAAGTTCCATGAGCTACGATAAATTGATCATCGCCACAGGGTCTAAGCCGAACAAATTTGGTTGGCCTGGGCAAGATCTTAAAGGTGTTATGGGCATGTACCACAAACAAGATCTGGAAAATTTAGAACTGTATGCTCCAGACAATAAAGCATGTAAACGCGCTGTCATTGTGGGTGGAGGATTGATTGGAATTGAATTGGCAGAAATGCTACATTCAAGAAACATTCCTGTTACTTTTCTAGTTCGAGAAACGAGCTTTTGGAATGGGGTTTTACCTTCAGGTGAAAGCGAAATGATTAATGAACACATTAAGGAAAACCACATAGATCTTCGATTGGGCGTAAACCTTAAAGAGATCAAATCTGATGAAAACGGGCGTGTAAAATCTGTAGTCATTGCAGAAACTGATGAGGAAATCGAATGTGATGTTGTTGGATTAACCGCTGGAGTATCTCCAAATATTGAATTTATTAAAAACTCGACCATCGAAACAAATCGAGGAGTATTAGTCAATCGTTTTTTGGAAACAAGCGAAAAAGATATTTACGCTATTGGCGATTGCGCAGAGCAACATGAGGCGATTGGAAACAGAAGGCCTATAGAAGCAGTTTGGTATACCGGACGTATGATGGGAGAAACAGTTGCCCAAACCATTTGCGGAAATAAAATTGAATATAAACCTGGACATTGGTTTAACTCGGCTAAGTTTATTGATATTGAATATCAAACCTACGGCTGGGTTTTTTCCGATAGAAATAAGCCAGATTATGAAAAGCACTTTCACTGGAAACATGCTGATGGTACTAAATGTATCACCATAGCCTACCATAAAGAAACAAATCAATTCTTGGGGATCAACACTTTCGGAATTCGAATGCGACACGAAATTTTTGATCGTTGGCTTACCGAAGAAAGAGATGTGGATCATGTCCTAGAATATTTAGCAGATGCCAATTTTGATCCTGAGTTTTATAGATTATATGAAAAAAACATTGTCGCACAATTCAACAAGGAAAATGGCACAACTATTCAGGTAAGAAAGAAAAGTTGGAAACGAATCTTCACAAGAGCATAAAAAATATGAAAGCAATAAAACAAATAGGATTAATCATATTTTTAATCGGATTATCCATTTTTACTGGAACTCTTTTTACAGGTTCTTTTAATTTGACTTCGGCGGAGTTAGATACTTTCGTATCTGAAAAAGGATATAAAAGTGAAGTAATCAAAGATGAACTTGCTAAAGCAGTTGTAACAGAAGAATCATTGAGTATTTTCGAATTCTCTAGCCGTGTTCGAAATGCTTATCAAGCATCCAATGATCATTACGACGCATTAATAGCAAAGTACGATGCAGAAAAGAATTGGGATGAAAAAGGGAAACAATATCAATATAAAATTTATGGTAAACCGCATACCTTGAGTTATGAGTTAGCGAAAAAAGCTGGAAATGGCTATGTTCGAGAAAATAGTGGTACGATTTGGTGGCTTACCTTTGGACTCGGTATACTAGGAGCTCTGTTGTTTATCTTACCAAATTATGTTTTGCTCGGGGGACCTGGAATAAAGAACAATGGGATTTATTTGGAATCAAGTACCAATCGAGGTTGGATTGCATGGCTAGTTCTTGTTTACCTTGTTGCATTTTATTTGGTCCTTTATTTTATGGCTGATTATGTGGTGAACTGGACTTATATTTTAGACCCTATTAGCACATCACTAAATGGTGGAGAAGCGAGTCAATGGTTTGTATATGGTTTTCTCTATTGTACAATTATGGTTGTTATGGCAACTAGAATGTATATTAAATACAGGCATAATAAATACCAGATTATTCGTACAACTTCTGTATTGTTTTTTCAAATTGTCTTTGCGTTCTTGATTCCTGAGATCATGACCAGTCTAAACATGCCTGGGTACGATTTTAAAAATGCATTTCCTTTAGATTATGATTTCTTTTTTGAATGGAACCTTGAAAGTTTGAGTAAAAGTGGAAGCATCGGCCTATTTATTTTGGTTTGGGGAATTGTTTTAACCTTGATCATTGTTCCAGTAATGGTTTACTTTTTTGGAAAAAGATGGTATTGTTCCTGGGTTTGTGGTTGTGGAGGATTGGCTGAAACATTGGGGGATCCGTATAGACAACATTCAGATAAATCAATGAAAGCTTGGAAATTAGAACGATGGTTAATTCATTCCGTTTTACTGTTTTCTTTGGTGATGACCGTGGTTACACTCTATGCATATTTTACAGGTACAGATACCCTTTTAGGCATTAAGTCACAGTGGATCAAGGATACCTATAGTTTCTTGATTGGAGCATGGTTTGCGGGTGTTATTGGCACAGGATTCTATCCTATTTTCGGGAACAGGGTATGGTGTCGTTTTGGATGTCCGCTTGCAGCATATTTAGGATTGGTACAGCGCTTTAAATCAAGATTTAGAATTACCACTAATGGTGGTCAATGTATCTCTTGCGGAAATTGTTCTACCTATTGTGAACAAGGAATTGATGTAAGAGCTTATGCTCAAAAAGGAGAAAATATTATTCGCTCTAGTTGTGTAGGATGTGGAATCTGTTCTGCTGTATGTCCAAGAGGAGTGTTAAAATTGGAAAATGGGCCAGAAGCTGGAAGAATCAATCCGACTGACATTTTATTAGGAAATGATGTGAATTTAATGGAATTAGTAAATAAAAAATAATGCGTTTACTTTCTCTTTTCACGATCGGTTTTCTTCTCATATATGCAGAGGGGTTTTGTCAAAAAAAATATCAGAAAGTATATTTCGAAGATGGTACTTTAAAAGCGCAAGGATGGCTAGAAGGTTCTGAAAAAAGTGGCTATTGGACATTCTATCACCCAAACGGAGTTAAACAAAAAGAAGGGCATTTTAAAAAGGGTGTTGCCAGTAAATATTGGTATTTTTACCGCCAAGATTCTTCTAAAGAAAAGGAAGGGCATTTTAAAAATGGCAAACAGCATAGGTGGTGGTTGTATTTTGATAGTATGGGACATATTAACCATAAATGCCAGTTAAAGAACGATCAAAAAAATGGGTATTGCCTGATCTATGAAAAGCAAAAATTGATCAAAGCTTCAAAATACCAAAACGGAAAAAAAATCAAGGAATGGACAGATTTTTCTTCTTTTAGAAAAGAGAATAAACTGTCGGATTTAAAATGATAAAACAAAATATTAAGGTAATCATTCCTGCATATAATGAGGAAGATTCCATAACCAACGTTGTAAACGATATTCCAGATATCGTGAAGGAAGTTATTGTCGTTAGTAATAATTCAACTGACAATACTGAAGAAAATGCTACAAAAGCAGGAGCTACTGTACTCAAAGAATCAAGAAAAGGCTATGGTTATGCCTGCTTAAAAGGAATGGACTATGTGGCGCAACAGAAAGAATTACCAGATATCATCGTGTTTTTGGATGGCGATTACTCTGATTACCCAGAACAATTAATAGAGATCATTGATCCTATAATAAAAAACGATGTAGATCTTGTTATTGGTGCTAGGGTAAAGGCTCTGAGAGCGCCGGGCTCTATGACGCCTCAACAGGTTTTTGGAAACTGGTTGGCTACTTTTTTGATGAAGCTGTTTTTTGGTGCGAAGTTTACAGACCTTGGACCATTTAGAGCCATAAAGTATAACAAATTGTTAGACCTTAACATGGAGGACAAAACATATGGATGGACAGTTGAAATGCAATTAAAAGCACTAAAACAGAAGCTATCTTATGTAGAAATTCCGGTAAAGTATAGAAATAGAATTGGTGTTTCTAAAGTTTCAGGCACTGTAAAAGGCTCTATCTTTGCGGGTATCAAGATCTTAGGTTGGATATTTAAATATAGTTTTAAATAATGGTACTAGAATATGCAATAATAACAGTTTATTCTGTGGCGCTCATTTTAATCTTTATGTATGCGTTAGCACAGTTAAACTTGCTTTTTAATTATGTTAGTGCGCAACGTAAAGAAGATACTTGCCCAAAATTTAATTTCGAAAATGAGGAAGAAATTCCTTTTGTGACGATACAACTTCCTGTATACAATGAGATGTATGTCATGGAGCGTTTGTTAGACAATATTGCTAAGTTAGAATATCCAAGAGAGAAGTTAGAAATTCAAGTTTTAGATGATTCGACTGATGAATCCGTTAAAACTACTGCTACTCAGATCGAAAAAATTAAACAAACCGGACTGGACATTCAACATATCCGAAGAACAAATCGTCAAGGGTTCAAAGCAGGAGCTCTTAAAGAAGGTTTGGCTATTGCTAAAGGTCAGTATGTTGCTATTTTTGATGCTGATTTTTTACCAGAATCGGATTGGCTATTACGAACAGTTCCGTATTTTAAGAACCCTGAAGTTGGTGTTGTACAAACACGTTGGGGGCATATTAATAGAAATTATTCTACGCTTACTAAAATTCAAGCTTTTGCCTTGGATGCTCATTTTACACTAGAGCAAGTAGGAAGAAATAGCAAAGGGCATTTTATAAATTTTAACGGAACTGCCGGAATATGGCGAAAAGAATGTATTATCGATGCAGGGAATTGGGAAGGTGATACCCTTACCGAAGATCTGGACCTAAGTTATCGTGCACAATTAAAGAACTGGAAGTTCAAATACCTGGAAAACGTAAAGACTCCTGCAGAATTGCCAGTGATAATAAGTGCTGCAAGGTCTCAACAATTTAGATGGAATAAGGGTGGTGCAGAGAATTTTCAAAAAATGGCAAGACGTGTTATTACTTCTAAAAATGTCTCAGTAAAGACCAAAGTGCATAGTTTGTTACACTTATTGAATAGTTCTATGTTTTTAATGATCTTTTTGGTGGCAGTCCTAAGTATTCCAATGCTGTATATTAAGAATGAGTATGCACACTTAAAATCTTATTTTTATATGATGAGCTTTTTTGTGATTAGTACTATTATCTTCTTTATTTGTTATTGGTTTATGTTTAAAAGAAGTTATGGTGGAGGCTTCAAGAATTTTATACGATACATAGGAACATTCTTTACTTTTTTCTCTATCGCCATGGGATTCTCCCTCCATAATACCATTGCAGTTATTGAGGGTCATTTTGGTAAAAAGAGTGAATTTGTCAGAACGCCTAAATTCAACATAAAATCACTACAGGATACTTGGAAAAACAACAAATATATTCGTAAAAAACCATCTATTAATGTGATCATTGAAGGGTTATTAACGTTATACTTTGGCTTTGGTATGTATAGTGCCTTTGTAGTAGGTGATCAAGGTGGAGATTTTGGATTGTTTCCTTTTCACCTGATGTTATTCATTGGTTTCGGCTATGTTTTTTGTAAATCGATATTTTCTAAAGCCTAATGATATTGTCCCAGAAAAATAAGTCCATTTTGGTTGTCGTTATCAGCATTGGGCTCTATTTTTTATTTGCATACAATTTAGACAGAACCAATTTTACACAACTCATATCTTTATACCTTGGCTTATTTATTCCCTTTTTATATTTCATAAAGAAAGAACATGTAAACTTCCCTTTTTTGGTTGGAATAGCCATTCTCTTTAGATTGGTTTTTCTGTTTGCCGTTCCAAATTTGTCTCAGGATTTTTATCGTTTTATATGGGATGGTAGAATGCTACTTGAGGGTTTCAATCCTTATATTTCTTTACCAGAAACATTTATTAATGAACGAAACTTTCCTATTCCACAAGCAATCGATTTGTACAACGGAATGGGGCCTTTAAATGGGAGTCATTATACGAACTACCCTCCTATTAATCAGTTAAATTTTTTCCTTGCTGCCTTGTTTTCAGGCAAGAGCATCTTAGGCGCAGCTGTTGTATTACGCCTTCAAATTATTTTGGCGGATATCGGAATTATTTATTTTGGAAAGAAAATACTGGAGAAGTTACAATTACCCATTCATCATATCTTTCTATACGCTCTGAACCCATTTATTATCATCGAGTTAACTGGTAATCTTCATTTTGAAGCTGTCATGCTATTTTTCTTAGTATGGAGTATATATCTGCTCCTTATTGGAAGGTGGGTTTGGGCTGCAATTATATTAGGTCTGTCTGTATCCGTAAAATTGATCCCGCTGTTATTTTTACCCTTGTTTTTACAGTGGTTTACGTCAAAGTCATATAACAATCATACAGAGAGACCTCTCGACTCCTCTCGAGGTGACAACATGTTATCTGGTAAAGCAGAGTCGAGAACTCTTCTTTTACAAGGAGTGTTCAAATTTGTTTCTTTTGCGGCTATCGTTATTGCTCTAAATATTGTGCTGTTTCTACCTTTTGTTTCTCCAGACCTCATTAGTAGCTACTCAAACTCAGTAGGTTTATGGTTCCGAAACTTTGAGTTCAATGCTAGTATCTATTTTATAGCCAGAGAGATTGGGTATTTATTTAGAGGGTGGAATGAAATTGCTATTATAGGTAAAATCATGCCTATACTCACTATTACATTTTTGACTATCATTACCTTCTTTAGAAAGAACAAAACACCACAACAGCTAATCACGGCGCTGTTATTTGGACTGTCATTTTATTATTTTACGACGACGACCATGCATCCATGGTATTTAGCAACCTTATTATTGTTATCTGTATTTACAAAATATAGATTTCCATTAGTATGGAGTGTTGTTATGATCTTGAGCTATCAAGCTTATGCGAATGAACCCTGGAAGGAAAATTTGTGGTTTGTTGGACTGGAGTATGTAATTGTCTACGGTTTTCTAATAGTTGAACTGCTAAAAAAGAGAAGGTCTATGGCCTCTAAGGTTTAGGGTTCAATAACCCAAAAAACTCATTTCTTATAAATGTTCGTTTTCCTTTACATTTACACAACATTCCTCATCAGCGCATTGGCAATATTTTCTGTTATAGAAATGCAAAAAAACAAGGGCTATCGCAGGGATGTAAATTGAAAACTCTGTTAAAGAAAATAATTCTAACTTCTCATTTATTAGTGCCACAGTAAGAGCAATCCAGGAAATCCAAAGGGCATATCGCATCCAGTTTTTTGAGGTGTTCTGTACAGACCAAACCACTGCAAAAAATGATACGAACAGAAATATATAGTCTAAGCTTTTCCACCAGCCAGGTGCTGCATCCTCAGCAGCTAAAGGTTGAATTATAAAGATTAACGGTGTGGCAAGGCAATGTAATAGGCACAAGCTGCTTGCCATTGCTCCAATAGGATCTGAATTTGTTGATAGTTTATTGATCATCTCATCTATATTAAATGCAACTGAGTTGCAAATATATTAAATAAATTTGCTGTTGCAAGCAAGTTGCATTAAATTTGTTGCTATGGGAATCATAAGAAAAACAAAATCTGTTGGACTATTACTTAATGTCTTTAACCAAAGTAAAAGTGCTTTATCCGTGGTCCATTTGATTGAAAATTTAAAGGCTAGCATGAACAAAACTACGGTATACCGAATCTTAGATCGGTTAGAGCAAGAAGGGGTTGTGCATTCTTTCTTGGATAAAGATGGCTTAACATGGTATGCAAAATGTACTGAGTGTACGTCTCATGAACACTCAGATGTGCATCCTCATTTCCAATGCAACGATTGCGGGACTATTGAATGTCTATCTATTGATATTTCAATTCCAACGATTTCTGATCGTCAAATTGATTCTGCAGATGTCCTTTTGCAAGGAACTTGTCCAAGTTGTCTTTCTTAACATTAAAACAATATATACTTGACCAATTAGTCATAACTTTAAAAACCAAAAATGCATTACAACCGAAGAAAATTTATTTCCTTTCTAGGGAAAGCCAGTATTGGAGCTGCAATTATTCCTCCATTTTTAATGAGCTGTGGGAATACTACAAGCCCATCAACAACGTTCAAAAACATTTCTTCCGAGGATTTAAAAAGGTTAAAAAACTTCATATTAAAGGGTATTGATCCTTCTGACAAGGACGACCTTCTCTTGGCAACTGGACTTGACTATCACGTCATTACTAAATGGGGAGATAAAATTTCTGAAAAAGATTACTTTGGATTTAATAATGACTTTACCTGTTTTATCCCATTTGATAAAGAGAACCCTAAGGATGGTTTACTATGGGTAAACCATGAGTATGCCAGTACATTATTCGTTTCAGGGTTTCATTTTAGAGATTACGAAAACCCTTTGGAGCATAGAACTATTGAGCAGGTAGATAAAGAAATGTATAATGTTGGAGGTAGTATTGTTCGAATCAAAGAGGAAAATGGTAAGTGGAAAATTGTTGAAAATGATAAACACAACAGGCGTGTTACAGGTCAGACACCGATAAAATTTAATTGGGACTCCCCAATAAAAGGTGCTTCTCTTGCTATGGGAACCAATAGTAATTGTTCTGGAGGAATTACTCCATGGAATACTTTTCTTTCTTGTGAGGAGAATTACGATAACCTATTTGGAGAAACGGTTTATGATGAAAATAATGTTCCCAAGAAAGTTCCGAGTTGGCTTGGCTGGGAACGATTTTACGACTACCCGCCTGAGCATTACGGATGGGTTGTTGAAATAGATCCGAAAAGCGGCGAAGCTCAAAAACATGTTGCATTAGGCAGGTTCGCACATGAATGCTGTACTGTATATGAAATGGAGGATAAACGAGTAGTAGCATATACGGGTGATGATAAAGTAAATGAGCACATTTATAAATTTGTATCATCAAAGCCTGGCTCTTTTAAAGAAGGTATATTGTATGTAGCAGATACGATCAATGGGGAATGGCTTGCGCTGGATTGGGAAACACAACCTGTATTAAAACAAAAATTTAAAGATCAAACGGAAGTTTTAACTCGAGCACGTGAAGCTTCAAAGTTACTAGGAGCTACCCCACTTAATAGACCTGAAGATATTGAAATAGATCCTATTAGTGGAAACATCTTTATTACACTAACAAATAACAAAGGAAAACAAGATTATCATGGATCGATTTTAAAAATTGAGGAAACAGATGGAAAATTTGACTCTTTAACTTTTAGAGCATCCACTTATAAAGCAGGCGGTGAAGAAAATGGTTTTTCCTGCCCCGATAACTTGGCTTTCGATCTGTCAGGAAATCTTTGGATGACCTCAGACATATCGGGATGGTCTATAAATAAAGAGCCATATATACCTTTTAAAAATAATGGGCTATTCGTCATTCCCAGATATGGTAAAGATGCTGGTAAAGTTGTTCAGGTAGCTTCAGCTCCGCGTGATGCAGAGTTAACAGGCCCCTGGTTTTCTCCGGATGGAAAAACATTGTTTTTAAGTGTCCAACATCCTGGAGAACTAACTCGAGCTTTGAACGAACCTACTAGTAAATGGCCCTTTGACGCAGATACTATTCCAAAACCAGCAGTTGTGGCAATCCAGGGAGATTTGATCGAGAAAATGAATGCGTTACGTCAAATTGAAGCGACTGACTAAACTCGTCTATTCAAAAACAATATCATCTATATAGATCTCGTGTGGAGTACCATTACCGTTTGAAAAAAGGACAAATCCAGATCTGATACAACTAAGGTCCTCTCTTTTTATTTTGATAGTATATTTCTTCCATGCTTTATCAATGACAATGGGAATCGATTTTTTAGCCGTATCAGGAAATGGCTTGTCTTGGTCTATCAAGCCAAATCCAACCGTTGCTTTCACATTCCATGCATTAGCTTTTGCCCAAAAACTAAAGGTTTTCGCACCTTCAATATTATAACCTCCTAAAATACTTCCCCAGTCATTTGCTGGATCCTGAAAGGCTATTCCATACCACCCTCCTCTTTCTGGATAACCGATCTTGATGGAGGTCTTTCCTGAATGCACATCATCCTTATAATCTAGATCTACGGACAATTTTTTATAATTACCCATATATCCAGAAGCAGCATAGGGTAAATCCTTGTTCTCTTTATAGATATAAAATGGGAGCGTTGCTTTTGGGACTAGGTATTTCTTTTTCTTAGCTTTTTTGTCTTTTACGATAATTCCTGTGGAGGCTATTCCCACATTATTGTAACTATCTTTTACATTGACATACACCTTTACTGGCCCATCTTCTTGAGGCAATTGTATTTTAAATCCATCTTTATAATTTCCGTTAAATGCTAGTGGTAATACTTGATTTCTTCGTTTTCTACTTCCTGTTCGCTGGTTGTAATAAAAAGACACTTCGAAGTTATCATTTTCGGAATCATTGACTTCCAAAGAAACAGAAATCCAAGTCTTACTTTTCGCCTCAGATGTAGATAATTCAAATTTTTTAATGACCGGAACATTATTTACTGGCTTCTTTCCTGTATACGCTTCTCGAGTAGCCCAATACTGCGGCCTATTCATATCTCTGTGACGCATCAATAACCATGGAGAAGCAAAATCATTTCCTGAACTATAGTGGAAAACATAAACTCCTAAACACGAAGGTTTATTCTTGATCCAATTTTGATACCCCTTAGCAATTGCATTATATTTTTGTTGATCAGAAGGCTCCACTTTTACGCCATTTTTTTCTTGCTTGATATCCCATTCTCCAGTTACACCAAACTCTGTAAGAATATAAGGTTTGTCAATATTTTTTTTATCTAATTCAGCTTGCAGGTAACCCGCTCCAGGTCCATAACTATTCAATCCATAAATATCGAGCGAGGGTACATATTTCTGCCACCACTCCAGTCCAAAGGTCCATGCTTCTACAGAAGTGATAGGATGATTTGCGTCTATTTTTTTGATCTCACTACAGATTCTTTCTAACAATTTTGAATAGGCTTCCTTCTCAGGATTGGTAGTCATATTTAGATACACTTCATTTCCAATTCCCCACGTTAATACTGCTGGATGATCTTTATATTGTTTTACTACGGAAATTGCATTGGCATACATTGCTTTTTTACCATCTTCATCTTCCAGATAATTAAAACTGTCGTCATCTTCCATACCTGGTCTTCCGTGGCGCATCCATATACCCATCATTACTTTGATTCCATGTGCATGCGCAGCATCCAAAAGTTTCTTTGCGTTTTTTCCAGTAGCCCAGGTTCTAATTGTATTCACTCCTAGAAACTGCAAATCTTTAAAATAAGTATCGTAATTTTCAACATCATTTTCATAACCAAAAGTAGCTCCCTTCACATCAAATGGTTGTCCATCTACCAACAAGTGCCAGCCTTTGTCCGTCTTTTTAACTGCAGTCTGTGAAAACAGACCCAGAGACATTGTCAAAGTAAGTATAACAAGAAGAAGTGTTTTAAAATGCATTGTTCTTAGTTGTATTTCAACTCTTTGAAATTACGACTTTCTTTCCAATCATACTATCCATCTTCAGACAATCTAGTAAATATGAAGCAACGGCTTTTCTTCCAATGGTAAGTTTGGGGTTAGGAGTATTATCGAAACTTTCTTTTACTATTTGATCCTTTGTCGTATTGGTCAAACCAACTGGTCGAACAATGGTCCAATCCAGATTAGATTCTTCTAATATTTTTTCTTGTCGTTCATGGTCTCTATAGGCTGCTCCTATATTGCTGCTATAAATGAGCCATCGAAACCAAAAGGGAATATCTTTTTTAGTCTCAGAAACACCCCAAGCGGAGCAAACTGCAACTCTTTTAATAGTATCTGTATTAGACAGCGCTACCAGTTTTGATAGCACCTCTGACATATACTTTTTTGGAGTTCGTAAGGGTGCCCAAGGAAAATCGGATACACGAGATACATTTAGTACAGATATGATGTGACTATTATTTTGTAATGCCGACACAAGATCTTCTTGATTGTTTGGATTGCCCTTAATAACCGTTACGCTATCAGAAGCTTTTATTTTAGATGGATTACGAACTAAACATGTAATATGATAACCTCTTTCTACGGCTATTTTTAATACTTGTTTTCCCGTTCGCCCCGTGGCTCCTAATAGCAATATTTTCATAACCTATTCGAACTCCACAGTACTTTGTCGTTCTCTATTTACATGCAGTTTGGTAACGTCTGGTCGTGAATAATGTCCAACGGGGTCAAAATTCTGACGTTCTTGTAATACTTTATTAAAATCCAAGGTTTGATAGATCAACCCTTCTTCGTGCAATACAGGTGCTACCAACCATTCGCCATCAGGAGAAGCAATACATGAACCTCCATTAGCTAGTACATCAGGTGCATTCTCTAAAATCTTTTCTACATGTGGCGTATCACTTGGAAAATCGCTCTTTGACATCAAACTCGAAACTGAAATTACGTAGGATCGAGATTCTCTTGCTATAAAACGTGTAATGTCTTTGGTATTATGATCACTTCCTGGCCATACCGCTATATGCAAGTTTTCTCCCAAACCATACAATGCTGTTCTCGGTAGTGGCATCCAATTCTCCCAACAGTTTAATCCTCCCACAGTAAAATCTTTTAGAGGATGAACCTGTAATCCATTTCCATCACCAGGTGCCCAGGTTAGTCGTTCGTCAAAAGTAGGTTGTAGTTTTCTATGCACGGACTGTATAATACCGTTAGCATCTATATATACCAAAGAAGCATAAATGCTATGTCCTCCTCGATTAGCAGCTCGTTCCATAATACCTAGATAGACAGCTATGCCATGTTCCTTTGCCAACATAGATATACTATCTAATTCTCCTTTTTCAATAGTAATAGAGTTTTGTATATAATGTGCATGAATCTCTTTCTGTACAGGAGAATCCCAAGCAGCTCCATTGGTAAGGGCTATCCAAAAAGGGTAGCCCGGTAACAAAGCTTCTCCAAAGACAACGAGCTCTGCACCGTTCTTTGCTGCTTCTTTAATATTGTTTTCAATTTTTTCTATGGTAGCCTCTTTGTTCAACCAAACAGGAGCTATTTGTGCTAATGCTACTTTTAAATAGTTTTCTTTTGACATCATTTAATCAATCTTGATACCAACCACCAGTCCTTCGTTAGCTCTTACATTAAACACTGTATTGTCTTCAAAAATCAAATACTGTCCCTTAATGCCTACTAACTTCCCTGAATAACTACCAGTCTTCTTAATGTTCAAGCTCTTTGGTTTTTCAGGATACTGTTTTACAGGAAAATGTAGCTGTGTTTCGGTATTATTTTCTATAAAATATTCTTGAGCTTCTTCTGGTATGTAAGATCGTAATTTTTGACGCCAATCTGTTAAATTTTCATCTTCCACATCATTTTTTAACATCTTTCTCCAATTTGTTTTATCTGCAACATGTTCTTTCAGCGCAACCTCTGTAATACCAGCTAAATATCGGTTAGGAACCTCCACAATTTCTATTGCTTCATGTGCTCCCTGATCAATCCATCTAGTAGGAACTTGTGTTTTTCTGGTCACTCCAACTTTCACATTGCTCGAATTTGCCAGATATACAATATGCGGTTGTAATTGGACGGATTTCTCATAGGCAAGATCCCTGTCTTCTATATCTAAATGCGCCGTGCTTAATTCAGGTCTCATGATCCATTCGCCAGCATTTGGTGTTTCGAAAAAACACGATTTACAAAACCCTTGCCTATAAATTTCTCTTTCTCGATGACAATTCAAACATTCATAGGTTACAAAACTCATGGTTATATCCCTGTTTAGCAGCTGGTTCATGTTTAAAAAATCAGTTTTCATATCCAAATAATACTGAATCTGATCTCCATTTTCTGTCGGCATTTTTTTTAAAACTCCTTGATATTCCATACAAAAGATTTTACTATTTTTAAACGCATTAAAACGTCTTAAACAAACTTAATATAAAAAAAGCAACTAATTAAAGAATGGCGATCCCTTTTGTAAATTCTATCATCTCATGGTTTCTTAAAAAAAGGAAGCATCAAATAGAGCTTTTTATCAAGTACCCCAATGACGTACAGGATGAATTATTAATGCGGCTATTAGACCGAGCTAAGAGTACCGAATTTGGAGTAGAGCATAACTTTTCTAACATTGATGGTTATCTCCGATTTTCTGAAGAAGTTCCTATTCAGCAATATGAAAGTATTGAACCTTTAATTGAACGTTGTAGAAAAGGAGAGCAAAATTTATTTTGGCCGACAAACATTAAGTGGTTTGCAAAATCTAGTGGCACGACAAATGCAAAAAGTAAATTTATCCCAGTGAGTGACGATGCCATTGAATATTGCCATTTAAAAGCAGGAAAGGATATGCTATGTCTGTATATCAACAATAATGAAGGAACAAAGCTTTTTACAGGAAAAGGATTGCGTCTGGGAGGTAGTTCGGCTATATATGAAGACAATGATTCTTACTTTGGAGACCTTTCTGCTATTATTATAGAAAACATGCCTTTTTGGGCTGACTTCAGCTCAGCTCCAAAACAAGAAACTGCATTGATGAGTGAATGGGAGACTAAAATGGAAGCCATTATCAATGAAACCATTCATGAAAACATTACCAGTTTAGTTGGTGTGCCTTCGTGGATGTTGGTATTATTGAATCGCGTGTTGGAAAAAACGGGTAAGGACAACATTCTTGAAGTTTGGCCTAATCTAGAAGTATACTTTCATGGCGGCGTTAATTTTAGCCCTTACCGAGAGCAATACAATAAATTGATTCCTAAGAAAGACTTTAGGTATTACGAAACCTATAATGCTTCAGAAGGTTTCTTCGCAATTCAAGACAGGAATACCTCGGATGAATTGCTATTGATGTTGGACTATGGAATTTTCTATGAGTTCATTCCTATGGATAAATACGATGGGGAAAACTCTAAAGCCATTCCGTTATCATCCGTAAAAAAGCATGTAAACTATGCCATTCTAATTACCACTAATAGTGGCTTATGGCGTTATCTGATTGGTGACACTGTTAAATTCGTTTCGCTAGACCCTTATCGGATCAAAATAACGGGAAGAACCAAACATTATATTAACGTATTTGGCGAAGAATTGATCATAGAAAATGCGGAGGAAGCATTAAAATCAGCTTGTACAAAAACCAATGCTACGATTACCGACTATACCGTTGGACCTATCTATATGAAGGATGATCAAAAAGGTGGACATGAGTGGATCATTGAGTTTAATAAGGCTCCTAAAAATCTAGAGTATTTTACAGAGTTATTAGACAATGCTTTAAAATCTATCAATTCTGATTATGAAGCCAAACGTTATAATAATATGACATTAGCAATGCCAATGGTCCATGAGGCTAAACAAGGATTATTCTATTCTTGGCTTAAGAAAAAAGGAAAGTTAGGAGGACAACACAAAGTACCTAGATTATCTAACAAGAGAGATTTTATAGAGGAATTACTTATCCTATAATTTGCTAATCACTACAGTTTTCACAGTACGTTTTTCTCAAATATTCATTTTCCAATAACTGAAAGGTAACTCCTCCATCAATAATCGAGTTGAAAATCTTGCAAAAACGTTCTTTATTCATATTGATAGCATTCAGCATACTAGTTCTATAATCCGATGATTGTGTTAGTTGCTTATTTATCAATGTCAAATTCAGATAGTAAAAAAGAAGGTCTTCATCAATAGTAATATCTCTGGCTTTTTCCTCTAACAACTCCACTGCCGCGCTTACATTTGAATAAAAGGAGAAAAATTGTGCTAAGCTCAGATAATCATAATTGGTAAGCGGAAACTTTTTATAATTCTTTTGAATATATCTTACAGAAACGTCTTTTACTTTATAATTACGTTGTCGCATCAGTTTCTCTGCTTTTATAATATGAAAATTGACCAACATTCTATCTATTAATGATTGGGTAATTCCATGTTTTTTTAAGCTTAAAATCTGATTTTTCAAATCCTTTTCTTTTACGGATTGATGATTAAATCTCCATAATTTAAATTTTGCAACGGTAATGTTATATTTTACTTTTTTGCTTTTAGGAGCAAGTTTTTCCAATTGTAGCAATTCATTTAGTACAATTAAAGAAAACCGATCGTCTCTTGAAAATTTGAACATACTATTCTTGTTCAGGATTGGCACATATTTCAATTGCTTTGGAACGGACATTTGAGTCAATAGGTCAGGAGGTGTTTCTTTACCCTTTAGCTTATCAAAAATGGAATTCTGGATCTCCAGAGCCTCCGGAATCTTATCTTCAGCAATAGCTGTGCTAAAAAGTCCAGTTAACGTAGATACCGTCATTTCTTTATACTTGTCCTTCTTATCTAGTTGGAGCGTAATAACAGCTTTTCTATGACGTTTTAAATAGGGTTCTAGTGCACTAGAAACAGTGCCTACCAATTTTTTCTTAACCTGTTCTTTGCTCAACGCTTTTAAATCTTCATATGAAGTTCCAGTAATATCATTCAAGAACTCTACCCAATTCTCAGAGGAATTGATCTCTGTAACAATGGTCGGTTTTTGGAAAGACTGCATCGCAGCAGCAATGCTATTCGCTCGTTGTTCCTGCAACTCGACATTTCTTTTCAAACTCCCTTCAACCGAAGCATAAGCTCTAATATTGATTTTCTTAATGTTAAAATCAGTCAACCTCAGGGAATCATACAATGGTTTAATATCTTCTGCTGCATATACTGACTTGTTCTTTTCGAATGGTATGGTGAATGTCAGTGTTTTATACTTCATGATAAACTTATCTTTGGTACTCATCACTTTTTTTCTCGAATAGACCAAAGAATCTAAATACATACCCATATCTAACAAATCCCACGGATAGGATTCCAAGTCATAGATCCAATAATACTGACACAGTGTTTTGTTGTTGAGAAATAGAATATTGAACTCGAGCACATCTTTTTCTGTTCCAGAAGGTAAGCTTCCAACCCTTACACGGTATAATTTGTTTTTGGTAGGTCTTAACCCTTTTCTTAGTTGCTTTGCAAATACAGGCTTGAGTAAGGTGCCTCTTATCTGTTGTTTTTTAACTGTTGAGATCTCACAGGCATATCTAGATTTTGAAACCACGTCAATAGCCATACCATCCCCTGACTTTTTAAACAATTGATCAAACCATTTCTTATCATTGATCTCAAAAAACAACTGATTATTTTCTACCTTAATACCAAAGCGAACTTCTTTCGGTTTTTGCTGAAATACTTGCGTGAAATATCGACATTTTTGTGAACGTTGCACATCTGTAGGAAACAAAATGCCATAATTATTCTGCGCTTCTATCCAAGGCGAGGTGAATAACAGAAATAGTAAAGAGATTATTTTTTTCACGTTCTATGCATTTTTCGAAGCTTAAATTTACATATTTATTTAGATAAACATAAACCCTGCCATTATCGACTTATTGCATATATCACGAAAATTTCGTATATTAAAGGTATTATGAGAAAGAAAAATAAAAGACGAATGCACTCCTCATTAGGATATTACGGATTTGGCGGTTTGTCTGCTGTTTTTAGCAGAAGGCCTAAACCTATTTTTGAAAAAATTAAAACTATTTATGGTGATGAAATGGAGCGTTACAGCCTCGAGCGTAGCAGTACCAATAAATTTCATCAAGACATCCCCAAAATAGAGTTGGAAAAAATACGGAACAAGGTAAGGATTGCCATGAAAAGCGCTAATAGAAAAGAGTTTTTAAAACAAACCTTATTTCTTACTCTTGTTGCTATTGCTGTAATTATTTGCTACAACTTATTGTAAAATCGCCCCTAATACCGAATCAACCACGAACAGTAAAAGGAGCGATTTAGTCAAACAATTATAGCGAGTATATAAAGCGTAGACTTATAAATCTAGGCTGAATAAAGTATTCTGTTGCACTAACTGAAATGTTTCCAGAACTACTATTTACCTGAGATCTTGTATCTAGTAAATTGGTAGCTTTTAACTGATACTCCCATTTAGCATCTCTATCCTTTCGGTAAGACAATGAAGCATCCCAGAATTCAAAATCATTTAGTTTTACATCTTCGTTGCTAAAACGTGTATAGGAATAACTAGTTTTAAAAGTTAATTTATTCCAGATGTATGCATCAAACTCAATAGATGGTGCATTCGTAAAGAACTTCGTTCTAGTTGTTCCCTGGTCGTTATCGGCAACTGTATATCGATATCTTAATTCAACATTCGGAGCTTTTCTAAAGTTAGTCCCAACTCGAACATTATATGTTTGATTATAATTCTCATTGATCGAAACTCTATTGTTAATCACTTGATTAAACTTGGTATACGTTACACGACCATCAAATGTTGTTCTAATCTTTCTAAATGACTTTTGCCATCTGAAAAAACTAGTTAATGATTCATCCGCAAGATCTGAATTAAAAGGAGTTCTAATAGAAACAACACTTCCTGGCTGAAAGTTAGAGCTTGTTCTAATTCTATCTATATTCTTATTATAGTTTATTGTAGCAATTACATTCGTATAATTGAACATGTTAAAACTAAAATAACGTAAACTTAAATTATGAGCAATAGCACTTTCTAAGGCCTCTACTCCCGAGAAAATGGAATTATACCCATTTAACACCAACCCATTTGCGATTTGATTGACATCCGTAAATTGAGTTTGCATTGCATAATTAAATGATATGTTTTCACTTTGCTTTAATTGCAATCGCACATTAAAATCAGGTAATAATCTTGTAAAGTTGTCTGTAAAGCTTGACGCGATTTGCGTATTCTTAGCACTGTACGCATGGGCTGTAAAACCAGGTGTTACTGTGAATTTACCCGCCTTGAATTGGTAATGTACTCCTAGGTATACATCCGAGAATGTATATTCGGTGTCGTTAATATTCGAAGCATTTGCAATCCCGGTAAGTGCGGCATCCGGAGTCGGATTAAAGATACTTCCATTGTCTAAATTTTGGAAGATATTCGAATTAAAATCTTGTTTACTATATATAGTTCCCAAGGTTAAATTGATATTGCTCTTGGTATTCAATATATTCCAGTAGTCTACCTTTGCATCTACTTGATTCGATTTTACTCTTTTATTCTGAGAAATATTATACGACACCTGACTTCCATCTAAGCCTAAAGCGCTTGCCGTATTGTCATATGGATCTGTATTGCTTAAAGGATCGTTCTGTAAAATAGCATTGTAAAAAGGATCTTCATCTTGAATTAAACTTTGCACTTCTAAAGCAAAAATGTTAGTTTCATTCAGCGTATAATAATAGTTCAAATTCTGACTCAGACTGAAAGGAGTAGCCTCATCTACTTGACCTATATTTCCAATAACAGATGAATTGAATGCCTGATCTTGTCTTTCTTTTGATACTCTACCTAATAGATCATAGTCTAACTGGTTATTGATATTTGGTTTATAGCTAGCACTTAATTTAAACAATCCTAAGTCACTTCTTTGATCCGTAGCACTTTGTGTATCTTCATCTGGAATCCCAAGATCCGCATCGGTATAGGTAACAGAACGGTTTTCTTGTAATTGATTTCTATTGGTTGAATAAATAGCAAAACCACTAAGGTCTAACGTCTTTTTAGGTGCATAACTAAAGTTTAATGCTCCAAACTTCGTTTCAATATCCTTAGCTCTATTGTTTTGTAAAGCCAAAAACCCTAAGCTATTATTACCTAAACTAATATTAGTTCCGCTTCTTTGGCTAGGCCTTCTAAAACCTCCTGTAAAATTGAAATAGTCTCTTCTTGTAAATGCTACTTCTCCAGTATTATTTAAATCCCCAATAACATTTAAACTATATTTTGGACTGTAATAAAACAGCTTGGGTTGCACGATATACAACGACTTATCGGTTGCGTCTCCACCCCCGGCAGTCACAGTTCCAAACCAGAAGTTTTTCTTGCCATCTTTTAGCTTTATATTTAGAGCAATCCTATCTTCATTATTCTGAACTCCTCGCAATTGATTTACATCTCCATAATTCTTTAATACCTGAATTTTATCTACTGCATTTGATGGGATATTCTTTGTGGCCAATTTAGAATCACCGTCAAAGAAATCTTTCCCTTCCACCATCACCTTTTCTACCTTTTTCCCTTCAATTTCGATCTCTCCATCATCATTTATTTCTATCCCGGGAATCTTCTTCAATACGTCTTCTAACTTCCGTTCGGAGCCATTCTTAAAAGAATCAGCATTATAAATAATGGTATCTCCTTTGATCGTAACTGGCATTTTAGAAACAATATTAATTTCATCTAACGTATTGTCATATTGTAATGTCACATTCTTAACAACATCTACTTCTTTGGTTATAACGGTCAAGTCTGCAGCTTTCATTCCTACATAACTGATCTTTACATTATAGGTTGTATTCTTCTTTAGATTTAATTTATAACGCCCCTTTGAATCCGTAAATCCATAAGATGCCATTTTTTTGGTTGCTTTATTGATTGCAATCACATTTGCCATTTCTAACGGTCCGCCTATACTATCTTTTACGACTCCTGTTAGCTTTACCTGAGCACTAGTAATCCCTGTAACCATCAATATGGTTAGTAATACTATTTTTTTCATTGTGTGTCTTAATTATAAACTTTAGTTTCCTCGACCTCTTCCTCCACGGCCTCTACCGCCTCTTCCTCTGAAACGCTCTCGCATTTCCTCAGTCTTTTCTTTTATGGTTTTATTGTATTCCTCTCTTGTTACTTCTTTACCTTTTGTAGGTGCTTTAATAGCTTCCTTTTCAGTTGGATTGATGACAATCTCTGTGCACAACATGGTGGTTCTTCCTGCATTTATTTCTAAAATTAATCCCGGCAATCCTCCAAAATCGTCTGGACCATTGCTTACTGGAATCTGGGGTGTATACCATGCTGTTACAAAAGTGGTTTTAACTTTATCTTTCTTATCGGTATTGGTAGAATCTTTCTTTTGATTGTTTCTACCCCTTCTTCTAAAAACCGTCCAGTCAAAATCGTTATTTACCTTGGTCATGGTAGCCTTATAACAAGTATACTTTCCAATTTGTTTGGTTTCAGAACCTAATTCCCATTGTGGCTGTTCTATTTTTTCTTTGATCAAAAATTTCTTTCCAAAAAATTCTGTCGATTCAATCATTTCGCCTTGTCTCGTATTCTTATAGGTTACCCCAGCAGAAAACCCTCCAAAGCGTCCAAAGCCTCCTCGACTTCCTGGTGCTTCTAATTTAGCATCTTCCTTATAGGTAGACTCAGATTGTGTAAAGTTTAGAATAAAGGTTTTCTCGAGGAAATTCTTCATTCGATCCTTAATTTGTTTTTTTCGCTGTTCAGACATTTCATTTCCAAAAGCACTCATATCTATCGTTGTTTTGGACATATAAACGGCTTTGCCTTGAAATGTTTTTTGAGAAAAAGTAGCTACCGAGACCAGTAGAATCAAGAGTGTAATAATTCGTTTCATGTTTATTGACTTTAGTTTTTACAAAATTACCGCTATTAAAAAGTAGTAAGACTTAAAAAAAAGCCAAAAGTTTAATCTTTTTTAAAAAAAATTAAACAAATTAACATGTGTTTATTTTTTTACCCTCCAATTCTGATTTCAATTCCGTTCCCATCTCCTCTTTTAGATCTAAAACGTTCCATCATTTCTTTCGACTTTTTTCTAGAGATTTCTTCAAACTTTTCACTGTTTACTTTTTTGCCTTTTGTAGGTTCGATAATTTCAATCTTTTCCGCAGGGTTTAAGACAATTTCCGTACAAGCAATAGTCAACCTTCCATCATTTATTTCCAGTATTAACCCTGGTAACCCCCAGTAATTCCCTGGCCCATTGTTAATCGGAACATCTGGTGTATACCATGCTGTAGTTGTAATTGTTTCCATCTTTTTAGATTCTTTCATCTCTCCATCTATCATGGACATACTTATGTTTTCTTGTTCTCTTTCATATATTGCTTTGTAACAGGTATAGTTTCCAATATTCTTTGTTTCTCCTGTCATTTTCCAGTCATATTGTATCAATGAGTCTTTGACTAAAAATAGTTTTCCCATTAGATCTGTTTTGTTTGCAAATCTATTTTCTTTAATGTTCTTGTAAAGTAGATCGTTTCCACCTCCGCCACCAAAGCTCATTACCATCATTCCACCACCACCTGGTTGAGGAGCTGGAGAAGATAGTTTTACATCTTCTTTATAAGTGGATTCTGTTTTGTTAAAATTTAGGACGAATGTTTTTTGAAACATTTTTTTCATACGTTCTTGCAATTGTTTTTCCATCTCTGGTGTCACACCATTTTGTCCCTGGCCACCAATTTTGACATTGGACTTTCTGTACGTCTTATAGATCGCTTTTCCAGAAAACCCCTGTGCACTTAACGCCACACTTAGCATTAAAGCTATACCTGCTAGTAGTACTCTCATTTTTTATTATAGATTTTATTAGACATTCTTTTTATTGCTTTGATCGCTTTTTCAGCTCTCGCAATAAGTAATTCGTAATTTTTAGAAACATCACTTACCTTTGCACTCATATTTGTAGCTACTTTTGAAGTATTCTTCTTTGATGTGTTCAATTGTATTTCCAAAGAAAATGGTGTTTCAGGATCATTCTCTTTAATGATCTCTCTTACGTCCTCCCAATTGATTGCTTCTAATTCCTCGACACTATCCGCCGAAAATTTTAAAGAGTTTATAGCTACCGTTGTATTTACATCAGTCTTTTCAGATTGAGAAAACATCGATAGTGATGTCAAAAGACATATACATATGATTAGTTTTTTCATGTAAGTGATTTTTTTTTGATTTTACATTACAAATATGAAAAGCTTATGAAGCAAACAAGGTTAATGAGTGTTAACGAGTGTTAAGCGATTATTTTAATAGACCTTAACTACTTACCTTTGAGGGATGAACACGAAAAAATTTAGCTGGATTTTTTATTTGATTGCTACGACTATTATCGTAACAATTGCTGTTCAGTTCTATTGGAACTACAATAACTATTTGAACAACAAAACTCGAATTTCTAATGAAATTCAGATCAGTCTGGATAATGCGGTAGAGGAATACTACAGTAATCTTTCTAAGGAAAGTTTTTTTGCCATTATAGGTTCTGCAGATTTTAAAGGCGACTCTTTAAGAACTAATGTAATGTTCGAGGATCTTTGGATAAATGACACAGCTAAGAATTCTAGGAAAAAATCTAAATTTAAAATCAATTCCATTGAAATTAAAACGAATAATAAAAAGGAATTTGAAGAATTTCCTGTTATTTTAGACTCAATATTTGGGAATGAACTAAATATAAACAACGCTTTAAAGGCAAGGCACAAACGTATGGATTTAACATCCAGCTCGGGTGGTGTTCGAATCTACACTGGAAAAAAAGCTGTGGACAGTTTAAAATTGGTAAAAGGAATACAATCTGCGTTTATAGCATTCGAAACAGATACATTAGACCTCACATTACTAGACTCATTATTTCTCAAACAACTTGATAACAATAATATAAAGAGTAATTATACTTTAGAGTTTTTTAGAAAAGATTCTTTAATCAATAAAACGCCTAATCTATCTGGTAATTTTGCGTTGCGTAAAATGGCTAAATCTACGTATTTAAAGCCTAATGAGAAATTATTGGCTATGTATGAAAATCCGTCTTATGAAGCCTTAAAAAGAAGCTCAACTGGAATATTATTATCATTTTTATTATCGCTGACTGTGATCATGAGTTTGTTTTATTTATTGAAGATCATTAGAAAACAAAAAGAGCTGGCAGAAATAAAAAACGACCTGATAAGCAATATTACACACGAATTTAAAACACCTATTGCCACGGTTTCAACGGCTATTGAGGCCATCGAAAACTTCAATGCGATTGATGATAAGGAAAAGACCAAAAGATATATTTCAATGTCTTCTGTACAATTGAAAAAATTAAATTTGATGGTTGAGAAGTTGTTAGAGACCGCCACTTTAGATTCCGAAAATCTAATACTCCAAAAAGACCCTACGGACATTGTTGAATTGGCGAAGAAAATAGCGGATAAACATAGGATCATAGATACAGAAAAAACAATCAATTTTTCTTCTAATATTGAGGCATTACCTATTAATGTGGATGTTTTTCACATTGAAAACGCAATCTCCAACTTGATTGATAATGCAATTAAATACGGGGGTGACTTTATTGAAATAAATGTGAATTCCATCCTACACCAAACAGAGATAATTATTGCTGACAATGGACAAGGAATAGAAAAGGGTCAGCAAGAAAAAATATTTGACAAGTTCTATCGAATTCCAAAAGGAAATACCCATGATGTAAAAGGTTTCGGTATAGGATTATACTATACCAAGAAAATTGTGGAGAAGCATGGCGGAACTATTTTATTAAATACAGACAAGCAAACAACTTTATTCAAAATCACCTTGCCTAATGGATAATCTTATCAAAGTGCTATTAGCTGAAGATGAACCTAGTTTAGGTCAAATTATCAAAGAGAGCTTAGAAACCAGAGACTTTAACGTAATACATGCTAGTAACGGAGAAGTTGCATATGAATTGTATCAAAAAGAGGAACCTGATATCTTGGTGTTAGATGTCATGATGCCTAAAAAAGATGGATTTACACTTGCTCAAGAAATACGAAAAGAGAACAAGGCTATCCCTATTATATTTTTAACTGCTAAATCTCAAACACAAGATGTCCTAGAAGGTTTTCATATTGGTGGGAATGATTATTTGAAGAAGCCTTTCTCTATGGAAGAATTGATTGTTAGAATAAAAGCGCTTCTGGACAGAATAGCGCTCACCAAAAACAACGAGCATCTTCCTTTAGGGGATTATTCTTTCAATTATACCAAACAAAAGCTTTTGTTTCAGGAAGAGACCATCCTATTAACGCATAGAGAATCCGAACTTCTGTATCATTTGTATCAACGGAAAAATGAAATTTTGGATAGGGCTTTCATTTTAAAAAAACTATGGGGCGATAATGACTTCTTTAATGCTCGGAGCATGGATGTATTTATTAGCAAATTACGAAAGAAACTTCATAAGGATCCAAAAATTCAAATTCTAAACGTTCGAGGATTTGGTTATAAACTCCTAATTTAATTCTCTTCTAATTCTAAATTTTGTGTACCTTTAACGTCCTTATCAAACTTAGAATAATTAGAAGATATGCACGTAGCTATTGCCGGAAACATTGGCGCTGGAAAAACCACCTTAACAAAGTTATTAGCAAAACATTACAACTGGAAACCGCACTTTGAATCGGTAGATGAAAACCCTTATTTGGATGACTTCTATGGTGAAATGGAGCGTTGGTCCTTTAACTTGCAAGTGTTTTTCTTAAATAGTCGTTTTCGTCAGATATTAGAATTAAGACAAACAGGAAAGAAAATTATTCAGGATAGAACGATCTATGAAGATGCCCATATTTTTGCGCCTAACTTGCATGCCATGGGATTAATGACCAATAGAGATTTTAGTAATTATAGTTCTCTATTTGAACTTATGGAAAATTTAGTCACTCCACCAGACCTATTAATCTATTTACGAGCAGACATCTCTACATTAGTTGGACAAATTCATAAACGCGGTAGAGATTATGAAAACTCTATTAGCATTGATTACTTAAGTAGATTGAACGAGCGCTATGAAGCTTGGATTAGCACTTATAAAAAAGGCAAACTATTGATCATTGATGTCGATGATCTTGATTTTGTAGAGAATCAGGAAGATCTAGGATACATTATTGACCGGATAGATGCCCAAATAAACGGATTATTTTAAAAATTAAAAAGACCATCTTACAGATGGTCTTTTTTGTGAATCCTAAACTCACTCCATAGATAGATGCCCCCAACAACTATCATATATTTATCAATACATTAATCTTTCCATCGATTCTTTTCATTACGTGCTTATTCTTTCTTAGAATCATATTAAGTGCTACTAAAAAAGCAAACAGAATCAATAATAGGAATTTGGAAATCCTTGTAAAATCATTTTCTATTTCGGCAACAGCACTCATGTAAAAAACGATTCCCATAAGTATTATAAAAGATACGACCACAACCCTGGTTAATCCTTTTAAATTCGTAATTGCCTTTTTTCGCTGTTTGATCTCTTTTCTTAAAGCTTGAAATTTTCGCTCCCTCTCTTGAAAATTCATCTTAAAAACTTTGTTTGTTATTCTTTTGACACAGACTTTTTAAAGAAGTCACATATAAAAAGAAAAAATTACGCTAAAATTTCAATTTTTGTATCGGCCACATCTTTAATCGGAACAACTACTTTACGTTCAGCCGTTTGTAAAATCATACAAATATTATCTATAGAGATAATTACACCCTCTAGATCATCCATTCTTATTTTTTGACCTATTTCCAAGTTCTTTCTAGAATAATATCCGAATAACAATCGTTTAATGACATCTCTAGAACCTAAGCCAAATGCGATTGTAAAGGATAACAATACCGATCCTATAACGAGCGTCAAATTCTGTTTAATAACTGAGGTATCTATTCCAGCCTGATCTAAAGCTGCTAAAGAAATGAAGACAACGATAAGGTAGAAAGCTATATTTGCCACCAAATTCCCGCCGGTAAGTTCCAAAGATTTGAACATGGTTTGAATTGCTTTCTTTGCCACCGTTCCAATATATACTCCTCCTACAAAGATGATCAATGCTGTAAGTAAACTTGGTAAGTATGCAATAAAACTGCTAATCCCTTGAGAAACGATTCCTAACCCAAAAAGATCAGCTCCTACCAATACAAAGATTAAAATCAACAGCCATTTTAAAACCCCTAAAATTACATTTGTCAATACAATATTGATAGTGGTATTTCCAAAAATTTCTGTTTTGCTTAATTTTTTAGACCATTCATCAATTTTGGTTTTGTTTAGCGCTTTTCTAACAACATATAATAATAATTTAGTTAGCACCCATGCCAAAAGTATAAACCCTAAAAAGTATAAAACCTTGGGTAATCCAGATAACATTTTATTCCAAATGCCTTCTAAAGAAGACAAATCCGTTTGTAATGGTAGTAGTAGTTTCATAATGTGTGTATTTATTAGTCTTTATCTTTTGGTTTCTTTTTATTCTTTTTTGAATTTAAAGTTAATAATGATTCTACAGTATTAGGGTACTTTATCACGAATAAGTCCGCAACATCAATGGTAAGCTTGATCATCGCAACATCGTTGATCACCTTTTTCTTAAGTACCGCTGGTACTTCTTCCTGATGTAATATTTTCTTAAATGGATTCTCCATAATTATATTTCGTGATACACCTTAACTATTTTCTCCTTCGCTCTTTTTAATCGCATCTTTACTGCGCTTTCTCCAATCTCTAAAATTTGAGATAATTCTTTGATAGACATGTCGTCTTGATATTTCATCAATAGGATCACCTTATCATTAGGATCAATTATTTCCATAGCTTTCGCCAGCTTATCCGATTTTAACTCGAATAAGGTAGCATCGTCTATTTCGTCCACTGCGCTATCGTTCTCTTTAATTACGTCAGATACAACAGTTACTTTTTCTTTTTTCTTATGACTATTTCTCTGTACATAATTCACACAAAAATTGTAGGTGAACGAATACAGCCAAGTTGAAAATTTCGATTTCCCTTTAAACGTTCTTAATTTTATAAATAATTGGATAAAAACATCATGCGTTAAATCTTCCGCCTCTTCTTTCGACTTAGAAAAACCATAACACTTATTATAGACTACGCCAGAAAACCTGTCATATAAAACAGCAAACAAATGTGTATTATTTGTTTCCACTATTTTATAAACAAGCTCTTCGTCTGTTAATTCAATAGAATTAGTAGTCTTCAAATACTGTTATAGTTAGTTTTATAGTTCTCCAATTACCTTTTTGACACAAAAAAAGTAATCAAGTCACATTAAAAATCGTAATTAATTGACAATCAGTAAAATTTGGGGAAATCAATGGAGGAAAAACTAAGATGACAGACGCCCCCCAACGCCCATCAATACTTACATTAATATATGTTAATACTGCAAATATATTAATGTTTTAAACAATTGACAACAAGTAAATTATTTTTTTTCATTAAAAAAAAGATCATATTTAATAACCTTTTTGTAACATTTATAGACATCTCTACGTATAACCTTATGTAACACATTTACAAATCATAAAATACCGATTGATATTAGATGAGACAACTTAAAATTACAAAGCAGGTTACTAATAGAGAAACTGCATCATTAGACAAATACTTACAGGAAATAGGAAAGGTAGATTTAATTACTGCCGATGAAGAAGTAGAATTAGCTCAGCTTATTAAAGCCGGAGATCAAAGAGCTCTGGAAAAATTAACAAAAGCCAATTTACGTTTTGTGGTATCTGTTGCCAAACAATATCAAAATCAGGGATTAACATTACCCGATTTAATTAATGAAGGAAATCTTGGATTGATCAAAGCAGCAAAACGTTTCGATGAAACAAGAGGTTTTAAGTTTATCTCTTATGCTGTATGGTGGATTCGTCAATCTATACTACAGGCTTTAGCAGAGCAATCCCGTATTGTTCGTTTGCCATTAAATAAGATTGGATCTATTAATAAGATCAACAAAATGTACGCTTTCTTAGAGCAAGAAAATGAGCGCCCACCAAGTGCTGAGGAAATTGCTAAGAAATTAGACATGACTGTAAACGACGTAAAAGAATCTATGAAGAATTCTGGTCGTCACGTATCTATGGATGCTCCTTTAATTGAAGGTGAAGATTCGAATTTATATGATGTATTGAATTCAGGAGAATCTCCAAACCCAGATAAAACATTACTGCACGAATCTTTGCGTATTGAAATTAACAGAGCTTTAGAAACATTAACTCCTCGTGAAGCAGATGTAGTAAAACTATATTTTGGATTAGGTGAACACCAACCAATGACGTTAGAGGAGATTGGTGAAACATTCGACTTAACAAGAGAACGTGTTCGTCAGATCAAAGAAAAAGCAATTAGAAGATTAAAACACACGTCAAGAAGTAAAATCTTAATGACATATTTAGGATAATCTTTTTGTAAATATCTTATTGAAAACTCCCGAAAATAATTCGGGAGTTTTCTTTTTTATATGTTTATTTTTACGAATATAACACAACAACAAACTACGAATGAATAAACTAATTGCTCCTTCTATTTTAGCAGCCGATTTTGGCAACTTACAACGTGATATCGAAATGGTAAATAATAGTGAAGCTGACTGGTTTCATATTGATATTATGGACGGTGTTTTTGTCCCTAATATTTCCTTTGGAATGCCTGTATTGAAAGCAATATCTGCTCATGCAAAAAAAACGGTGGACGTACATTTAATGATCGTTGACCCTGACAGGTATATTCAAACATTTGCAGATCTTGGAGCCAATGTCCTTACTGTGCATTATGAAGCTTGCACACATTTGCACAGAACGGTTCAAGCAATTAAAGCGGCAGGTATGAAAGCGGGAGTGGCATTAAATCCTCATACACCTATTGCTGTTTTAGAAGATATTATTGCTGATTTGGATCTGGTATGCATCATGAGTGTGAATCCTGGTTTTGGAGGGCAATCGTTTATAGAAAATACCTATAAAAAAGTAAGTCAGCTCAAACATTTGATCGAATTCTCAGAGTCTAACGCCCAAATTGAAATAGATGGTGGTGTCACAGATCAGAATGCCAATGCCTTAATTGAGGCCGGAGCAGATGTACTAGTAGCAGGAAGTTTTGTATTTAAAAGTAATAATCCCCCGGAGACCATAAAGAATTTAAAACAAATTATCAACTCTTAAAACTTTATCACCATGGACTCTACATCTGCAATTATTCTAGCAGTTTCTCTGGCAATTATAATGCTAGGTATGGGATTATCATTAATAGCCGAAGATTTTAAACGTATATTTCTAGAACCAAAATCTATTCTAATCGGTTTAACCAATCAGCTTATTCTATTGCCACTTATTGCGTTTGGATTAGCTTCAATATTTCCATTACAACCAGAAATTGCAGTTGGAGTTATGATTTTAGCTGCGTGTCCCGGAGGTGCTACGTCGAACCTTATTGCGCATTTAGCGGGTGCCGACACGGCCTTATCTGTCACCTTAACTGCCTTTAGTAGTTTTATAACCATTCTAACTATCCCGTTCATCGTTAATTTTTCTTTAGAGCAGTTTTTAGAGGAAAGTAATATGATACAATTGGATGTGGTGCAAACCTTCCTACAAATATTAATGATCATTATCATTCCAATCACTATCGGAATGCTCATCAGAAAATATAAAGAGAACTTTGCTTTAAAAATGGCGAAGCCTGTTCGAATTGCATCTGCATTAATTTTGATTCTGGTGATCGTTGGTATTATTATTAAAGAAAAAGATACACTTGCCGAATCTTTTCAGCAGGCTGGATTGGTGGTAATCACTTTAAACCTTGTGGTAATGTTTGTTGGATATTATTCTGCAAAAATGTTCAGTATCAACAATAAACGAGCCTTGTCTATTGCCATTGAATCGGGTATTCAAAATGGTACTTTAGGGATTACAGTAGCTGTTGTATTATTAGGCAGCTCACAATTTGCAGTAGTATCTGCCATCTATGGTGTATTGATGTTCTTTACGGGAGCAGCAGCCATTTACATCGGATCTCGTCAACGTAAAAAGCAACCATAAACATTGTATTCAATTGTCGATATAGAAACTACTGGCAATGGATATAAAGGTTCTAAGATCACTGAAATATCCATCTTTCTTTTCGATGGAGAGCAAATAATGGATGAATATACCACATTGGTCAATCCCGAGTCTACCATTCCTGCATTCATTACGAATCTTACTGGTATTACTGATGCAATGGTACGAACGGCTCCTAAATTTTATGAGATCGCTAAAAAAGTTCAGGAGTTTACAAAAGACACCATCTTTGTAGCACACAATGTAAATTTCGACTACAATATTATACAATCAGAATTCAAAAGTTTAGGGTTTGATTATAAACGAAAAAAGTTATGTACGGTTCGACTTTCTCGTAAGATCATTCCAGGACTTAATTCATATAGCTTAGGAAATATTTGTTCGGCAGAAGGCATACATATTGCCGATAGACATAGAGCCAGGGGCGATGCAGAAGCGACTGTTGAGTTGTTTCGAAGGTTGGTACAGCGAGATGATAGCTTTATTATTAATAGCTTCTTGAATCCAAGATCAAGACAAGCAACATTACCTCCGCTTCTTGATAAGCATATTGTAGACAATCTACCCGAAACACATGGAGTATATTATTTTAAGGACAGTCAAAATGATACGATCTATGTTGGGAAAGCCAACAATATAAAACAGCGCGTGATTAGTCATTTTTATAATAAAAAGAAAAAGGAGGTCACCATGTGTTTGGAGACTGCCGATGTCACCTATACTGAGACAGGTAGTGAGTTGTTAGCTTTATTATTAGAATCAGCGGAAATTAAGAACATATACCCTAAATACAACAGAGCACAACGAAGAGCTGGCGAAGCAGTAGGATTATTTTCTTACGAGGATCAAAAAGGGATTATTCATTTAGCCTATAACCGGTTAAAATTAGTACCCAATGCGCTGATGAAATTCTATTCACTAGCAGAATGCAGAAGTGTTTTAGAAAAGATTTGTGAAGAATTTGAACTGTGCCCTAAATATTGTCATCTACAAACCAATGTGAATGCATGTTTTCATTATCAAATTAAGCAATGTAAGGGAATTTGCTCTGGAAAAGAAGACGTAACATCTTACAACAACAGAGTGAAACTAGCGATACAATCTATAGGGTTGCAAGTTGATAATTTAGTTATCAAAGAAGCGGGTAGAACAGAAAATGAAACTGGTTTTGCTCTGGTTACTGATGGTATCTATAGAGGTTTTGGTTACGTAGATGTTTCTCAACAACTTCTTGAACCAGCAGACTATCTGTTCTTTGTACAACCTCAGCAAGACAATAGAGATGTACAACGTATTTTGAGTGCTTATCTAAGAAAAGAAGAGGCTTCCAAAGAAGCCCCTTCACAACACTAGGAAAACTATTAAAATTGATCTAATAAAAAGTTCATTAGATCGGTAGTGGTCACTATACCCACTAATTCGTAATTCTGTACTACCGGTAATGCATGAAACTCATTTTTCGATAAAATTTCTGCCACTTCCTTAATGGTAGTCTCTGGAGAAACTTTTACCAGATTCTTGGCCATTACCTGCTCTACTGTGAACATATTAAAAACGACTGTTTCTACATCATTCTCTCCTTCATCTACCGTATCTGCATAGCTTACTCTTAATAAATCCGTATAGCTAAGCATTCCTATAATTTCTTGGCCACTAACTACTGGGATATGTCTAATTGAATGTTCCTTAAACAAACTCTCAGCATTTGTCAAATCATCTGTATGATTAATAGTCACTAAGTTTTTGGTCATTATTGCGGAAACAGGTGTTCTTTTTTTCATCTCTTTGGTTTTAAATTCTATATCAAATTTCGAAAAGAATAACTATGAAAAAGATGATTTTTGTCATGAGAGATTAGGTTTGTTTTTACTATTATAAATAGATTGACCAATAAGAAAAATGTTATTCTTAACACGAGTTGTTCAGCATCTTTCTTATAATATTATATACATCTGGCAATAATTTTTTAAAGACCTCAGGAGATTCAAAGTAATATTCCAACAGAACAGCTATGAATTCAAAAGAATTTGTGAAAGCATACTTTCTTATGTATCCCAAGTTCTTAATATGATGCAAGTTCTTTCCTACTGAAAGATAATCCAATAGTTCATCTACGCCAGAAGAAAACACTATTGCTCCAGAATCATTGGACTTTTTAGAATGAATGCTTAAAACATGTGCAAATTCATGAATTCCTAAGTGAAGATTGTCATTTTCTATTTCTATTCCTGCTACTACATCTTTCCATGAGAATACTACAATTCCCAGCATGGGATTAAACTCTCCCTTGTGCAAAGCTTTGTTCATTTTTGAATGAAAGACATCAGGGTAGATTATAATTTTATTAAAGGTGTTTGTAAGGTAATGACGCATTCCAAAGGTCATCATAATATAAATAGACCCAAGAATCACTTTACAGTTATCCGTTACCTTACTACTTGCATTATAATGATAAAAGTAGTTGGAATTATAACGTCTGTCAATCCCTGAAAATGATGAAATTTTAAGCTCACGGAATAAGGTATGGCTATATTGTAGTTAATTTGTTATTGCATACAAATAACGTTATGCTAGAATTAGCTTCGCTGATCCTACAAAGCTCCGCTTTGAAAATAAAAACCTCTCAAAATCAAAAAAGCAAGCTTATTGATTTTGCTTGCTTTTCATTTATTCGTGACCCTGGTAGGATTCAAACCTACAACCGCTGGAGCCGAAATCCAGTGCGCTATTCAGTTGCGCCACAGGGCCTTTATATTAACCTAAATTCTTCCGAACTATAGTAGAAATAGTCTTACCGTCCGCTTGTCCAGCTAACTGCTTAGAAACAATTCCCATAACTTTCCCCATATCTTTCATACCTTCAGCTCCCACTTTAGCGATAGTTGCTATCACCACTTTTTCAATCTCTTCTTCAGATAAGGCCTCTGGTAAAAATTGCTCTAATACTGCCGCTTCAGCCAATTCTGGATCAGCAAGATCTTGTCTTCCTTGCTCCACAAATATAGTAGCGCTATCTTTACGTTGTTTTACTTGCTTTTGAATGATCTTCATCTCTTGATCTTCCGTCAACTCCCCTGCTCCAACTTCAGTTTTAGCCAACAAAAAAGCTGATTTTAATGCTCTTAATGCTTGTAAAGCAACTGCATCTTTCGATTTCATTGCTGCTTTCATCTGCTCCATTACTTGTTTTTGCAAACTCATATGCTTTATTTTTTGAGGTACCAAAGATACAACTCTGATACTTATTTTTTTACTCTTTTTAAATACAATATCTTCTTGTTATAGTCGATAATTGCTTTTCCTCTTTCCAATATATCAGCACCAATAATTCCATGTACTTCTTTCGCTTTCTGCTGCGTTAACGCAGAATTCACGTGTACGAGATCAAACAATACGAGGTGGCATTTCTTGGTTTTCCAAAAACCAATCTTTAATTTGTTATTCTTAGACTGTTGCGTTTCCATATCTGTTGCACCGGCTCCTGCTGCCTTGGTTTCACTTTCCTCAGCTTCTAACTTAAAGTGTTCTATTAAATCCAATCCAACACAAGAGTTTGAGGCGCCAGTATCTAAAATGAATCGTCCTTTTACACCATTAATCTCGGCTTTAAGTTCTAGGTGATTTGTTATGATCTTTGTTAACTTAATAGAGATATATCCCTTTTCCTCTAATACTTTTTTTAGACTTGCCATTTAGCTGTATTTTTATGCGCTGATAAACGAAATGCAAAAATACGCTTTTAATGATTACAGATACCCATACCCATTTATATTCTGAACAGTTTGATGAGGATAGAGGCAATATGATTAAAAGGGCCAAAGAAATTGGAGTTTCCCGATTCTTCATCCCTGCCATTGACAGTTCTTATACAGAGCGAATGATGGATTTGGAGAAAAATTATCCTGATGATGTATATTTAATGATGGGATTGCATCCAACATCGGTAAAAGAAGATTTTCAAAACGAATTAGCCGCCGTAAAAGAATGGATTGATACACGTGATTTTGTGGCTATTGGTGAAATTGGAATTGATTTATATTGGGACAAAACATTCCTACCACAACAACAAGAAGCGTTTAGAACACAAATACAATGGGCAAAAGAAAAAAAATTACCTATTGTTATTCATTGTCGAGATGCTTTTGATGAGATCTTTGATGTTTTAGAAACTGAAAAAGGAGAGGGTCTTTTTGGTATTTTTCATTGTTTTACCGGAACTCTGGAACAAGCGCGTAGGGCTATTTCTTTTAATATGAAGCTCGGAATTGGCGGTGTGGTTACTTTTAAGAATGGAAAGATCGATCAGTTCTTGGATCAAATAGATATTAAACATATTGTCGTAGAAACGGATGCTCCTTATCTGGCTCCTACACCCTATAGAGGTAAGCGAAATGAAAGTGCTTACATTTCTCAAGTTGTAGCAAAATTAGCTGATATCTATGGATTGAGTTTCGACAAAATTTCCGAAATTACCACCCAGAATTCAAAAGAAGTTTTTAAAAAGTAACTAATGGTTAAACAAATACGTGTTTCTGATTATACTATCTTATCAGTTTCCATTGGATTGGTCTATCTATGGTTTGGAATCTTAAAGTTTTTCCCTGGAGGAAGTCCTGCTGAAAAATTGGCCCTGGATGTTATAAATTGGCTCACGTTTGAGCTCATTCCTGAAAACATATCTATTGTACTGTTGGCGCTTTGGGAGAGCCTAATAGGGATATTTCTTATTGCCAATATTTTCAGAAAACCTGTTCTTTATTTAGCATTGGTCCATATGGTTTGCACCTTTTTACCATTGTTTATCTTTACAGAAAGGTCATTTACAGAATCTCCTCTTAGTTTTACATTGGTAGGTCAATATATCTTTAAGAATATTATTATTGTAAGCGCGTTATTTCTTTTATTAAAACAACATAAAATTCGAACAGCATAAATTGAATACTTTAACGACATACTACAAAACACCTATAGGAACTGCTGAAATTATTGGAGATGATCAAGGTATCCAATCCGTGTCTGTTTTAGATCAAGATATTGAAACCTCTGAAAACACTCCCGAATTTGCCCAAGAATGTGTGCAACAATTGGATGAATATTTTGCGGGTAATAGAACTAATTTTAATTTAAAACTAAATCCACAAGGCACTGACTTTCAACAATCAGTGTGGAGAGAACTATTAAATATTCCCTTTGGCAAAACCAGAACGTATCTAGAACAAACCAAAAAGATTGGTGACCCAAAAGCCATTCGTGCTGTAGCATCCGCCAATGGCAAAAACCCTATTTGGATTATTATCCCTTGCCATCGTGTTATTGGCTCAGATGGGTCATTAACTGGTTATGCAGGTGGTATATGGCGAAAGAAATGGTTGCTAGAGCATGAAAGCCCTGTAAAACAGCAGTCCTTATTTTAGACTATTTTAGCTTTCATAACGTTGATACTTTATGACCAAAAAGGGTTTACTTATTTTCTTTCTTTTTCTTGGAGTTTTAGTATCTGCTCAAACTACCTCAAAAGACTTTAGATCAAAGAAGGTATTGGTTGTTAAAGACACGATTCAAATAGATTCTGTTAGTATTAACCCGCTTAAATTCAAAATTCTAGATGCCCAATTAAGGACTATTAAGTATTCGGAGTATCAAGTCAATTATAGCGAAGCTTATGTTATTATAGACGCTAAAAAGTATCCCGAAATCACTATTGAATACTATCGTTTTCCTGATTTTTTGACAAAAACCTATAGCCCTTTCGACAAAAAATTCATCATTCCTACAACCAGCACTACTGGCAGACTCTATAGTCTTACAACCAATAAAAAACCTTCTGACCTTCGTCTTTTTGATGGGCTTAAAACTAGTGGATACATTACGAGAGGGGTTACTACTGGGAACAATCAGAACGCTGTAACGAATTCTGCCATGGATTTGACTATTGAGGGTAAACTATCTAAAGAAGTGTCGATAAGAGCGAACATTTTTGATACCAATATTCCTTTACAACAAAATGGATACTCGCAAAACATTACCGATTTCGATCGTATTTTCATTGAATTATACAGTACAAATTGGCGCATTAAAGCCGGAGATATTAGTTTAAATAATAAAGACAGTTACTTTTTAAATTTTGAAAAGCAAGTGGCTGGACTGGAAGTAGAAGCCAATATCTCTGAAAAATCTGCTGTATCAGCATCAGGAGCAGTTGTTAGAGGTCGTTTTACGGCATTTAATTTTGTAGGTATCGAAAGTAATCAAGGTCCTTATAAGATCTTTGGACCGAACAATGAACCCGCTATTGTTATTGTCGCTGGTAGCGATCGGGTATATGTCAACGGAGTACAAATTCAACGGGGGGATGATCAAGACTATACGATCGATTACAACTTAGCAGAAATTCGATTCAACACGACCTATCCTATTACGAATGATATGAGGATACGCGTAGAGTTTCAATTTTCAGATCGAAATTATACCCGTTTTATTACCTATGAAAAAGGGCATTATAAAAGTGATTCATTCAATATAAATGGTTATTTCTATAGTGAGAGCGATGCTAAAAATCAACCGTTACAATTAAGTTTAACGGAAGAACAAAAGCAAATATTAACAAATGCTGGTAATGACCAAAGCTTAATGGTTGCCCAAAGTGCTTTTGTTGATGAGTTTTCTGAAAACAAGATTCTGTATAGGAAAACGTTTGTTGGAGCCATTGAAACCTTTGAATATTCTACAGATCAAAATCAAGAACTCTATACAGTCACATTTACCAATGTAGGCACTAATAATGGCGATTACACATTAGATAGAACTATTGCCATTGGCAATATATTTAGATATGTTGGTCCAAATATGGGTAACTATGATCCCATTATTCGATTATTTGCACCAACTAAATTACAGGTTGCTGTTGTCAATTCACAATTTAAGCCAAATAAGAAGACCACTGTGAATGCGGAAATTGCACTGAGTAACAATGATCAAAACTTATTTTCAACTATAAATGATAATCAAAATAAGGGAGTCGCAACTAAAATAAAATGGACACAAATCTTATTAGATAAGCAATGGCAACTATTAAGTGATGTTGATTATCTTTTTATCCATCGAAATTTCCAAACGGTTCAACGTTTTCAAGCAGTAGAATTTAATAGAGATTGGAATTTAGTCAATCCTACTGGGAATCAACGACAATTATCTACCACATTAAGGCTATTCAACAAAAAAGAAAGTGCTATATCCTATACTTTCGATCACCTTTCTTTTTCTAATAATTTTACTGGAAGTAAACATGTATTGCAGTCAAAATTCAGATCAGCTAACACGTTTTTCTATACAGATGTGAGCCTATTACACAATACATCAACATTAGAGAGAAACAGTTTTCTTAGAGCAAAAGGTAGTATTGAACAAAGCTTCTCTAAAAGCTGGATTGGTGGATTCATTAATTTCGAAACTAACGACCGCAAAAACAAGGGCACAAACACTTTTATAAATACCAGTCACCGTTTTAAAGAATATGAAGGGTATTTTGGTCTGGGTGATTCTACTAAAGTCTATACAAAATTAGGGTTCAATTACAGGAATAATGATAGTATCCGAACAAATCAGTTTACCCAGATAAATAACAGAAAAACCCTCTATATGAACAGTCGCCTTGTTCAAAACAAAAACACTAATCTTAGTGTATTTGCAAATTACAGAATTACGGAAAACAGCTTCTCCGAAGATGAAAAATCTCTAAATTCTAAAATTGCATACAACCAACTTTTGTTCAACAATTTTGTTAGTCTCGGTACCATTTATGAAACATCCTCTGGAAATATTGCGAGGCAAGATTATGTATATATCGAAACGGAACCTGGGCAAGGTTTTTATACTTGGATTGATTATAATAATGACGGAGTTAAAGATTTTGATGAATTTGAAGTAGCAGAGTTTCAAGATCAAGCCAACTATTTACGAGTGCCTTTACCCAACCTGAGATATATTGCTACTCAAAAAGTAAAATGGAGTCAATCTCTTACTTTAAATGCAGCACAATGGAACTCAAAAAATGGGTTAAAAAAGATACTTTCTCATTTTCAAAATCAAACGTTTTTGAATGTTCTAAATGAGCAGCAACGTATTGGAAACTCCTTTAATTTAAATCCTTTTGATTTTGATGAAAACTCCTTAATAGGGTTAAGTTTAAATTTTAGAAATAGCATTTATTTTAATCGAAATCTCCAAAGGTACAGTTGGTCTTATACGTATGGATCTTCGAGAGCTAAGCAACAATTTTTTATTGGAAATCAAAATAATAAAACGAAACTCCATCAATTAGAGTTTGCTCATAAGCTGTCTACCTACTGGCTGATCGATTTGCTCGGAAAAGCTTCTAAAAACAATCTAGAAACAGAAAATTTTAACAATCGTAATTACGAAATCAAGGCGCTGGAGATCAATCCAAAGATTAGTTATTTGTACACAAAAGACCAGCGTTTTTCCGTTTTTTATCACTACAAGTTTAAAGAAAACCAATTGCAGGATTTTGAGGAGTTAAATCAACAAAAATTTGGGGTAGAATACTTATTCACTAGTAAAAAACAGAACCAGTTGAGCCTTAACTTCACTGCTTTCTTTAATGATTTTTCAGGAAACCCTAATTCTCCTGTAGGATATCAAATGTTAGAAGGACTACAGAATGGTAAAAACTACACCTGGAGCGCATTGTACAATCAAAAACTAAACTCTTTTTTAAGTTTAAACCTTAATTATTTAGGACGTAAAAGCGAGAATTCTAAAACTATTCATACGGGGAGCATACAATTAAGAGCTATTTTTTAGTTTGGCACTCTTTTTGGAAGGTCTCAACCCTTATAAACTTAAATTTTATTATCATGAAAAAAATTATGCTATTACTTTTATTTATTCCAGCGATCACTTTTGCACAGGAAGATTCTGACATTCTAGATACAGACAAAAGTCATGAAGTTAAGATTAACGCACTAAGCTTAATAACTTCTGAATGGATCGACGTAAGCTATGAATACCTTGTTAATTCCGAATCTTCTTTTGGTGTTGCCGTTCAGTTTGGCTTAGATAACGATAACAATTTTGGGGATACCTATCGTACTTTTTCGCTGACTCCTTATTATCGAAGATATTTTTCAAATAAATATGCAAAGGGATTTTATGTTGAAGGGTTTGGTATGCTCAATACCAACGAGGATTTTTATTTACAACAAACAACTACCAACTTTGCCTTAGGTATTTCGGTAGGAGGGAAATTCGTTTCAAAAAATGGTTTTACGCTAGACCTTTATGCAGGAATTGGAAGGAACTTAGGTGACTCTTTAAACATAGAGGCAGTAGGTAGAGCAGGAATTTCTTTGGGGTATCGTTTTTAAAACCAGTCGAAATTATTAGTATGTTTGTACAACAATAACTACGTAACAAATCTGTTTATATATAAAATTGATTCTCATGAGAAAAACACTTTTTGCATTTACTCTATTAATAAGTTCTATTTCTTTTGCACAACAAGAGATCAAGGTTGATATCGCCGATGCATTGGCCTTAAAAACACTAGATATTTCTTATGAATACTATTTGAGTGATCAATCCTCGATTGGAATCTCGGCATTATTTAATTTTGAAGGCAAAGGATCTGATTTTCGTTATAATGAAGATCGAATGATTACTCCATTTTTCAGGCATTATTTTACTACTGAGGCAAAATGGAACTTTTTCGGAGAGGGCTGGTTTGGGTTAAACTTTGGTGAAAAAGAGATCAATAACGGAGGAAATACCACGTATAAAGACTATACAGATGGTGCCTTAGGAATAGGTATTGGCTCTAAGTACACCTCTGCCGGTGGTCTAACTATTGATGTTCATGGAGGTTTAGGTCGAAATATGTTTGGCTCTGACTCGCCTATTATTGTGCCCAGAGTTGGAATCGGTGTTGGATATAGCTTCTAACGTAATTTTGTTTAATACCGTTTTTTTGACCGCTTAGGTAATTTATTAGCTCACTGAAGTCATTAAAAGTACTGTGCATTTATTTTTCACGTATTCTTGTTATACGATTCTTTCTAAGATATCTTTAACAATCATGAAAAAAACATACACATATCTACTCTTATCACTATTTTTAAGTGTCGGATGTAGTACAAAAACCGATTCAGCTATGTCCAAAGACAAAAAAGAAATCATCTTATTGATACAGAAGCGATATAAGGCATTAAATGACATGTTTACAGGAGACATCAGTCTCATAAAAGAGATTTGGTCGCATGCGGATGATGTTACTTATATGGGCCCTGGCGGAGGCATCAAAATAGGTTGGAATGAGGTACTAAAAGACTGGCAATCGCAAGCCGCGTTAAAATTGGGAGGGCATGTTACTCCATCAAATATTCATTACACTATTGGCAGTGACATGGCCGTTGTAGTAAATGATGAAATAGGTAAAAATATTGACAAGGAAGGAAAGCTCGAAACGGTTCATATTCGCGCTACACATGTACTTAGAAAAGAAGGTGGCGTTTGGAAAATTATTGCCGAGCAGACTGACAAATTGAGCTTTCTTTAGTATATTGTCTATCTATTAACCATTCGCATAGGAAGAATTGGCCAAAGAAGAAGAAAAAAAAAGTAAGAAAAAAGGGCGAGAAGATACTGCAAAGATTTCTCACGATCACCCAAGAGAAGACATAAGGCTTCTTTATGATTTTGAATATAATGCTATAAGGGAAACCGCCTTAGTCTTGGCCAAAGGAATTACGTATTATATTACCATTTTTCTAGGTATACTTGGATACATATTTACTCAAAACGTCGAAGATGATGTAAAATGCATCGCCTTAACTACCATCTTATGCATGTCCGTAGCAATTTTGGGCGCCGCTCTGTATATAACCTGGGGGCTTGTTACTGGATTAAGATCACTTCAAGATTTGTTAAAATCTTCCAATTCAAAATTATTTAACGACGTAGGTGTCGTTGATTTTTTTAAAAGAGGTGAAAAAGTAATAAAGAGGGTTATCTTTTTTTGCGTAATTGTTCTAGTCGCATTGGTATATGCTATGATTAAAATTTTACCCAGCTCTTTCTTCCAATGCTTTTGGTAAGATTACATTTTCTGCAACCAGGTTTTTACATTTACTGCTTTATCTATAATAGCTCTAAGATCGTCAATAGCTACTCGTTGTTGTTCCATAGTATCTCTATGACGGATAGTTACCGTTTGATTTTCTAAAGTATCGTGATCTACAGTTATACAAAAAGGTGTACCAGCAGCATCTTGCCTTCTATAACGTTTCCCCACTGCATCTTTCTCATCATAAAACACATTAAAATCCCATTTAAGCTCCTCTACAATTTTTCGTGCAACTTCTGGCAAACCATCTTTCTTAACTAACGGCAATACTGCCGCTTTAAAAGGTGCTAATACAGCCGGTAATTTCAACACTGTTCTCGTTGTATTATTCTCCAATGTCTCTTCTTCTAGTGAAGTAGCTAATACAGATAAGAACATTCTATCTAATCCAATGGAAGTCTCTACTACATAAGGCACATAACTCTTGTTTTCTTCATGATCGAAATACTGTAATTTCTTCCCAGAGTGCTCTTCATGTGCTTTTAGGTCAAAATCTGTACGGGAGTGGATACCTTCTAGTTCTTTAAAGCCAAATGGGAATTTAAATTCAATATCTGACGCCGCATCTGCATAATGTGCTAGTTTTTCATGATCATGGAAACGATATTTATCAGCTCCCATCCCTAAAGAAAGGTGCCATTTTAAACGTGTTTCTTTCCACTGTTCATACCATTCTTTTTGAGTTCCCGGTTTTACAAAAAATTGCATTTCCATCTGCTCAAACTCACGCATTCTAAAAATGAATTGTCTCGCAACAATTTCATTTCTAAATGCTTTTCCAGTTTGGGCAATACCAAACGGAATTTTCATACGTCCGGTCTTCTGAACATTCAAGAAATTAACAAAAATACCTTGTGCCGTTTCTGGACGTAAATATAAATCCATCGCAGTATCTGCAGAGGCTCCCAACTTGGTTCCAAACATTAAATTGAATTGCTTTACTTCTGTCCAATTCTTAGAACCCGATAATGGGTCTGCAATTTCCAGTTCTTCTATCAATGTTTTTACATCTGCCAAATCTTCACTTTCTAACGATTTTGCCAAACGAGAAAGTATGGTGTTAATTTTTTCTTGATATCCTAAAACTCTACCATTTGTGGTTAGAAATTCTTCTTTGTTAAAGGTGTCTCCAAAGCGTTTCGCTGCTTTTTTGACTTCTTTTTCAATCTTTGTTTCAATCTTAGCGCAATAATCTTCTACTAAGACATCGGCTCTATATCTTTTTTTAGAATCTTTGTTATCTATAAGAGGATCATTAAAAGCATCTACGTGACCTGAGGCTTTCCATGTAGTTGGGTGCATCAATATAGCTGCGTCAATTCCAACAATATTTTCATGCATCTGTACCATGGCTTTCCACCAATAATCTCTAATATTCTTCTTTAGCTCAACTCCATTTTGAGCATAGTCATATACCGCACTTAATCCATCATATATTTCGCTTGATTGAAAAATATAACCATACTCCTTTGCGTGAGATATAACCTTCTTAAACTGATCTTCTGTATTTGCCATAATGTGGGCAAATATACAGCATTCAATAAAAGTTATCAATAAAAATTAGTTGACTTTTTTGCACTTATAAATAAATGCTGGAGGGACATTCAAAACTTCAAATCCAAGAGAAATTGATTCTTTAAATACTTTTTTTAGTTTCTTGAAATAGGTAAGAGAATATTGATATTGAATGAAAGTACCGTTGATTTCTAAACTAGAAAATGAATTATGTAAGATTTTATCCGAAATTCCATCAGGAATAATTGATAAAGGTAAGCTCGAAATAATATGGCAACTTTTTGAATGTCCTAATTTTCCTAGCGCTTCAATCACATTCTCTGCAGATTCATTTAAAACCACCAATTGAGGATGATCTATATTTCTTAATTGTTGATAAAAAACATCGTTTATTTCAAAACAAACTAGTACTGCTTCTTTATGCATTTTACTCAGAATCTTTTTTGTAATCGCTCCATTACCTGGCCCTAATTCTACTAAAACGTCTGCTTTTGTAAAATCAATATCGGACAACATTTTCTTGGCCAAAAAACGTGAGCTAGGTGTAATGCTACCTGATGTTTTTAAGTTCTTAACAGCAACTCTGAAGAATTTTAATCTATTTGACAATTCTGATTGGTTTTTTGTAACTTACTAAAAAAAGCTGTGTAAAGATGCAATTTTTAAAAGATATATATTCGTTATTTTATCCCAAAATTTGTATTTGTTGCAAAAATCTATTGCTATCAAATGAAATTTTGGTCTGTACAATATGTAGACATGATTTACCCATAATTTGTTACACGGATTTTAAAAAAAATAAAATAACGGACATCTTTTATGGTAAAATTCACATTGAAAATGCCAACACTCTTTTGCATTTCCAAAAAGAAGGAAAAGTTAAAGAACTCATACACAATTTAAAGTATAGAGGAAGACAAGAGGTAGGTGCTTTTTTAGGAAACTGGTTTGGGTCTATGTTGGCGGACCTTCATGTTTTAGGCGATATAGATATAATCATTCCTGTTCCATTACATAAAAAAAAGAAACGTAAAAGAGGATATAATCAATTGACAACATTTGGAGAAAGTATTAGCAAAATACTTCATAAGCCATATACAGAAGACATTCTTGTTCGAACATCCTTCTCCAAAACCCAAACTTTTAAAAATAGAATGGACAGATTTTTGAACACTACTTCTAAATTCTATTTAAAAGATACTTTAGCGTTGAAAAATAAACATGTTTTACTTGTTGATGATGTAATTACCACTGGCGCTACATTAACGTCTTGTTGTCTTGAATTACAAAAAGTTGAAGGCATTAAAATAAGCATTATAACCATGGCTTTTGCCGAATAAAATATTCGGTAAAAGCTATCGTTCTTAAGAGAAATATATTAGTACATTTGTGTAAAATAAATTATCATTTGAATTCTTTTTTTAGATACTTTTTAATCGTTATCCTTATAGGCTCTTTTTTAAGTTGTGCAAAAAGAGGTCGACCCACAGGTGGCCCAAAAGATGAAGATAAACCTTTATTTGTAGTTGCAAACCCTCCTTACGAGTCGCTTAATTTTACTGCAAAGAAAATTAAAATCACATTCAATGAGTACGTCAGACTGAAGAACGTTAACAAACAATTAGTAGTATCTCCACCTTTAAAATACCCTCCTTTAATTTCTCCTCAAGGAACGGCTAGCAAAGAGATTTCCATTCAGATTCTAGATACTTTACAACCAAATACTACCTATACGTTTGATTTTGGAAATAGTGTTGAAGATAATAATGAGGGAAATAAATTAGAACGATTTAAATATGTCTTCTCTACAGGCACCTATATAGATTCTTTAACCACACGAGGAAGTATTAAAGACGCTTTTTTTAAAAAACCAGAGGAAGATATTAAATTATTGCTATACAGGATAGATTCTAGTTTCACAGATTCCATTATATATAAACAAAAACCTAATTATGTTACTAGCACATTAGATAGTACCATATATAATTTTTCTAATCTACAAGAAGGGAAGTATTTACTTATTGGACTTAAAGATAAATCTAGTGATTATATTTTTGCACCAAAAGAAGATAAAATTGGTTTTTACAATGATACCGTTGTGCTGCCAAGAGACAGTATTTTAAATACTCCCATTTCTCTTTTTAAAGAAATATTGCCATACGATTTTAAAAAAGCTAAAGAGGTTCGCAAAGGAAAATTACTTTTCAGCTATCAAGGTGATGCAAAAGACATGGAACTAGAACTTTTATCTAAAGTTCCAGACAACTTTAAAAGTATTTCTAGATTTGAAAAAGGAAGAGATACCCTTAATTACTGGCATTCATTAATAGACGCCGATTCGCTAAACTTCTTAGTAAGAAATAAAGACATAGTAGATACGGTTACGGTAAGATTGAGAAAGAAAAAACTTGATTCCCTTTCTTTTAGTTCTGCCGCTAGAAGTATCTTAGAGCTAAAGGATACTTTCTACATTGATGCTAATAACCCTATTATCTCATTAGACACTAGTAAAGTTTCATTAGTAGATAAAGACACCGTTAATGTTCCTTACCAAAGTTTTATCTCTAATACGGAAAACAAATTAGGCTTTATTTTTAAAAAAGGATACAAACAGAGATACACTTTATCCATTTTACCCAAAGCCATTCGAGATATTTATAATTTAGAAAATGACAGTCTTAATTACATTTTTGGGACCAAAGATTTAGAAGATTATGGAGCCATCAACCTTCGTGTAAATAATCCTAACTCCAAGAATTTGATTGTAGAACTTACTTATGAAGATGGTTCATTGATATATAGGAAGTTTACAAATAGTTCTACTACACTTCAATTTCCCTTATTGATTCCCAAAAGTCATTTGATTCGAGTAATTATAGATAAGAACAATAATGGAAAATGGGATACGGGAGACTTCTTGAAAAGGATTCAACCAGAAGAAATTATCTATTACGATCAGGTCTTAAAGGTAAGATCCAATTTCACTTATGATCAGAGCATTTCAATAAATTAATCACTTTTTTTGTTTCCCTAGGAATATTTTATATATTTGTTTCTAACAGAAATCCCCTAATCCCCTAATCTGTTGAAAAAAATACTTACAATAGTATGCGTGTGCACGTGCGCCATGTATACTTCTTATGGACAACATCTTACTCATGATGTTGGATTACACTTCGGTACAAATACTATTCAAACTGACTATGGAGAGCGAGGCAATTTCCTTAGCGAATACGGAAATGTAGGAACTTCTATTAGTCTTACACACACTATGCATTTCTTTAATACAGGGTCTAGATGGGCTACAGATCAGAGCTTTTTGAGTAGACTTGCCATCCGATCTGAGTTGAATATTGTTACAGGAAATAAATTAAAACATTTCGGAAAATGGGCGGAACGAGACTCCTATGCGGCCGAACAGCTTCGCGCAATGGATGGAGCTATTAGCTTTACGAGTGTTGGAATGCAATTCGAGTACTATATTAACAGGCTTGGAGATTTCCTTTATAACTCTTACGACATTAAATGGAATCCATATATATTAGCTGGTGTTCAATACGCTTTTTACAATAACAAATTAAGGTCTGAAATGGGAGATTGGACAACCAACAGAGATGTCTTACCAGAAAAATATAGAGCCGAAGGAGCATTAGACATTGGAAATGGAACTTCCTTAGCTTCTTCATTAGGCTTCGGTACAAGATATAATCTATCTGATGGTATTAATTTGAATTTTCAATTTAATTGGCAGTACTTTTTCACAGACGCACTGGATGGCTTGCAAGCTGATGTTTCAGAAAATCGGCACAATGAGTGGTTGGTGAATATGCAACTTGGCGTCATTTACAATTTAAACTACGGTAGACCCCTAAAGCTATTTGATTATTGATGATTGGATGGTACCCTTAAACTATTTGTAGTTTGCTAAAATGAATAGTCCCCTAATATTCAGGATAGCACTAAGGTTAAATAACCCCTAGTTTAATCTTAATAAAAAAGGGAAATCAAATTGATTTCCCTTTTTATATTATACTTGTAGTGCTTGTTCTAAGTCTTCTAAAAGATCTTTTTCATCTTCAATACCAACACTTAATCGAATTAACGAATCCGTAATACCTATTTTCAACCTTTCTGGTTCCGGAATAGATGCATGTGTCATAGTTACGGGGTGATTCACTAAACTTTCCACACCTCCCAATGATTCCGCTAATGTAAAAACTGAAGTACTTTCAAGAAATTTAAAGGCCGCTTCTTTACGTTCATCTTTTAACCTAAAGGAAACCATTCCTCCAAAATCTTTCATCTGTTTCTTTGCTACTTCATGATTAGGGTGATCTTCAAAACCAGGGTAATATACAGCCCCCACTTTATCATGTCCAGCTAAAAAATTAGCTACCGCCTTTCCATTTTCACAATGACGTTGCATTCTAACGTGTAATGTTTTTATTCCTCTTAAAGCTAAAAAACTATCCATCGGTCCAGCAACCGCTCCTCCTGCAAATTGAATAAAATGAAGTTCTTCTGCAAGCTTTTGATCCTTCACCATTAAAGCTCCCATTACTAGATCTGAATGACCTCCTAAGTACTTGGTTGCCGAATGCATTACGATATCTGCACCTAAATCTAAAGGTTGTTGTAAATACGGAGTGGCAAATGTATTGTCTACAGCGACAAGAATATTTGGGTTCGTAGATTTTACTGTTTTTGATATTTCCTCAATATCGGCAATCTTCATTAAGGGATTCGTAGGTGTTTCGAGCCAAACCAACTTTGTGTTTTTGCTTACAACACGGCCAACATTTTCCACTGAGTTCATATCCACAAACTGGAATTTCAATCCATATTTTTGAAACATTCTCGTAAACATTCTATAGCTTCCTCCATACAGGTCATCTCCTGCAATGACCTCATCACCTGGATTCAACATTTTCAACACACAATCAATAGCTGATAATCCAGATGAAAACGCAAAACCATGTGTTCCGTTTTCGATGGCTGCAAAATTATCTTCTAATGCAGTTCTTGTCGGATTGGCCGCTCTGGAATATTCATATCCTTTATGTACTCCAGGGCTAGACTGAGCATATGTTGATGTTTGAAATATTGGAGGCATCACCGAACCAGTGGTTTCTTCATGCTTCTGCCCTCCGTGAATTGTTTTAGTATTGAATTTCATGAATAAATAATTTATTTTAAGGTCTACAAAATTACCATAAACTTACGAGTTTTACGAAGTATATTTTTTAATTAACTTACCTACGGTCAACCCTTGTATTACGATTGAAAATACTACAACAATATACGTGATTACTAAAAATAATTCTCGTTCCATTACTTGTGTTAAACTTAAGGCCAGTGCAATAGATATACCTCCTCTTAATCCTCCCCAAGTCATGATCAGATTCGTCCGAGGAACAAAGTCTAATTTATTGGCGTATAGCTTAATCGGTAATAACAATGATACATATCTAGATAAAAGCAATAAGGGAATTACAATAAATCCTGCCACAATATATGAGCTATTAAATGTAAGTACTAACATTTCCATACCAATCATAACAAACAATATGGTATTGAGTAGAATATCGATTAATTCCCAGAATTTATCTACATACAATTCTGTGACTTCACTCATAGAAGATTGCCTTACGGTATCAGTTCCTACTATTAATCCAGCCGTAACCATAGCCAGCGGTGCTGACAAATGCAATTGTTGTGCAAGCATGGTACCTCCCATAACAGCAGCTATTGTTATAATTACTTCAATATCATAGTCATTGATGCTTTTCATTAATCTATATGTGCACCAACCGATAATTGCTCCTAACGCTAACCCTCCTCCGACTTCAACTAAAAATAGCTCTGCCACATGTCCAAAACTAATATCGGAGCCTCCTTTTGCAATTTGGTAAATCGTAAGAAAAATAACAACCCCTACTCCATCATTAAACAATGATTCTCCTACTATTTTGGTTTCTAGTTTTTTCGGAGCGCCTACTTTTTTCATAATCCCTAGAACCGCTATCGGATCTGTTGGGGAAATTAAGGCTCCAAAGAGTAAACAATATATAAAATCGACTCCCAAACCTAAAAATTGGAGTACATAATACACGAAGGCTCCTGATAGGAAAGTAGAGATCAACGTCCCTAATGTTGCAAATATCAGTATGGGTTTACGCTGTATTTTTAATTGTTGGAAATTGGTATGCAATGCTCCAGCAAATAATAAAAAACTAAGCATCACATCCAAGAGGACGGTTTTAAAATCTATACTTGTAATAAGCTCTTTCTCCTTTTGAAGTAAAGTATCATCAAAATAACTAAGTCCTAAGACAACCAAGGTGAAAAGGATCGTTACAACCATAAGCCCTATTGAACTTGGTAGTTTTATAAATCGTACATTTATATATCCAAAAATTGCCGAAAGAACAATTAGTATTGTCGCAATTGAAAAATAATCCATCTTTTTAGACCAATTTTTTAAGTGACATGATTATTCCCAAGTGGATACCTTCATGAAAATTATTAAAAGAAATTGCGGACTCAATCGAGTTCATTATATATCCAGTGCTCGACTGATACTCTTTATACTTTTTAAAAATACCTGCATCATAATCTTCCTCTAATGTATTTGGTAGCCCGATGAGTAATTCTTTGATCTCTTCAAATTCTTCTTCCGTAAATTCTTTTTCTGGAAAAGTGCCCTTTCTGTATCCTGCTATCAACTCATCAGAAACTAAACAATTTAATCCAGACAAATCGTAATTCAACAATTGCTGAGTAACCACCAGGTGTGCTACATTCCATGCAATATTATTTTTAAACCCTGTAGGAATTTTATGTAACTGTTCTAATGTTAATCCTTGGATCGCTTTTAAGGTTATTTCTCGGGATTTTTTTAAAACAGAAATTTGTGTCTTCATATTTATCATTAATTTAGTCAAATATAATCTATAAAAATGAAGAAAGTTTATTTTTTACAAACTTGTGATACCTGCCGAAGAATCTTAAAAGAAGTGAATTTAGAAGGTTTTGAGAGGCAAGAGATTAAAACAAGTTCAATAACCGTAACTCAACTCGAACAAATGTATGGGTTGTCTAATAGTTACGAAGGGTTGTTTAATAAACGTGCGAAAAAGTATAAGGCAATGGACCTGAAGAATGAGGTCGTTTCAGAACTAGATTATAGACAATTTATATTGGACGAGTACACTTTTTTAAAACGCCCTGTATTTATTGTTGATTCAGACATTTTTATAGGAAATAGTAAAAAAGAAATAGCACGCTTAAAAGATAGAATTGGGCAGTAAATGCTATTCTGACTTATAATCTTCGTATGATTTTTCCTCTACCAAATCAGATCCGGTATATACATTTATTTCTTTCTTAACATCAGAACGATCATCATTTGTGTAATACACTGCTCTTGCCAAATCTACAAAGGTTTTTCCAAAGTCATTAGCTCTTTCACACTCTCGAATATCATCTTCGATTTTCCATAGTTTTTTATTGACTTCCAAAAGATCGTTATGAAGCTTCTTTAAATGATCTTGATCTTTGCTCCCTGTATAAATACTTTGTACTACAGGAGTCAGCACACGATATTCGGCTTGAATATTTTTTAATTTTTTAGCATCTTTTATTTCAGAAAGTTTGATCTCTAAGATCGTATACTTATCTATAATTTCTCCATTCGAAACTTCTATTTTCATTCCCTTTGACTTTTATACAAATTTACGTTCTACGATACTTATAAAGCGCTCTTCAAGTTCTTCTTTATCGGTCCAATCATAATCCGGTTTCACCATTTTATTTATGAACTTTTTTGCCTCTTTTTCTGTTTTTATGGTATTTAGTTGAGAAACCACCCTATTAAAATCTTCCTGACTTCCATCAAACAAATTCTTTACAAATGCGATTCTATCATTTAATCCTATTTGAATATCTCCCTGTAATTTATCGTTTAGAGATTTCTTCGGAGCATTCTCAAACAAATCTGCTACAACATCTACGGGAATTGTATCTTGAAGCTCTTCATCCAAAGATAAAACTTTCTTATCTCCTACGTTTTTAACGTCGTCCTTATCCGCTTCATCTGTAAACAAATCATTCTCTAAAAAATGTACTAAAGGCTCCTCTTCCTTTTCAGCCAGAACCTCACTTCCTTCAAGAGGAACGTCAGTAACATCTTCTACTTCCGCTACTTCTTTTTCCTTTTCCTTTGGCTCTTCCTTTATGGCATCCATCGTTTCATCAATCTTATCTTCTACAACTTCCTCAACAACTTCGATCGATTCTTCTACTATTTCATTTTTAGTTTCTTCTACAACGTTTTCAATCTTCTCTAAAATCTCTTCTTTAGTCTTGCTTGGGTTAGGAGTATTATTGATATATTCTTCTACATATGCAAGCACTGCTAATTTCTCATATACAGCATATGCCTTATCCTTTAAAGCAAAAACATCTTCTTTGTTTTTCATTTGTAAAATACTGTGTGCTAAACTAGTGAGATCTGCTTCCAATTTTTTGTGCATAAGTTGTTTCCTTTAATTCCTATTTGAAGTCTTTTTTTAATAAATTTGCTTCACTCTTAACGAATAAGACAAATCTTTTTACAAGCCTTAAAATTACAAAATGTTTCTTGAAAATACGGTAAATCATACAGAACAATTTGGATGGATCGAAGTAATTTGTGGTTCTATGTTTTCTGGAAAAACAGAGGAATTAATCAGAAGGCTCAAGAGAGCTCAGTTTGCAAAGCAACGGGTTGAGATTTTTAAGCCTGCCGTTGACACAAGATATGATGATGAGATGGTGGTTTCTCACGATTCAAATGAGATACGTTCTACACCTGTACCAGCGTCTTCAAATATTCGATTATTAGCGAATAATGTAGATGTGGTTGGAATAGATGAGGCTCAATTTTTTGATGATGAGATCGTAGCCGTATGCAACGACCTTGCGAATAGAGGTATTCGCGTTATAGTTGCTGGTTTAGACATGGACTTCAAAGGCAACCCTTTTGGCCCCATGCCTGCTTTAATGGCTACCGCTGAATACGTTACTAAGGTACATGCCGTTTGTACTAGGACAGGAAATTTAGCAAATTATAGCTTCAGAAAAGCCCAGAACGATGATATTGTATTTTTAGGAGAAACTCAAGAATATGAACCTCTTAGTCGAGCGGCGTACTATAAAGCTATGAAAGAGGCTCAACAAAAAGCTACGAGCCCTGAAGAAATTAAAGATGATGAATAATCATGTAACAGTCTTAGAAATTGACGGAAATGCTTTAGAGCATAACCTGAACTACTTTAAAAACAAACTAGAACCTACCACAAAAGTACTAGCAGTAGTAAAAGCCTTTGGGTATGGTAGTGACGGTATTAAAGTGGCTTCTTTTTTAGAAGACAAAATAGACTATTTTGGCGTTGCGTATACACATGAAGGGGTCGAGTTAAGAGAATCAGGTATAGAAAAACCGATACTGGTATTACACCCTCAAATACAAAACTTCGATGCCATTGTAAAGTATCATCTAGAGCCTAGTCTTTATAATTTTAAAATACTTCGCGCTTTTCTGCAGTTTGCGGATCAACATCCTTTAATGAATTATCCTGTTCATTTAAAATTTAATACAGGGTTAAACAGATTAGGATTGTGGCATAACGATATTCCTTTAATATTGTCAGAGATCAAGGCTTCTGATCATGTAAGAGTTCAATCAATTTTTTCGCACCTCGCAGCGAGTGAAGATGCAAATGAAAGAGATTTTACTATTGGACAAATTAATGATTTTGCTGCCATTGTAAAGAAAATATATCAGCATTTGGATTATGAACCCATGATTCATGCGCTGAATACTTCAGGGGTTGTTAATTATTCTCAAGCTCAGTTTGACATGGTACGGATTGGAATAGGCTTATATGGATTTGGCAATGACGCTCAAGAAACTGCTCAATTAAAAAACACACATACGCTAAGTTCTATCATTTCTCAAATTCATATGATAGAGCCAGGCGAAACCGTAGGGTATAACCGTGCTTTTGTTTCAAAAAGTTTTGCAAAAACAGCAACAATTCCAATTGGTCATGCCGATGGTATTTCAAGGAAGCTTGGAAATGAAAAAGGGTATGTGACAATTCATGGCCAGAAAGTTCCAATAATAGGAAACGTATGTATGGACATGTTAATGGTAGATATTTCAAAAATTGACTGTAAAGAAGGCGATCCCGTGATTATTTTTGATTCGCAAAAAACCATAAACAATTTTGCGGAAGCTTCTGAAACTATTTCCTATGAAATTTTAACTGCTATTTCTCAGCGTGTTAAGCGAATTCTGAAAGCTTAATAAAATTTTATTATTTTTAAGGCACTATTAACTAACTAAAAACTATAAATATGGGAATGGTTAAAGAATTCAAGGAATTCGCTATGAAAGGTAACTTGGTTGACATCGCAGTCGGTTTTGTAATGGGTGCTGCGTTCAAACAAGTGGTTACTTCATTTACTGGGGGAATCGTTTCACCGTTAATTGGCTTAGTCGTAAAGGCTGATTTCAAAGATTTAAAATGGATTGTTAAGGAGGGAGTTGCCGATGCGACTGGAAAAGTTTCGGGAGAAGTTGCTGTTATGTATGGTGATTTCATTACTAATGTAATCGATTTTATTATCGTTGCTTTTGTAATGTTTATGATTATTAAAGGAATTAACGCTACTAAGAAAAAAGAAGAGCCAGCTCCACCACCAGCACCAGCTGGACCAACACAGGAAGAATTACTTGCTGAAATTAGAGATTTATTATCTAAGAAGTAATCTTTAAAATTGTTAACAAAAAAACCCTAAATCATGATTTAGGGTTTTAATTTTCACCGAATCATGATAAATAAAATGCTGACCGATGAGGAGCAATTACAATATTGCTTAAAATGTCAAAAAAGAGGATTTGACATGAAAGTCGGTGTTGTATGCTCTTTAACAAGTACTAGGCGCACTTTTATTAGTAGTTGTGATGATTATGTAGAAGATGAAATAGAAGCACATAAAATGTTGGTCGCTGAAAAAGAACTTAAAGAAGCAATCGACAAAGTAAGTAAAAGACCTCCTTGGCGAACGATTTTAACAGTTTTATTAGCGTTAATTGCTCTAATTAAATTGATACTGAGTTTAGCATAATTAAAAGAACATTTACATAATGATGAGTCCAAAAGAACAATTAGAATTCTGTAAAAAATGCGAAAAGAAAACTTTTAACCAGAGTGTTGGAATTATCTGCTCACTTACAAATGCAAAACCTAACTTTATCGAAAGTTGTGATGACTATGTGATCGACCCAACGGAAGTAATAAGAAATGAAGTTCGAGCAAAGATCAAAAAGGAAGAGACCGAATTAAACCGGATGATATTTTCATGGAGAACTCTTGTTACTATCATAGTGGTAATCGTTATCATTGCGATTAAAATAGCGATACGATTTGCATAAAAATTTTGCTGTTTTAAAAGCAATTTATAATACCTGTTAATTTCGTCACATTAACTACCTTTGTTTTTTATTGAAACCCATTTAGAATGGCACAGTCGAAAGGATATGAAAGTAATGAACTTATAGATAGGTTACCACCTCACTTAAAGCAGTTCATAAAACCTCAAAATTACGATGAATACACTCCCATCAATCAAGCTGTTTGGCGGTATGTAATGCGTAAAAATGTAGCCTATCTATCCAAGCATGCTCATGAATCTTATATAAGAGGCTTAGGGAAAACGGGGATCAAAATTGATGAGATCCCAAGCATGTATGGAATGAACCGAATTTTAAAAGAAATTGGCTGGGCAGCAGTTTCTGTAGATGGTTTTATTCCACCAAATGCGTTTATGGAATTCCAAGCATATAAAATTCTGGTAATTGCCTCGGACATTCGCCAATTGGAGAATATTGAATATACTCCTGCTCCCGATATTATTCATGAAGCTGCAGGCCATGCCCCAATCATAGCGAACCCAGATTATGCAGAATATTTGAGACGTTTAGGAGAAGTAGGAGCTAAAGCTATTTTATCTAAACATGATATAGATCTCTACGAAGCCGTTCGGAAATTATCTATTCTAAAAGAAGCCGAAAGTGTAGCGGCAGATGATCTAAGAGCCGCAGAGGAAGAAGTAGATCTATTGCAAAAAAAAGAAGTTGAGCTTTCAGAAATGGCTAAGATACGAAACCTGCAATGGTGGACTGTAGAGTATGGTTTGTTAGGAGATAAAAACGCGTCAAAAATTTATGGTGCTGGTTTACTCTCTTCTATAGGAGAAAGTAAATGGTGTATGAGCGATAAGGTAAAAAAGATTCCTTATTCTATTGATGCATTGGAGCAATCCTTTGATATTACGCAACCGCAACCTCAGCTATATGTAAGTCCTGATTTCTCTTATCTTATGCAAATATTAGAAGAATTTGCCAAAGGCATGAGTCTGCGTAAAGGAGGTAGTCGAGGATTACAACGATTGATAGATTCTCAAATGGTTGGTACCATAGAGCTTAGTACAGGTTTGCAAGTTTCGGGAAAATTCTCCAGAGTACTTTTGAACGAAGACCGAGAAGTTATATTTTTTAAGACAGAGGGGCCTACAGCATTAGCATATAGAGAAAAAGAATTAATCGGGCATGGTATTGATTACCACAAACATGGTTTTAGTTCTCCTTTAGGAAAATTAAAAAACATCAATCTTGCTATTGAAGATATGGGGCCGGTAGATCTTAAAGCCTATAATTTTTATGATGGGAAATGGTTGTCTTTTGAGTTTGAAAGCGGTATCAAGGTAAAAGGCATGAACGTTACAGGTCTTCGAAACTTAAAAGGTAAATTAATGCTGATCCAATTAAAAGATTGCACAGTAACATACAAAGACGACGTTCTATTTAAGCCTGAATATGGTATTTTTGATATGGTTGTTGGTAAAAAGATCGTTTCGGCCTTTGCGGGTGCTGCCGATTTTAATTCATTTCCGAATTTATATAATGTATCAAGAACCTTAACGATTAAGCCTGAAAAATCGGATAGTATTTTAACTTTAGAGTCCTACTACAAAAGCATTCGCAAAATGAGGGAAACCTCTTCAAAAAACGAATCCTTACTTAAAAAAATATTTCAAGAAGTACGTTATAATTATAAAAATGAATGGTTATTACCACTGGAGATATTGGAATTGACGGAGGAACCTCCGTTAAACGAGAAAATCTCTAACTATTTAAATGAGTTAGCTTCTACTAATTCTAAATTGAAGGCATTGATTTTAGAAGGAATTGAGATGTTATAAACCTAATTCAAAAACTTCATAACTAATTCAAAAAAAAATTCTGGATTGTCCGCATGTAACCAATGCCCTGCCTTAGGTATTATCACAATATTTGAATTTGGGAAATGTGCTTTAATAGTCGGTTTTTCCTCCTTCGTAATATAACCTGAATTCCCTCCTGCCAAAAACAATGTTGGGCCTTCGTAAGAAGTAAATGACGGCAATGCCTGCCCTATTTCAGGATTGTTTTCAGTTAGTGACGATAAATTAAATCTAAAATCTAGTTGTCCTTTCTCCCTCCAGAATACATTTTTCAATAAAAATTGCCTCACACCCATTTCAGGAATTAGCTCACTTAATTTCTCATCTACCAATTGCCTCGTTTTTTGCACAGAAAAATCTACAGAATTTAAAGCTGCTAATATTTCATTATGATGCGGTTCGTAGGCCCTTGGGGAAATATCAGCAATAAGCAATTTATGAATCAACTCTGGATATTCAACAGCAAACAGCATGGCTGTTTTTCCTCCCATAGAATGGCCCAATAAGATACAATCCTCAAGATTATGTTGTTCTATATAGTTGTATAGATCTTCTACCATTATTTCATAATCAAACTCATCGGCATGAAAACTCCTTCCATGATTTCGTTGATCGATCAAATGTACCTCATAGAATTCGGCAAACTTATTACCTAGAGATTTCCAATTATCTCCCATACCAAAATACCCGTGAAGTATTAAAAAAGGACGCCCCTTACCTAGAATCCTAGAATGTAAAATATCCATATTATTGTAATCGATGTAAATACATATTAACCACATTTTGTAAGCCTAAATACAGACTTTCCGAAATCAAAGCATGACCAATAGAGACCTCTGCCAAATTAGGTATGTTTTGCTTAAAGAATTGAATATTCTCTAAATTAAGGTCATGACCAGCATTGATTCCTAACCCCAAATCATGGGCTAACAAAGCAGCCTCAGTATATGGTTTTACAGCACCTGTATTTCCTTTTTCATATTGACTTGCAAACGCTTCAGTATAGAGCTCAATTCTATCAGCTCCTGTTTCAGCAGCGCCTTCAATAAGCTTGAGATCCGTATCAATAAAAATAGATGTTCTAATCCCATTGTCTTTAAAGTCCGTGATTACTTCTTTTAAAAAAGATTGATGCGTAATAGTATCCCAACCAGCATTGGAAGTCAGCACATCATTTCCATCTGGCACTAACGTAACTTGTGTTGGTTTTATGGCGAGTACTAGATCCATAAAATCAGCTATTGGATTTCCTTCTATATTGTATTCCGTAGTCACAATAGGTTTAAGATCATACGCATCTTGATACTTAATATGGCGTTCATCTGGCCTCGGATGTATCGTAATTCCTTCTGCTCCAAATTCTTGAATATCTACAGCTACCTTCAATAAATCTGGCACATTTCCTCCTCTAGAGTTTCGTAACGTAGCTATTTTATTAATATTAACACTTAACTTTGTCATTGAGTTTATTTAAAGCACAAAAATAACGCATTTAATCATTTTAGCCTATATTCGTGATAGATGAATATGAATGAATATATCGTAAAAGAAATCAAGGAGCTTTCGCTGGAGAGTAGTATTAATAGTGCAGAAAAGATCTGTAATGAAATTCCTGTTACTCATATACCTGTAGCAGATAAAAATATTCTTATAGGTTGTTTCTTGGAGAGTGATATTAGGACTATTGAGAACAAAGATGATACTATTGGTAATCATAAAGAGGCGCTGACATTTTTTTATGCAACGGAAACAGATACCGTATTAGATCTTATTACTATTTTCTCAGACAATGACACCAATATTCTACCTGTTATAAATGAGCACAAAGAATATTTGGGATATTATGAATTGAACGACGTTTTAGATGTCTTTAATTCGAGTCCATTTTTATATCAACATGGAATAATTATTACTGTCGAAAAGCTTAAAAAAGATCTATCCATAAGTGAAATTGCACAAATTGTTGAAAGCAATAATGCGAGACTGCTAGGAATTTATATTTCAAAGGAAAAATCAGATCTCCTTCAAGTAACTTTAAAAGTGAGTTCAGAAGAAATCAATACGGTTATTCAAACCTTTAGAAGGTATAATTATGCTATCATTTCTGAACATAATGACGATTCTTATTTAAAAGACCTGAAAAATAGATCAGATTACTTGCAAAAATATCTAGACATGTAGTATGAAAAAAGTAGCAATTTACGGTCAGTCCTATACAGTACATGCTGCAAAAGAGATCAAGCTCTTAATTGCATCATTAGAAAAGAATAATATTGTTTTTTTCTTGGAAAAGAATTTGTACGGTTTATTGAAAGAACATAAAATTATACAAAAAAAATATCCTGAATTCTCTAGCTTTTCTGACCTAAATAATTCTTTTGATTTGTTATTTAGTATTGGAGGAGATGGAACCATTTTAAGAGCAGTCACGTATGTTAGAGATTTAGATATTCCAGTTTTAGGCATTAATACTGGAAGACTTGGTTTTTTGGCAAATGTGAAAAAAGATGAAATCGAAAGCGCTATTGATCTTTTAGTAAAAGGAAAGTACGACACTCAAGAAAGAACATTACTTCAAGTATCCACTGAACCTAAGAATAAGGATTTAGACGAACTCAATTTTGCCTTAAACGAGATTACCATTGCTAGAAAGAATACTACTTCTATGATTGGGGTAAAGACATTTTTAAATCAGGAGTACCTAACAAATTATTGGGCAGATGGCTTAATTATAGCTACCCCCACAGGATCTACAGGATACTCCTTAAGTTGTCAAGGACCAGTAATTTCACCAAATTCAAAAAATTTGGTCATCACACCAATTGCTCCTCACAACCTAAATGCAAGACCAATGGTAATTCCGGATGACACCCAAATAAAATTAGAAATTGATGCTAGAGAAAAGGACTTTTTAATTTCATTAGACTCCCGAATTGTGACCTTGCCAAAAGAGACAAAAGTCTTTTTGAAAAAAGCATCTTTTACTATCCGAACAATAATTCCTAAAAACCAAACGTTTTTAAAGACACTACGTACTAAATTACTTTGGGGCGAAGACACCAGAAATCAATCTAATCAATAGAGCTTAGCAACAATAATTATTATAAATAATAGTTATTCAAAAAAGACCTTTAATAACTTAAAAAAGCAAATTGAAATAACTATATTTGCACGCTATTTTTTAGAATGAAAAGATATACGATAATTTTACTATTCATTTGTTTTTCAACAAATTGTTACACTCAAATTAATGAAGTTGGTGTTTTTTTGGGGGTTTCCAATTATGTTGGAGATATTGGAAGCACAAGTTACCTAAAACCGAAAGATGTTGGAGCCGGATTAATGTACAAGTGGAATTTAAATCCTAGAATAGCTTTTAGAGGAACTTATACATATATCCGTATAAAAGCAAATGATGCTAATTCTGACAATCTAGTACGTCAAAATAGAGGGCTAAATTTTTCTAATACAATTAATGAATTTGCTTTAGGTATAGAATTTAATTTCTTTGAATACGATCTCTCTTCTACGGACAAAACATACACTCCATACATTTTAGCAGGTATTGCAGCTTATGATTATAGAACCGTGAAATCATCAGGAACTCCTGGTAATTTTTTATTTACTAGGAATACTTCAGTAGCTTTACCTTTTGGTGTTGGTTTTAAGTCCAAAATTTATGGTAAATTAGCGTTCGCAATTGAAACTAGAGTTAGATATACATTCAATGATAAATTAGATTATTCTACTCCGGAGTTTCCGCAGTTAGATTACGGTGGCACAGGGAATGATTGGTATATGTTTACAGGGGCTTCATTGATTTATACATTTGGCAGACCCGCATGTTATTCAAGTCGCAGATAATTTATGGAAAAAAAACTACGCATTAACTTACATAAAGTTCCTAGACACGTTGCCGTTATTATGGATGGTAATGGTCGTTGGGCTAAAGGTAAAGGAATGAATCGTATTTTTGGACATAGGAATGCTATGACTGCCATACGAGATACTGTAGACGCGGCAAAAGAAATTGGAGTAGAAGCAGTAACCATGTACGCGTTTTCGACAGAAAATTGGAATAGACCAAAGCTAGAAGTTGATGCTCTAATGAACTTATTGGTTTCTACATTGAAAAAGGAACTTCCTGAATTTCACAAAAAGCATATTCAAGTAAGTACAATTGGTGATATCATTTCATTACCTAAAAAAGCACAAACAATTTTAAGGACAGTTATTTCAGAAACCAAAGATTATAATGGAATTAAGCTAGTTTTCGCATTAAGTTATGGTTCAAGAGAGGAAATTGTTAATGCAATCAAAAACATATCTAAAAAAGTTGTTAATAACGAAATTCATTTAGAAGAAATTAACGAAAAAGTTATTAATAATCATTTATATACGTTTAATTTGCCCGACGTTGATTTAATGATACGTACGAGTGGCGAAAAAAGAATAAGCAATTACCTTTTATGGCAAATGGCTTATGCCGAATTATATTTTACAGATATACTTTGGCCCGATTTTAGAATGGAGCATTTTTACGATGCAATTATAGAATATCAGAACAGAGAAAGACGATTTGGAAAAACAAGCGAGCAAATTACAGTACCTAAAAAGTAATTTATCAATTACTATATTATTTATTCTTTTATCTTCTAATCTAAGTTTGACAGCTCAGACGGTTAAGGATTCTATCCCCCAAAAGAAAACAAACCTTTCCTATGAGAGTGGAAAAGAATATATCTTAGGAGGTATAACAGTTACAGGACTTAGAAAATTTAGTGCATCCACCGTAAAGGTATTTACTGGTCTAAAAGATGGGCAACTTATTAAGTTACCCGGAGACAAACTTACAAGCGCTATTAAAAAACTATACGAGAGTAAACAGTTTAGCAATGTAGACGTTTACCTTGCAAAAATCGATGGCAATACGGTATATCTGCAATTTGACGTAAAAGAACTACCACAATTAAACAATGTTACTTTTAGCGGACTTAGTAAGTCTAAAACAAAAAACCTGATAAAAGAAACTGATCTTAAAACAGGGGCTATGGTAACAGACAACCTAGTTGTTACTTCTAAGAATTTTATTAGAAAAAAGTTTACGGACAAAGGATTCTTAAAAACAGACGTATCTATTACCACACAAGTGGATTCTTCCGACATTAACACCGTAAACATGCTAGTAGATGTTAATAAGGGTAAAAAAATAAAAATTAAGAATATTACGTTTAAAGGGAACAAGGCGTTATCCGCTTCTAAGCTTAGAGGCATTATGAAAAACACACGTCGTAGTTTTCCTGGTAGATTTTGGAAAGGATCGAAATATATAGATGAGGACTATCAAGAAGACTTAGAAAGTATTTTAGATAAATACAGCCGACTAGGATATAGAGATGCAAGAATCATAAATGATCAATTATCTTGGAATGATAATAACACCATTAATCTTGAAATTGAGTTAGAAGAAGGAAGGCAATATAGATTTGGAGAAATTATTTATGTCGGTAATAAAAAGTATACCGATGAACAGTTAAATAAAATTCTTAAGATCCAAAAAGGAGATTTATATAATGGTTCTGTTCTTAAAGAAAGAATTTCTGGCGATGGAACTCCTAGTTCCGAAGATATTCAAACTTTATATCAAGATAGTGGTTTCCTTTTCTCAAGTGTAAATGCTGTCGAAACTAAAGTTGTAAATGATTCAATTACTGTTGAGATCAGAATTAGAGAAGATGAGCAGGCTACCATTAAAAAAGTAACAGTTGTTGGTAATGACAAAACCAATGATCATGTCATATTTAGAGAACTTAGAGTAAAACCAGGAGATCTATTTAGTAGAACAGCGATTATTCGTTCTATTCGTGAATTAGGTCAATTAGGCTTCTTTGATACTAATGTAGTTCCAGATGTAAAACCTGACTATCAGAATAAAACTGCCGATATTGAATTCACTGTTGTCGAAAAAGGAGGAAGTCAGATAGAACTACAAGGGGGATACGGAGGAGGATCCTTTATTGGTACGCTTGGGTTGTCTTTTAATAACTTTTCGTTGAAGAATATTTTCAAAAAAGACGCATATAAACCATTACCTATGGGTGATGGCCAGAGCTTATCTTTACGATTACAATCCAGTAGGACCTTTAATACATATAGTTTTTCATTTACCGAACCTTGGTTGGGTGGTAAAAGACCTCAATCGTTAAGTTTTTCTATCTATAGTTCCAAGCAGTTTCAACTAAACCCTAGAACGTTCGATGTAGACAGAAGTAGAAACTTAGGAATTCTTGGAGCTTCTATTGGACTAGGAAAAAGATTAAGATGGCCAGATGACTTCTTTTCACTTTCTCAAACGGTAAGCTATCAAAACTTTACCCTTAACGATTATGGATTTAGAGTTGGATCTGATGTTTTAAGCGATGGAAGTTTGAATAACCTATCCTATAATATTGTATTTAGCAGAAACAGTGCTGGACCAAGTTTAATATTCCCTACAAGAGGTTCTACATTTAGCTTAGGAGCAAAACTAACATTCCCTTACTCTTTGTTTAGTAACAAGGATTATGATAATATTAGTGTTGCAGAAAAATACAAATGGTTGGAGTATTATAAATTATCATATAAAGGTAAATGGTATTCGAAGTTAGCAGAAAAGCTGGTTTTAATGACCAATACAGAAGTTGGGTTCTTAGGATATTATAATCGAGAACTAGGGCACTCTCCTTTCGAAAGATATTTTGTAGGTGGAGATGGTATTGCTCAATTTCAACTAGATGGTAGAGAGACTGTTGGTATTAGAGGATATGAGAACAATCGTTTATCTACCATAGATGGAGGAACCATCTATACCAAGTACCAATTAGAATTAAGATATTCAATAACAGATAAGCCTTCCGCTTCCATTTATACTTTAGGTTTTATAGAAGCCGGTAATTCGTATGACAATTTTCGCTTCTTTAATCCGTTTGATGTTAAAAGATCAGCGGGAGTAGGAATTAGAGTATTTATGCCAGCTTTCGGTTTACTAGGTATTGACTTTGCACATGGTTTTGATACATTACCTGGAACAAACAGTAAGTCTGGATGGCAAACGCATTTTATTATTGGTAGGCAATTCTAAAAAGCAGTATATTGCTCTATATTTTTATTTGGCATGGTTTTTTCTAAATATATTTAAAATGAAAAAAACAATTTTATTAATCTTTTTAAGCTTATGTATAGGAACAGCATCCTATGCGCAAAAGCCTCAAAGAGTTGCCTATATAGATATGGAATACATTCTCGAGAATGTTCCTGAGTACTTAGAGGCACAAAATACATTAGATGCTAAAGTAGCTAAATGGAGAGCCGAGTTAGACAAATTAGCTAGATACATAGAGGTTCTAAAGACAGATCTGGCAAATGAAAAGGCTATTCTGACAAAGGATTTAATTGAGGAGAAAGAAGAAGAGATCACATTAAAGCAACAAGAGCTTAGAAGACTAGAATCTCTTTATTTTGGCCCAAATGGAGATATGTACCTGTTACGAAAACAATTGGTAAAACCTATTCAGGACCAAGTATACAATGCAGTACAAAGCATTGCTGCTATTAGAAAATATGACTTTGTTTTTGACAAATCTAGCGAGTTGGTGATGTTATATTCCAATAAAAAATACGATATTAGCGATCTCATTTTAAACAGGATAAATCGAAATAGAAAAGTTGATGAATTAAAGAAAAAGAAGTCAACGAAACCTAAAAAAGAGTTAACAGAAAAACAAAAGCAAGCTCAAGCTAAAAAAGCTGCATTAGCGGCTAAAAAATTAGCCGACAAAGAAGCTAAAAAGAAGAAGATTGAAGATGCAAGGAAAGCAAAGCTAGCAGAGAGAGAGCGTAAAAGAAAACTTTTAAGAGATAAAAAAGCAGCTATAAAGAAAAAGAACGATTCGATAAAGAATAATAAAAATTAGAATAATTAATTACAAATCAAGAAAGAATGAAAAATTTAAGGAGTTTACTATTTATTGCAGTGTTTGCATTGGGTATGAGTGGTGTTGCAAATGCACAAAAAATAGCTCATATAGATTTTAGTAAAGTTGTAGCCAGTATGCCAGAAATGCAAGCTCTGAACAAAAATTTAGAGAAAATTGAAAAAACTTGGAAAGATGAGCTGCAAGGAATGGAGAAGAAATTACAAGATAAGTATACTAAATATAGTGCTGAGTCAGATAAGCAAACAAAAGCTATCAATGAAAAAAGAGCTTTAGAGATCCAAGATGATCAAAAAAGGTTGAATCAATCTAAACAAATGGCTCAAAATGATATGCAACAAAAAATGAATGACGGACTTACTCCTATTGTAGACAAAGCACGTAAAGCCATTCAAGAGATTGCAGATTCTAAAGGAATCATCTATGTTATAGATACTTCTAAAGGTGTGTTAATCGCCTTTGAAAAAGGAGAAGATCTATATGCAGCGGTAAAAGCTAAATTGGGACTTGTAGAGTTACCTGCAGCTAAAAAATAATAGTATTTAAATAGAAAATAAAAAAACCTACTTAGCTAAGTAGGTTTTTTTATTTTTACACACATGAACAATAGTGCTAACCCACCCATAGGTGTTTTTGACTCTGGTATCGGAGGAACTTCAATCTTAAAAGAGATTAACAACCTCATGCCTTATGAAGATACTATCTACCTTTCAGATAGTGCAAATGCTCCATATGGTCAGCGCTCATCTGAAGAAATCATAGCCCTAAGCATTAAGAATACGGAATATCTGTTACAAAAAGGCTGTAAGATCATTGTGGTTGCTTGTAATACAGCTACTACTAATGCCATTGAAGTATTGCGAAATAATTATAATGTTCCTTTTATAGGAATTGAGCCTGCCATTAAGCCAGCAGCTTTAAAAACGGCAACAAACGTTATAGGGATACTAGCCACAAAAGGAACGTTAAACAGTCAATTATTTGAGCAAACATCAAATACTATAAATAATAGTATAACTATTGTAGAACAAGTAGGAGAAGGTCTCGTTGAGTTAATCGAACGTGGAAAAATCTACTCAGAGAAAATGACGTTGCTTTTGAAAAAATACCTCCAGAATATACTCAATAAAAATGCAGATTGCATTGTTTTGGGTTGTACTCATTATCCTTACTTGATTCCACAAATTCGAAATATTGTGGGAAACGATATTCATATAATAGATTCTGGTGAAGCAGTTGCCAAACAAACAAAACGTATTCTTTCTGAGAACAATCTTCTAAATGAAGAAATTACACACAAAGGTGTTCAATCCATCCTTATAAATTCTGATAGTCGTCCACTTCAAGCTATATTAGGATACAGACAAGGTTATACTATATGTGAAGTTGCTTTTTAATTCTAGAAAGTAGCATTGATATTTGGACAAGCAGCCGCTCTAGGTCTTCTTGTAAACAAATTAACACCTACAGAAACTTGATGAAATCCTGCATTCGTTAATACTATATCGTTCAACTGTTTTGTGTACGTATAAGAAAACATCATTTTTTTATAGTTAACCCCAATAATAGGAGTAATATATTTTAAGTTTTCTATAGGGTTAGAATCAAAACTTCTTCTGTAAGATAATGCCGCCCAAAATTGAGTTTCATTATAGGTCTTATAGGCTTTTATATTGAAGTCTGCTATTCTTTCACCTGTACTTTCTCTAAGCTGAATCATAATAGAAGGCTCTAACTGAACAAACGCATCTTTATTATTAAAATAATACCCTAGACTAACAATATAATTTCTTAGATCTAATGGCTCTAAGCTATTATTCAAATTATTCTTAGCAGATAATAAAAGATTCTTGACAGTTAAATAAGACGAAAAGCCTCCATAATGGTATGCAACACTAAAGTCCGCATTAAAGTAACTTGTGCTTTCTATTAATTGCGCCACAGCTGGATCTCCTGTAAAAGTAGATTGATCCGTTTGGTTCTGAACTCCTGTAAAGGATACACCAAAAGATAATTGGTTAAAATAGTTCCCTCTATTCAATTCCAAGTGATACGCGTATGTTCCTTGTACCCCTTTTTGCGAATGAAATCCGTTCTTATCGTTGAATACTACAACTCCTAATGCTGCTTTTCTTCCAAATTTATTATGAAAGCTCATTGTTTGTAAGCTAGGTGCATCTTTAATTCCTGCCCATTGTTGTCTTGCTGTAAATCTCAGTTTTCCCGTATTACCTATACCGGCAGCCGAAGGGTGAACTAAAAATACATTGTCAGACAAGTAATCAGAATAGATAGGAAGTGTTTCTTGTGCGCTTAAACTAAGGGCCGAAAACAGTGCTATAAGGGTAATCTTTAATCGTAGAAATAACTTCATAAAAGTTATAGAATTTTTTTGTGAAACCAAATATATTATTTTTCAATCAAATAGGTATATCTTTCTTCCACTTTTAACAACAAAATACTAAACTGAAAAAAAGCAATAATATTGTGTTCAGAAGAGATTCCTTCTTATTCCCTTTTTTTACAGATTCTATATTCAACTAAAACAGTCTCAGCTCTAAAAACCCTATATATCTTATTATTATTTTAACCACTCCATAAATTTCATAAATCGATCCCCTATAATCTCCTTAAGAACATGCCCACCGCCTTTTACAATTTGCAACTTTACCTCAACACCTAATTCCTTTAGCGTAGTATTAAACCTTTTAGCACTGTTTAGCCAATAACCATCATGCTCACCTACAATAAAATTCACTTTTATGTTCTTAAGCTTTATTAATTCCCTCTTGTTTGCAGTTCTTGGATGACCAGGTACTCCCGTTATGCTATGGAAATACTCTGGAAGGTTTAACACGGTTTTGAATGCCCCAGCACTATTTGCGCTAAACCCCATAATGTGAAACTTATTTCCTTTCGGTTTAAATTGCTGCTTTAAATGATCAAAAAATGCTTTAAGGGTTTTCATATTATTAGGCCTAATCGTTGCATTTGTTTCTATCAATATCCAATCATAGTTGGCAGTATTCCTTCCCCAAAAGAGAAAATCATTGCTATCGTCGGCGGTTCCCCCGCCTGGTGCTATGAGAACATGATACTCTTTATTCTTTGCATAATTTTTTGGTAAATTATACGCATATTTCATCTTCACCCCATCTGTATTTTTAAATATTGTGTTTTCCTTTTTATGTTGACCAAAAGCTAATCCGACCATCAGAAGGAAACAGATTAACACGAACGTATTTTTCATGATTTTATATGAATTAAATTAAGTAGCCAAGGTATATATCTTGCTAATCTTTAAACATCTAATTGTGTTGTTTGGTTTCTTTTGTGACGAATGGAATTATGAAAAACCAATCATCACAAATTAAACGGTGCATCACAATCTACTTTCTAAAAAGAGTTTATCGAAATAGCTTTGACACATCATTTTAAAATCATTATGCATCATGAAAAATTCGATTATTAAAAAACAATCTCTATTGTTTTTATTTGTATTAGCGGTAAATCTAACGTTTGCTCAAGTCAAGCCCTCTCAAGCATTAAAAGCCTGGGATAATATGTCGGCAATGGTTATTGGGACAGCCGAAGCTATGCCAGCTAACTATTATTCATTTAAACCTACAAAAGAGTTACGAAGTTTTGCCGATCAAATTGGGCACACTTCTGGAGCAAACTACTTATTTGCATCTGTAGTAAAACTTACTGCGCCGAAACCCTCTCCAATATCAGGCAAAAAAGATAAAACGAATGTTGTTAAAGATCTAAAAGCCTCGTTTGAATTCATTAAGTCTGGGATGAAAAAGTTAACACAACAAGATTTAAATGAGGAGATTAAGTTTTTTGGAAGTACGATGTCAAGATTGCAAGCCATTTTAATAATGACTTCGCATTTACAACGTGAACATGGGAAAACTACTATTTATACAAGGCTAAAAAATATTGCCCCTGCTAAGTCAGGAGGATGGTAATTATTTTTCTAGGTTAGTTGAGAAGCCAGCTGAAATTACATCTTTTTGTATCATAAATTCTTTACCATCATAGCATAGTTTAGAATTTCCTATCGAAATCTTTTCGGCTGGTTTTATTTTATACGCTCTTACAATTTCATTTGTTGGATTTCCTGGAAAGCTGAAACTTGATTTTACAGCCAAATCTATATTCTTATCACTAGTATTAGTTAAAAAGAATCCTTTACCACAGTCATCATTCACTTCTGTCATCGATAGACTTGAAACAGCGCCTTGACCAAATGCATCTCCATGAAAATCCATACCACCGTTATTATTCGTAAAAAGAGCATAGTAAATTTCCACATAGGTCAGTTCACTTATATTCTTTACACTTTTCTTTTCAGAGGTGTTTATCGAATTCTTTGATGGTTTGGAATTGTTCTTACAGCTGCTATAGAAAACGAACAGTGTTAAGAGTAAGAATAATGATTTTAACTTCATGTTAGTATAATTATGCGATGAAATATAACTATTTTTAGGCATGCCTAATGTTAAAATAAACGCAATTTTTGAATGATCAAAAAAGTGGTTCAATATTATAAAGATATTCCGGTATCCTTAAAAAAGATGTTCATCGCAGCTTTGGCGATAGCCGTCTTTTTTATTCTCAAGGCATATACAAATCATCTGATCAATCAATATAATTATACGTTCAGCTGGCTACTTATTTCTCTTAAGTTGATAATTACCTATATCACTTGGATCGTTCTAGCTCCCTTTATCCATACCACCTCAAAACACTTACAGAAACGTAATGGTTCCTTCGTAAAGAATCTAGTTACTTTCTTTTTGTATGCCATTGTACTAGCATTCCTACATCAATTGATCGTTTCCAGATTAGACGATTTTGTAAACTATCTGAGTAGTGGGTATATGAAGACTTTTCTGGGGCAAAATAATAGAACAGTGTTAGTACTAGGAACCTTTTCCAGTTTTATTGAGCTACTTGTAATCGTTGCGCTGTTTTTGGCAATGGACTATCAGAATAGATATCTCCAAAATCAAAAACAATTGATCGCAGCACAACTCAATGCATTACGAATGCAATTGCATCCTCATTTTTTGTTCAACACATTACATTCTATAGCTTCTATGATTGATATAGACACCAAAAATGCTCAAAAAATGCTGAGTAAATTAGGGAGCCTATTGCGAAGTATGTTAGAATACGATGCAGAACAATTGGTAACTGTTGAAGAAGAACTCGCTTTTATAAAAGATTATCTGGATTTGGAACAGGTTAGGTATCAAGATCGAGTCGTAATTAAATATACCATTTCTGATGAAGTTTTGTCTTTAAAAATTCCGAATATGATCTTTCAACCATTGGTAGAAAATGCCATCAAATATGGTGCTATTCCTACTGTAACGGATGGAGAGATACATATAAACTTTACTTTGGAATCGAATGAGACACTGAAACAAGAGATGTTAACCATGCAAATATCAAATACATTTAATGTCAAAAGTAATCACGTAAAACCAGAAGGAACAGGGTTTGGGCATTTGAATATTAGAAAAAGGTTGCAGCAATTTTACGGAAATCTTTTTGTGTTTTCTGCCGATTTTAACACGCCAGAATTATATGTTTCAAAAATTAGTGTCCCTATAAATTAATAACTATGAAGCTTCGTTGTATTATTATTGATGATGAATACTTAGCCAGACAACGGCTATTGAAATTGGTGAAACCTTATGATGAAATCAATGTAATCGCCGAATGTAAAAATGGTGCCGAGGCCATCGAAAAAATTCACTTAAAAGAACCAGATATCATTTTTCTTGACATACAGATGCCAGACATGAACGGGTTTGAAGTATTAACAAAACTCAAGGTGCATCCATATATTATTTTTACCACGGCATACGATTCTTATGCTATTAAGGCTTTTGAAGTAAATGCAGTTGATTATCTATTAAAGCCTTTTGACGAAGACCGTATACGTATTGCTCTGGATCGAGCATTTGCACTTAAAAAAGAAAAAAAAGAAGCACATATAGAAGGTAGGATCAAAAAATTGATGCAGGCTTATGAAGCAAAAACTTCCGAGTTTCTATCTCAATTCAGCATTCAAAATAAAGGTAGAGAAACCACGATCTTTATAGACGATATTGTCTATTTTAAAAGTGATGGAAACTATGTGAGAATCATTACTGACGAAAAAACCTATTTATATCGAAAAACCATTCGTTCTATTCATGAGAATATCAATCCCGAGGTTTTTTTACGAATTCATAGGTCTCTGATTCTAAAAAAGACCTATATACAAGACACTAAGTATCTTGGTAATAATACTTATCAATTTCAGTTGAAAAACGGTGAACTTCTTACCTCTTCAAGAACCTATAAGTCCGAAATAGCGATTTATCTATCCGAAACAAGATTATAATAACGAATATTCGATGATCTGTCTGTTAGTATCTGTAGCGTAGATTTTTTCTAAGTGAAAGCCACATTCTTCTCCCAACTCTTTATATTCTTCCCTATTTCGTTCCTGACCATCTACCAGAATCATAAAGTTTAGACTCATCCAATTAGAAATATCTCCAGTTCCATCATCAGGCAAAATGTTTTCTATGATCAACATTCTTTTGTCACCTATAGGAGTATCGATACCATTTGTAGAAAGCATTGCTTTTCTGACATTGTTTACTATTTGTTTCGTCTTATTTTCGGGCCAATTATGAATTACATTTTTCATGGTATACAAATCTGCCACATCCGGAACTTCATTGAAAAAATCTCCTGCTAACTGATTTTCTTCACTTAAATTCCCTTCATCGAATGTTGTTGCAAGATCAAAAACAACTCCTTCTAAGTGATTGTTTTGTTCTAGCATAGACAACAAAAAAGAGCCTTTACCTCCTCCTATATCCATCACCTTTTTAAAAGGTTTAAAGTCGAACGCTTCTACAATTTTTGCGTCTTCCGTTTTCCATATCTTAAACATGGCCTCATGAAAAACTTCTAAGAGCTGTGGTTTGTCTTGTAAAAAATCAAGCGTTCCATTTTCCACTGTAGGTGAATATTCTTTTCCGTTTCCATTTTTTAATATGCTCACTAAGTGTCCCCATGGCATATAACGGTATTCGGCACCGTTTAATCTTGCTTCTGCCCTTTTAGAATATGGGTGATCGCTTCCCAATATGGCTCCAACATCTGTAAGCGCATACGTCTTTGTTTGTTTGTTAAAGGATACATATCCTAATTCATCAACACATCTTAAAAATTGTTTCAAATATGCTCCATTAAGGCGCAATTCTCTACTCAAATCTGCATGGGTTTTAGGAGCCTCTTTTAAAACATCTGCCATGGCTAACTCGGCGAAAGCATAGGTGCATTGCTGCATCCAGTTTCCATAGATCATTTTAGAAACCATTCCTAGGTTTTGCCGTGTGGTATCATCCATTTTTTTCATTCAAAATACGATTAAGATTGTGGTTTGGTTTTTTTGATGATGTAGATTACATAGACTACCGTAAGACCTGTAAACACATATCCAAGTACTGAACTCGTGACCTGAATGGTGTTAAACGCTTCAATTCCTTTATTGAAGATCAAAAAGGATTTGATACCTCCAACAACTACTTCTCTAAGTACTAAAAACAAGGTAAACTGCACGAAATAATGATAATTCTGTGCAGAACGATACAAGGTTTTAGATGCTTTTCTTGGTACTCCCTTTGCGTACGCATAGTCTATAAAAAAGTACATACCTATTGGTCTTTTGACAGCAATGGTTAACAGATAAAAAACAATAGAAATAATACTCATATACACACCATTCCAAAGCTCTTGTTCGGCTGTTTTGGATAGTAAGTTAAATACAAAATTCAATGAAATTAATGAAAGAAAGAAAAGACCTGTAACATTCCATTCTTTCTTAATTACCGCCATAGCAATGGTATAAATCACTGCTGGCAACATTCCATATAAAATAGCGTAGTAATCGCCTAAGTTTTCTCTAAAAAGGTTCCACATTAATAGTGGGACTCCCAGGTAGAAGAATGCGTCTAAAAAAATTCTTTTGCCCATATTGTTACGTATTAGTTATTGAAAAATTATGTTTTTGAATAGATCTGAACTCTAGTTCTGTCGGATATGCAATGCAGGTTACTACATCATTATGAATCCATGCCAGGGCTTGTAATCGTATCAGGTATTTGAATTTGATTGTATACATCCGAGCTGAATAGTTCACTTCTGATATTTCAAAAAGATGTTCAGGAATCGTAAATCCAGTTCGTAATGCCTTTGCTACAGCTTCTTTTGCTGCCCAGTATATATGTTTTTTTTCTAAAGTTAAATCTGCTTCATAGCTGGCTAAAAAATGTGCCAACGACGATTCATTCTCCTTAGATATTTCCTCAATATCTATTCCGATCGGATACCTACTTGTTTCAGTAACAACAGCAGCGACATACGCTTTGCTATGCGCAATAGAGATCCACATATTCTGAATTTCTTTTGTAGTAAGTAAAGGGAATCCCCATATTCCATGTGTAATATTCATCACACTCGGCTCCAGTTTGTCCTCAATAGCAGCAATACTATTCTTAGCAAGTAACCTTCCTGCAATAAACTCATTTCGTCTACTCGCCACTTTAAATTTTTCCAATAGCTCTTTTTCCTCGGGAGAAAGTAAAGATCGAAGTTCCTGAACAGTATTGTCATAAAAAGCTTTAGATAATACTAAGCGTTTTTTTTGATCACCCTCAATGAAATGGACAAAATATGTTTCTATCTGTGTCATATTTTAGTCTGTTTTTGCAGCCAGTGCTGAATTGTACTTGCAATAACCTTAGAATTTTCTGTATTCATCATGGTAATATGATTACCAGGTACATGCATAATGGTCAGGTTTGAGCAATAGTTTTTCCAACCTAAATCCTCAGTTTCGACTAATGGATTTTTATCTACCATAAGGTTTTCACTAGCCTTTAATAATAGTACTGGGCCTTCATATTTTCGAGGTACAAATTCAGTCACAATTTCATTATGCATTACCAGCGTATCTAGAAAAATTTTAAAATTCTCTAGTGTTGTTTCTTCAGGGGTTAATTGCACTCTAATAAACTCATCCAGTATTCCTTGATGATCAACCGTGTCTTTCTCTATAATTCTTCTATCAAATTGCCCGCTTGTGAAAATGTGTACTTTATTCAGATAGGTAAACAAACGATCCTTATAAGAAACATCCTCATCCTTTCCAATACTTGTTGCCGGTTGATCCAGCAATACTAGTGGAATTTTTGTATTCTCTTGCGTAAATAAACATGCCATTTGATGTGCGATCAGGGCTCCCATGGACCAGCCTGCCAAAACCAGATTCGATGTAAATTCTTGTTCTAACAATGTCTTAAAGTAACTACTCGCAAGTTCTTCTAAAGACAGCTTTGAACTGTCATCTTTGGGATATGTATAATCGAACGAAAAAGTATCCATCTCTGAAGAAAGTGCCGTTGCAATTGGGTAATAACACATGACATTTCCTCCTGCTGGATGAATCCATACACTTTTTTCTTCTTGCTGATTGTCTACTAATGCAATCGGGTTTTGTGTGGTTGTCAAGCCCTTCGAATTATTTCGTAACAATCCAGCCAACTCTTTAATTGAGCTATGGCTAAACAAATTGGCAATGACCAATTCGCTATTAAACGCTATGTTAATCTTTGACATTAATTGTATTGCCAATAAAGAGTGCCCTCCTACATCAAAAAAGCTATCTTCTATAGAAATGGCAGTAGTTGGAAATAGTTCCTTGTAGAATTCTAATAATTTTATTTCAAAAAAATCTCGCGGTCCTATTTCTATGTCATCTTCCTTAACATGAATGGCAAACTCTTTTAACTGTTGATAATCTATTTTTCCATTACTGGTCAATGGGATACTTTCAACAAAAGAAAAGGTAGGAACGAATAGTTCTGACACATATCTTTTCATATAAGATACAAGCGTATTCGAAGTTAGCTCATTAGAGCTTTGCACTGCGGCAAAGATCTTATCGTCATCATTCAGAAATACGCAAGTGTTCTCAATATCATCATGACTTTTTAAAATACTTTCTATTTCTCTTAACTCGATCCTAAATCCATTGATTTTAACTTGAGAGTCAGATCTACCTAAAAAAAGAAGGTTTCCTACATTGTTAATGACTCCTCTATCTCCTGTCTTATAAAATCTGTTTCCCTCTAACTCTAAAAACTTCTCAGAAGTAAGTACGGAGTCATTTATATATGCATTTGCCAAATTGTTACCGCTAATATAAATCTCACCTTCTACTCCAACTGGGACCGGTTGAGCATATTCATCCATAAGGCAAATAGTAGTATTGTGTAGTGGTTTTCCCACAGGAATAGGATATTCCATTTGATGCATATCCAACTCATGCGTGAGCACACCAATAGTTGTTTCTGTCGGACCGTAATGATTAATCACCCTAAGCTTTTCCGGTCCACTATCCTTAAGTTTTGCTAATAATGAACTAGACATGGCTTCCCCTCCACATATCAATAGTTTAATGGGTAAGATATCTGATATCTGCTCTGAAAATGCTTCTAGATGAGAAGGAACTATTTTGAGAACATCGGCAGGATAGGATTTGAAGAAATTACGCAATAACAAGGGATCTACAATCATATCTTCAGAAGGAAGTAAAAGAGCTGCCCCAGCACCTAATGCCAGAAAAATAGCCGTATTTCCAAGATCAGCTTGAATGGCAGACACGTGAGCAAACGTTTGTAGTTGATTGTCATTAAGAACATCTTTCATTCCCTTAGTGTAATTCAATAAAGCACTGTGAGAGACTTGCACTCCTTTGGGTTTTCCAGTGGTTCCAGAAGTATATATGATATAGGCAATGTCATTTTTTTTCAACGTTATATTAATCTCATCGTCAAGAGACTTATCGATCAACTCGTTTATTGAAATACATAGAATATCTTCTATTTTTTTATTCGAAAAAATGGCAGAAGCCTTACTATCTCTTACAATATAATTTAATCTTTCCTCAGGAATATTTGAATCGATGGGCAAATAGGTAATCCCACTTTTAAAGCAGGCTATTATTCCAATAATGAATGTTGTATTTCTACCTGTATCCAATATAACAACACCTCTTTCGTTGATTCCTTTCTGTTGAAACAATGCTGCTAAGGCATTGGCTTTTCGATTTAACTCCGAATAGGTAGTTTCTTCATTAGAATCAACTACAGCAATTGCATTAGGAGACTTCTTTAATGATGTGTAAAATAACTCTAACCAGGATTCTTCCGAATGGTCAACGTTCTTTCCGGACAGTACGGAAATTTCATTTTTAGGAAATACGGTTTGCTTACGTATCAGCTGTTCCGGATTCTCTATTACGGAATCAATTAGATGTTGATAATGCTTTAAAAACCGTTCAATCTTCGCCTTGGAAATTCTGGTATTCTTATAAGTCAATGACAGTTTGCAATCATCTCCAGCTACTTCTACCCATAAATTCACATCGAACTTCGACATTTTATAATCTATTGGCAGCATGGCATACTCATCTTCTTTATTCTTTTTAGGAAAATGTTGATAGGCAAAATGCGTATTAAACAATACATTCTCTTCTAAGTTCCTTTTGGGATTTACTGCTTTGATTATTTCTGTAAAAGGAACCTCTTGTCTATTCATATACTGATTTACATTTTCAATAGACCTTTTCATCAATTCATAGAATGAAATATTCATATCCACTTGCAAACGCATAGGTAGGGAATTAAAGAAAAGCCCGTATGTCTTATGGAAATATCGTGCGTTCCTATTGGCAACCGGTGTGCCTATAATTAAGTCTTTTTCTTGTGTGTACACACTTGTTACAACAGAAAAACAGACGAGAAAAAACTGAAAGGCCGTATAGTTATTGTTTTTGCAAAACGAATGTATCTTTTGCCATGTTTCATCGGGAAAGTCATATACCAACAAGCTTCCTTCATATGAATCTGTAGTAGTATAAAAATCCCTTGTAAAACGCGCTGTTGTTGGTAAATCCGATAATTTTTCTTTCCAAAAACGTATTTGTTCGCGATACGTTTCTGAGCGCATCCAATCTTGCTCCCATTTTACAAAATCTATATATCCATATTCCTTTTGAGGGCTTAATCGTGCACTTTGAGCATCTAAGTTCAAATCATTAGACAACAATGCATTCGTCCAACCGTCAGAAATAATATGTTGTAGGTTTAAAAACAATACAAACTCATTTTTAGCAAGCTTTACCAACTTGGCTGAAAACAACGGAAGCTCCGTAAGATCAAATTGTATAGCAGAATGTGCCAAGGCAATTGCTTCTACTTCTTTATCCTTATCAGTATTGTTACTACTAATATCCTCGTAACTTAATGTAGGTGTATATGATTCATGTATTCGTTGGAAAACACTTCCATTCTCTTCGTGAAAAGTAGTTCTTAGTATTTCGTTTTTAATAACTGCCTGTTGTAGAGCTATTCTTAATGTCTCCTCAGAAACATCTTTATACAATTTTACTGCTATCGGGATATTGTATAACGAACTGTTTTTAAACAAATAAGATAAAAACCAAATCCGTTCCTGAGCTCTAGACAATGGATATCTTCTTTCAGGATTTCGCGGCATTTTTTCAAACTCTTTTTTAACAGTACCTCCTCCAGATTTATTTCTTGAAGCCAAGAGCTTTCGTATCTGATCTGGACTGAGGTTTTTTAATTTATCTTTTAAAGAGTCTTGCATTCGATTTTTACTTTTAATCGTATTTGACCACTAATTTACCAATATGTGTTCCTCTAGACATAGCTGTAATGGCCTTTTTTAGGTCTTTAACAGGGTATACGGTATGAAAAATCGGTTTAAATGCTTCTTTTTCGAATAGTGCAACGATCTCTTGTAGCGAAGAGTTCATTAAAGTAGGGTTCAGAAAGAGCAACGAAATATCCAAAAACTGAAATACAATACCATTACTGAACAACTTCATACCAAATGAAGTATCTTTTGCGATGTCCTTTTTGTCAATATGAATAAATCTACCAAATGGATTTAATAATTTAATACTCTCAAACATCAATTCTCCTGCAAGCGTGTTCAAAACAATATCCATTTCTATATGTTCCGAGTTTAAGGCCTGCGCAAACTCCGTAGATCTTGAATCATATACATATTCAATACCTTCTTTTTTTAGATGGTCTCGCTTTTCGACCGTACCAGCCGTAGCATATATAGTAGCATCTTTCCATTTTGCTATTTGAACTGCCGACAATCCGACACCTCCCGAAGCTGTATGAATCAGTAAGTTTTCAGAAGCAGATAATCGTCCTAACTTGATCAATCCAATATAAGCCGTTAAGAACACCGTAGGAATACAGCTTGCTTCTACAAAAGACAAATTCTTTGGCTTTAAACAAACACATTCTTTATGTACATTAAAAGTTTTGATAAAATGACAGTTATCTCGTAAGGTTTCATCATTCTCCGTATGCCCGATATGGATAGATATTACCTCATCTCCAGGCTTAAGATTAGTCACATTGCTCCCAACTTTTTCTACAATACCTGCATAATCAGATCCCATATTGGTAGGCACACCTGGAGAACTAGGGTATTGTTTAGATGCGATCATGACATCTCTAAAATTTAAACTAGAAGCTTTTGCTCTGATCTGCACATAGTCTGGTCCAGGGTCAGAAATTTCAATTTGGCGCAAGCCGAAATCAAATGGTGTTTCAGAATTAAAGGTGTATTCAAAGTTCTTAGAAAGATCTACTTCTTTTTTTACGGTTTTATTCTTAGACTTTGTCAGCTTCGCTAACAATTCTGCCTGTTTTTCTGGTGGTAAGCTTTTTATTTTCTTTAAAAAATCATTCATAGATTATTCGTTCAAAAGTTTTTCAAGATCTTCTGTTGAGTGTTCTCCTAATATTTTTTCCAGCACCAATTCTCCTAATTTAAATACGGTTGGGTTATTTACAAACTCGTCCGTAGAAATAGCAACATCAAATTCATCTTTGATACCAGATACTACTTGAATTGCTAATAGTGAATTCCCTCCTAAACTATTAAAAGCGTCATTCAACCCAATTTTGTTAATTCCTAAAATTGCTGTCCATACTGCTGCAATAGTTACTTCTATTTCATTTTCGGGTTTAACGTAAGGCGTGTCTATATCTGGCCTATCATCTACGTCAGCTACTTTCTTTGCACTTGTAATCTTTTCTTTTCTCTTCTTAATTAGAACCGAGTGTCTGGAGTCGTCCATATCTCTTAAAAGATCTTTTACGTAAATGATTACCTGTGGAAGGTTATCATTACAGAGCATTGTTTCCAATACTTCTTCGCCTTCATTAGGTAAGATATCATCTTCTAATGCTTCTAAAACAACTTCTTCTGTGCTCTCCTTGGTGGTATTATTTTCAGAAACATCAGCTAATTTTACAAAGGAATAATCCAGCACATCTGCGATTAATTGACCCTCTACATCAAATAATTGGAAATCGAAAGAAAGGTGATTCTCTTTTGGTTGCTCCTCTGAAACCTTCGCATAGGCATAAAACTCTTGTTTAAAAGGTGCATATATATTTACAGCTCCATAGGAGAACGGTAAATAACTACTCTTTACATCATCCATATAACCAAAGTGAGCAGATGTAGCAACATCCATCATTGCCGGATGTAAGAAGAAATATGAAAAGTCATCTTTGAACTCATCATTCAAGGACATTTTTGTCAGCCATTCACCTTCTCCAATATGTATCTTTTCTTTACAATCCCAACGCTTACTATATTGTAGTGTAGGTTTATTATTTCCATCTGTGATCACCAGCTTATGAGGACTATCATCCTCTTTAAGCATGGCATTTAACAATGCATCTACGTCAATTTTTTCAAGATCTTTATGTTCTTTAAAAATAACTTCTCCAGTAAAGTGATCCTGCCATCCACTTTGATCAGTTACCGAGCTTCCGCTGGTAATACTCTTAAAAGTAAATGTATAATGTCCATCTGATTTCTGATCGCAAAACAGATACAGATCTCTCAGCATATTTGGCATAATCATTAATGGTGATAAGAATGTCGTGTTTTTAAGTGTTAGATCCCCCGTTATTCCTTCTTTTTCCTTCCATTTGATCAATGTTTCGATATATGATGTTCCAACCATTGTTGGAATACTGGTCAATAAGTGTTCTTTAAAGATCCAGTGCTTATCAATATCTATATGTATTTGATGACATGATTCATTCTCAGTCTTATGAGAAAATGACAGCTCTATTGGGTAATTTTCAGATGAATGCCCAATCACTTTATGACCAGATTGATTGTTCTTATTCTTTAAGGTCTCCATTCTCCAATCCGCAGCCATTCCTACTAGTCCCCATTGCCCCCAGTTTATCGAGCTTACTGCGGCCTTATCATGCAACCATCCGGGCGCATTCGCACATGCATCCATAAATGAGTTTGCAGCAATATAATCTACTCTTCCAACTTCACCTAAGATGGCAGTTATAGAAGAAAATAAATAAATAAAGTCGACATCTCTATCTTTTAAAAGCTCTTTCAAAATAAGCGTTCCTTGTACCTTAGGTTCAATTACTGGTGCTATTCTTTCTTTATCAATAGACGCTACAACGCCTCCTCCAGCAACACCTGCAGAGTGAATTACACCATTGATAGCTCCGTATTTCTCTTCAACAGCATCAAAAGTTTGTCGCATTTTCTCAAAATCCAATACTCCAACACTGTAATATGCAACTTTAGAACCTAGTTCTTCTACCTTTTGAATTGTTTTGATCTTTTCTTTTAAAACGGAATCTGTGTTATCATCCATCAATAAAGCACCCCAATCCTTTCTATCAGGAAACGCTTTTCTTCCTGTCCAAACTATAGTAGCTCCTTGTACCTTTTTAGCAATCAACTCCGACAATACTCTACCAATACCACCAGATCCCCCCGTGATAATATATACGCCGTTATCCTTTAACAGCTTTGTATCTCCATCATTAGGGACTCTTATTTGTTCAAATGTCTGCGTCCATCTGTTCAATCCTGAATATGAAATAATATTCTCATCTGTTTCTGAATTTACTTCTTTAACGATCTGATCGGCCAGTTTTGACACATTATTTGGGGTCGTTGCTGTAATATTGATCAACTGTGTAGAAATCCCTAAGTGTTCTTTAAACAACACTTTCATAGGACCAATGGCCAGAGTTTTTTCAGGTCTTGCATTTCCGGTTCCAACAACGTCAAATCCATCATTTATCAAGGATACAACCCGTACATTCTCAATAATATTGTTCGTAATGATTCCTTTTTCTAAGTATAAAAGATTATAGAAATTAGTATTTAATTCCTCTGCCGCATTCTCCAATGAAATAAGGTTATCATTTTCTGAAAAAGACCATGTGTATACTACTTTTAAGCCAATGTTTTCTTCATTAATAGCTTCAAAAAGTCTTTCATAATCTTCCTTTTTTGCAGGGTTGATGGTAAACATATTTCCATCTTGATCAAAACTACTTCCTTGTTGAACAGTATAGTATGTTTTACCTTGATCTTGTAGTTTTTCTACGATGGATTTGGACAATTCGCCATCGATAAAAATCAACCACTTATCTATAGTAGATACGGCTTCTTTTTCTATTTTCGGAAGAAAATCTATGGCACTCGTTTTTTTCCATGATGGCACAAAATACCAATCCTCTACCATAGGTGATTTTGTGTTTTCTCCTAACGCCATATTAGAAGATTTTGCAGAAAAATCTACCAAATACGATTTGCGATTAAAAGGTAACAATGGAAATGGCATTTTATCATATGCAGAAGAATCGTATCTAGTATCAAAATCAACAGGTATATTTTCCATCCATAACTTACCTAAGGCATAATCCATTGAAATAACTGCATCTGTTTTATCTTGCAATGTAGAGATAACCGCGTGTTTCATTTCTTTCGTTATCCTTCTTTTAACTGCTGATTCTAAAGATTGTCCCGGACCGCACTCAAAAAACACAGCAGATTCATTCTCTAATACTTGCGAAGCAGCATCTCCAAACCTTACTGGATCTACCACATGATTGATCCAATACTCTTGACTTTGCGCTTCCTCATCGGTTAAAACCTTACCAGTAACAGTACTTATAACTGGAATTTTTGGTACATGTAAAGAAACCGTTTTAAAGAAGTTAGCGTACTCTTCTAAACAAGGCTCCATCATGGTAGAGTGAAACGCATGAGATGTAGGCAGCAACTTATTAAATACCTTGTCTTCTTTTAATTTTTTAGCAAAAGCTTCGATATGTTGAGTTTCGCCAGAAACAACTACTAATTCAGGGCTATTAATAACCGCAACACACAGTTCTTTAGGGAGAATCTTTAACAATTCCTCTTCACTCATTAATACGGCTAACATAGATCCTTGCGGGAGGTCAAAAACGAGCTTCCCTCTTATGGCAACCGATTTTAACGCGTCCTCTAAAGACATGATCCCAGCAATCGCGGCAGCTACATATTCACCTACACTATGACCTATCAACTTCTCTGGCTTTACTCCATAGTTTTGTAATGTATTTGCTAAGGCATAGCTGATCATAAAGATCGCAGGTTGTGTGATATAGGTATGATCTATTTGCTCTTTGGATTTTTCCTGATCTTCGTCTGAAGGAAATATAATTGTACGAATATCTATACCAATAATAGCTTGTAGTGTTGTTGCACAGTAATCAATGCATTCTTTAAAATCAGGAATGTTTTCATATAGTTCACGTCCCATATTTATAAACTGGTTTCCTTGACCTGGAAACATGAACACCAAATCTTTACTTGCCAAAGTAGCTTGTCTTAATGGTGACGACTTTTCCAAACTCTGTAACAGGTCAGTGTATTCTTTAAAAGGAAACACAGCTTTATATTTCATCGGTTTTCTAGCCACCCTTGATGTATGCGCAAACTGACTTAGGTTTGTGTCAGGGTGTTCTTCTAAATAGGCTTTTACTTCTTTACAATAATTCTCGAAAGAATTTTTACTATGCGCGGAAAGAAAAAGGGAATCATACTGTTCTTTTTCTTCTGCTTTTTTGAGTTGAGGCGGCTCTTCCAAGATTACACAAGCATTGGTTCCACCAACTCCAAAGGAATTTATAAGCGCTCTTCTAGGAACTCCGTTCTTTTCCCATTGTTTTGTTTTTGTGTTTACAAAAAATGGACTTTCATTAAAATTGATCGCTGGATTTGACTCGTTATAATTTAAGGAAGCAGGTATAATACCGTGCTTTAAACTTAGCGAAGTTTTAATAAGGCTAGCGACTCCTGATGCCACATCGGTATGACCAATATTAGTTTTCACAGACCCTAAAGCACAATATTGTTTATCGTCTGTATACTGAGAAAATGCTTCGGTAAGTGACGACACCTCAATAGGATCTCCAACTGGAGTTGCTGTACCATGTGCTTCTACCATAGAAATGGAACGAGGGCTTATGCCAGAAAACTCAAGTGCTTCTGTAATCACTTCTACCTGACCCTGCACACTCGGTGCTGTATACCCCGCTTTTCTATTTCCATCATTATTAATAGCTCCACCTAAAACAACTGCATAAATATGGTCTTTATCTTCTATAGCATCTTCTAATCTTTTTAATGCTACAACACCACACCCTCTACTAAAGACTGTTCCTTGCGCATCCTTATCGAAAGTTCTACATTTCCCATCGGGAGATTCTAAACTCCCTTCCTGATAGGTGTATCCTTTGGTTACTGGGAGTTCTACAGTAGCTCCTCCTGCTAACACTACATCTGACTGATAGCTTAGTAAGCTATCAATTCCCATAACAACACCAACCATAGAAGTAGAACAAGCACTTTGTACATTAATACTGGGTCCTTTTAGGTTTAACTTATACGAGACACGTGTGGTAACATAATCTTTATCATTACTAGTAATAATCGAAGTACCGTTTGCATACTTTAACACAGATTCGTTTTCAATAGTATCTAAAAGATGATATGGAGATCCAGTTCCTCCGAAAACGGCAACTTTCTTATCTGTATTAAACGGATCGATTCCTCCATCTTCTAATGCATGCCATGCACACTCAAGAAAAAGTCTATGTTGCGGATCTAATAACTCCGCTTCTCTTGGCGTAAAATTGAAGAACTCCGCATCAAACATTTCTGCGTCTCTAACCACACCTCTTCTTCTTACATAATTAGGGTTGTTATAGGTCTTTGGTGATACTCCAGCCTCCTTTAATTCTTCTTCGGTAAACTCTACTAAAGACTCTTTCTCTTTTACCAGGTTTTCCCAAAACTCCTGTGCATTATTCGCTCCAGGTAAACGACAGTCTATCCCTACGATTGCTATCTTGTCTTTATTTTCTTCTTGATCTTCCATACGATTGTTTTTTTAATTTAGTTCTATTTCTGATGGAACTTGCCCTATCAGAAATAACATTTGCATATCTTTTTTTATACTCTTCTGCCAGTGCTTTAATATTTGGGTACTGATACAATTCTATAATTGAAAAGTTCGTCGATAACAATGTATCTAATCGCTCTTTGATTTTGAGGAAAAGCACTGAATGCCCTCCTGCATCAAAGAAATTGTCTGTTAACGAAAAATCTTCGTGCCCTATTACTTCACTCCAAATCTTAAAAATAGATGCTTCTATATCACTTTTATCTTGTTTTGTATTCTGTGTATTAAAATGTGTTCCATTTGTATTGATCGCTTTTTTCTGTGTATTCTCTTGCAATGCGTTGAAATCTATTTTACCATTTGGTAATTTTGGGATTTCTACGACATCGTATATAAAAGAAGGGATCATATACTTTGGTAGTTCTTGCCCAAGTGCTCTTTTGAGATCGTCGATATTTATCCTCACATCAGAAACAATCAAAGCATTTAATCGTTCGTCATCTACATCCATGGTATTCTTATAGGCAACTGCCTGACGAACTCCAGGATACTTTTGAATAGCTATTTCTATTTCTCCTAGTTCCACACGATATCCTCGAATCTTTATCTGAGTATCATTTCTTCCATGAAATTCAAAATTTCCATCCATTAACATTCTCCCAACATCACCTGTCTTATATATTGTTTTTGAATCAATATCTTTTGAGGCAGGAACAAATGCGTTTTCAGTTTGTACCTTATTCTTCCAATAACCTTTAGCTAGAATATCTCCTCCGATATATAAATGTCCAGGGACTCCTCTTGGCACCAACTGTAAGTCATCATCTAACACATACATAGCACTGTTAATAATAGGCTTTCCTATAGGAACATTAACATATTCAGAACTTCCTAAACATCTATGGTGCGCCATAAAAATACTTGCCTCCGTAGGTCCGTATAAATTATGTAATGATCCTGTGAATTGTTGTGCAACCTCATTTTTCAGACTTATTGGCATTTTTTCTCCTCCACAGAATACCTGTTTTAATGAATCTATGGAACCAAACATATTCGCATCATTAAACAATCTCAGTCCAGAAGGTACGAATTGAGCTATAGTAACCTTATGTTCATTTATGACAGCGGCAATTTGCTCTGGAGATTCTATATCTGCTCTTTTTTTCAATACAACCGTTCCTCCTGAAATTAGCGGAAGGAACAGCTCCCATGCGGAAATATCAAAACTGATGGACGTTTTCGCTACTATTTTAGTAGTTTCATTAGTCCCAAAAGCTTGTTGCATCCACAACAGATAATTGGCGACGCCTTTATTTGGAACCATAACTCCTTTTGGTTTCCCTGTAGAACCTGAAGTGTATATTAAATATAATAGGTCGTCTTGAACAACCTCCGTAACCATATTCTGTCCAACCTCTTCAGATTGAATAAGTTGATCAACAAAAACAGTTTGTATATTTTCACTTAAGAAATCAATAGATTGATTAGCGGTTGTTAATACACAATTTGTTTCTGCATGTTCTAGAATGTACTTTGTTCGCTCAAAAGGGTATGTTGGGTCTAGAGGGATATATGGGATTCCTTGTGAAGCCATTGCCAACATGGCAATGATCATTTCCGGAGTGTGATCCATATAGATGGCTACCAGATGTTCTTTTCTTAATTCTAAGTTCTTTAGATGTGATGCAGTTAGTATTATCTTTTTCTCCAGTTGTTTATAGGTAAAAACTGTATCGTAAAATTCAATTGCAGGAGCATCTCCATGCTCACTGCATGCTTTTTGAAATAGGTTAAATAAGGTCAGTTTCGAATGAAAATCTACCTTTGGTCCTAATCCATTTCTTAAAACTACTTCTTTTTCCGAACTCCATATTTGAGGAATGCTTCCGATTTCAGCCGTAAAATCTTCCAAAACATCAGATAGCGTTTGTTTAAAGATTCTGACCATCTGTAATGCAAAGGCTTCATCAGTTATGCCTTTATCATAGGTAACCTTTAAAGTGATTTCATCGGTATTATCAAAACATTCGAATTGCAGATCACATTTTGCATTCCCATTCGAAACCTCTTTGGCTTGTATTTGTAAATCATTATTGTGAAATGAATAACGATCTGTTTGATGATATGCAAATAACAATTTAAACGCATTCAACGTAAAATTGACACCTTCTTTTCGTAAGATTTTCATCAATTCATCCAATGGTGTTTGTTGATGATCTAGTATTCGAACAGTATCTGATTTTATTTCATTAACCAGTTTATCAAACGGCTTATGTTTATCGCATTTCGTTCTTACAAAAAGTGTATTGGAAAAGTACCCTATACTTTTTTGCTCTGCCTTAGACAGTCTATTCGCGAATGGCATAGCAATTAAGTATTCTTCTTGTTTACCAATTCTATATAAGGTTGAAGCAAAAGCGCTCAATAACAGCATATTTAGGGTGACATCCTTCTCTGCTGCTAAATGTTGTAGTTTTTTTCTTAATGAGCTATCAATATTGGCGAGTATCGTTCCTGATTCAAAAGAGTAATGTTCTTTTTCCTTATAGATCTTTGGTAAGCCGTGTATTGCTCTCACATCTTTTAAATATCGCTTCCAAAAGCTTATACTTTCTTTATATCCTTCTGACTTTTCATAGTTGGCTCTTAACTGAGTGATCTCAGAAAAAGATACCACTGGTAACAGGTCTGTATTCGGCGAACCTGCGCTATAAAGAGCAGCTAATTGTTGAATAAAATTAGGTAAAGATTCTCCATCAAAAACAAGGTGACTTACCACAAATCCTAATACATAAGTATCCTCATTTACCTTATACAATTTAATCTTAAACAAATCTCCATCAAAAGTGAAAGGAGTTGCTGCCATAGCAGAAATACTATCATCTATAAATCGTGTTCTTTCTGAAGGAAGTATATCCTCTGCCGTTTCTAAGACTAATCTAACATCCTTCTTCTCTCTACTGAAATATGGATTTCCGTCTTCTACTTTAAGTTTAGAAGACAGTAATTCGTTGTTTTCTATTATGGTTTGAATTGCCTGTTCTAATTGCTCGAGATCTATTGCCCCTTTAAGTGCTATTGAATAGGCTATGCTATACGAGGTATTCTTTGGGTTTGCCTGCAAGAAAAAGAACAGGGCCTTTTGTGGAACACTGAGTTCAATTCTTTCTGAATGTATTCTTTTAGGTCCTTGCGGAATGGATTTAACGAGTGTTTCTTCTGAAAAAGAGGCCAACAATGCTGCAGGAGTAGGGTCCTTGAAAAAGTGCTGGAAGCTTATCTTTTGGAAAAACACCTCTTCTACTTCGATTAGTAAAGAGATCATTTTCAATGAATTTCCTCCAAGGTCAAAGAAGTTATCCTGTAATCCAATGCCTTCAACTTGTACTATTTTTTCAAAAAGCGCTATTATTTTTTCTTCTTGCTCATTTGAAGGATTTATATAGGCAGTATTAAGTTCTGGTCTTGAAAAATCGAGCTTTGGCAATTGTTTTCTATCAATCTTACCATTGGCTAAAACCGGAAACTCATCAATAAAATTCCATTTTTCCGGAATTGCCGCACTGGGTAAAAAATCTAACAGATGTGTTCGTAGTTCTTGAATACCTACTTTTTTAGAACTTCCATTTTTTACATAGGCTACTAAAGTTTCTTCTTCAAATAATACCACAGTTTTGGCAACCGCAGTATAATTTGTTAACACATTTTCTATCTCTCCGAGTTCAATTCTCTGTCCGTTGATCTTTACCTGTTGGTCTTTTCTTCCTGAAAATCGATATTCATTTTCGCCAACCCTGGAAACAACATCTCCTGTATTATATACTGTAACAGTACCATCATTTTCCGAATCATACTTAAAAAACGTTTCTTGAGTAAGTGGATCATTTTTTAAATAGCCATTTGAAATTCCAGGTCCTGATGCATATAGAAACCCTTGTTCTCCTAAAGCCGCTTCGTTTCCATCTTCTTTTACTACGTAAAAACTGGTGCCCGGTAATGGATTTCCAATAGAGATGTCCTCTGCTGATGTAACCTTCTTACAACTTAAATTTGCCACCGCTTCCGTAGGCCCATATAGGTTCCAAATAGGTGTACTAGGAAAAAGGTTTTGCGTTTCTTGAATAAGATGTTGAGATACATCTTCTCCAGAAAGAAATAATGCTTTTGGCGGATGTAAAACCTGACCGTTTTTGCGTTTCTTAAACCACTCTAGCGCTAGTGTCCAAACTGAAGGAACACAATAGAGTCCGAAATCAGGATGCTCGGTATACCAGCTAAACAATTTTTCTGGATCATTCAATAAACCTTCTACTATATGTAGGGTTTCTCCTGTTAACAAACATGAAAATAGTTGAGAAACTGCAGCTGCAAAATTTATATCTGAGGTTAGTGGCAGTTTATTTTGGACGGTTGTTTTGAAAAACTCTGCTGTCCAAGAGGTGTAATACGACAAATTTGTATGACGGATTTTTACCCCTTTTGGCTGACCCGTAGATCCCGATGTGAAAAGCACATACGCCAGATCTTCTTCTAAAATAGCTAGATCTGGTTTAGGATAGGCTTTTGTTAGCTCTAAAGTATCGTAGATAAAATAGTCATACGACGCAGGTACCAACGACTCCTTATACTCTTCATTTGTAATAACCAAGCTACTTTCAGAACTATCAATAATATGTGCTATTCTTTCTTTTGGAAAATTAATCGATATGGGTACATACGTTGCTCCCGCACTCATAATTCCTAGAATACTAACAACAAATTCTATACTGGGTTTAAGCACTACAGATACAGCGTCCCCTTTTTTAATGTTTCTTTCTTTCAAAGAGCACGTCAAGGCGTTCATACGATCCTCTAAATCTTGATACGTGACTTTGGCGTTGCCGCATACAATCGCAGTTCGCAAAGGATGCAATTTGGCGTTTTCTAAAACGCTAAATAGTATTGGGGGATACCGTTTCTTCAAATCGGTGTTTTTATATTATATCTTCTTGCAATTCTTAAAATAATTTGAGCAATGTAAACTCATTTAATTCTTGCTCATTATTAGGCAACTCGCCTAGTTTAAATTTAAGGCTTACATAATTTCTCCATATGTCATATTTCAGTGTGTTTAACGATTTCATCGCCGTAAAATAGTTATCAAAAGAAAGTGTTATATCTATCTGTGTTGAGCTACCTAATTTAAACTTCTCTTTCTCGTCTAAATAATTTTGTTTGGTTAAGGCTACAATCTTTTTAGTTTGTTCAAACAACTCTATTTTTTGCTCTAAGAGCGTTATATTTAATTTTGCGCTCACGACATTTTCAAAAATGTATTGTTCTAAAAAAGTTTTTGATATATCTAACTCCGTTAGTTGCTCCAAATAAGCTCCTCGTTGCTTTTGATTACTTATTGGTAAATTATGTGTTAATGATACCAATACACTATAACCTGGGTATGTACTTCTTAATGTATTACTGAAATTATAGCCTCCATTTTGGATCATACCAAATCGAGAAACTTTCACATCGAGATCTAGCTGATTCCGTTTTTGATTTTGAGCATTTTTAAGTAATAATTTATTCTCCTCGACTCTTAATGCAATATTCCTATATTGTGGCGTGTTCTTCACCAGCGTTTCTAGATTAAACTTTCTAGCCGCTATATATGTTATCATTTTCTCCTTATTTGGGTCAGGAATGACATCCATTAAATTTGGAATTGAATCTACTGTAATAGCATTATTTCCTAAAAGCATTCTAGTGCTATAATAGGTCCCCAAAGCGTCTAAGTTTGCAATAGTAACTTGTTGTGTTTTTTGTTCTACAAAGGCATCTGCTCTGTTTTTCTCAACCTGAGGGATTTGGTCATTCTTAGCCAACGAATAAATGTATTCATGATATTTCTTTGCTTCGGCTAGTGTATTTTGTTCAATCTCATATCGCTTCGTATTTTCCTGCAGTGTCAAATAAGTAAGCAGCATCTCATTAAAATAGATAAGAACTTGGTTAGAAAACTGTTCTTTTAACGCTTTCTCATTTATTTTTGACGTTTCTATAAATGTGTTTGCCGCACTACTTTTTCCTAACCCTCTTAAGAGTGGAATCGTTGCTCCAACCCATGCTCCAGAGCTATTTAAAATAAAACTTTCTTGTATAAGATCGGTCCTCTCGAGTCTAGCTCCAGAATAAAAGTCTATTCCTAATTTGGTTGGAAGTACAAAATTAGTTTGAAAATACTGTGTTCCATTATTCGTAATGGTAGGATCAACTCCTGAACCATATACTACCTCCGAGTCTAGGTACGGATTTAAAAAGCCATTGGCTCTTAATAATGTATAGGTAGCTTTATCTACATTCAGATTTTCCAACTTGATCGCGTAGTTATTCTTGAACCCTTCGCGAAGTAATTCCTGAAAAGAGACAGCTTTTGTTTGTGCATTTGACTGAAAAGTCAAAAACAATGAGATCAATAGCATGCATATGTTAGCTCTTACTTTCATTATTCTCTTATATTAACTCATTTGGTTCTTTACTAAGTTATAGAAAAACCCTTGCTTTTTAACAAGTGTATTGTAATTCCCTTTCTCCATAATCTCTCCTTTTTCTAAGACTACAATTAGATCGGCGTCCTTAATAGTACTTAATCTATGGGCTATCACAATTTTTGTCGATTCAAGTTCATTCAAATTATCAGTAACTGTCTTTTGCGTATCGTTATCCAGAGCTGAAGTTGCTTCATCAAATAAGATCAACTTTGGTTTTTTGATCATCGCTCTTGCAATCACAATACGTTGTTGCTGTCCACCAGAAAGTGTTCCTCCTCCTGCAGGAAGGTAAGTGTTCATCTTATCTTCTAAGTCTTCAATTTCTTGATCACAACCCGCCATTCTTGCCGCTTCCCAAGCATCTTCTTCGGTATAATTAGAGGTTCCGATAATATTATATAAAACACTCCCCTCCATTATTTTTCCATTCTGTAATACTACTCCAGTTTGATCTCTAATGGTTCTAATATCCAGTTCTTTCATATCCATTCCGTTAAATAGAATGGTTCCCTTTTCATACTCTTCAAAACCAAGTAAGACCCTAAACAAGGTAGATTTTCCAGAGCCAGAACCTCCTACGATGGCCACAAACTGACCTTCTTCTATCTTCAGGCTGAGGTCTTTAAGAATCAAAGTATCGGTATCTTTATATTTAAAGTGAAGGTTCGCTATTTCAATTTTACCTGTTAGCTTTCCTACATCTTTCTTATCATCATAATCCTCCGTTTCTGCTTCTAAAAGAGGTCTCAATAATTCTAAGGTAGGTTTAATACTCATTACTGGCACCGTAACCATGAAAGCGCTAATCAGTGCTCCTTGAAAACTCAAATAAGCCGAGTTAAAGGCAATAAAATCTCCAATACTAAAGTTGGATCCAGGTAATGTTAAAAGGTCATAGATGCGGATATAAATTAGCAAGGTTGCCAAAATAGGAAAGCCATAGGTAAATACAGAAGCGACGATAATCAACTTTTGTTTATCTGCATAATGCTTCTTTTGTTGCGAGAATTTATCGGCCCAAATATTGAATACCTTGTCTTCTGAGGCGGTCATTCTAACTTTTTTTATCCCTCCCATCATCATCATCATAAACCCGGAAATAATGGCTTGTAAACGCATGGTCCCCGCCACGTGCTTGTACGCAAGTTTACTAATGGTTAATGTAAATCCGGCCACTACCACTCCTAGTAGTAAAGCCAGAATAGTAAGTTTTACATCATAATAGAACATTAATGCCAAATAGAAAATAGAGAAAATGGCAGCCACTAGAGCGCTCATCACATTTGCCGAAAGAATGGTTCTTATCTTTTCTATTCCCAAGCTTCTTTCTGCTAAATTACCGGCATCATACTTATTAAAAAAGGGAACTTTTAAAGAAAGTATTCTATCCCAAACTGCCGATTGCAATTTATAACTGGACTTTCCTTCGAAACGCAATACAGCAATTGATTTTGCCAAATTAATAACTCCGAGTATTAGTACTAGTGTTAAGATTACATACCCTATTTCGTATATACTATTTTGTTCTCCTCCTGGAATAATAACATTGAAAATATACCCAGACATAATTGGAATAAATAGTGATAACAGGGCTCCTACAATACCTAAAACAAAGAAGAAAGCAACATCCTTTTTAGTAAAAGCCAGTGTAAACTTTAACAAGCCCAATTGTGAAATTTTTCCTTTAGGTAATGGAGAGAAAAAGGAATGAACCATGGACTTAATACTATTTGCATTAGATTCATTTACAACACTATCTTTTCCTGTTTTTATATTCTTGAGGATGTATTTTTTATTCTTTCTAACCAATGCAACTGGCGAATTATCTTCCTTTAAGAATGCTAACAATGGTCCGTGATCGTATTTCCACCACTCATTTTCTAACTGAATCTTTCTAGATCGAATATTGGAAGCTCTCAAAATTTTCTTTAACGGAGTCCATACTTCTGATGCATTTTCAAAACCTGCAACAAACGCTATACGCTCTATATCGCCAATAAGCTTGCAAGTCTTTAATAATAAAGAATCATACGATTCTTTAGAGTCATAACTATACTTTGATTTCTTATCTTTTTTAGGAAAAAGAACCTCATTCAGTTTATCATAGCCTCCATCGTGGGAAAGCTTCCTGAAAAAATAAGAAGTCTTGACCTGTCGAATAGCCTTTTGGTAAAAAAGCTTTTTAGAGTCGTTATGTTCTGATGAATTCTGTTTTCCCATTTATAATATCGCTATGAATTCTTTATCAGTTTATAATACAATCCACTTGTATCCTTCATTAATTCTTCGTGATTTCCTTGTTGTATCACATTTCCTTTTTCTAGCACTATAATTTCATCAAAATCTTTAATGGTGCTTAATCTGTGTGCTATTGTTATCGTAGTACAATTCCTTTTACGGAAGTTGTCCATAACCAATTTTTCTGTTTCTGTATCTAATGCTGAAGTGGCCTCGTCTAAAAATAATATAGTTGGATTCGTTATTAAAGCTCTTGCAATTTCAAGTCGCTGTCTTTGTCCTCCACTAAAATTCCTTCCTGCCGGAGCAACTCTTGCTTGATATCCTCCATCTCGTTCTGAAACAACCTCATGTATTTCAGCATCTTTAGCAGATGCTATAACTTCAGTATTAGGAATAGCTCTATTCCACATAGTGATGTTATCGGAAATCGTTCCTGTAAAAAAGAACGTTTCCTGGTCTACCATTGACAAAGAGTTCCTAAAAACATCTTTGTTAATAGTGTTTATTGGTTTATCGTCATAGGTAATTTCTCCAGACAAAGGAGGATACAATCCCGACATCACTTTTAGCAATGTCGATTTACCAGATCCAGAGCCACCAACAATAGCGATTCTCTTTCCTGGATCCGCGCTCAATGAAAAATTCTGAATAATGGGTTCACTAAATTTATTATATCCAAAAGAGATATTTTTCACCTCAAACTGACCGGTAAGTTTTGCATTTAAGGGAGTTACCGTATCAATTGTTTCTCTCGCGCTATTATCACAAAAGACATCGGTAGGTTCATCTAAAGAATCCATAAGATTGTTGATATTCCCTTTATTTAGTTGCACATTACCTGTAAAATCAACTAAGTTCTTAACGGGATCAGAAAAGTTGGCTATAAAACTTTGCAATGCAATGAATACACCAATAGTTAGTTCTCCTCTAATGATCAACAATCCTCCTAATAGCAAAATAACTACATTATTCAATTGAGAAATAAAGTCCGGTAATACCGTAAGTATTCTTGAGGTTACCCCTAATTTTTGATTATTATTGATGGAGGCTATTAAATGACTAGACCAAAGTGCGAAAAAATCATTTTCCGCTCCGGATGCCTTAAGTGTTTCAATTTGTTCTATTCCCGTAGTTGCAATACTAAAGGTTGCCTGTTCTTTTTGAAATAATGCCTGATTAAGTGCTGTTCTTTTTGCAGAGAAATAACGCAATGCAAAAATATTAATGAGCATGATTGCTATTCCTACCAATGACAAGATCCAATTGTATTTTAACATTACGAATCCGTAAAAGAATACTGTTAAGAAACTTAAGAGCATAGATGCAAAATCTCTGGTTAGTAAGGTCGCAATTGCATCGTTAAGACCGATTCTCTTAACTGTTTCGCCTGTAGGATGATTTTGAAAATACTTATACGGAACCTTAAATATGTGCATTACAAATTTAGCAGATTCAGTCAAACTTGATTTTAACTCTACTCTAAGCAATATCCATTGCTGTAAATACACTAATAGGCATCCAAAAACAAGAAAGGCTGTCAGTGCTGTTAGCATTGGATGAAACCATTGCGATTGAGATAAGAGAATAATATCGTCAAAGAATAGTTTGTTCAAGGAAGGGATCACGATTGCTGGTATCAATAAAATGACGCCTGCAATTAACACATAGACCATTCCTTTAAAATTTGGAGAGACTCGTTTTTTTAGTTCATTATAGAATGTAGAGCTCTTCTCTATCTGTTCAAAGTCAGCCCCTGGAGTTAGGGTCATAGACCAACCTCCATACATTTCTTCCAACTGAGATTTTGCTATTTTCTCTTCCCCTTTTTCGGGATCGTGAATGAGGCAATGCTCTTTTCCTTTTTTTACAAGAACTACGTACTTTCCCGAAGTAGTCTTTAGAATAACAGGAGATGTTCCGGGTATCTCCGCAAGTGTCATAGCAGATTGTTCGGCTTTAAACTTAAAACGCTCCGCTGTCTTGTACAGATTTTCTGAGGCTATCTCATCATTCCCTACATTACAGGCATTTTTAACAGTGTTTAATTTTGGAAAAGAACCATAATACCCCAAAAGCATTGCCAAGCAAATTGCTCCAGACTCGCCTTGATTAGATTGCAAAAAAACGGGGATCTTCCTTTTCATGATTCCTAAAAGTTAAACAAGCTTCTTCTACTTAAAGTAGTCTTTAAATATGGGTAATAAATAGTCGATCGGTGCTTTCTCTTTAACATTGACAAAAGCCCTAGTCATCTGACCAGGGTATATTTTAAAAGGAGGTCCTTTCTTATTAGACCAATCAAACCCACTTATCGTATTCGGATCTGAATTTAATTGTACAATTACTTTGTACACCGCTCCTTTCGATTCTATCATACTCACTAAATCACCATTTTGGAGGTCATTTACTAAGCTTTTAGAAGAAGAAACAAATGGACTCACCTCCAATACAGTTCCCTTTAACCAGCCGTACAAATTATAATCTACATTAAAAGGCTGAATATCTACTTCCATGCCTTTCTTAATTAGCTCATTTGAACTAAACGGCACATATAAGTTTAGTATGTAACTTTTACTTGTTTTTTCATCTTCATTAATAACGGCAAGAATTAAATCAGGGGAAATAATATCTCCTTCTTTGGCATTTATCTGTCGAACGACTCCATCAGTTTTAGCCTTAACTTCCGTTCTTAATTTATATTCCTTATGAAGGTCTTCCAACTCTTTCTCAAGGATGGCGACTTGATCTACAATATCTTTCTCCGTAATATTTTTGCCCAAATTCCATTCTTCAGAATTCAGTGTAATTAAATTGAGTTGCTCATTCAATCCAATCCTTTCGGTTTTTACATCGGTAAGGCTACTTTGCGTTGAAAAATATTGAGAATACGTGATTAATCCTTTATCGTATAACTCTTTTTCCTGTGCAACTTTCTTTTCTAAAAAATCAATGGTTTTTTGATTTTCCGAAAGCTTATCTCGAAGTCTTGATGCCCCAAGGTTATCCACCTTCTTTTTAAGAGAGGCATTCTTGGTGTTTCCAGATAGGATAAGCCCTCTTTTAGCTTTTAGCTGCTTTACAGAAGCTTCCAGCTCTTTGACCTTACTCTCCATTTCTGGTTGTCTAACTATAAAAATGACATCTCCTTTTTTAACAGCGTCATTAATAGTAGCATTTATGTTTACTACTTGCCCTCCATATAGCGCATTCACTCTATGTAATCCACCATCGGTACTTACCTCTCCAATTCCTTCAATCTTCTGTGGAATGGAACCAAACATACCCCATGCTATAGTAATAACTGCCGCTACAATAAACGCAATTAATACATAAGAATACATAGGACGCGTAATGACAAGCGCCTTTAATAGCAAATTATCTCCGCTATTGGAATTGCCCTGAGATTCTTGCATAAATTTTAGAAATTAATAAAGTGATGCTCTAATGCATCCCTTTAGCTTTCAATGCATCTCGCTCTTCTTGAGAAACTGGGCATGTAATTTTACCATTCGCATCTCGATATTGATCAATATCGTGCTCATCAATAAATTTTTGAATTTGCCCTTTAGAAAGACCCATTGAGGTAAATCTTTCCATCATATCTCCCATTCCTGGAATACTACTCATATCAGGAGCACCGCTACCACCCGATGAAGGAATGCTTTTTGCGTTTGGTGCTGAAGGTGCTGAAGGTGCACTAGGAGGTGCCGGGATGTTAAATTTTGATTTTTCCATGAGGTGTAAGATTAATTAATATTTTGATTTAGGATGTTTAAATATAGCCAAAAAAAAACCAAAAATAAGTGCGAAATACTAAATTTAACTACGTGGTAACACTAAGACATGTTTTTTTAATAACACTCACCATCTGTGTAATATGAAGAAAGTAATGAATGATGTGATTATGTAAAACTACAGTCTCATATCGATAATAAAGATTTGGAGACTATGCTTTTCTCATAATAATGGCGCGCTGCCAAAACATAATATATAAAGACTTACAAGTACCGCATTTATATTTTTTACTCGATGGAAAAAGTAACTTCATTGCAAAAAATCTTCTTTTTCTTTTGGCAATAGTAGAATAACAAACAGGACAAATTCTTTTCATAAATAATTATTTGATGTTCATAGTTTGTAATCTACCCAAGCATTAATTTGTTCTAGTGAATTGGGGTGTTGCAGAATTTTCATGTTGTTATCGATCAGTACATATGTTGGAGTAGCGCTTATAAAATACTCTTTTGCTGCTTTGGTTTCCCAACCTAGATAATCACAATAGGTTTTCCAAGGCATACTTCTGTAAGCCTTTTCGAACGCTTCTTTATCAGTATCTAAACTTATATATACAATTTCCATTTTACGACTCCACTTAGGATAAATTCTTTGTAATTCTTGCAGTGCGGTTATACAGTGCGGACACGTGCTAGCCCCAAAAACCAGCAGTACATTTTTTTGTAGATCACTTAACTTAAGGTCCGTATTTAATTGTATATCTGGAGCCAAATTCCCAATTTTAAGAGTTTTATATTTTTCCAAGTTTTTTTCCAGAGTATTTCCCAGCTTACAACCGCAACTTTCATCAAGTAGTCGCTTAGACAAATGAGCGGCAGCAGAAAACAAACTCCTTTTTTCAAAAAGTTGAAATAATTTTTCAGATACCATATTTAATAAGAGACTGTTTTCTTTAAGATTATCAATCAAATAATCAGTGCTAACATTCATTTGTTTGTATATACTATCTAACGACTGACCCATATTCTCCAATAAGAAATAATGTTTCTCTATCAAAGGCCAAAACAATCCACTCGTTTTAAAGTTTTGGTTCGTAAAATCGATAGTTCTAAACTGTTGTATATTTTTCGGTATTCGCTTTCTATATGCATAAATAGATTCTGGCATATCACTTAATAATTTACGTTTTGGCATATACCATTTAAGATAACTTTCACTTGCTAAACTTGTTAGCTGTGACTCATTCTTATCTTCTATTCTTTTCATTTCTTTGCGAATAGCATCAATAACCATTATCTCTTTCCCCAACTCGTTTGAGCTCGTATATTTTAAATGTAAATAATGCCATGCCTTATATATTTGAGCCCTCTTTTGATAATCAGAAGTTACTTTAAAAAATAAGTCATTTGAGTAGTTCTTTTTAAAAGAGATACTATTAGGCTTGCTTAAATGTGTTCCCTCTATTTCAAGAATAGGCTCATCTAAAATGACGACCAACGTATTCTTTCCTTGAGTTTTTAATAGTGCAATTCCTTTATATTCTTTTGGATAGTTCAATGTAAAGTTACCCACACTATCGGTAACTGCTTTGGCCAGCTCAAATGTGTTAGAATAACTAAACCCTGTTAAGCTAATTTGTTGAGATCTATGATTCTTAAAACCTCCTTTTACAACCTGTGCTTTTATACTTGTTATACTTGCTATATATAGTATTGAGATTGCTAATTTTTTATATGAAGTTAGCATAATTTCTTGTGCCTTAAATCGTGTTAAAAATAGGTTGTGTTATCAAAACCTGTCATCCTAAATGAATGACAGATAGATGGATACATTGTAAATGAAGGTATTACTCTTTTATACAACGTACAGAAGCTCCAACTCCTGCTTCTGACGTAGATCCAGTGCTTACATTAGAACTAGTAATCAGCATTCGTAATGATCTACCTAGAAGAACACCACTAGCAGTACTAGACCAATAATAACCAGCGGTTCCAACAGAGTTCAAAGCACCTGTAGAAGTAAGTCTAAATCCAGAAAGTGTAAATTTTAAAGGAGAAGCAAATGCTCCTGCCGCATCATTAGTTGAAAAAGCAGCACGTTCTGCATTCAATTCCTGATTTGTCGGTACTCTGTATCCTGTAGGACAAGGGTTATTAGTACCTCCAACACCTTGCCATAAATTATTATTTGGAGTAGATCGCCAATTCAATATATTCGTAATAAAATCATCATGCCCAGGCGTATCTGTTGCAGAGGTTATGGCTGTTTCTCTAGCTTGTTCGGCACCATCACTTGTTGTGGAGGATGTCCAGTTAATCACTTCGTGCCCATCTGCTGCTCTTCCCCATTGAAATAAGCTACCATATCCTAAATGATCGGTTAAAGATGTAGCTACCTGACTAGCTCCTAAGTTCCTGTCCATCCATATTTTTCCTGTGGTGGACACTACATCTGTGTTTTCATTGAAACCACTCGGAACCCCAGTACTGGAAGCGATATAGCTTATACCATTAAAAATATACATTCCTTTTGGATCGCAATCGGTACAGTATACCAATAATCCTTCTGCTGGAGAGGTTATTGCTTCCATCTGTGCTTTCGTCATCCTAGGTAACAATACTCCTTTGGTCGTACTACTAATCTCAAGTGCCGCTGAAGCATCCGGATTGGAAGTTCCAACTCCTACCTGAGACCAAGTATTAAAGCTGATGCACATCAGTATCACAGTCGAATATGTCATGATTGATGTTCTAATTATTCTAATTCTTTTTTCCATCTTTATTGTTTTAGTTATTTATTCTCGATTTTTTATTAAAAACCTCCCCCCGGAGAATCTGGAACACTCATTGCTTGTGCTTTTTTTGGCTGCAATAATATATACGTTCCCAATGCTGTTAGTGCTGCATACTTTCCGTAATCCCCCAACTTATGTAGAGCTTCCTTACGCGTAATACCTTTATATTGATCTGTGTCTTTCATTATTCAATAATTAATTTCTTTGTACGGATTCTTTTTTCTGAAATAATTTGCACAATATACAGGCCAGCCTTAAGGCTTTTTGGCACTGCAATATCTTGTAGATGTTGGCCGACAAATGAATGTCGAAGTACTTCTTTTCCACCAATACTATACATACGCATAGCAATATTTCCATCATCTTGCAGTCCCGTTATTCTAATATTAGAAGCGTTTGTTTTATAAATGTTGATTGGTTGGAAGTCGGATACCTCTTCAGTCGACAATGTATGTGGCGAGGTATGTATATAAAAACGGCCAATATCACTTATGGGATCATCCGTAGTTACCTCATATGGAGTTTCATTTATTTTGGTAAATGTATTAGCTATCTTATCTTCTAAGTAGATATCTATACCTTCTGGTAAATTTGTTGCAATAGCACTAAAAATCAAATGCTGATTTGCTGCTGCATTTACAGATAATGGCACAACCATAATATCATAGGCATTATCTGGCAAACATTGTAATGTAAAGTTTACACCTTGACTATCAGAGACCAAATGAGTGTCTAAAGAAAAATCTGGTTGCCCATCTTGATAAGCTCCTGCATCATATCCAACGTCCAAACCAACATCTGCATTTGGCAGGTATTTAAGTTCTGTAGACTTCTGCTGATTTCCATTGGAAAGGTGTATTACTACACTCGAAATTGTATTGGTAGATCTATTAAAATTATCTGCAATGGCCTGATGACTGGTTAGAGATTCTGAAAAAGTAAAGGACTCATTATTACTTTTGGCTCTCACAAAAAAAGCTTGACCTGGTGACAAATAAGTAGCACTAGTGATTTGATTTACAGCTACATATTGCGCACCATCCCAAAAATATAACGCAGCAAAACTTGGATCAAGAGCGCCTAGGTTTTGTCCTAATACATTCGTTCCATTTGCGTTGTTGTTAACAGGAAGGTATGAGGGAAAGGGGTTTCCTATACAACTCCAATAATGAGTCCCACTAGCAGTACTTAATGAAGAAAGAACATCTGAGGAAGCCATTGCTCCCTCAAATGTTAGCAGCCCCCCGACTGTCCTTTTCATAGAATATCCTTCTCCAGAAACGAAGTTTCCAGCAACCGGAGCGGTCGTTGTGTCGTAATATTCCCATCGATTTCCCGATGACATTGCGTTATTATAAGCAGCTATTGCATATCTATTTCCGTTCGTGGCAATGCTATTGGCACCATTTACGTTGGTTGCAAAATCATTTATGCCTTGTGTTGTTACCGGAGATGTTATTAAATGCCACCCATTTCCATTTTGTACATTTTGGTTTACATACCGCTGATAAATAATTGACCCTGTTGTGGTACCAGATACCAATATGGAACCACTACTCGTTAAATCTGAACTTACGGTTACGCTACCTGATGCGTTTACCGTTAAGTTGTTATTAATATATAGCGCATCTTTTGATGAAATGAATAGTTCTCCACCTCCCGCTACATGCACTTCTTGACTTATTCCTAAATTTGCTAACAGTACAAAAAATACGAATGCAATTCTTTCCCCCATGAATATTGTATTTAAAAATTAAACGTTGTTATAAAAACTAGTAGGGGAAAATTGTTGAGTCAAAACTAGCGTCACATTCTAAACTCTGCAACCTTTATAAGTTGATTTTCATGAATTTCAAGTTTCAATATTTTTTATAATCACCTTATTATCAATTATATAGATATAAAAACACCTGATTCTTTTGAATCAGGTGAATTATTCATTTTTCTTACTATTTGATTAAAAAAAGTTATTCCCGAATTAAAAAACAGGGTTTTTAAGACACTTATACCCCAATTTTGTTTAATTGTTTGATATAATATGAAGGTTTTAATCCGGTCTTTTTGTAAAAAGCATTTGAAAAGGATTGGGCATTTTTATAACCAACTTCATTTCCAATTGCTTCTATGGAATATTTACGAATAGTTGGGTTTTTATCTAAAAGGTCCAATACATAATTAATACGCAGCTCATTTATGTAACTCGAGAATCCGATGCCCATACGATGGTTAATAATCTTAGACAAATAGTTCGGATTTGTCTTTAGATCGTTGGCTAATGAGTTTAGACTTAACCTGGTGCTAGTAAATGCATTTTTCCTTTCGAACGCTTCTAGTTTCTTAACTATTGTATCAATTACTTCTTTTGGAACGCTGATTTTAGATTTGTCTTGAGCTACCATTTTCGGAATACCCGTCTCTTTTCTTGTAGCAGAAGCCAGTTCATCAAAACGCCTCTTTAATTTTTTTCTTCTGTTGTATTCATAAAAGAACAATAACAGGGCAATGACAGAAATACCGATCATACCATACTTTATGATATTTGAAATAGAAATGTCTTTTTCTAACTCCTCTATAAGCGCTTCTCTTCTTTCTAAATTGTCCTTTTCATAATTATCGTATAGTGTTTCTTCAAACCTGTCGTCAGAGGCCATTTTTATACTGTCCCAAGAAATTATTTTGTTCAAATAATGCAATTGATTTTGGGTATCGTCTTTATCTTTATAATGTTGATATAGAAATTTAAATGCTGTCCTTTGAGACTCCGAATTGTAAAAGATTTTACTTGTATTGTACATAGAATCCACCTTTCCAAAATACGCCAATGCCTTGGGGTGTTCTTTCAATTTTATATATGAGTCCCCCATGAGGCTATATCCTTGAGATACCGCCAGATAATTTTCATCATCAATAAGAACATCCATAGCTCCTTTAATACTATCAACGGATGCCTGGTGGTTTTCCAATGTATGGTGTATTTGTCCTTGTCTAAATTTTGAGTAGGCAACGAGTAAAGTGTCTTTCTGTTCAAAACTGTATTGATATGCGATCTTGTTGTAATATAAGGCCGAGTCATTTTCGGACAAATCAGAATAGGTAGTAGAATAGTTATAGATAAAAGCAAAAAAATCATCTTTCCCTACTTTATGCATATGATCTTTGTAATATTCATAGCATTCTCTATAGATTTCAATGGCCTTTTTTCTGTTACCATTTTGAGCAACAAGTCTACCTATTTTAGTATACATCGCATAAGCTAAACTGTCGTTACCTGTGGATTCTGCATACTTTTTTGCCAACAATATCTCCTTCAAGGCTTCATTTTTATTTGTCCTAACCAGCGCGTATAGATGGCCTTTTCTATAATGAAAAAAAGCGGGAAACAACTTCGTTGGTTTTTTGGAAGTGACTTCTATAAGATGATCCAGGTAATCTATATAGATAGAATCATTTTTATACACTTCGCTTTTAAACGTATATCCCATTGCCATATTAATGGTATCCTTGGCTCTTTCGGCTTTTTTTAAATAAATAGCTGCAATGGTCTTCGCTTTTAAAGAATCAGTATACTTATAGGTATAGTATTGATTGTATAAATAGACATACGAAGAATCTAACAGTTGTTCTTTATTTTGAGAAGTAGTATTAGTGATCGCTAAAAAAAGTAGGGGTATAAAAAGCCATATTTTTTTCAAAACTTTTCAATTTATACGTATCCAAATATAACTTTTTTACACGTGAATTGTGTGAGTCCAAGTGAAATTAATCATAAAATAACGTTAAGAAAGTAACGCTAGAATATTAAATGAAGAATCCATCCAATTCAACAGCGCTCATTAATCTCAATAATTTTAACATAAAAAAGAGCAATTATTTTTGATTGCTCTTGCTGCAGCGAGAACTGGATTCTTTCTTCCATTTCATTCCAGGATGGGCCTAAAAAATAACAGATGAAGCTCCGATTGCTTTGCAATCTGATTTTTTATTTTGCCCTCAAGGCAATACAAGCATCACTTGACTCCAAAATAAAAGCTCCTTGATTTCTCAAGAAGCTTCTTTGTAGCGGGAACTGGACTCGAACCAGTGACCTTCGGGTTATGAGCTGACATCGTGAAATTTAAACTCCCTTTTTACTGGGCTCAGCTACCCTTATATTTTTAAAACGTGTTCCAAAACATGTTCAGTTTTGTGTTCACTTTGATTGTTTAAAATTTACTAGCAATTTAATAAAAAATTTACTTATCCTTATTCACTTTTAATTAGCTCCTTCAAATACAACTGTACAAAGTCATAGTAACTTACAATATACTACTAGATATAAGGCTAATTTTATCTGAAGATATACACTACACAATATTCTTTTCATTTTTTTTTATATGTTTATAGCAATATCCCCTACTTTATTTAACATAAAAAACATAATTCATGAAGTTAATAACAAAGTTTGAAGGGAAAAAATTGCAAATTGAACTAATTACACTAAAGGAGTATTTTAAAAAGAATAAAGATTATTGTTTTAAACCCCATTACAACGATTTCTCCCAGTTAGTGTGGTTTAAAAAGAAAGGGGAACATTTTATAAATTTTGAAAAACAATCGTTTCAAGAAAACAGTTTCTTTCTTTCTTATAGAAATCAGACCCAAAGCTTTTTAAGTGATAAAAATGAAGGGTATGTTTTGAGTTTCTCCGATGATTTTTTAAATCATTATGAAAAAGATGCCCTTAACCAAATACAATTTCAGATCTTTAATTTAAGAGGTAGCCCTTTTATAAAGATAACTCAAAGTGAATCTGATAAATTTGAAAGTTTGTTTAAGCAATTCTCAGATGAAATTAAAAATCAAGACTTCAACTATGAACTCCAAGTTTATAATTTGTTCCAAATTATGTTACTGAATGTAGAACGAATGAAAAGAAGAGATCCTGATTTCAACTCATTTATTGACCAGAATTTTATGCTGGCTCTTAGTTTTAAAAAGGCAATTGAAAAGTATAAGTGCGAATTTAAGACACTGGCCTTTTATGCCGACATGCTATCTGTAAGTGAAAAAACAATTATTACTGTCACTAAAAATTATTTTAGAGATACTCCTACCGGCTTAATGAGGAAGAAAAGATTGTTAGAAGCAAAAAGATTATTGATAAATACAAATTTACCAATAAAAGAGGTTAGTTTTAGGCTCGGCTTTCAGCAAACGACGTATTTTACAAAGTTTTTCAAAAAGGAAACATCCATGACTCCTAAGGTATTTAGAGAAAAAATAGGTTTGGAGTTTTAGTAAATTAATTCATCAAAAAAATAGGAGCTGCAAAACAGCTCCTATTTTTTTCATCGAAAGAGGCTACTTTACCATTTGTTATCCGTTTTTTACCATTTTTGTATTCTACCTTACCCTAGTTTTGAGGTGTAATTACATTGTAGTGCTAAGCATTAAGTTTTGTGTTATGTCACGATTATTATATAACAAGCCCTTTATATCACGTAACATTTAGCATGTATTAACAGCAGTGTAATTACTTTTTTTAACCTTAAAAGAGTAGTAAATTATGGAGGGATTTCTATTAAGTCAGATCAATTCAAAAAATCTTGTAAAAAAATCAAAGCTAACCATGCTTATAGTTCTGTTATTAGGACTATATACTGGCTCGGCACAAGAATTACATATTGCTTCAGGTGGAACCGTATATGTTTCGTCCGGAGACGCTTTATATGTTGATAACAATGTCGGCATCAATGCTGCTGGAAACTTAACGATTTCTTCAAATGCTTCGTCTAGCGGATCACTTTTAGTTACAGGAAGTGTTACTGGTAACATTAGCTATATCAGATACATTCCGGACACGAATTGGCATTTAGTGGCACCTCCTGTAACTAATCAGAGTATTCCAACTTTTGTAAGCGATGCCGGTAATAGTATAACAACCAACGGAGGTAATGGGAATTTTGCTGTGGCCTATTATAACAACGCTAATTCGGCAGGAGAGCGATGGACCTATCATAATGCTACTCCAAGTGCTGCAAATCAGGAAACCCTGACCAACTTTGTCAATGGACAAGGATATAGTATGAACAGAACTTCTGCTGGCGCCTTTACATTTACTGGTAGTATGACCACTTTAGATGTTGGTGTTGCCTTAACTACATCTAGCGGTGGTCATTATTGGAGTAGTATCGGGAATCCATATCCATCTTTCTTACCAGCAAATGACAACGCAGCCGGCACTAATGTTCTTGGACAGAATATTAACATATTAGATCCAAGTTTTGCAGGATTGTATTTCTGGAACGGCTCTGCTTATGAGGTAATCAACCAAACCAGTGCAGCTTTACATTTTTCTCCAGGACAAGCCTTTATGGTACGAGCAAAAGATGAAAGTGAGTTATTCACATTTACAGAAAGTTTACAAAGTCATCAAAGTGGTACCGACAATTTCTATAGAAACGAAAATAGCACACCAAACATTGTGGTGCATGTATCGAATGGAAGTCAGCAAAAAAGGACAGAGATCAAATATTTAAGCAATGCAACTACGGGCCTTGATGTTGGTTATGATGCAGGTACTTATGAAAACAATACTCCAAGCTTTTCGATAGATACCCATTTGGTAACAGATAGTGAAGGCATCAACTTTATGTTGCAATGTTTACCTGACAATAACTATGAAACAATGGTGATTCCTTTAGCCATTAGAGCCAATGCCAACACACCTTTAACATTTGATGTCGTTGCTAGTAATTTACCTCAAGGCATAGATGTATATCTCGAAGACAAAGAAGCTAACATAATAGAAAAAATAAGCGAGAATCCTTACGAGGTAACCCTAGATGAAGCTTTGACAGGAATTGGTCGTTTTTACTTACACACATCTTCAACAGCATTAAGTATAGATGATGTAGCTTCCTTAGAGTTTATAAATATGTATAAAACAAATAATACTACACTAAGAATTACTGGACTAGAAAGTCATAGTATTTCAAGGATAAGACTGTATGATATTACTGGTAAAGAAGTGATGAATCACAAATTTATCTCGCAAAATGTAAAGGATATTTCATTACCAGCACACTTAGCAACAGGTATATACATTGCAACATTGGTTTCTAATAGCAGTACAATGACCAAAAAAATAATTATTGAATAACATGGGGAAAATAGATAAAAAAAAAGGAATTACTCGAAAAGAAGCGCTCTCTAAAATAGGAGCATACGGAAAGTATGCAGCACTAACCGCTATGGGTACGTACATATTATTACAACCTAAAAAAGCACAGGCTATGTCTCCGGAGTCTCCGGGAACTGGGTTTTAACTATTTGAGTAACTAAAATAAAAATGACTAAAACAATTTAATTTCAATGAGAAAAAAAATAATACAAAGTATCGCCTTATTTGGTATGGTCTCTAATGTTATGTGCCAGGTTGGAGTGGGTACTAGTAATCCAGATAACTCAGCTGTACTGGAAGTAAATAGTACCGCTAAAGGTTTTTTATTACCTAGAATAACGAAAGCTCAAATATTAGCTATTTCTAATCCCGCTGAAGGGTTGATAGTGTATTGTACCGATTGTGCGCTAAAGGGTATGTACATATTCGATGGCGAGTTATTCAACAATTTCGCAGGTACGTCATCTATTGTAAATACTGTAACAGGTGCTGGAGGTAATGAATGGATGGATCGCAACTTAGGCGCATCACGTGTAGCTATTTTTCGTAGTGATCATTTAGCATATGGTAATATTTATCAGTGGGGTAGAAACAGTGATGGACATGAGGTTATTACCTGGGTCTCAGCAGCAACAACTGATGGTACAGAACAAGCCAATCAAACTTCCGGTCCGGTAGCTAGTGGAGCTGAGGGTACAAATTTTATTACAGTTTCAGGTCAAATAGATTGGTTAACAGTACAAGACGATACCCGTTGGAATGGCATAAATAAAGGAACTCATGATCCTTGTCCTTTAGGCTTTAGAATCCCTACTGAAGCTGAATGGACCGCAGAAAGAGTTACTTGGGCTTCAAGCAATAGAGATGGCGCTTTTGCCAGCTCATTAAAATTACCCACGCCCGGTATACGTATAAATAGTGGTGAATTATTCGCTATTGGTGGAGATGGGTTCTATTGGTCTAGTACCGTAGATGGCACCGTCAGTAATGCACTAAATTTCAATAGTAGTCAAGCTGAAAATGTGACTTTAAACAGATCATATGGTATGTCTGTACGTTGTATTAAGGAGTAATAATAATGTAAAGCCTAGATAAGATTGACAAGAGAAGACAGCTTATTTTATATAGGTTTATAAACTAAAGAATATAAATAAAATATAATGAGAAAAATAATAGTAGGAGCATCGCTTTTAGTAATGACTATATGCAATGCTCAAATCGGAATAGGCACAAATACACCAGACCCTTCTGCCGCATTAGAAGTACAGAGTACTACCAAAGGGTTCTTACCCCCCAGAATGACAGAGACTCAAATGTCCGCGATTTCTGCTCCTGCAGAAGGATTGATGGTCTATTGTACCAATTGTTCACCTAAAGGATTGTATATATTTGATGGTTTTGTGTTTAATAATACTGCTGGTACTGCCAGCGTTGGAACACCCTCTGTAACTGGTGCTGGGGGTGCTGTATGGATGGACCGTAATTTAGGAGCAACACAAGTGGCTACTTCTAGTACAGATTATTTGGCATATGGCAATCTTTACCAATGGGGTAGAACTAGTGACGGGCATGAGGTCATTAACTGGACCTCATCAACAACGAGCGATAATGCTGAACAATCCAATGAAACTGCAGGACCGGTAGCTAGTGGGGCTGAGGGTACGAATTTTATTACAGTTCCAAGTCAACAAGATTGGCTAACTGTGCAGGATGATGCACGTTGGGATGGCGCCAATAAAGGAGTTCATGATCCTTGCCCGACGAACTTTAGAGTACCTACAATAGCTGAATGGGATGCAGAACGATTATCCTGGTCTTCTAATAATAGCTCAGGTGCTTTTGCAAGCCCATTGAAACTTACCCTTGCTAGTTCACGACTTATCAATGGTGAGTTATTTTTTCCAAGTTTCGTTGCTTATTATTGGTCCAGTACGGTTAGTGGGAATAATGCCAGGCATCTATCTTTTAATACTACTTCTGCTGAACTTAATTCATTTGCAAGAGCTCATGGTACTCCAATTCGTTGTATTAGGACCTATTAAACATTTAGAAGAATCAAACTAAAAAACAAATTGAAAACTTGCTGTTTAAAACCCATAGTAACTAATGAAAAGTGTAAATAAAATATTAATTATGAAACGTATAGCGATTGCACTACTTATACCATTATGGATACAACAAACCTTTGGTCAAGTTGTAAAAGGAAACTTGCAGCAGCATAAGCACCAGCCTATTAGTCTTACCGGCTTTGATTATTACAAGTCTTATGAGTTGGGAAAAACGACCATTGATAGTTTAGGCAACTTTACCCTACCATACCCAAAACAGTATGCAGGGGTGGCTATATTAAAGATTGATAGAAGCAGTACTCTCCTTATTTTAAATAAAAAACATATTGAACTTGCTGGTACTCATTTAATGGATTATGATAGTTTAAACTATAAAAACAGCTTTCAAAATAGAATGTTTTTAAAGATCGCCAAAGCGAATGCTTTAAATGATCAGGCATATGCAGGTCTTCGATATTTAACAAAAATATATACCAATGCTCACTTCAAAAAGCAACATAAAACTTTAGTAAATATAAACGAAGAGATTAAGCGTATAGAACAAAGCAATTTGTTAGAAACATACGCCATTGCTAAAGAAAGTTATCTCTTTTGGTATGCTCCTTTACGAAAGTTGATTAGCGATATGCCCCAAACGTTTAGAAATTATACAGAACGTATTCCTGCGGATATTGCACAGTTTAGAAAGATAGATTTTACACACCCTAATTTTAAGACTAGTGGCTTATTTAGAGAACTCTTAGAAGGGCATTATTTTATGTTGGAGAATATGGGGCAACCATTAGACAGTATATACGTGCAAATGAATTTAAGCACCGATTATTTAATTGAAAAATTGAAACAAAACGATAGTCTACTGAATACTACTTCTAAAGAACTCTTTAAACTATTCGAAAAGCGTAGTTTGTTTAGAGCGGCGGCTCATCTGTCAAGCAAGCTCTTAGATAGCACGAATTGTAGATGCGTCATAGAGCAAGATTTACAAAAGAAAATGCAGAAGTATGTATTGCTAAAGGTCGGGAATACAGCTCCGGATATTAAGTTAACAGCTTCAAAAAAATTGAGCGATCTAAAGCAAAACGTACTCCTTGTGTTTGGATCTAGTCATTGCAAGGCTTGTAAAGAAGAAGCTGTGCAATTACTACAATATTATACTCTATGGAAAGATAATAATACTCCCATAGAGGTTGTGTATATAAGTTTAGATACTGACAAAAAAACATTTAATACTGCCTTTAAAAATGCTCCATGGCAAAGCTATTGCAATTTTCAAGGTTGGAATATGCAAGCAGTAAAAGAGTATCATGTATATGCGACCCCTTCCTATTTTTTGCTAGATAAAGAATTGAAAATTTTAGTACACCCTAAATCTATTGCTCATGTAAATGCATGGATTCAAGGGAAAATATAACGTACTCAAAACATGTTAACATGATGTCACCCCTAGTTTAAATTAATAAAATTTATAATAGATGGTTTGTAAAGTATGTAATAATAAAACTAGAAGGGTACGTAGACGAGGAGTCCAAAGGTTAATTTTTAGAAAAAAATTTTGGTGTTCGAGTTGTTATTCTAGATTTTATATTTATCGGATATTGAACATAGTGAAATGGAATTAACTTATGCTGGGGGGTATATGTTGATTCATATCTAAGTGGGGGTTAGATTTTACTTTAACTGTAAAGTAACTCTTCCAGAATCCGATACCTGCCCTGATTCTTTACCTCCATTCAAAGTAATCAGGGCTTTTTTTTACGAAAAAATTCATACAGATTATATGCTATTGAACAAAGTTCAACAGGCTTCCTAATGCCCTTATAAAACGTAAATAAAAAAACATGTATCAAAAAATAATCTTATTTATCTGTGCTTTTTTTATGCTAAATATAGTAACAGCACAATTCTTAACCTATAATGATGGAACTTATGACATTGCTGGTTACACCTCTGGGACCTCTGTAGCTCTTCACGTTGGTTTACAAGAGGGTTCTCCAACTGCTATGCTTTTTAATAATGATGGAACCATCCTATATGTGATGGGGCATAATGGTGATGATATCAACGCCTATCCTCTGCCTACTCCTTATGATATTTCTAGTTATACCTCTGGGGCCTCTGTAGCTCTTAATGTGGGTGCACAAGAATCCCTCCCTAATTCAATGCTTTTTAATGATGATGGAACCATTTTATATGTGATGGGGTCTAGCGGTGATGATATCAACGCCTATCCCCTGCCTACCTCTTACGACATTGCTAGCTATACCTCAGGTACTAGTGTGGCACTTAGTGTTGGTGCACAAGAATCTATCCCATTCTCAATGCTCTTTAATAATGATGGAACCATTTTATATGTGATGGGAATTGAGGGTGATGATATCAACGCCTATCCCCTGCCTACCCCTTATGATATTTCTAGTTATACCTCTGGGACCTCTGTAGCTCTTGATGTGGGTGCGCAAGAATCCCTCCCTTATTCAATGCTTTTTAATAATGATGGAACCATCCTATATGTGATGGGGGCTGATGGTGATAATATCAATGCATACCCCTTGCCTACTCCTTACGACATTGCTAGCTATACCTCAGGTACCAGTGTAGTACTTAATGTGGGTGCGCAAGATGATATTCCAGTGGATATGCTTTTTAATGATGATGGAACAATCTTATATGTGATGGGGTTCAATGGTGAAAATATCCATGCCTATCCTTTACCTGGTCTTATATATTCAGAAGCCCCAGCCAATGATGGAACAATCGATAACAGCAATCCTTTAACTATAGACCTTACTGGAGACACCTTTGTAGATTTAGGATCTGGTGCTTTAACCAGTGCTCAGGTAACTGTTGGTAATGTCCCTGTGGGACTTACCGCTGTAATGACCATTACAAACCCTACCCAACTTACCCTTACCTTTACAGGGACTGCCACCGCTCATGACCATATAAATGATGTCTCCAATCTTACTTTTGCCTTTACCGATTTAGCCTTTGCTGGAGGAAATGCAAGTGTCGTTACCAAATCAGGAAGTAGCGCCCCCTATCAAAGTGTTGCTGGGATGGATTTTAGAGACACTCCCGTGATAACCATTGCAGATGTAAGCAGTAATGAGGATAATGGGAACATTACCATAACAGCTACCTTAGACAATGCTGTGGCAGGAGGATTTACCGTAGATGTTAGTACTGCAGATGGTACAGCAACCATTGCAGATAATGATTACACAGCTATTAGCAATCAAATACTCACCTTTGCTGGAACCGCAGGAGAGATCCAAACATTTACTTTAACTCCTACCTCAGACGCAAAAACAGAAGACGATGAAACCATCATCATTAGTATGAGCAATTTAAGTATATCCAATACAAGTGTAGACATTACAGATACTGCTACCATAACCCTTACAAACGACGATGTTTCATTCTTAAGCTACAATGATGGACTGTATGACATTGCTGGTTATACCTCTGGAACCAGCTCAGTACTTAACGTTGGGTCTCAGGAATCCAGCCCTTTCTCAATGCTCTTTAATAACAACGGAACCACTCTATATGTCATAGGAACTAATAGTGATAAGATTCATGCCTATCCACTCCCAATTCCTTACGACGTTTCTAGCTATGCAGGGGGCACCAGCGAGGCCCTTGATGTAAGCCAACAAGAAATGAGTCCACAAGATATGCTTTTTAATGATGACGGAACCACCTTATATGTTCTGGGGGATGTCGGTAATGATATTACCGCCTACCCGCTAGATACTGCTTACGATATATCTAGCTATACCTCTGGGACCAGTGTGGCTCTCGATGTAAGCGCACAAGAAACTAGTCTCCGCTCAATGCTCTTTAATGATGATGGAACCATCTTATATGTAATGGGGTCTAGCGGTGATGATATCAACGCCTACCCGCTCCCAACTCCTTACGAGATTTCTAGTTATAGCACAGGCACAAGTGTAGCTCTTAATGTGGACGCACAAGATAGCAATCCAATTGCTATGCTTTTTAATGATGATGGAACCATCTTATATGTAATGGGACAAGCTGGTAATGATATCAATGCCTACCCGCTAGATACTCCTTACGATATTTCTAGCTATACTTCTGGCACCAGTATAGTACTTAATGTGGGTGCACAAGATGCCGCTCCATCAGCTATACTCTTTAATGATGATGGAACCATCTTATATATGATAGGATATATTAATAATGAAATTCATGCCTATCCTTTACCTCCATTCATGTATTCTGAAGCCCCAGCCAATGATGGAACAATCGATAACAGCAATCCTTTAACCATAGACCTTACTGGAGACACCTTTGTAGATTTAGGCTCTGGTACTTTAACCGGTGCTCAGGTAACTGTTGGTAATGTCCCTGTGGGACTTACCGCTGTAATGACCATTACAAGCCCTACCCAACTAACCCTTACCTTTACAGGGACTGCAACTGCTCATGATAATATAAATGATGTCTCCAATCTTACTTTTGCCTTTACCGATTTAGCCTTTGCTGGAGGAAATGCAAGTGTCGTTGCCAAATCAGGAAGTAGCGCCCCCTATCAAAGTGTTGCTGGGATGGATTTTAGAGACACTCCCGTGATAACCATTGCAGATGTAAGCAGTAATGAGGATAATGGGAACATTACCATAACAGCTACCTTAGACAATGATGTTGCAGGAGGGTTTATCGTAGAGGTTAGTACTGCAGATGGTACAGCAACCATCGCTGATAATGATTACACAGCTATTAGCAATCAAATACTCACCTTTGCTGGAACCGCAGGAGAGATCCAAACATTTACTTTAACTCCTACCTCAGACGCAAAAACAGAAGACGATGAAACCATCATCATAAGTATGAGTAATGTATCCAATACAAGTGTAGACATTACAGATACTGCTACCATAACTCTTACAAACGACGATATTTCATACTTAACCTACAAGGATGGAGCTTACGACATTGCTGGTTACACCTCTGGGACCTATACAGCTCTTAATGTTAGCATTCAGGAATCCAGCCCATTATCAATGCTTTTTAATAATGACGGAACTATCTTATATGTCTTAGGTAATGATGGTGATAAGATCAATGCCTACCCACTAGATATTGCTTATGATATTTCTAGTTATACATCAGGGACCAGCGTAACACTTGATGTAAGCGCACAAGATACTAATCCAAAAGATATGCTTTTTAATGATGATGGCACCATATTATATGTCTTGGGAGATGATGGCGATGATATCAACGCCTATCCGCTACCTACTCCTTACGATATATCTAGCTATACATCAGGTACCAGCGAAATACTTGATATTGTATCGGCATCTGTTCTCTCTTTAATGCTGTTTAATGATGATGGGACTACATTGTATATTCTACAAGGTCATTCTCTCTATGCGTACGAACTCCCTATTCCTTATGACATTTCTAGTTATACCTCTGGAGCCTTATCAGTACTAAATGTTTTCGCACAGGATATAATCCCAAAAGATATGCTTTTTAATAGTAATGGAACCATCCTCTATCTGTTAGGAGATTCTCACAATGACATTACTGCCTATGTGCTCTCGATCCCCTATGACATTTCAAGTCATACTTCGGGCACCAGCATTGCACTTGATGTTGGTACTCAAGAAAATACTCCAACAACTATGCTCTTTAATCATAATGGAACCAATTTATACGTAATGGGAGAATCTGGTGATATCCACACCTATCCTTTACCTACACTTATTTATTCTGAAGCCCCAGCCAATGATGGAACAATCGATAACAGCAATCCTTTAACCATAGACCTTACCGGAGACACCTTTGTAGATTTAGGCTCTGGTACTTTAACCGGTGCTCAGGTAACTGTTGGTAATGTCCCTGCGGGACTTACTGCGGTAATGACCATTACAAGCCCTACCGAACTAACACTTACTTTTACAGGGACTGCAACTGCTCATGATAATATAAATGATGTATCCAATCTTACTTTTGCCTTTACCGATTTAGCCTTTGCTGGAGGAAATGCAAGTGTCGTTACCAAATCAGGAAGTAGCACCCCCTATCAAAGTGTTGCTGGGATGGATTTTGAAGATAACTTTCATCCTGCAATCACTCAAATCTATGAAAATACTGGAGGTAAGGTTATTGAATTAACCAATATTGGAACCGTTACTACCATCCCAGAAAATACATTACACTTGTGTTTGTTTACCAATGCTTCAGGAGACCAAACAGGAGTTACACCAAGTGCAGTTTATACGATACCCTTTTCTTTGGCACCTGCTACTACCATATTAGTAGAGTCTTCAGGTTTGTCGGGTGTTACTATTATCAACTCACCCACTAGAGAAGTTAACGCCGCAATAACGAACTTTGAGGGAGGAGATGATATTATCATTATTTCTAACACTTCAGATGGTACGGCATGGCAAAATCGATTCGATGTAGCCGAAAATTTTTATGACACCACATCTTATGTTCGAAGTGACGAGGTCATTTTTCCTAATACAATTTATACAGCTTCAGAATGGATTGCTTTTGTGGACGATACTTTAGACCCTTACAGAGCGCAAACCTCTGGAGGGCCAGAACGTCATCCACATGCTCCATTGATTTCTGAAGTTTCAGGAAGTACAGCGAATAAAAATCAAGGATTAGGATATCATAAAACAGGGGTTACTTCAAGAACGGGATCCGCTTGGTCTAACGGGGAGCCAGATCGTTCAAGAAGAGTCTCTATAGATGAAGATTATCATCATACAGGGTCTAACTTCACAGCCAGAACATTAACTGTAAACAACAATAGCAAATTTTCTATTACCAATGACTTGTTGCTGGTTTCCGAACAAATTAATCTAACAGCAACCAATGATGAAATTCGTTTGATTGATGGATCACAACTCATCACAACACATGCCAGCATTTCACAAACAACAGGAAGTGGAAAATTATATGTAGATCAAGATTCGGATGTTTCGAGTTTGTATCGTTACAATTACTTCGGCTCTCCTGTAAACAGTATAGGAAGTAATACATATTCTGTTGCTGATATACTAAAGGATGGAACAAATCCCACCTCTGAATTATCTACCCCTTTGAACATTAACTTTATAGGAGGTTTTGATGGAAATGCAGCAACGAGTCCTATTTCATTGGCAGAGTACTGGATTTACACCTTTGGTGCTTCTGCTTCATGGGATCAGGTTTTTAGTAATGGAACTATTCCTCAAACAGATGGGTTTATTTTTAAAGGCCCTGGTCAAGCTCAGAACTATACTTTTGCAGGAACGCCAAAAGATGGCACTCTACAGACCAATGTAGCGGCGAATACATCCTATTTATTAGGAAATCCATATGCATCGGCCATCCGATCACAGAAATTTATTGAAGACAACTTAAGCTCTATCACAGGAACACTCTATTTCTGGGAACAAAAAGAAAGTGTTAATGGAGAAGTAGATCAAAATGGACACAATCATAATGGTTATGTTGGTGGTTATGCTATTCGAAACATAGCTATGGGAATTGCAGCCAATAATGTAGCAAATGAAGATAGTAGCACTGGAGCAGCTGGTTTAGGGCAAGGGGTATATAAAGAACCTGCTCCTTATATCGCTATTGGTCAAGGCTTTTTTGTAGGAGGAAGTATCACTGGCGGAACTATTGAATTTAACAACAGTCAGCGTGAATTCATTCAAGAGGGGACCCAGTCAGTTTTCTTTAGGAATAGTAATTCTTATAATAATTTAGCCGCTCTAAAAATAGGGATGGATTATCTAAAGGAAGACGAGGAACTGGAACTACACAGACAAATTGGAATCTCTTTTATTGACGGCAATACATTTGGATATGAAAAAGGGTACGATTCTCCCGCACTTGATCTGGGAACCACAGATATCTATTGGGATTTAGGAGATGATACTCCTTATTTCATTGCAGGGGTTGGAGCTATAGAAGACAACATGGAAGTTCCACTTACAATTTTAATGGGTTATTCAGGGGAAATACATCTTTCTTTGGACGAATGGGATCATATTGACAGAGAGGTGTACATATTTGACCAACTTGAAGGAACTTATTATCACATTAGCCAATCTAAAGCTACATTAACCCTTGAAGTTGGAGAGTACAAAGATCGTTTTACTTTACTTTTAAGCGCTGAAGTTTTACATACGTCCATGCCAGATTTGACAAACTCTTTGTTATTCATTTTCTCAGATACTGATCAACAAGAAATTGTAGTTCAAAACTACAACGGCGTTACCCTTGAAAATGTAAGGTTATATGATATTTTAGGAAGGGAAATTCGTCAATGGGATGAAGATTTGAAGGTAGGACCAGAATTACGATTAAAATTAAGAAAAAAGCTGGAAGGAGTTTATATTATAAAGATTAAAACCAATAAGGGAGTGATTTCGAAAAAACTCTTCCTAAAGTATTAACCAATCCCATATTACCTCATAGCCCTTTTTGGATACAATTCCTTGAATTGCATTTTTCACATTTTATAGCGCTCAATTTTTTAAGTGTCAATTTAGGTCATTGAGCAATATAAAATCAAGGTTTTATAATCTCTAACAAATTTTAAATATTTCAATGAGCATATCATACCGTTCACTTAGAGCGATATGTATATTTAAATTTCTCAGAATCAACAACAAGTAGTTTTTAGTTTTAATAAGCACCTGTTTACTAAACTAGTAATAACTATTTATCGAAAAAATAACATAACCCTTCATTACTTGAATCTATTCATTTCTATTATTGCCAAAGGGATTCGCTTTTAGATACACTAATTCCATCCTTCTCATATCGTAGTATGGTAATCTTCCTTCCGAGTCAGCTGCCATATTCTGTATTCTCTGAAATCTTTTCAAACTGTTCTCTAGCGCTTTAATATCTGCTTTTGTAGCAGGCTTATTATCTTGTTTAGTAAAAATGTTTATCGCAGCCTCACTGAGTAATGTTCCTGCCATGGAATTACCAACTCCTACCAAACTCATCTTATCAACGCTTGTTTTTTCTTTTTTTTCTAATTTGTTATTAGAATCTTCTTTTGTGATTAACTTTTCTTCAGAAGATTTGGTCTCACCTCCCAGTTGTTGTTGTTTTCTGACATGATATGCATTAGACCTGCAACTGGCACTGCAATATCGTTGCACTCTTCTACGAGTTGGACGAAACTCTTTAAAACAATATTCACATGTATACATGGGTTTATCCATAAGAATAAAAATTTATACGTCAAATTTCTATCAACATTAAAAACATGCTCCAATAAAAACGATCTGGCCTCCTGATCTGTAATAAGCTTTAGATTCTTCTTTTTGATTTGTTTTGTTGTTGATGTTGATTCTGTTGTGTCTATATTTATTTTTGGAAGTTGATTATCTTCAAAGAAGTTTCTAAACTTATTTACAGCTGTGTTGTTTTTATCGCTTTGTCGCTTTTGTAGTTGCTGATCTATATGGTTTATGTTTTCGGGAAATAATCTTTCTATAAGATTATTTGTTTTGATCTCCCTTAAGTAAGGGATCTCTGTTTTTGGAAAATACTTTTTTAATTTTAATGTATGTTTTTCAAAGACTCTTCTTTGAATATCGAATACTTGCTTATCAAATGCGTTGTTTTTGCTTTGTTCAATATATTTAACCAGGTTCTCGCTCAACCATCTGGTAAGATAGATAAATATCGAAAGGTCTTCTATGTATTTATCCATCAAGAAAGCAAAGGCCTGTTTCTTTAGAGTACCTTTATAATCTAAAAGTAGAAATATATTATGATCTAATGTCGCTTCTTTATGAACTATCTTATGATAATCTTTTTGATCAGCTAAATATATATTCAGACCATGGGTATCATCTATAAGCAGCAATCTTCCAAAAACATCAGCTTGTAACAATATTTCCTTTAACTCCTTTATAGAAGTAATTAAGGAAGTTTTAGGAATATAGATAAGTAGTGGACTATATAATGAAACTCTTAATGTAGTATGTATCTCATCTAATGATCCGGATTCTTGCATATTCTAATTTCTTTTTAAGTGCAAATTGATTTTAATCAACAGTTTCTCTATTCATAAAGATATGGCTTTTGCCTTTTATGGAGTGGCTCTGTGAGCCTTATTTGAGTAGGTGTGAAAAATCTGCCGGCAGTTCCGCATCTATATCTCTTAAATACTTCTCTAAAGCCGACATGGAACTATGACCCGTGATGAGCATTAACCTACTCTTTGCTTCAAAAGGAGAAGAGTCTTTTACCATTTGCCTATACAACTTGGTAATAAAAGTATGTCGAAAACTATATAATCCAAAATCATTACCTAGCTTAAAATGTTTTTTAACCGTTTCTCTAAAACGATTAGAAAAATAACCACGTCTATTCTCTAAAGCTGCTTCCCACTTTCCCCCTATTGCGTTTGGAGTAAACACATAATCTTCTTTGTTAAGTTTGGCAAGGTCTGGTAGCTCTTTTAATAAAATATCAGGAATTATCTTGGTTTTTAGTGGACTATTTTTTGCCTCAAACTGAATCGTTCTACTAATCAGATTGATATCCTTAATCTTTAGTCTACTGACTTCAATAGGTCTTAAAAAACTATAAGAGATAAACTTTATATATAACAATAGTATGGGATCTTTTTCTTCTAAATAGCTAAATATTTTTTCGTTAAGCTCTTTAGAGTAGGTTTTATTACGCTCTGGTTTGGTTTTTAAAACGGGTATCTTTTTAATAAAGTTATGAGCTATTAAATCATTATCTTCTATCGTTTGTAGAATGCTACTTAATTCTGTACGATAATTATTTCTATTTCGAGCACTCGTCTTTATTAGCACATCGTTTAAAAAATTATTTACAATCTTCTTGTCTAACTGATCGATGGTAGTGATTTCTTTATGGTTTTTATCTAGCCATTCTAAAAAATTCTTCACTCTATTTTGATAACTTCTTTTTGTGGAGACACTGATTACTTTTTCTTTTAGCCCCAGTGCAAATTCAAAAGCCTCTTTTATAGTTTTAGTTGGAGTCGTATTTGTTTGATGCTCTTTTTGAATTGGCTCCTCTAATATGGGCTTAGAAGGTTCCTCTTTTAAAGAAGCCGTAGGTTTAACACCAACCTTTATAGTATCCTGCTTACTTATGGATGTTTGTTTACCGTTTTTATTATTTGTAATATTCTGCTCGGCGCTATTTGATTGTTCTTGTGCGATAAGAAATGAATTATCTTCAAATGGACTATATCCTTGTTTTAAGAGTTTTAAAAGATTTCGTCGATATGCAGATAATACACGCATACGCTGTTCTTTGGTTTTGTAACTATTGGTAACGCCATAGATATTTTTCATTCGCTCTAGCCTCCCAGTAACTGGATTACGAAAGGAAAAATACACATACCAGCGCTTTGAAAGATCGCCAGATGCTATATAAATTTTTGGGTCTGAATACCTACGTTTCAAAATTAAATCGTGTTCCTGATTGTGTTCAATTTCGTGTTCTAAGGTAAGGATTTGTTCAGTAATAGACATAAAAAAACGGCTTAGAAGTGAACTAAACCGTCTGTTTATCTACGTTTTTACTTAGTAGCGGGAACTGGATTCATTCTTCCATTTCATTCCAGAATGGGCCTAAAAGGTTGCAGCCCAATGAAAACCTAAAGCGTAAAAACGCCTATGTTATTTTGCACTTCTTCTCAACTGAAACTAGTTTCATTTTTTTGAAGTACAAAAAAACCTCTTGATTTCTCAAGAGGTTTTCGTTGTAGCGGGAACTGGACTCGAACCAGTGACCTTCGGGTTATGAGCCCGACGAGCTACCTACTGCTCTATCCCGCGATTTGGACTGCAAATATATGCCTTTTTACGACTTCTAACCAAATTATTCTCGAAATATTTTAACAATTTCAATTTAACAACTTTATCATCTTTCCATTCAGCACATTAAAAAAGAAAGTATCTTTGTAGCATGACACATAAGGCAGGATTTGTAAATATTATTGGCAATCCAAACGTAGGGAAATCAACCTTAATGAATGCATTGGTTGGTGAAAAATTATCCATCATAACTTCTAAAGCCCAAACGACCAGACATCGTATTCTGGGGATCGTTAATGGAGACGACTATCAGATCGTTTTTTCTGATACTCCAGGAATTATAAAACCTGCTTATGAGCTACAGGAATCTATGATGGGTTTTGTTAAATCTGCTTTTGAAGATGCGGATGTGTTAATCTACATGGTAGAAGTAGGTGAAAAAGAATTGAAGAATGAAGCGTTCTTTAACAAGATCATTCAAAGTAAAATTCCTGTGATCTTGTTGCTAAACAAGATTGATAAATCTACACAGGAAGAAGTAGACGAAAAGATTGCGTATTGGCGCAATAAAGTACCTAATTCCTTTGCCTATGTGATCTCTGCCTTAGAAAAATTTAATGTTGAGTCTGTTTTTTATAAGATCATAGAATTGCTACCGGATGCACCTCCTTTCTATCCTAAAGATCAATTGACAGATAAACCTGAGCGGTTTTTTGTAAATGAAAAAATACGAGAGCGCATTTTGGTGCACTATAAAAAAGAAATACCTTATTCCGTAGAAGTAGAAACAGAAAGCTTTGTCGAAGAAGAAAACATTATCAAGATTCGATCCGTGATCATGGTTGAACGTGATACACAGAAAGGAATTATTATTGGACACAAAGGTTCTGCTATTAAAAGAGTTGGTGCTGAGGCTAGAAAAGATTTAGAATTCTTCTTTGGGAAAAAAGTGTTTATAGAACTTTTTGTGAAAGTGAACAAGAATTGGCGTTCAAACGAAAATCAGCTAAAACGATTCGGCTATAAGGACTAGTTTTCGCTAGATATAGCATCCATTAAAAGTCGATGCAAATCTCTCATTTGCTTTTTCCCAGTAGCTCTTCCAAGTCTTCCTAAAACATACAATAATGTCCAAACAATTGGCAAAGTAATTGTCATTACAATTGGGAATACCAAAGACTCTCCTAAAGAATATTTGATGTATAACATCGATATAAATGTGATGAAAGCTCCTCCAACAATAAAGTGTAGAAACATGAAAAGCGTCCATACTTGAGGTTTAGGCCCAAATAATCCTTTGACTGTTGAAGAAGAAGTTGTCTTTTCTACAACTTCTATATGTAATTGCGGTGACCAAAAATGTGCATCTTTCTCGGGCACATCAATGAAGATATGACTGTCTACAACCTTTGCTTTATATTCTTTAGCTGCTTTTTTAAACTCATTCTGAATCCTTTCTAGAAGAATTATTTCATTCTCCTCCACATCTATAGAAAATCTCGGTCTAAGAAAAATCTCGCTATTTATTTCTTCTTTCAATAAAAATCAATGTATAATTATCAACTTAAACACAGCAAATTACAATAAAATCGTTGCTTAAATTGTATCTTTGCGCAAAATTTCAGATCATGAATAGTATTGTAGCTATTGTAGGAAGACCCAATGTAGGGAAATCCACTTTTTTCAACAGACTTGTGCAACGTAGAGAAGCGATTGTAGATTCTGTGAGTGGTGTTACCAGAGATAGACATTATGGGAAATCTGACTGGAACGGAAAAGAGTTTTCCGTAATTGATACCGGTGGATATGTAGTAGGCTCTGATGATATTTTCGAAGGTGAAATTAGAAAGCAGGTACAGTTAGCAATAGATGAAGCAGACATTATCATTTTTGTGGTTGATGTAGAGCAAGGAATTACTCCTATGGATTCTGAAGTTGCAAAGCTCCTTAGAAAAGTTAAAAAACCTGTTTTTACGGCGGTCAACAAAGTTGATAATGCCATGAGAGCAGCTGATGCAGTTGAATTCTACAACTTAGGGCTAGGCGATTATCATACCATTTCCTCTATAAATGGTAGTGGAACTGGTGAAATTTTAGATGCGATTACAGATGCAATGCCTGAACCTGAAGTAGAAGAAGAATCGGAAAAAGAAGATCTCCCTAGATTCGCGGTTGTGGGAAGGCCTAATGCTGGAAAATCTTCCTTTATCAATGCATTAATTGGCGAGGATCGAAATATTGTAACAGATATAGCCGGAACTACAAGAGATTCTATTGACACAAAATACAATCGTTTTGGATTTGATTTTAATCTGGTAGATACTGCTGGAATAAGAAAAAAATCTAAGGTAAAAGAAGATCTTGAATTCTATTCGGTCATGCGTGCGGTTAGAACAATTGAATATTCTGATGTGGTTATATTAATGGTAGATGCTACACGTGGTTTTGAAAATCAAGATCAAAATATATTCTGGCTTGCCGAGAAAAACAGAAAAGGAGTTGTTGTTTTGATCAATAAATGGGATTTGGTTGAAAAGGAAACAAATACACTGCGTGATTTTGAAGCCGAGATTAAAAGGCAAATCGCTCCTTTTACGGATGTTCCTGTTGTTTTTATTTCTGTGTTGAATAAACAGCGTATTTTCAAAGCTATTGAAACGGCTGTGGAAGTATTCGAAAACAGAAAGCGAAGAATTGCTACCAGCAAGTTTAACGAAACCATGTTAGAGGTCATCAAAAACAATCCACCTCCAGCAACGAAAGGAAAGTTTGTCAAGATCAAATACTGTATGCAACTGCCCACCAAAACACCTCAGTTTGCATTCTTTTGTAACTTACCTCAATATGTTAGAGATCCTTATAAAAGGTATGTAGAGAATCAATTGCGATTACATTACGATTTTACTGGAGTCCCTATTACCATTTACTTTAGGCAGAAGTAGATTTAACAGTGTTTAACACTTTTTAATATTTAGCTACACTTATTTTTCTTTTTTTTGTGACACATTAAAAAGATTGAAGTCTATAATTTATAACGACTGAATAAGAAAACTAATGACTATGAAAAAAGTGATATGCTCTCTCCTATTGTTGATGTCCTCTTTGGCATTTTCCCAATCCACGAGTTATACAATTGAAGGACTGCTAAAATCAAAAAATGATACCACATTTCTAGAATCTGCTACAATACATTTAGAAAAGATTAAAGACAGTTCGGTCGTATCTTATACTATTTCTGACGCAAACGGAAAGTTTAAGTTAGAAGGAAAGACCTTTGACAAAGAATTGCGTTTGGTGGTTTCTTATGTAGGATATACATCGTATACACAGAATATTGTTTTTGACAAAACTTCTTTTCAATTAGGCACCATTCTGCTAAAACCCAATGATAATGTTTTGGACGAAGTGGTTATTCGGTCAAGGGCGCCTATCACCATTAAAAAAGACACGTTAGAGTTTAATGTCAAATCCTTCAAAACAAAAAAAGATGCTACGGTAGAAGATCTACTTAAAAAGCTTCCAGGTGTAGAAGTTGATGATGAAGGAAGGATCACCGTAAACGGAAAGAGTGTAAACAAAATACTGGTTAATGGAAAACCTTTTTTTGGAAACGATCCTACCATTACAACAAAAAACCTATCCAAAGAGATCATTGAAAAAGTTCAGGTCACTGATACAAAAACTAAGGCGCAAGCCTTTGCAGGAGAAAAGGGAGATGATCAAAACAAAACAATTAACCTGACCATAAAAGAAGAAAATAACAAAGGTGTTTTTGGTAGAGTCGCCGCCGGAAAGGGGACTGAAGATCTCTATGAATTTGCTGGAATCGTAAACATGTTTAATAATGATAGAAGAATTAGTTTTCTAGGTGGTGGTAACAACATTAACTCCCCAGGTTTTAGTTTTGGCGAAATTCGTGATATGTTTGGTGGCGGAAATAGTATTTCTGTTAGTAGTAGTGGTGCCTTTAGTATAGATGGACTTTCCTTTGGTAGTGGAAGTGGCATTACTACTTCCAACAATTTCGGTGGAACCTATGCCGATAAGTTCGGAAAAGGGTTTGATGTTAACGGGGATTATTTCTACGCAGGTACAGAAACAGAAACGCAATCCATACGAGATCGTGAAACCATTCTTCCTGATGGTAGCTCATTTTTTACCAAATCAAATAGTAGAGGCTCAAACGAAAATAGAAATCATCGGGCAAACATGGATCTGGATATAGAGATAGATTCAACATTCTTGATCAACATTCGTCCTTCATTTGTTCAAAATAGAAGAGAGAGTTTAAATAATCAATTTGAAGAGTCTTCGGATAACGGCAATAATTTGATAAATAGCTCAACCAGCACCAATTTTAGTGAATCTACCGCAAACAACTTTTCTAATAATTTGGATATTACCAAAAGATTAAACGACAAAGGTTCATTTATAAAGTTTGGATTAGACAACCAAATTGATAAAACAGAAACGAATACGCGTTTCAATTCTGACGTTCAAATTTTTGGTACAACACCTTCTCAAGAACTACGCAATCAAATCAGCGATCAAGAAGTTACATTTAATAGTCTAAGGACCAATATTAGCTATCGATATCCGATTATCTCGAAGAAGTTTTTTATTGACTTTAAGTATTCATTTAGAAAAGACAAGAGGGTCAGTGAACGGAACACCTATGACATCGATCCCGTAACAAGTCAGCAAACATTTAACACAGATCTCAGTACAGATTTTACTTTTGACAATGTTCGCTCCACTCCAAGTATTGATCTAACCTATAGACGAAAAAAATGGTCTACAAGTTTTGAGATAGGACATGTATCAAGAACCCTAGAAAATAGAGATGTGCTTCGACCAATTCAGAGTTTAAAAAGAGATTTTAATGCAATAGAACTCAACGGGAACTTCAACTATAGATTCAGCCCTAAATCATCTATGTATTCAGGATATAGATTGTCAAATACTCCTCCACAATTAAATCAGCTGCAACCTTTCACTGATGTTTCTAATCCATTAAATATTGTTACTGGTAATCCTGCATTAAAACCAGCAAACAATAGTAGAATTTATATGGGTTTCAACAATTTTAATTTTCAAAAAGGCACCGGTTTTTACAGTTACTTAAGTGCCAATTTTACAGACAACCAAGTTGTTTCAAAAACGACCATAGACGATAATCTAATTAGAAATACTACCTACGAAAATGTGAATGGAAATTATCGATATTTTTTGAGTGCCACCTATAGTAAGAGTTTAAAATTAGATACGATTAGAAAGATCAAACTTAGAGTTGGGATGTCTACCAATAAGAACAAGTCGGTTAATTTTTATAACGATGTAAAATACAATTCTATAAATACGGCTGTTTCTCCTAATGTAGGATTTACATTTACATGGAAAGATGCATTCGAAATATCTCCAAGATATACGCTATCATTTAGTAAAACTGACTTTGATCTAGATCAGTTTACGAATCAGAACTTTACAAGACATACATTGCGAATTAGAACTCGAACCTTTGCTCCTAAAAAGTTAGAATGGCGAAACAACATAACACTCCAATACAATCCAAACGTTGCAGACGGGTTTCAAAAGACAGCTTGGTTTTGGAATTCAACCCTGGCATATAGCATTCTAAAAGATAAAGGAACGCTTAGCTTAAAAGCTTTCGATCTTTTAAATCAAAACACCAATGCACGTAGAAGAGCTACTGCCAATTATATTGAAGATTCCGAAAGTATTGTATTAAAGCAATACTTTATGCTAAGCTTCAGTTGGAAGTTTAATACGCTGGGTACCAAGAAGAAAAAATACGGTGGAGACATCTTCATTTTCTAAGTGAATTTTACCCAATTTCGCAAAACATGACCAATCGTTTATTATTTCGTAAATTTGCAGTATAAATCGATTGAATCATGAAAATAGTAAAGTCAAACTTAAACGAGGATATGGAGTTGCCCATGCAGCTAAACATTTCTTTTAAGAAAGTGTTTACTGTTTTTGAAAAATATGCTTCGCCGGAGTTTATTGAACATCCATATCATAAATCTGCTATAGATATGGTAGCAGAGTTCAAAAAATATCCTGAGTTGTTCGATGGTTTTTCCGACTTCTCTTTGTTGGATAAATATAAAGAACAAGTAGAATTATTATTAGAGCCTTTATTTCCAGAGCCATTACTTTTAAATGAGATTAAAGCGGCGAGTGTTCCGTTTTCTTTTACCTCATTTAAATTTACAACTCGTTTTGAAAATATCTTAGAAAATGCAGGAGAGAATTATGAATTAAACGTTCGTAATTTTGAAGAAGATTCCATGTACATAATGGCTTGTACGTTTATTATGAGCTATTATTATGGGTATTCCATGGATATAAAAAGGCCTTTCTTCTTTGATATTCCAGATCAAAAATCAGGAACAACAAGGCATTATAGAGCGGCGTTTAACGGTGATTTTTCCGAGGTGATCGCAACAGAAAATGCTCCTAAGATTACAGATAAAGATTATAAAGAGTTATTGGACAACTTCGATAATTTAGAAGTTTGGAAGGAAAAATTCCCGCCAAACAGTTATATTTTTAAAGGTTTTGGTATTATGAATCTTTTTGATGTAACTGCCGACGAAACGATTTCTTCAATACGAACCAACTTATTAAAAAGTGGTGATAATCTAAATCAGGAATTACAGCACAATTTGCGTGAATTCTTCGCTATTAAAGATTTAATGCTTGGTTTCTCCGTTTTCAATGTTAATGACGATTTAAATAAAGCCAGAATAAAGATCTCCGAGAGTATCTTGTTCAATAATACTGCAGCTGTTTCTTGTTCAGATTACTTTTGCCATCATGTAATAGGTAAAATATTTAAAGACTACGAAACCATTGCTATTTCAGATGTGGAGAAATATGGTCAAATGTCTGGCAAAAATCCTTTCTACGAACAATTGAAGAATGTTGGTATAGGCAGTATTATTTTAATTCCGATCAAAGCTTCCAATGGTCAGGACCTGGCGGTATTAGAGATTGCCTCTCCAAGACCTTTTGAGCTAAATTCTATCAATCAGAACAAACTAAAAGATATACTTCCCGCTTTTGAAGCAGCAGTAGAAAGAGCCACGGAGGAAATGCAAAACGTGATTGAAGCTACCATTCAAGAGCACTATACGACATTGCACGACTCAGTAAAATGGCGATTTATAGAAGCTGCGGAAAAATATCAGCAAGAACTTCAAAATCATAAAGAAGACATAAAACCGGATCAAATTGTTTTTAACGATGTATATCCTTTATTTGGGCAAGCTGATATTAAAGGTTCTTCAACAGCAAGAAATGAAGCCATTAAGGAAGATTTGACTACGCAACTCACGTTAGCGATCAATGTGTTAAAACATGCCTGTGAGACCGAGAACTTACCAATCTATAAAGAGCTTATGTTTCGTGTAGATGGGTATCTATCGAATGTTAAAGACGGCTTGAACGCAGGTGATGAAGTTGGTATTCTAGATTTCTTGAAAAGAGATATTTACCCCGTTTTTAAACACATAAAAGAGCTTAGTAAAACGCTTGCTAACGAAGTTGACATTTATATGGAGCGTTTGGATAAGGATCTACATGTGGTGTACGAAAGAAGAAAAGCATATGAGGATAGTGTTTCATTGCTAAACGATAAATTAGGTAAGTTTATAGATACCAAGCAGCACGAAGCACAAGAAATGTTTCCGCATTATTTTGAACGATATAAAACAGATGGTGTAGAGCATGATATGTACATTGGTCAATCCCTAGTAAAAAACAAGACGTTTGACCCATTATACTTGTACAATCTCCGTTTGTGGCAGTTGCAACTGATGTGTGAAATGGAAAATGTCGCATTTGCCATAAGAAAATGTATGAGTCATGATCTTAGAGTTGCTTCTCTAATCTTAGTTCATAGTAATCCGTTGGCGATTCGATTTAGAATGGATGAAAAACAATTCGATGTAGATGGAGCTTACAATATTCGTTATGAAATCATTAAAAAACGAATAGACAAAGCACATATAAAAGGTACCGATGAACGATTAACAGTTCCTGGAAAAATCTCTATTGTTTACTCTCAAGACAAAGATGCTATTGAATATTTAAAGTATGTGAAATACTTGCAGTCAAAGAAATTCCTTGGAAAGGTTGAAAAACTAGAGTTGGAAGACCTTCAAGGTGTATCTGGGCTGAAAGCGTTGCGTGCTGAAGTGGTATATCAAGAAAATTTTGATGAATCGGATACGATTACACTTCAAGACCTTATAAAAGAAATTCAATTATAGTTTATAATCATTAGCTATACAGCAACCTCTTGCATCTTGAATGAAAGAGCGAAGGCAATCACGGAAATGATTATACCGATAATAAAGACGGTATAGGTTGTTCTTAAAATACTATATTTTCTATTCAGTACTTTACCTAGAAAATACAAATCCTTTGTCATAGAACCGTATAAGTAGTCTTTGTCTTGCATGAGTTCGTTCATAGCCCACTCAAACTCTTCTAATTTCATCTTATGAAAATTTCCGAAAAACAATAAGTTCACCTTTTTGTTCTCAACATCCTGTTTCGTGAACTTTCCACTCGTTACATTAGGTCTGGTCGCCAATACAGACAATACCATAGATATAATGGTAAATAATACAAAAATAATCGTTGGAATGATCAAATAGCTATTAGAAGGATTGTCCAGTTTAGGTAATAGGTTAGAAAGCGCTAGTGAAACAATAATGGCATTTACGGAAAGTAAAATGTTTGCCTTTGTATCGGCAATATCACTTAAGGTAATATGATTTCGTAGTGTTACTCTAAACATAGTTTCAATTCCACGCTCTGGCAACTTGGCCTTATTCTTTTTTAACGCCAATTCTTCTGCTTGCTTTTTAGCTTTCTTTTCCTCTTTTTCTTGCTTAGATAATGACTTGAATAGGGAAGCTAAGTTTTTATCCTTTCCAGCCTGCCAGTTTTCTAGGGCATAATCAGTGTAGAATCTATGATGTTTTGTAAAAAAGGAAATGTTCTCCTGAATCCATTCAATATTCGTATACTTTTTATCCTGAACAACCTCCCACTCTCTTCGCAATAGCTCACTTATCTCAGAATAGTTCTTTTCAGGAAAATGAGAACAATCAGCATCTCTGATTATCTTCTCCAAATTATTTAGAGGTTCATACCCCATTTTGGTAGCCATAATTAAATGCGATATCTCATCGATAAGCGCATCAGAAATGTCATGTTCTTTTAAAAACGCTTTTGCAATAGCAACACTTGCCTCTTCATGATTATCCTTTCCTTTTGTATACCCCGTATCATGAAACCAAGCAGTTAAGATCAACTTATGAGCCTGTGCTCCCTCTACACCCTCTGCTTCAACAATCTGCTTCGTTGCCGCCACCACACGTTGTGTATGACTTAGGTTATGATACACAAATTCACGCGGAAGACTATCATTTAATAATGACGAAACATATTTTTCTGTCTCTAAAATAAGTTGCTCCATAAAAAAGTATTTATGCTAAATTAAAAATAAATTATTTGATAGTTTCTATCTGTAAGGAAACAGGGTCTTTAACGTCTAAAGTTAGGTTAATATTGCCACATTTAATTAGTAACTTAGTTTAAAATAAAAAGTATATGATTACCTGGAAAAATGTCATTGATTATGCTGTAAACGGGAACCCTGTTCCTTCTAAAAGAGTCGAAAAAACTGAAGACGAATGGAAAAAGATACTTACTCCTGAACAATTCAGAATTACTAGACTTAAAGGAACCGAAAGACCTCATACCGGAGCACTGTGTTCCATCTTTGAAGAAGGAACCTATCAATGCGTTTGTTGTCAAACAGACCTGTTTGATTCAACCATTAAGTTTAACTCTAGTTCTGGCTGGCCAAGTTTTACACAGCCCATTCAGGAAAATGCTATCCAATATGTAAAAGATACATCTTACGGAATGGTTCGAGTAGAAGTGTTATGTAATACTTGTGATGCACATCTAGGCCATATATTTCCTGATGGACCAGAACCGAGCGGATTACGGTATTGTATCAACTCAGAATCTATGACGCTTAAAACAGAAAACAATGTCTAAGGATATTCAATTAGCTACACTAGGGGCAGGATGTTTCTGGTGTACCGAAGCTGTCTTCTTAGAAGTAAAAGGAGTCGAAAAAGTAGTATCTGGTTATGCAGGTGGAAATGTTCCTGGCAAACCAACCTATCGAGAAGTTTGTTCGGGATTAACAGGTCACGCAGAAGTAGTGCAAATAACATTTGATGCCAATATTATATCCTACGAAGATGTATTGATCATATTTATGACCACACACGACCCTACTCAATTAAATAGACAAGGAGCCGATGTAGGAACACAATACAGATCTGTTATTTATTATCATAATGATCAACAACAGAGAATAGCAGAAAAAGTGACAACTGCTCTGGAATCTGTTTTTGATGCAAAAATAGTAACAGAAATAAGTTCGGTTCCTACATTTTATGAAGCCGAGCAAGAACATCAAGATTATTATAAAAACAATCAGAATCAAGGGTATTGTAGTTTTGTAATTACACCAAAACTACAAAAGCTCCGAAAACTACATTCAGATAAACTAAAGTAATGGATAGTACCATATATGGAGCGGACAGATGTCATAAAACACAACATTATATCCGCTTCTTTAAAGATCATAACATAGATTTCGTATTTTTAGATGTAGAGAAAAACGATACGTACGCTGCTGCTTTGCGAAGCTTATACACGAATGGTAAGCTGAATTTCCCTACAATTACATTGGATCATAAAAAACTGAGAAATCCATCAGACGCTGAATTACTAAAATGGATTGATATATTAACATGAAACTAAACCTTAAGAATACATTTATATCAAAGCTTCCTGCTGACCCTGTCATCGCGAATACAAGAAGACAGGTTAAAGAAGCTTGCTTTTCGTTTGTTCTCCCTAAAAAAACAAAAAGCCCTTCTTTAGTCCATGTATCTAAGGAAATGGCGGAAACTCTTGGAATCTCTGAAAAGGATGCATCCACAAAAGAATTTCTGAATATCATAACAGGAAATACTGTTTTTCCAAATACGCGTCCGTTTGCCATGTGCTATGGCGGACATCAATTTGGGCATTGGGCAGGGCAACTAGGAGATGGTAGAGCAATTAATCTTACGGAAATCGAACACAACAACAAAACATGGATGTTGCAGTTAAAAGGTGCTGGAGAAACTCCCTACTCTAGAACTGCAGATGGATTAGCAGTTTTAAGATCTTCTATAAGAGAGTACCTATGTAGTGAAGCCATGTATCATTTAGGAGTTCCTACCACTAGGGCTTTATCGTTGAGTTTAACAGGCGATCAAGTATTACGAGATATGATGTATGACGGAAATTCGGCATATGAAAAAGGAGCCATTGTTTCTAGAGTAGCTGAATCATTTTTACGTTTCGGCAACTATGAGATCTTTGCTGCAAGAAACGACGTCAAGAATTTAAAAACTCTGGTAGATTATACCATTACACATCATTTTCCAAAACTAGGAATACCGTCCAAAGAAGGATACATTGCCTTTTTTAAAGAAGTTGCTAATAAAACATTAGACATGATCATTCATTGGCAACGTGTTGGGTTTGTGCATGGTGTAATGAATACGGACAATATGTCGATACTGGGATTGACCATAGATTATGGTCCTTATGGTTGGTTAGAAGGATTTGATTTTGGTTGGACTCCCAATACAACTGACAGTCAACACAAAAGATACCGATATGGCAATCAGCCAAACATCGGACTATGGAATCTGTATCAATTAGCAAACGCCTTATATCCTTTGGTTGAAGAAGCCAAACCTTTAGAGGCTATTTTAGAATCATATAAGATTGATTTTGAACATAGGTCGTTAGAAATGATGCGTGCCAAACTAGGCTTGATGATGAAAGACAAAAGCGATCTTTCTCTCATTCAAGAATTGGAAGACGTATTGCAAGGTACAGAAACGGATATGACTATTTTCTTTAGAAATCTCTCAAAATTCCAAAAGAATAACGCAACACAAATAACTATTATTAAAGATGCTTTCTATGAAGAAAAGCTCTCTGATGCTATGGTTACAAAGTGGACAAATTGGCTTGATGCATATAAAGAGCGTTTACAAATTGAAAGTATCTCGGATACGGAACGTCAAACTAACATGAATCTGGTCAATCCAAAATATGTACTGCGAAACTATATGGCACAATTAGCCATTGATGATGCGAATCAAGGTAATTATGGGTTGATTGAAGAGTTCTATCAATTGTTAAAAAAACCATACGACGAACAACCAGAGTATGACGAATGGTTTGCGAAAAGGCCTGAATGGGCCAGAACCAAAGTAGGCTGCTCAATGTTATCATGTAGTTCATAATCACATGGAAAAAATAGGTTTAGGCGGAGGATGTCATTGGTGCACCGAAGCGGTCTTCCAATCTCTAAAAGGAGTATCGAATGTAGCACAAGGGTATATTGCTTCAAAGCAATATGCATCTTCATTTTCAGAAGGTGCTATTATAGAATTTGATTCAGCCATCATTCCGCTACATATCTTATTAGAAATTCACGTATTGACTCATAAAAGTATGAGCGATCATTCGATGCGTCCGAAATATAGATCTGCCATATATACATTCTCGGATGCTCAGCGAAAAGATGCCAAAGAGATTCTAAGAAAGTTAGAAAAGAGCTCTTCGTCAAAGATCATAACAGAGGTAATCTCTTATCATGCTTTTAAATCATCAAGAGAGGAGATCCTAAATTATTATTATAACAACCCTGAAAAGCCGTTTTGTAAAACGTATATCGATCCAAAGATCAAGATCTTACAAACGCAATTTTCAGATCAAGTGAACAATGAAAAAATATCACATTTACTAGAAATCGATGAAGAGTATAAAGTTAAACATTCAAAATAGAAAAGGGATCACGTTAAATGCACATTTAGAGCTCCCTGCCAATCAGAGACCAAATTACTACGCCATTTTTGCGCACTGTTTTACGTGCAGTGCCAGTTTATCAGCGGTGAGAAACGTTAGTAGAACTTTAACTCAGGATGGATTCGGAGTCATCCGTTTCGACTTTACCGGATTAGGAAGAAGTGAAGGTGAATTTGCAGACAGCTATTTTTCGGCAAATGTCGATGATCTCCTCGATGTACATGAATATATTTCAAAAGAATATAATGCTCCATCATTACTGGTTGGACATTCTTTAGGGGGCGCGGCTGTTCTAGTAGCAGCTTCCATGCTAGAAGATGTTAAAGCAGTGGCTACCATTGGAGCTCCTGCAACCGTAGGTCATGTGAAACATTTATTTTCTCATGGTATTGATGAGATTCCAGAAAAGGGAAATGTCGAAGTAAATATTGGAGGACGACCTTTCAATATAAACAAGGATTTTGTTGCCGATTTCGATAAAATCGATCTACCTAACATTGTAAAAGGTTTGCGTAAACCATTATTGATCATGCATGCGCCTTTTGACAAAACCGTCGGCATAGAAAATGCACAGCAACTGTATACAAGTGCTCATCACCCTAAAAGTTTTGTATCGTTAGACGGAGCAGATCACCTTCTAATGGATCCGAAGGATAGTAGATATGTCGGTACTATTATAGGTACTTGGGTACAACGCTATTTTCCGCTAAAAGAAAATAAAATGTTAGATACGGAAGGTGAAAAGTTAGTCGGACATTTAAATCTAGTAGAAGATAACTTTACGTCGTACTTGCAAACCAAAAATCATTCACTGGTCGCAGATGAACCTGCTGGTATTGGTGATGACTTCGGGCCTTCACCTTATGATCTTTTAAATGCATCCTTAGCCGCCTGTACAATGATGACCCTAAAGATGTATGCACAACGTAAAAAATGGGATTTGAAAGAGGTGTTTGTCTATATTACTAACTTAAAGAAACATAGTGATGATCTAGATATTGAAACTGAAAATCCAGGATATTTAGATCATATTAGTAAAAAATTAAAATTTGTTGGTAACTTAGATGCTAGTCAACAACAACGATTAAAAGAGATCGCTTCCAGGTGTCCTGTGCATAGAACATTGGAAAGAGGTGTTATCTTTTATACAGAAATTATAGTATAAATACTGGTTTAATCCATCAACTAACATTATGAGGTATTTACAAAAAGTACTCTTCGCTACATGTCTTTTACTACTTTCCGCATGTGCAACTTATAAAGCTCAATTTGCTCAGAAAGCTTCAATTCCAAAAAGTCCTGCAAAAGAGATCTCTCATACCTTTTATTTAATTGGTGACGCTGGAAATGCGGAAATGAATGAAAGTACAAAAGCATTAGATGTTTTGTCAAAAGAAATACAGGAAGCAAACGAAAACGCAACCCTTCTTTTTTTAGGAGATAATGTATATCCTTTAGGTATTCCACCGAAAAGTTCAAAAAATTATGCTTTAGCAAAATATAGAATGGAAGCCCAGACCAATATTGCAAAAAACTTTAAAGGAAATGCATATGTGATTCCTGGAAATCATGACTGGTATCATGGTTTAGATGGTTTGAAGCGGCAAGAAAAGCTCGTTGAAAAAGCCTTAGGAAAGAATACTTTTTTGCCCGAAAACGGATGCCCGTTAGACCGTGTAAAGGTTTCAAAGGATATTGACATGATCGTAATAGATACACAATGGTATCTTACAAATTGGAATAACCACCCAAAGATCAATGATAATTGTGAAATAAAAACCAGAGCCAAATTCTTCGATGAACTAGAAGGATTGATCAAAAAAGCAAGAGGTAAAACCACCATTATTGCCATGCATCACCCTATGTTTACGCAAGGTTCTCATGCAGGAAAATACTCATTTAAAAGTCATATGACTCCTGCACCTATACTTGGAACGCTCAAGAATGTGCTTAGAAAAACGACTGGCGTTTCTAATGCAGATCAACAAAACAAAAGGTATAATGAGTTAAAAAGGAGAATTGTAACCTTATCTCAGGAAAATGACAAAACAATCTTTGTATCCGGACATGAACATAGTTTACAATACATGGTTCAGGATAATATTCCTCAAATAGTAAGCGGTTCAGGATCAAAAACAAGTGCTACAAAACTATCAAATGGAGGATTATTTGCATATGGAGAGCAAGGTTTTGCCAAACTGATCGTGTACAAAGACGGATCGTCTAAAGTGCAGTTCTTTACCTTAGATGATGCGAATCCCGTATTTGAAAGCTATGTTTTAAAAGCGAATAAAGCGCAAACTTTGATACAGTACCCTGTAGATTTCCCTGCAACGGTTACTGCCCCTATTTATACAAAAGAGGAAACCACCAAGGGCAACACGTATAAATTCTTTTGGGGAGATCGTTACAGAGAATATTACAGCAAGAACGTACATGCACCAACCGTTCGATTGGATACACTATTCGGAGGGTTAAAACCTGTTCGTATGGGAGGTGGACATCAATCTAAATCACTACGATTAGAAGATGCTCAAGGAAGAGAATATGTCATGCGAGCATTGCGCAAAAACGCGCTACAATATTTGCAAGCAGTAGCTTTTAAAGATCAGTACATTGAAGGTCAGTTTAACGATACCTACACCCAAAAATTATTACTTGATGTTTTTACAGGTTCACACCCTTATGCTCCGTTTACTATTGGAACATTAGCAGACGCTGTAGGAGTATTTCATACAAATCCTGTACTATATTACGTTCCAAAACAAGAACGTTTAGGTGTTTTTAATAATACGTTTGGAGATGAATTATACATGATCGAAGAACGTGCAGCTTCAGGTCATGGGGATAAAGAAAGTTTTGGGTTTTCCAATAAACTGATCAGCACAGATGACTTATTAAAGAAGATCCATTCAGATGAAGAACATAAAGTACATGAAGGAGCATACTTAAGAGCGCGATTATTTGATATGCTGATAGGTGATTGGGACAGACACGAAGATCAGTGGCGTTGGGCCGTTTTTAAAGAAGGAAAACAAACGATCTACAAACCCGTTCCTAGAGATCGAGATCAAGCTTTTTCTATTATGGCGGATGGGTTCTTGTTGAGTTTTGCTACGAAAGTAATTACGAATTTATCGTTAATGCAATCCTACGACGAAGACCTCAAAAATGTAGCTGGCTTCAATCTAGAACCATACCCTTTAGATATGGCTCTTATCAATGAATCGACCAAAGTAGATTGGGATGCTCAGGTAGCTCATATTGTTATGAATCTAACGGATGACGTGATCGAAAAAGCCTTTGCTTACTTCCCTCCTGAAGTGAATGATGAAACGATCAATGAGATCAAACGAAAGTTAAAAGGAAGACGGAAAAACCTTCAAAAAATATCAGACACATACTTTAAACATGTAAACAAGTTTCAAGTAGTTAAAGGAACTGACAAAGACGACTGGTTTGATATTGAAAGAATGCCTAATGGCAAAACGAAGGTAATTGGATATCGTATCAAGAAAGATAAAAAAGCTGATATCTTTCATCAAAAAACCTACTCTAGAGAACATACTAAAGAGATCTGGATCTATGGTTTAGATGATGACGATATGTTTGTGGTTCAGGGCCAGGGAGATACCATGATTAAAGTACGGATCATCGGAGGCCAGAATAAGGACATTTATAATATTAAAAATGGGAAGAAAGTTGTTATTTATGACTATAGATCAAAGAAGAGTGAATTCTTAACCACTAAAGGAAGAAAACGATTAACGGATGATTATGAAACCAATATATATGATCATAAAAAGCTAAAGAACAATGCTGTTCAATACCTCCCAGCTATAGGGAGTAACCCTGATGATGGATTAAAAATAGGGATGGCAAATACGTATATTGCTCACGGTTTCGAGCGAAATCCGTTCACTTATAAACACACTATTGATGGTGCTTATTATTTAGCTACAAATGGTTTTGAACTTAATTATAATGGTGAATTTGCCAATGTGGTTGGGCGAGCTAATTTGGGCATAAATGCTTCTTTTACCAGTCCTAATTTTGCCACGAATTTCTTCGGATACGGTAATGAATCTGTCAACTTAGAACCCGATAATGACGCGATTGAGAGAGATTATAATCGTGTTAAAATGAGACAACTTCGTTTTGGCACCTCTTTACTTTGGAAAGGAGACCTAGGATCTCTAGTAAAACTTTCAGCAAATTATCAGGCTATTGAAGTGGAAAATACAACTGGCAGGTTTGTAAATATTAGCCCTGAATTACCAGCTCGCGTGTTTACCAATCAAAATTTCATTAATGGAGAATTGAGTTATCATTTTAAGAACACAGACAACGCTGCTTTTGCCACTATGGGGATGGAAACCCATTTGATATTTGGGTATACTTCTAATGTAGATGCATCTACCGGATATAGTTACTTTAAACCATCGCTTTCCTTTGATTATAAACTTTCGAGCAGCGGACACATTGTTTTTGCTACAAAGTTTGCAGGGCAAATTAATTTCGGAGATGACTTTGAGTTCTATCAAGCAGCTAGATTGGGTGCAAGACACGGTTTACGTGCCTATCGATTCGATCGATTTTTAGGAAAAAGTTCATTTTATCAAAGTTCAGATATCAGGGTAAACCTTAAAAAAGTAAAAACTGGATTATTACCATTATCCATCGGTATTTTCGGAGGATTCGATTATGGAAAAGTTTGGATCGACAACCTTCCTACAGGAGATTGGAATACGTCTGTTGGAGGTGGTGTTTTCTTTGATGCTGCCAATATGATGTCAGCAAGAATCTCTGCTTTCAGCGGAGATGATGGCTTACGAATTGCTTTTGGTGTTGGGTTCGGATTTTAAATAAACAGTATGTACAAAATTTTGCATAAAAATAGATTTACCATTTTTTTTGGTACACAGCTAGCAATTTTATTTGGTTCTTTGATTTTCCACACCACACTTTTTACGGAAAAGATCGTTCCTGTTTTATTTTTAATAAATATTGCTAGTGGGCTTTTAATGATCTCGCATCGGAAGATTCTTACTTGGTTCTATACTGCTTTATTTGTTTTGTCACTCGTCTTTTTCGGTATAGATCTCATCAACGAAAGTGGAATCGGACCCAACCTAACAAAACGCTTTTTTGTTTATTTTTTGTTTTATGCTTCTGTTACCTATGGTATTATCCATCTGGTATGGAAATCTAAAAAGGTAAATACCAAGGTAATGATAGGTTTGATCAGTGGTTATATTTCCATTGGGTTTATGGCATTCTTCCTATTTTCTACACTGGAGATCTATAACCCTGATTCATTTGTGGGACAATTGTTCACTCCAGAATTTACCATAGCAGATCGATTGGATGCGCTTTTATACTTTAGTTATATTACAATCTTAACTATTGGATATGGAGATATTGTACCAGCAACTCCCATGGCTCAAAAAGCAGTAGTTCTTGTTAGTTTGACCGGGCAATTTTATACACTTATTGTTACAGCTGTAGTGCTGGAAAAGTACATTCGACATTCGAAGAAAAAATAATATTTCCTATGATTCAACTCATAAAATAAATAGTCGCTATCTAAGATCTTTGTATTTGTTAAACAAAACACATAAAATGAAAACTGCATCTCTCTATAAAGATCTTGAATACCACAAAACAAAACCACTTATAAATGTCCTATTGGACACTCCTTTTACAAAAGAAATACGGATTTCCATGCAAAAAGGCGTGTTAATGAAAAAGCATAAAACAGCATTTCCTATAGTAGTAAATGTTGTTGAGGGAGCCATTGATTTTGGAGTACAAGAAACATCTTCAGAAATGAAAAAAGGGGATCTAATTGCCTTGGAAAGTGACATCTACCATGACCTCAAAGCAATAGAAGATAGTATTGTGCGTCTTACCTTAACCAAGTATGACAATACGGATAGAGTAAAAAACGTAGTAGACAATTAAAGGAGTAGTATTAGGATTCGCTAAAGTTCGGATCTTTAAGGATTGGAGACTACTTAGACAAACTGAACTTATACAAGTTCCTGCCTCCATGTCTATTTTCTTCATCCGTTACATAGATCGTCGAAGTATTCTTAAAAGTGATGGATTCTTTTTGAGAATCGTGTCCAAAAGAATATTTCTTGGAGTTACCTGAAAAGAAATCATCTCCTTTAAAATTCGTAAAAACCCATGCGGATGTATGATTTAGTAATACCACTTTTTTACCATCTTTAGTAATATCTGCTCCTGTAATCCAACACCCTTGTTTCGGGCACGTTGTAAATTCTGAAATACGGGTTGCTTCATGGTTTCCAGATTGATTCGGAACTCTATACAAAAAAGTTCTTCCGATTTCTCCTTTTACCCTACTCTTAGTAAAAATATAGAAGTATCCATTCCAAGCAAAAAAGGCTTCTGTATCGTAATACATCTTCTTCTTTTTTGGCGGAAACTTCTTTTGTTCAGGATAATAATATTGAATTTTTGTTACCTCAATCTTTTTACCTGAAGTCAAATCTGACGAATTAACTTTGAGGATAGTTAAATCTTTTCGATGATTTCCATTATTGCCAAAATCACCAACATAGATATTTCCCTCGTCATCCTTGGTAATATCTTCCCAATCTATATTTTTTGCAGCTATCTTTAGCTTTCGAAGTATTTTACCTTTTTCAGATACTAGAAACACATGTGGTTTGTTTCCACTATCATTCAACATCCAAAACGCCTGTTCTTTTTCCGAATACTGAATTCCGGAAACTTCCTCCAGTTTTTTAGGTAAATGCGCTGTCACTTCCAGCTGACCGTAGTTGGTGCAACTTACCAAGCAACACAATCCGATAAATAATACTATTTTTTTCATTTAATATTTTTACCCATCAAGCGTATAAATACCCCACACGCAATTAGAAAATTCTCCTGCAATAAACTTTATTATCTTATTTCCATCTTGTATTTCAAAAATACTGAAAGTGTATTTTTGATTATAAAGAGGGTCCCTAATGTTTACTTTTTGTTTTGTATCTATCCATTTATGATCCCAAATATTTATTTCATCAATTAAAAAATACTCGCCATCTGCTACGGTTGTAAAATGCCTCCACTTTTTGCCCATATTGATTAAAAAATTTCTCATAACGACGTTCCTCCATCCAATGTAATGGTCTGACCTGTGATAAATTTTGTGCTATCAGAAGCTAACCAAACTACTGCTTCTGCAATTTCCGATGCTTCACCGTATCGTTGCATGGGAATAATTCTCTTCAATCTCGCATCCATATCGGGTCTTGTTGCTAATAATTGATCTAATAACGCAGATTCTGTATATCCAGGACACACGGCATTAATCCGAATACCTGTCTTTGCATATTCCAATGCGGCAGACTTAGTCATTCCAACCACTGCAAATTTACTTGCCGTATAGGATATGTTATTTAGCGACGCCTTCAAGCCTGCTAGCGAAGCAATATTGACAATGTTTCCAAAACCTTGTTGCGTCATCTGTTGCAAGGCCAATTGCATACCATAAAAGACACCTGTTTGGTTCACGGCAATCACATCATCCCAATCTTCTAATGTATACTCAGCCGTTTTTGCCATTTGTTTTGGTCCAACCCCAGCGTTATTCACTAGAACATCTAATTGACCATAAGCGGTTACTGCATGTTGAATTAAATTTTTTACTTCCTCGTAATTAGCAACATCTGCCTTTATAGGTAGTGACTCTCCGAAATTTGTTACAATCTCTTCTGAAACTTTCTTTGCTTTTTCTAAATTGATATCGGAAACTATCACTTTAGCTCCATGGTATGCAAAATGCTTAGCTATGGCGTTTCCAATACCAGAACCTGCCCCAGTTACGATAACTACTTTATCCTTTACTTTCATAATTTATTTACAAAAAATTAGACGTGAATCTGCTAAAGCGGACGCTCTTAGTTCTCTAGGATACTCCTTCAATTGCAGTAATTTAAAAAACTCATACTTTGACGCGTACTTTACAATCAGTACCTCATCCCATAATTTTTCTTCAGGTAGACCTAAAATTGTTCCCATCGGTTTTCCTTTGAAAACAATTTCGGCATCAATATGTTCAAAAAATGGCATAGCTGCCTTCATATAATCTGAATAGGTCTCTTGTCCCGTTTTTCCTGTTGTCTCCACTAGTTCCTTATAGTTCAAATAATTCAACATAAAAACAGGTTGATCTTTTGGAAAACTTTTCAATTTTTCCAAAACCATATGATTCACATTTTGGTCATTTTCACTCATTTTTAATCAATTTTGCTCGTTTTTATTGATTTTAACGCCAAATTACAGCATAATTCAGCCGCTTTGTTCAGGTTAGCAAAACGAGGATCTGTTGTCAATCCTTTATGATATCGATAATAAATTTGTTGCGCAATCACAGCTATTTTAAACAATCCGAAAGCATAATAAAAAACAATATCCGTCAAATCTCTTCCTGATTTTTGAGCATATAATTCAGCAATCTCACTTCTAATAGGGTTCCCTTCAAAAATCGTAGGAGATGGAATACCTTGTTTTACAAAATCCATATCTGTTGCTACTGTCCAATAACCCAAAGAGGTTCCAAGATCCATTAACGGATCTCCTATCGTTGCCATTTCCCAGTCCAGAACAGCAGAAACTTCTTTCCACGAATCATCTTTAAAAACAATATTGTCGTACTTATAATCATTATGGATCAAGCAGTGTTCATATTTTCTGGGCTGATTGGCATTCATCCAGGTCATTACTTTCTCTGCAGCTGGAATAGCTTCCGTAGCTGCTTTCAAGTATTGCTTTCCCCAATTAGTTACTTGACGTTCTACATAACCTTCAGGTCTTCCTAAATCAGACAATCCTATAACTTTATAATCTAATTGATGTAACTCAACAAACGTATCCAACCACGAATTAGCAATCACTTTATATTGATCCGATGGAATATTTCTTTTTTGTGCTTCTTTAAAATTTAAGATGATTCCATCTACTTTTTCCATGACATAAAATTCACAGTCCATTACGCTGAGGTCATCTCCAAAAGCAACCATTTTTGGCACTTTATCAAATCCTTTTTGAACTCCCGATTGCACCTTAAACTCACGTCCCATATCATGCCCTCTTTTAATGGCTCCAAACGGTGGTCTTCTTAGTACAAACTCTCTACCTTCTGTCAGCAACAAATAAGTAAGGTTAGAATATCCATGTGTAAATTGTGTGACATGTAATTCACTTTCAACCGAAGAGATTAAGCCATGTTTTTGTAAATAAAGCTTCAGCTTATTAGCGGGTAATTCTTCTCCTTTTCGTACTTTTTGGTTAGCCATGGTTATGAATTTCCGTATTTTTTGATACAACTTTTTCCTAGCTGATACATATGAACCTCATCGGGCCCATCTGCCAAACGTAGCATTCTGGCAATGGCATAATAATGCGCCAATTGGGTATCAGGACCTACTCCTTTTCCTCCTAAAATTTGAATGGCGCTGTCGATTACACCCATGGCCATATTCGGTGCCACGATCTTGATCATAGCAATTAAATCTTTAGCCTCTTTATTTCCTTTTTTATCCATCTTATCTGCAGCAGATAAGGTGAGTAATCGTGCTTGTTCAATATCACACTGCGCTTTTGCAATTTCCTGTCGCATACTGCTGAAATCATAAAACTTCTTTCCAAAGGCCTCTCTTTCTAGTGTTCTTTGACACATTAATTCTAATGCATATTGTGCCATCCCTACTAGCCTCATACAATGATGTATTCGACCAGGGCCTAAACGCCCTTGTGCAATTTCAAAGCCTCTTCCCTCACCCAGGATAAGGTTCTCTTTCGGTACTCTAACATTTTTTAATTCGATTTCAGCATGCCCTTCCGGCGAATCGTAAAAGCCTAAAACAGATAAAGGCCGGATGATTTTTAATCCAGGTGTATCCATAGGTACCAAGATCATACTTTGCTGTTGATGTCGAGGAGCTTTTGGATCGGTTTTTCCCATCACAATAGCGACTTTGCAATGCGGATCCATAGCTCCAGAAGACCACCATTTTCTTCCGTTAATCACATATTCATCACCCTCTAAAACAATAGATGTTTCAATATTGGTAGCGTCCGAAGAGGCAACTTGTGGTTCTGTCATCAAAAACGCCGAGCGAATTTCTCCATCCATTAACGGTGTTAACCATCGTCCTTTTTGTGCATCACTTCCATATTTTGCCAAAACTTCCATGTTTCCTGTATCTGGCGCTGAGCAATTAAATAGCTCGCAGATCCAAATACGTTTTCCCATGATCTCTGCTAAGGGAGCATATTCTAAGTTTGTTAACCCTGGACTTAAACTTCCATAATCTTCAGGTAGAAATAAGTTCCATAGTCCAGTTTCTTTTGCTTTTTGTTTGAGCCCTTCGGTTTTTGGCCAACGTTTCCAAAGATTCTCTGGGTTTTGCTGAAATGCATGAAACTCAGCTTCAACAGGAACAATATGTTCTTCTATAAAATCTTTTAGTTTTGTTTGTACGTCTTTTGATTTTTGTGAGTATTCAAAATTCATGCTTCATTCTTTTGACTGTCATTTCGAACAAATGTGAGAAATCTCTTCTTAAGATTCCTCGTCGCTTCGTTCTGTCGGAATGACATTTTACAGTATTTTTCTTCCATAGTATCTTACTTATCCCGCTATCATATAACCACCATCGGCAGTATATACGCCGCCCGTCATATACGATCCTGCGTCGGAAGCTAATAAACACGCTAGTCCTACCATTTCTTCTGGTTGTCCCATGCGTCCGCTTGGAATCGTTTTTTCTATTTTATTTAATAACTTTTCATTTTGCCATAATGCCGAACTAAACTTAGTCTGTATCAATCCTGGGCATACTGCATTCGCTCGTATCCCATGTTGCCCCCACTCTTTCGCTTGATTCTTTGTCAACATTAATAAAGCAGCTTTACTTGTACTGTATAACCCTAATCCAAAACCTGGAGTCAAGGCCTCTACAGAGGCAATATTGATAATACTTCCTTTCTTGTTTTCTTGCATATGGGGCAGCACTAAATTAGACAATGCCCATGGTGCCTTTACGTTTACATCCATGATCTTATCAAAAATGGCTGGGTCCACTTCTTCAATGGGTCCAAATACCGGATTTATTGCCGCATTATTAACTAATACATCAATTCGCCCGAACATTTCAATAGTCTTGTCAATTAGGCTTTTTCGCTGCTCTTCTTTTCCTATATGACAAGCAATACCAACAGCTTTTAAACCCTCACTTGTAAATTCCTTAGCCACTTCATCACATGCTTCCTGATTTCTACTACTAATAACTACCTGAGCTCCTTTTTCTGCCAGCCCTTTAGCCATAGCCTTTCCAATCCCTTTACTTGAACCGGTTATAATGGCTACCTTATCTTCTAAATTGAAGCTTTCGCTGAACATATCGAGATGTTTATTTACTGTACTCATTAGTCTATAAATTCTTTGTCTTTTTTGATTGTCACAGTTTCGGGATTCATCAATATCTCCGCAAGTCCTGTTGTTTTTGGCAGCTCATAGGCATAAAAATATTTCATGGTCTCAATCTTACTTTCATAAAAATCATTCGAGAAATTAGATGCTTTATCTTGCATAGATTGGTGGGCATTCATTGCGATATCTAGCCAGGTCCAACTCATTAATACCAAACTTAGGAACTCCATAAAAACAGTTGCATCTGCCAAGTATCTTTCATAATCACCTTTCATGGCAAATGGCATCAAAGTTCCAAGTACTTTTTGAGTCAATTGCAATTTTGTTCCCAATACTTGAGCATGTGACTGCAACTCAGAAAAAGCACTTGCTGCTTCGATCGTTTTCATCACTTCTTGGGACAATAGTTCTAGACCTTTTCCATTATCCATTGGAACTTTCCTTCCCAACAAATCTTGAGACTGAATTCCTGTCGTTCCTTCATACAAAGAGAAAATACGAATATCTCTATAGTATTGCTGCAATATAAAGTCTGTACAAAACCCATAGCCCCCTAACACTTGCACTCCATTATTTACGGCTTGCAACCCTGCCTCAGAAGGATAGGTTTTTACAATAGGAATAACCATTTCCAAGAGGGTGTGATACTTTTCTTTTTCTTCTTTAGAAGTAGCTGTTTCGACAAGGTCATAATATTTTGAAGCCAACATCACCAAGCTCATTGAGCCTTCGACTACTGATTTCTGATGCAGTAGCATTCTGCGGACATCTGGATGATTAATGATCAACGTTTGATCTTCTTCTAAGTTTTTTGTGCCATCACTCGATAATTTTCTTCCTTGTGCACGCTCGTTCGCATAATTCAATGATGCATAATAGGCAGCGCATGCAATCGCAGATGCTCCACGTCCAACGGCAATTCTTGCCCCATTCATCATTAGAAACATATAGTGCAACCCCTTATTAGGCTCTCCAACAAGCCAACCTTGGCAGTCATCTGCGTCTCCAAATCCTAAATGCGTTGTGCAATAGCCTCTTTGCCCAAGCTTTTGAAAATCTGCAACAGTCGTAACATCATTAAACTCTAAATCTCCGTTTGTAGTAGGTCTATTTTTTGGAACCACGAATAAAGATATTCCCTTGGTTCCTTTAGGCGCACCTTCTATTCTAGCCAAAACTAAATGCATAATGTTTTCGGTAAAATCATTATCGCCTCCCGAAATAAATATTTTTTGGCCACTGATCTTATAATGATCTTCCTCAGTGGGAATTGCTTTGGTCAAAATATCTGATAAAGAACTTCCTGCTTGTGGTTCCGTTAAACACATGGTTCCACTCCAAACACCTGAAAGCATATTTGGCACATAGGTTTCATTTAGTTTTTTGCTTCCAAAATGTATAATTAATTCAGCAGAGCCAGATGTGAGCGCTGCATATCCTGGCAAGTGATTATTGGCAGCATCGAGCATATAAAAAGCCGCTGTCTGTGTCATCAAAGGAATTTGCATCCCTCCATCTTTATAATCAAAAGGAGCGGAAATCAATCCTAACTCTCCTCCTTGATACATCATTTTCTTTACTTGATCGTGCACATATACTTTTCCATCCTTATGATATGCTGGATGTTCATCCATTTCTTTAAAATAGGGGAATAATTCTCTATCTGCGAACTCCTTTACAGAGTCTAAGAACATATCCAATGACTCTTTATCGTGGTCTTGGAAACGCTCTCTTGGTAATAAATCCTCTAGTTTGTGCACATCATAAAGCATGTATTTTAATGTATTTACATCTACATACTTTGCTGACATTATGGGAATTTTTTAAAGTTGATTCTTTATTTTAATTAATTCGGCTTTTACTGCTTCTAATCTACTAATTATTTCGTGATTATTAACAACGCCTTCTGGGTTTTTCTTCAACTTTTGTTTGGCTCCTTCTAAGGTAAAACCTCTTTCTTTAACGAGATTATAAATTAATTTGAAGTTGGAAATGTCGTCTGGAGTAAAGAGTCTATTTCCTTTTTTATTCTTTTTTGGTTTGATAATATCAAACTCTTTTTCCCAAAAACGAATTAATGAAGTATTAACAGAAAAAGCTTTCGCCACTTCTCCAATTTTATAGTATCTCTTTTCAGGTAGGTCTACATGCATAGTGAATTCCTTAGTCGTAGGATTGTCCTTCTTCTTCCGCAGCAATCTGCATCGCCAGAAATTCTTGAGGAGTCAAATCTCCGTAATAGTAATAGATAGGGTTCACGGCTCTCCCGTTCTTGTGTACTTCGTAATGCAAATGTGGTGCTACGGAACGTCCTGTATTTCCTACATATCCGATCAGATCCCCTCTTTTTACTTTTCTTCCTCTTCGTGTGGCAATTTTACTCATGTGCGCATAGATCGTTCTATACCCATATCCATGATCTATATACACCACTTTACCAAATGTAGGACTTCTTCTGGCTAGAGCCACAGTTCCATTACCGGACGCATATATTGGCGTTCCTTTTGGTGCGGTAAAATCCATTCCCTTGTGAAACTTTCTGATCTTTAAAATAGGATGCATTCTATATTTAAATCCTGATGACATCCACATCTTATCACTTTTTTTAACAGGCATAATAGCAGGTATCGAAGCCAACATGGTCTCTTTTTCTTTAGCCAACGCAACGATTTCGTCTAAAGACTTAGATTGAACGACCATCTGTTTGGACAACACATCAATATCTTTCGTCAACTTTTTAATCATAGAAGAATTCTCAAATCCGTCTAAATATTCGTATCTATTTACTCCTCCAAATCCTGCTTTCCTTTGTTCGTCTGGAATTGGATTCGCTTCAAAATATGCCCTATAAATATTGTTATCTCTTTCTTGTAATTGCGTTAAGATCTTAGAACTCTCTTCAACTCTTTTCGTTATCAATTCATAATTGATCTTCAAATTCTCTAGCTCTCTATCTTTTACCAACTCATTGGGAGTTTTTAGAAATTGACTAAAGACAATAAACCCAATAAACATCAGAAGCACTCCTGCCAATAACAACAGAATCGTATTTTTATAGATACTACCTTTCTTCGTTTCTATCTTTCTATAAGATAACGTATCCGAATCGTAATAATATTTTACTTTTGCCATACCGCTAAATATGCTACTTTTGTGCTTTTAAACTGGTTAAAACTATATATAGTTTCAACTAATAACTCACAAATCTACAAAATGTTTTATAACTCATGTAGTTCGTGATTTTTTTTAAACAGCATTTAATAGTACAGTTTTAGTATAAAACGATATAGAATACATGAAATCTCAAGAAATTCGTTCACGCTTTTTATCTTTTTTTGAAGAAAAAGCGCATGATATTGTACCATCATCGCCGATGGTTTTAAAAAATGATCCAACCCTAATGTTCACGAACTCGGGTATGGCACCTTTTAAAGAGTTTTTCTTGGGAAATGCCGTTCCTAAAAATAATCGTATTTCAGATAGCCAAAAGTGTTTACGTGTTTCTGGAAAACACAACGATTTGGAAGAAGTAGGTTATGACACCTATCACCACACCATGTTTGAAATGTTAGGTAATTGGAGTTTTGGAGATTACTTTAAGAAAGAGGCTATTGCTTGGGCATGGGAATTGCTTACAGAGGTTTTCAATATAGACAAATCTTCATTATACGTCACTGTTTTTGAAGGAAGTTCTGATCAAGACAACTTACCTATGGATCAGGAGGCTTATGATTTTTGGAAGCAAATCATTCCAGAAGATCGTATTTTGATGGGTAATAAAAAAGATAATTTCTGGGAAATGGGAGAACAAGGACCTTGTGGACCATGTTCAGAAATTCATGTTGATATTAGATCGGAAGAAGAGAGAGCGAAGGTGGATGGAAAATCTTTAGTAAATATGGATCATCCTCAGGTCGTTGAGATCTGGAATCTGGTATTTATGCAATACAATCGTAGAGCTAATGGAACACTGGAAGACCTTCCTGCAAAACATATTGACACCGGTATGGGGTTTGAGCGTTTGTGTATGGTATTGCAAGGTGTTCAATCTAACTACGATACCGATGTATTTACACCTATTATTAGAGAAATTGAGACCATCACTTCCAATCACTATGGAAAAGATGAGAAAAAAGATATTGCCATCCGCGTTATAGCAGATCATGTAAGAGCCGTTGCTTTTTCTATTGCAGATGGACAACTACCGAGTAACAACGGTGCGGGATATGTAATTCGTAGAATTCTACGAAGAGCTATTCGTTATGGATTTACGTTTCTGAATAAGAAAGAACCTTTTATCTACAGATTGGTAGATGTACTTACCAAAAAAATGGGAAAAGCTTTCCCTGAGTTAAAAGCACAAAAGCAACTCATCGAGAATGTAATTCGTGAGGAAGAACACTCTTTCTTAAATACACTGGAGCAAGGTTTAGTATTATTAAATAGAATTGTTGAAACCAATAGTTCCGACACTATTTCTGGCGAAAAGGCTTTTGAACTATACGACACTTATGGTTTCCCAATTGATCTTACTGCGTTAATTTTAGGAGAAAAAGGGCTATCATTAGACGAAAAAGGATTTCAAACGGAATTGGAAAAACAAAAAGCGCGTTCTCGTGCTGCTAGTGAATCATCTACGGATGATTGGACTATTTTGGCCGATGATACTGAAGAAGAGTTTGTAGGATATGATCTACTTGAAACAAATGTAAAAATTACAAGATATAGAAAGGTTTCTTCTAAAAAAGACGGAAACATGTATCAGTTAGTTTTTAACATTACACCATTCTATCCAGAAGGTGGTGGTCAGGTTGGAGATAAAGGATATATTGAAGCTCAGAATGGTGATGTTCTTTATGTTTTAGACACGAAGAAAGAGAATAACGTAATCATTCACTTTACTAAAAATTTACCGAAACATTTAGAGCAAACTTTTAAAGCAGTGGTCGATGAAAAACAGCGTACCAGAACTGCTGCAAATCATACTGCTACGCATTTATTACATCAAGCATTAAGAGAAGTTTTAGGAACACATGTAGAACAAAAAGGTTCTGCTGTGCACTCCAAACATCTCCGTTTTGATTTCTCCCACTTTTCTAAGTTAACTGTGGAAGAATTAAGAGATGTTGAGAGTTTTGTCAATGCTCGTATTGATGGGAAATTACCATTGGTAGAAAAGAGAAACATACCCATTAACGAGGCGATTGCTGAAGGAGCGATGAGCTTATTTGGCGAAAAATACGGTGATACTGTTCGATCTATCCGATTTGGACAATCGATTGAATTATGTGGAGGGACTCATGCTGAGAATACAGGAGATCTATGGCATTTCAAGATTGTTTCTGAAGGAGCTGTGGCAGCTGGAATTCGTCGTATTGAAGCGATTACCTTAGACGCGGTAAAAGATTTTTATTTTGAAAACAATCGTTCTTTCTTTGAGATGAAAGACCTGTTAAACAATGCACAAGAACCTGTAAAAGCTTTGCAACAGCTACAAGATGAAAACACATCTTTAAGAAAGCAAGTAGAGCAATTATTAAAACAGAAAGCACAGAATCTCTCCGGAGAATTAAAGAATCAATTGCAAGAAGTAAATGGCGTGCAATTCTTAGCTACCAAGATCGACTTGGATCAGAACGGTATTAAGAACATCGCTTTTGCCCTAGGGAAAGAATTTGATAATTTGTTCTTGTTTTTTGCTACTTCTGTTAAAAAAGACAAAGCAATGTTAACGTGCTATATTTCGCCTGCTTTGGCAGATGCACGCGGATATGATGCTGGAAAAGTGGTTAGAGAGTTAGGGAAACTAATTCACGGTGGTGGTGGTGGACAGAATTTCTTTGCGACTGCAGGTGGTAAAAACCCAGGAGGAATCCCAAAAGTTTTAGAGAGAGTTAAAGAATATATTGTTTAATGTAATGAACTTCCAGACTCAAATACCAATATCGAAAGAATCTAGAAACTCTATTTCTTATGATTCAAAGATGTTCTTATTAGGGTCTTGCTTTGCCGAGAACATGGCGAATAAATTATCCTTCTACAAGTTTAGATCTCTTCAAAATCCTTTCGGTATTTTATTTCATCCTAAAGCGATTGAACAACTAGTTATCAATGCGATCAATGAAAAGAAATATACTAACGAAGATATTTTCCTACTCAATGAGCGCTGGCATTGCTTTGATGCACATTCCAGTATGAGTGACTCCAACAAGGAAACACTTTTAAATAATTTGAATACTGGGCTTCAGGCTACAAATGAGCAACTTTATAATGCCTCTCATATTTGCATTACCCTGGGAACAGCATGGGTGTATAGACATATTGAAAGCGATCACATAGTCGCGAACTGCCATAAGGTTCCACAAAAGAAATTCTTAAAAGAGTTACTCTCTGTTTCTGAAATTGTAGCCAGTTTAGAGGCTGTTATTACCTTGATTAAAAGTGTGAATAGAAATGCCTCTATAGTATTTACAGTATCTCCTGTGCGTCATTTAAAAGATGGCTTTGAGCAAAATCAACTTAGCAAATCGCATCTTATAAGTGCGATTCATCAAGTGGTAGATGGAGGTCGTACCTCTTCATATTTTCCATCCTACGAGATCATGATGGATGAATTAAGAGACTATCGTTTTTATGCGGAAGATATGATTCATCCTAACGAAACGGCTATCCAATATATTTGGAATAGATTTACCGAAGTTTGGATTTCTGAAGGTGCTAAAACCACTATGCAAGAGGTTGAAAAGGTTCAAAATGGATTATCCCACAAACCTTTTAACCCAAAGTCTGAAGCACATCTGCAGTTCTTAACAAGGCTTCATGATGACATAAAAAAGCTTCAAAAAATACATCCTCACATTACATTTTAAAAATACGTCATTTGGCGTATTGATTTGATTTTCCGATTTCAAGAGATTTGAAACATACTTTGAATCTTCAATTATGGAAACACAAAACAAGCTATTAGCATATTGGCAATACGATACCAGAATGTGGGACGAATTCGTGACCATTGAAAAGGGAAATAAAAGAGAGGATAATATTTATTTTGGTATCGGTATTGCTATCCTCGGAACTATTGGACTCATGTTCTTGAGAGATACTGGTTTTTGGATGGGACTTTTGTTCTCTATTCCATTAGCTATTTTAATTCCATGGCTTCGCATGACTTTTAGTTATACCCATTTGAAAAAAGGAATTAAGAATCCCGAAGTAAAAATATTTCGTGATTTCTTGCTAATAAACAATAAGAAAATAGCACTAACCGGTAATCGAAAAAGGATTAAATCTCTAAAAGTTAGAGATACTAAATCAGGATTAAAATTATTGGAATTTGATATACAATGGACCACAGCCAAAGGATCTACCAATGACGAATTCAGAATTTTGATCCCAGAAAGTGAATTAACAACCATAGACGAACTTATACAAAAAGTTTATTAATCCCAAGATGTCTCCCTAGAAAAAATACGTCATATGGCGTATTTTTTTTTATCCCTCTATTAATGAGATTTGTAACATAATCTTAAACAGATAAAAATGAAAATAGTACGAAAAATAAGTTCCTTAGTTGCGATTCTTTTACTAGCTGCAGCCTGTACAACAAATAATCAAAATACCTCAGATTGCGAAACAGAATGCTCATACACCCTAGCATCAGGAGAAACAGCAGGAACAGTGCCTACTTCGATTGAAGGAACATACAATTTAACATACAGTTTTGCTCAGACAGGTTCTCCTTATACCGATGGGACTACCGCAACTTTTACTTTAATAAATAATGAATTGACTGTAGAAATAGAAGGACATGATTGTATCACATTAAAAAACCCTGTTCTAATAGGCACCAACAACTACAAATTCAAAGACGATTGTAGAGACAATATCGCTTTTAATGTATCACCGAACAATAATGGCACTTTTAACGAAATTAATGTAGAACCTCTAGGTCAGGGATGGCTTGGGCAATTCCACGAATAAAAGAACGACGGTTGTTTTTTAGGGTTCAGATGGTTGGTGTTGTCAACGCATAATCCAGCCATCTCCTTTAAAGCAACAAAACTAACCTTAAAAAACAACTCTCATGAAAAAAGTACTTTACATCTTCATTGCTATGATTTTGACAACTACTCTTGGGTTCAGCCAATCTAATGAGTATAATCTATCTTCCAGAAATTTAAACAAGAAGGTCAGAAAGACTATTCAGCACTATTATACTTATGATAAAAATAGTGGTGGATTTGTAAAGAAATCCGTTTCCATTAATTCTTATAATGACAATGGTTATTTAACAGAATCTTACTATTTATACCACAGTACCTATTCTGATGGTTCTCCTACCAAAAAAAGATACAACTATAACTCTGAAAATCAAATCACGAGCATAGACAATGTAAGTTCGAAAAAAACTAAATATTCAACAGATGTAAAATTTAGCTATAACAGTAAAGGTCACGTAACTAAAAAAGAGATGATTTATCCCGACGGTAGTAAAGCTGTGGATACTTATACAACAGATAATAAGGGAAGAATTATAAAAAAAGAAAGCTATACATCAAAAAATCAACTTTCATCAGAAACTGAAATCCGATATAACGGATCTAAAAGAACAGAAATACGCACTAGCTATAGCACAAAAGATGGAAGCATAAATGGTACGTATACTACAGTTTACAAGAATGATAAAAGCGTTGGTTATACATCGGAAAGCAAGTGGAGCAACAGTACTTCTTCATATGTATATGACAAAAAAGGAAATCTAATTAAAAGCACTAGTAAAGGTAAAAAAACCTATGTGTACGATTACAATTATGCATATGACAATAAAGATAATTGGGTTAAAAAACACTATAAGTCGTCTAGCTATGACTCCTTTTATTTTCGAGAAATCATCTTTAAAAATGGGAAAATAACAGGTTCTGCCGATTTTGACAGAAACTTTATTAATAGACATGCGAATTACGACAATGTAGCCGTGGTTCCATTAAAAAAGAAATCCAGTACTACAACTACGACGACAAAAAAACGAACAACTAATTACATGCCGTCTTTTACATACAAAAGCTGGACCTATTCTTTTATAAATATGAATAAGAAAGTATCTAGTATTTCAGGGACTGTAAAATTAGATGTTACAGATAATGATAGAATGTCTGTTGGTTCTTATATCAAACTACGAGTTAAAATAGAAGGTAATCAAGAGACTTCAGGTAAATATGAGGTGGTAGATTATAAAGCTCAAACTGACCAGCATAAATGGACCATTAGATCAGTTACAAAGAATGTAAACTCTACCCTTTACATCTTTAAAGAAAAGAAAACTGTAAAAGGCATGGACATTCTTGGGTTATTGCTTATGGGAAGTGGAGAAAAACAAATCACATTTTACCTGATGTAATACAATGGCCAAATATATTATACACCATCCCCTATATCTATCCTTTATATTCGGCATTTTTTTATGTGGACTTATACTCTTGTTCTATATCTCTATTCTAAAGCTAAGACGAAAAGGCAGTGAACGAATTTCAGTCATTTCGTCTCAGCTAGAGCAAGAAAAAAATAGATCCCAAAAATTAGAAACAACTCCTGTTGATATTGATAAAATCGAGCTAGAAACGCATCAAAAATTCCTAAGTATACGTACTACTATTTTAAACATACATCACGCACTCTGGGAAATTTTCACTTGATCTTCCCTTGCTAATCCTAAAAAACAAAAACATGAAAAACCCGTTATATATATTCTTATTTGTGATGCTCTTTGCATCAACTACACTTTGTGCACAAACAAAACTTATTGACAGTCTTAAGGCTACACTTTTAAACGTAGATACAGATGCTAAAAAAGCAAAGATCTTGGGAGATCTTACCTGGTATTATAGAGCTATTTCTACAGATTCTTCTTTAAAATATGGACATCAGGCTTTGAGGCTTTTGAACACTATGAATGACGAAAAAGCACTGGCGCAGCAATTAAGTGACATGGGAGCCGTATACCTATTTAGAGGCGACATCGACGCCAGTAAATCAAGTTATCTACATGCACTAAAACTGAGAAGAAAAAACAAAGATACTTTGGGCATTGCCAAGATAAACGCAAACCTAGCCACGATCTATCAGCAACTTCAACAAATCGATTCTGCAATGGTTATGAGCATAGATGCTATGAAATTTTTTGAGGAGAGAGGGATGATTGGCAATGCGTTAATTATGAAAAGTAATATCGCCAACATGTACAGCTCTATAAAAAACTATGACAAAGCCATTCAGTACCATTTAGAAATTTTAACCGCTTACAGACAGCAAAAAAATACTTTTAGACAAGCAAATGAGCTAGTTAATTTAGGGAAAGCATATCTCTTTGTGAAAGACACGACTGCATCTATTACTAGTTTTGAAGAAGCCATTAAACTTGCAGAAATAGTTAAAAACAACAGAACTTTAGGTGTTGCCTATTCCAATCTTGGAAACATTTATTTTCTAAAGAATAAAAATAAAGAAGCTATTCGATTATTCAAAGAATCTTTAAAATATAGAAAGGCTTTAAATTCTGAATCTGAAATCGCCAGTTTAAATACTTCTTTAGGGCTGTTATATCTGAGAACAGGAAAAATTGCCCTATCTAAAAACTACTTTTCTAAATCTATAGGGTACTATGAGAAAAATGATATCCCTGACAAGCTTTCTTACATTTATCAAGGGCTCTCCTTAATAAGCGCTTACGAAAAGAATTTTAACAAAATGAATTACTACACAGCCAAAGGAGAAGGTCTTGCTATTAGCTTCTACTCAAAGGAAGTTAAAGAACAAGTAGTAGAACTGGAGACAAAATATGAAACTGCAAAAAAGGAAAAGGAGATCTTACAACAAAAAGAACAGATACTAGCAAATGAGTTAGCTATTAAAAATCGAAATCTTTACATCGTGCTTACAAGTTTTGCCTTGCTTCTTGTTGCACTCATCTCATACGGCATTTATAGAAAAAATCAATTTAAAAGAAAACAATTACAAAAAGAGCTAGACCTAAAAGATGCATTAGCCACTATTAAAACCCAAAACAGATTACAAGAACAACGTTTACGTATTTCTAGAGATTTGCATGATAATATTGGTTCTCAATTGACGTTTATCATTTCATCTATAGACAATCTAAAATTTGTTACTAAAGATGCCACTCCAAAATTAAAAGAAAAACTTTCTAGCATAAGTACTTTTACGTCGGAAACTATTTTCCAATTACGTGATACCATATGGGCTATGAATAAGAACGTGATCACGATCGAAGATCTTCATACTAGAATTCTATCATTTATAGAAAAAGCAAAGGGCGCTATAGACACCATTGATTTTAAATTCAATCAAGAAATTGAAGAACATCTTGAATTTAGCTCCCTGAAAGGAATTAATATTTTTAGAGTCATTCAAGAAGCTATAAATAATACTATTAAGTATGCAGATGCGTCGATGCTAGAGGTTAATATTTCGAAAAAAAGTGACGATCTGGTTATTTTCGTCACAGATAATGGAAAAGGGTTTGACAAAGAAACAGTTTCTTTAGGTAATGGTCTAAGCAACATAGAAAAGCGCATGAGTGAAGTTGATGGTACTACAAAAATTGTTACAACTCCAGGAAAAGGAACCTCTATTCAAATAATTTGTAAATTGTAGCGGATGTTAACCTTAGTTCATGAAGAGAATCGTTCTCATTGTTCTTTTTTTACTTTGTCATGTTTGTCAATCTCAAACTAGTAGTTATTTAGACAGTATTTTTAGTTTACAAGATCGTATGTCTAAGAGGCAATTTGTACAAACCATTGTGAGCATTGAGTATGACAAAGCGCTAACAAACTCAAAAAAGTATTTAGCCTTAACTCAGGATGCTGAAAAAATTGCGTTAGAATTAGGAGATCAAGAACTTCTTGCAAAGTCATATGCAGCACTATCGCTCGCATATCACTTTTCTTCAAAATTTGATATGGCCATTGAGTACACTTTGAAATCCGCAAAGCTTTATCAACAATTAGATGATATAGAAAACTACGCAGATTCTTACATCTCATTAGGATGGAAAATTAAAAACAGGGATTTGGAAAAAGCCCTTTTTTACATGATGAAAGGAATTCTAATTCTCGAAAAATCGGATACGAAGTCCATAAAGTTAATAGGTGCATATAACAATTATGGTGTTCTAAAGCAGCGCTTATCTCAATTTGATAGTGCGTATTATTATCACAAAAAATCTTTAGACCTATGCGTTGTAAATAAGGATAGTATTGGAATTCCTTTTGCGCAAACACATATAGCTGAGGTATATATAAAGAAAAAGCAATTTGACCTAGCTGAACAGTATTTGAACGATGCGCTCCAAATACGAAAAAACAGAAATGACGTCTATGGCATTACGGATAGTCAACTATATTTAGGAGATCTTCACTATGCAAAAAAAGAGTATCGGAAGGCTATCATTCATTTTAAAGAGGCCGAGAAAATGGCTTCTAAAAATCATTATTTCCCTCTGAGAAAATATGCATTGGAATACCTTTATAAAAGCTATGATAAAATTTCAGATACTCAAAATGCATTTCTCTATTATAAAACATACACCTATTTAAAAGACAGTATTTTAAACAAGGACACGAATACACGAATCGCCGAACTAGAAATCCAATTTCAAACTGCAGAAAAAGAGAAAGAGATCGTTACACAAAAAGAACAGATCTTAGAAAACGAACTAACTATCAAAACTCGAAATTTATATGCGATAGTCCTCGGTTTCGCACTTATCACACTGGGTATTATCTCATTTGGAGTGTACAAAAGAAATCAATTTAGAAGAAAACAATTATTGAAAGAGTTGGCATTGAAAGATGCCTTGGCAACTATTAAAACGCAAAACAAATTACAAGAGCAACGATTGCGTATCTCTCAAGATCTGCATGATAATATTGGTTCTCAACTTACCTTTATTACATCCTCTTTAGACAACTTAAAATTTGTTTCCAAAGAGATGAGTCCCACAATGCAGGAAAAACTCACGGGGATTGGCAACTTCACTACAGATACCATTGATCAATTAAGAGATACGATTTGGGCAATGAACAGGAATGAGATTACCTCTGAAGATTTGCATAATCGGATGCTTAATTTTATTAGTAAAGCAAAAAATGTTACTTCCGAAATTCAGTTTAATCTTAAGAACACCATTCCTAACCCAATGACTTTCTCTTCGGTTTCTGGAATGCATATATTCAGAATTTTTCAAGAAGGGATTAACAACGCCTTAAAGTACTCTAATGCCTCAACAGTTAATATTCTTTTAGAAAATGACAACAACTCCTTTACTATTTATATTGAGGATAACGGTATCGGTTTTGACCTAGAAAATGTCACTTTTGGCAATGGGTTACTCAATATGAAAAAAAGAGCCTTAGAGGCCAGTGGCAAAATATCCGTAAATTCAAAATTGGGTAATGGGACGAGTATCATCTTAACCATCCCTCTACAAAATACGTCAAATGACGTATAAAATGAATCAGCGCAATGGCGTATATTTAACGAGACTAACTCTTCTTGTATGAAACTTAAGATCTGTATAGCAGAAGACAATTATTTTCTAGTAAAAGCGATTAAAGAAAAGCTATCTTTTTTTGATACTATTTCTGTAAAATTCTATGCAAATAATGGCGCTGAATTATTAGGGAAATTAGAAAACAACAGTAACGTTGATGTTATTCTGATGGATATACAGATGCCGGAAATGGATGGCATCAAAGCAACCGAAATTGTCAAAAGAAAATATCCGCACATAAAGGTGATTATGCTAACGGTTCTTGATGACGACAACTATGTTTTTGAAGCCATAAAAGCTGGAGCCAATGGTTATCTGCTCAAAGAAGTAAATGCAGAAAACTTATATAACAGTATCCAGGAAGTAATGAATGGAGGAGCACCTATGACGCCTAGCATAGCTCTAAAAACCTTAAAACTCTTGAGGAATCCGATTATAGAGACCCAAAAGAAAGAAGATATGGAAGAGGTTAAGCTCTCTAAAAGAGAAACTGAGATCCTCATTCAATTAAGCAAAGGTCTAAACTATCAAGAAATTGCCGAAAACCTCATTATATCACCATCAACAGTTAGAAAACATATCGAGAACATTTATAAAAAATTACATGTTCACAATAAATTGGAAGCTGTTTTAAAGGCTCAAAAAAACAATTTAATCTAAAAATATTTTGTACATTTAAATCCCTTAATTTAGATGTATATGTTACTAAAAGTAGGAATTGGAATTTTAACGGGCGCTGTTATTGGTCTTTTTATGACCTCTTTTTTCTTGCCTGTAAGTACACCGTTAATTGAAGTTTTTTTAACCAAGATTACTGCGACTTCTATTGTAACTGGGTTCTTTTGCGGAATATATGCTTTCTATTCTAAATCTAAATTGCAAGTTTTTTTAATCTCCATCATGATTGGGATGGCAGTATTTTTTCTAAAATATTTGATTACCGGACACAATTTTGATCCTCTTACCATGGGTGCTTTTACAGGTGCACTAATTGGCGGAGTATTTGCTGTTGTTAGAAAGGTAACCTACTCCATTAAAGTATATAAGAGATTAGAAAGGTTGAGAAAATCTGGATTTAACAATTATTCTTAAAGATACTGAGCAACATTCTGCCAGGGTCCACCATTAATAACATCCAAACCATTATTTGATAAAAATTCTTGAGCGGCTCCACTTCGACCTCCACTTTTACAAACTGCGATAATTGGCTTTTGAAAAGATTTGATCTTATCTAAATTTTCAGGAATCGTATTTAACACAATATGTTCAGCTCCTTCAATATGTCCTTCGTTCCACTCCATAAGGGTTCGTACATCTAAAATGATAGCTTCTTTACTTAAGTACTCTTTAATTTCTTGTGAATTGTCTTGTCTAAACATATTATCTGATATTTATTGACTGTATTGTTCTCTTATTTACAGATTGCGAAGTTACATTTTATCGATGAGGTCTTAAAATATCGTTATGTAACATTTTCTACTTTTTTGCTACATATATATAGTAACCTTTAAATCAAATTGCTATGGGTTTTGGCGGAAGCGTGGGTGCTATGTTAGCTAGTCTAAAAAATAATAAAAGGGCTAGGCCTAGTGCCTTCAATAAATTAAAAGAAAATAGTGTAGAATACACCACAAAAACGGAACTTCACTTTGACAAAAAGTCGACACCTGCTCAATTGAGAGCACTTCGAAAACAAATCAAAAGAGAAAATAACATTGCCTTCATTAAGAAAGCAATTGTTATAGGAATACTGCTTGTAATAGTACTACTTGCAGTTGGCTTTATTAAGTTTTAAAAAAAAAGCTCTGATACGTAAAGTATCAGAGCTTTTAATTTAACTGGGTAGGTACTCTTATTTTTTATCAAGGGCATCTTCGATTACTTTCATAGCGTCCATTGCTTTTGATCTTTTAGCCAAATCTAATGCAGTTAATCTGCTTTTATCAGATTTTGCTTTAAGTTTTGCTCCATGCTTAATTAAAAGCTTTGCAATTTCTGCTTTATTATGACGAGCTGCAAACATTAAAGGAGTCATTCCATTCGATTTTTGATTCACATCTTCTCCAGCTTCAATTAAAGCTTTTACAGCGTCATATTTACCCATTTGGATTAATTTACAGAAGTTATTCACCTTATATGAATAGCTAGTAACTTCTTTACTTGGTACGTTAGTAGTTGTTGCATTGGCTGTACCAAATGCAAAAAGACATACGATGATTGGTAGAATTAATTTTTTCATGATTGTAGGATTTTAAGTTATTTGTTATTTTATACATAGTAGACTAAGGAAAAAAGATAATGTTTCACCTAAAAGCCTGAATTAACAAGCGTTTAACAGTTTCTTAATACTATTTAGCAATTGACTCTTAAAAAGTGTTAATAAAAACGATTTCGTAAAATTATTTTAACATTCCTATTTCCAACTCCAAAGCTTTGTATCTTTATCTCTTAATTTTTTAGAATGTCCAAGAAAGTAATTTTAATGATCTTAGATGGCTGGGGTATTACACAAGACCCAAAAGTATCGGCCATTTACAATGCCAAAACACCATACATTAATTCATTATACAATAACTATCCTTCTGCAGAATTAAGAACAGATGGTGAACATGTAGGACTTCCCGAAGGTCAAATGGGAAATTCAGAAGTCGGCCATATAAACTTGGGAGCTGGAAGAATTGTATATCAAAATTTAGCGAAAATCAATATTGCTGTCAGAGAAAACAAAATAGCTCAAGAAAAAGAATTGATTAAAGCATTCGAATATGCTAAAAGAGAAAACAAAAAAGTTCATTTTCTTGGCTTGGTTTCCAATGGAGGTATTCATTCTCATATAGATCACTTGAAAGGACTTTTGGAAGCTGCTGCTAATGCTGGCGTTCCAAATGCGTTTGTACATGCGTTTACAGATGGTAGAGACTGTGATCCTAAATCGGGAAAGTACTTTATTAACGAGTTACAGAATCACCTCAAAAAAACTGCTGGAAAATTAGCCACTATAACAGGAAGATACTATGCCATGGACAGAGATCAACGGTGGGAACGTATTAAACTCGCGTATGATGCCATTGTTAATGGAATAGGCACAAAGTCTAATAATGCCGAAAAAAGCATATTGGATAGTTATGAAGAAGGAGTTACAGATGAATTTATCAAACCTATTATAATGGTTGATGAAAACAATAATCCAACGGCAACCATACAAGATGATGACGTGGTTATTTTCTTTAACTTCAGAACTGATAGAGGTCGACAATTGACCAAAGTTTTAAGTCAAGAAGACAACCATGAATACAATATGCATAAATTACCATTGTACTTTGTGACGATGACTAACTACGACGAAACTTTTAAGCATATAAAAGTGATCTATAACAATGATAATATTGAGAATACCTTAGGAGAAGTTTTAGAGCAAGCAGGAAAATCACAAATTAGAATTGCGGAAACAGAAAAGTACCCGCATGTGACCTTCTTTTTCTCAGGTGGTAGAGAAAAAGAATTTGACGGAGAAAAGCGGTTGTTATGTCCTTCACCCAAAGTGGCGACATATGACTTGAAGCCCGAAATGAGTGCCTATGAAATAAGAGATGCTATTATACCTGAATTGCAAAAAGGGGATGTAGATTTTGTATGTCTAAACTTTGCTAATGGTGATATGGTAGGGCATACTGGTGTTTTTGATGCAGCTGTAAAAGCTTGTGAAACTGTAGATATCTGTACCAAAGATGTAATTAGCGCCGCCCTTAAGAATGGTTATACGACCTTATTAATTGCAGATCATGGAAATTGTGAAACAATGATCAATCCTGATGGTACACCACATACTGCTCATACTGCGAATCCAGTACCTATTATTTTAATAGACCCCGAGTTACAGCATATAAAAAATGGTATCTTAGGAGATATTGCTCCTACAATTTTAGATCTAATGAAAGTTAAGCAACCGGTTGAAATGACACAACAAACATTATTGTAATATGAAAAAAGCACTTCTTTTAGCAATCTTTGCACTTTGCATACAAACTATTAACAGTCAGAGCAAACCCGACAGAAACGGAAATTTGATTGGATATATGCAAAAATCAGATTTGATGACTTCGAATTTTAAAAAATGGTTTGAACCTAATTATCATAGTTACGAACCAAACGAAAAGGTCGTTAAAAAAATAAAGAAAAGCATAAAAGGTATTACTATCAAGTCTTTTGTAGGCACCTGGTGTCACGATAGCAAGAGAGTTATACCTCGACTTTATAAAATCTTAGAAACAGCTGGGTTCGACTTTAATAATAATGCTAAAATGGTTGGAATCTCAAGGGGCAAGAAAACACCCGATAACTTACAAGAAGGCTATCATATTAAACATACACCTACCATTATTTTTTATAAAAACGGGAAAGAGATTGGACGTTTTGTAGAACACGCCAGGCAAACATTGGAAAAAGATATTTTAAAGATCTTAAAAGGTAAAAAGTATAAGCATTCTTACCAAAAGTAGTGCGACATATACCTTTTTTATAAACTTCAAGCCTAATTCAAGAGTCAATAAAAAATACTATCTTAGGCGTGCTAGTTTCTACCTTTAACAAAGAAACCTCATTCATCAATGTAAATTTGTATTATGAAAAAAATTCTGTTTATACTTGCATTAAGCATCACTTGCTATGCTTCAGCTCAAAAAAAGACAGCTGTAAAAAAAGACAAAAATGGGCATCTGATCGGCTATGTTAAAAAATCAGCTTTTCTTGACAAAAGCTATAGCAGATGGTTTACCAAAAATTATGATTCGTATAAGACTGAAGAAGCCGTTATTAGCAAGATCAGAAAAAAGATCAACAAATGTAAAATTGCTGGTTTTATGGGTGTTTGGTGTGGTGATAGTAGAAGAGAAGTACCTAAGTTATATAAGATCCTAGAAGAAGCAAATTTCAATATGGATAATCTGGAAATGATTGCTCTTAACAGAAGTAAAAGAACGCCAGACAATCTTCAAAAAGGTTATAATATTATCAGAATTCCAACTTTTGTTTTTTATAAAGACGGTAAGGAAATAGGTCGGTTTGTAGAGTACTCAAGAGAAACGTTAGAAAGAGATATTTTAAAAATACTGACAACCAAAACCTATAAACACTCGTATCAAAAATAAACATGATTCCTAATAATCATTTGATCATTGCCATTGATTTTGATGGCACTATTGTAGAGGATGCTTATCCTGATGTTGGCAAACCTATGATCTTCGCGTTGGAAACAATTAAACGATTACAGGGAGATGGGCATCGTTTGATTTTATGGACATACCGTAGCGGGAGAAAACTTCAAGAGGCTGTAGATTTTTGCTCCAAGAATGGCATTGATTTTTACGCCGTGAACAAAAACTATCCTGAAGAGGAGTTTGACCATAAGATTAGTCGAAAGATTCATGCAGACCTGTTTATAGATGATCGAAATATTGGTGGCTTTATCGGTTGGACAGAGATTTATAAAATAATCTATAATCGTGAGCCCGAAGTCCCTAAAAGAAAAAAAGGATTCTTGGGTTTATTCAGGTAAGAACTACTACTACGTTATTTTTAGAATTTACAGTATCTTTGCGCTTTTATAAGACCTATGATTGTAGTAAAATCCAGAGAAGAAATAGAATTAATGCGTGAGAGTGCATTGGTGGTATCTAGAACATTGGGAATGCTTGCTAAAGAAGTAAAGCCTGGTGTAACCACTTTATATCTAGACAAACTTGCCGAAGAATACATCAGATCGCAGGATGCTGTTCCTGGCTTTTTGGGATTGTATGATTTTCCAAATACATTATGCATGAGCCCGAATGCTCAGGTAGTACACGGAATACCTAACGACAAGCCCTTGCAAGAAGGAGATATCATTTCTATCGACTGTGGCGCTGTAAAAAATGGATTTTATGGTGATCATGCCTATACATTTTCGGTAGGTGAAATAGCTGAAGAAACTCAAAAACTGCTACAAGTAACGAAAGAGAGTTTATATGCGGGTATTCGCGAATTAAAAGTAGGAAACCGTGTTGGCGATGTAGGGTTTGCTATTCAGCAATATTGCGAGAAACATGGATATGGTGTAGTACGAGAGTTAGTAGGTCATGGACTTGGGAGAGTAATGCATGAAGATCCCGAAATGCCTAACTATGGTAAGCGAGGTCGTGGCAAGAAATTTGTAGAAGGAATGGTTGTAGCTATCGAGCCAATGATCAATCTGGGAACACATCGCATTAATCACTTAAGTGATGGATGGACCATCTTAACAAAAGACGGAAAACCAAGTGCACATTTTGAGCATGATGTTGCCATTGTAGATGGAAAACCTGAACTGCTTTCTACCTTTCAATATATCTATGAAGCCTTAGGTATTGAAAGTGATGAAGAAAATGAATTTAGACAAAATCAACTCGTTTTATAATTGTTTAGTAAAGAGATTCAACAAATAACTCCAAAGGAAATTATAACAGGATTCAAGGCGCGCTTTGTACATTCTGAAAACATGACCGTAGCTTATTGGGAAGTTGAAGAAGGAGCTGAACTCCCATTACACGCTCATGTCCATGAACAAATAGCCATGGTAACGCAAGGAGCATTCGAAATGACTATTGGAGGTGAAACAAAAGTATACAAGCCTGGAGAAATTGCTGTGATTCCTACGAATGTTGAACATTCAGGAAAAGCATTATCGTACTGCGAAATTACAGATGTATTCTCTCCTGCCAGAGAAGATTATAAATAGCCTGTGAAGCTTTTCAAGATCATATTAAATACCATTCCAAGACCTCTTTTGATTAAACTGAGTTATGTGGTTCGTCCTATAATTGCGTTTTACTTAAAAGGGAAAACGTATACAGATCCGATTGATGGGAAAAGCTTTCGGAAATTCTTACCGTACGGATATGGTATACAAAGACCCAATGTATTAGCACCTGGAACTTTGTCTTTAGAACGTCATCGACTCATGTGGCTATACCTTCAGCAAGAGACAGACTTTTTTTCGAGTCAAAAGAAGGTATTACATATGGCTCCAGAACAATGTTTTCTAAAGCGTTTTAAAAAACTGGAACACGATTACATTACAGCAGACCTCTACTCTCCTATTGCCGATGTGAAAGCTGACATCACGGCGCTTCCTTTTGAAGACAATTCTTTCGATGTTGTTTTCTGTAACCATGTATTGGAACATATTCCAGACGATACCAAAGCCATGCAAGAATTATATCGAGTGCTTAGACCAGGAGGATTTGGCATTTTTCAAATTCCGCAAGATCTGAGCATAGCAACCACGTTTGAAGACGATTCTATTACAGACCCTAAAGAACGAGCAAAGATATTCGGTCAGTATGATCATGTGAGAGTGTACGGAAGAGATTATTTCGACAAACTCAGATCTATTGGCTTTAACGTTGATGAAGTAGACTATACAAAAAAGATCTCACCCCAACTTACAGAGAAGTATCGCTTAATGAAAGGAGAGATATTACCGGTTGTTTTTAAGCCTTAAAAGAATTATTTACGATTCGTAAACTCCTTTAACTCGCCATTTTCATCAACATAGATAAGAATAGCCTCAAGATTAGGTTTCGAACTTAAGAAGACTTTTGAGCGTTCTAAACCCATTGCCATAAAAGCAGTAGCATATGCATCGACATCTGCACAATCCAAGTCTGCGATTACCGTTGCCGCCAGTAAATTACTCTCCGTAGCGTATCCCGTCTTAGGGTTGATCGTATGTACATATTTCTGCCCATCTTCTGTGATCCTAAATTTTCGGTAATTCCCAGAGCTTGCCATAGATTTATCGGTTAACTGCAACAAGGTATATGCTGAACGACTTCCATCTGTATTTGGGTTATCCAATTGCACCGTCCAAAGTTTACCCTCTGGCTTCGTTCCTCTTGCTCGTATTTCTCCTCCTATTTCTACCAAATAATTCTTAACCCCTTTACTTTCTAAGAATCTCCCTATAACATCAATTCCATATCCTTTCGCGATAGAATTAAAATCAAAATAGGTTTCGTCATACCTTTTAACAACCAATCCGTCTTTAATCTTAACTTTATCAAATCCTACAAACGACATTAACTCGGATACTTTGGTACTATCCAAATCATTCAGTGGTTTTTCAGGTCCAAAACCCCATGCATTTACTAGATCACCAACAGTAGGGTCAAAATACCCATCTGTCTCCTGAAAGATTCGTTCCGATTTTTGAAATACTTCTTTGAAAAGTGCATCCACCTTTACATCCTTTTCGCCATTATTGATCTTAGAGATATCTGAAGTGGGAATATATGTAGATAGCGATTTATTAACATCTGTAAAGAGTCCGTCAATAGCACTTTCATAATTCGCGTTCCCGTAATAAATGATACTATAGGTAGTTCCAAAAACATTTCCTCCTAATCTAAACGGTTCTTTCTTTTCACAGGATATAAAAAGTAAAAAAGTTAGACTAACAACAATAAAACGGCGTGGATTCATGATATTCATTTTACAAAGCAAAGATAGTATTTAAAGTTCTCACAAAATGCTCACAAATTATTGTTAATCCCTATTTTTATACGCACATTTTTTTAACTTTGTAACTCTCTTAATTTAATTACTTATAAAATGAGGAAACTAGTACTATTAGCTGTAACCGTTATACTTACGGCTTCTTGTGTTTCTAAAAAAGATTATGCCAATTTAGAAGCAAGACATAAAAAAGCGCAGAACGAGTTAGTTGCTGTAAAAAATAGCTTGACAAAATGTTTAATTGAAAAAGAAAAATATCAAAATCAGATCTCTGGTTTAGATAATACCATTTCTGAATTGAAGAAAGACAAGGAAAAGACACTAGAATATGTTGACAACTTAACGGTACTTACCAAAGGTGCAAATGACAACATTAAAGAAACCTTAGCTCAATTGAGTAAAAAAGACAGGTATATCAATAGAATTCGATCTGCTGCCTCTAAAAAAGATTCATTGAACTTGGTAGTTGCCTTTCATTTAAAGAAAGAATTAAAAGAAGGTATCGATGATGAAGATATTGAAATCAATGTTGAAAAAACGGTAGTATTTATATCCATTTCTGATAAATTATTATTCAAGAGTGGAAGTTATAATGTAACAGACAAAGCATACAAGGTATTAGAAAAAGTAGCTACTGTGGTAAAAGGACAACCAGAAATGGAAGTAATGATCGAAGGACATACAGATTCTACACCAATCAAAAATGATATCATTCAAGATAACTGGGACCTCTCTGCTAAAAGAGCTACTGCAATTACAAGAATATTACAATATAAGTATGGTGTAAAACCAGGTAGATTAATTGCTGCTGGTAGAAGTAGTTATGTTCCTATTGCTGAAAATGACACACCAGAAAATAAAGCAAAGAATAGAAGAACAAAGATTATTATTATGCCAAAGATTGGACAATTCTTTGATCTTTTAGAAACGAAAGTTGATTAAGTATTAGATATATATATTAAAAAAAGCGCCACTTAAAAGTGGCGCTTTTTTTATGGAATAATTTTTACAAAATCGTCAAAAGCCACGTAATACGGTTGGTCTTTAAAAACGGGCAGATCTGTACTTTCTGCATTTGCGATTCCTACTCCAGCGAACCAGACTTTAGCGTTTTGTTTTTTGGCATGTTCTTTAAATGTTTCCATCCATAGGACATCGTATTCTTCTGGATTCTGAATGTTTTTTGTCGCTTTCACCAATACAAAAATGGTAGGCTCTCCTTTTTTAAAAAGTACAAATTGAGGGTGTCGTTTTAACTGACTATTGATCGCTTGAAATTCATAACCCATTTGTTCCAGCTTCTTTCCAACAATGTTCATGGCAAGATTGTGCAACTCCTGCTCCGTCAATACACGCATCTTATTTCTTCTTGTTTCGTCTGTTATAATTCTTATCCCCCCTTGTCTTTGGCTTTTTATATTTCTTCGCTATTTCTCTACGATATGAGCCACCTTGATTGGTCTTTTTGTTCTTTTCCTTTTTCTCATGAAATGCTGGCCCTGGAATATACTCTTGTGAAGTCCTGTTCTTTGAAATCTCTCTATCCTCCTTAGGGCGTTCTTCTTCAGTTAACTGCTTAGAAACTTCAACCGTTTCTGGAAACGCTATCATCGGGATCACATAATCCATGAGGTTTTCAATTCTTTCTTTCGCCTCTTGTTCTTTTTCTGTTGAAAACAAGATAGTTTTCCCCTCATGTTCTGCTCTACCCGTTCTACCAATTCGATGCATATAATTTTCCGGAAAATGAGGTGTATCAAAATTGATCACGTGTGAAATCTCATCTAAATCCAATCCACGTGCCATTACATCTGTAGCAACCAAAATCCGATTACTTCCCTCATCAAACTGACGAATAGAACGAATACGATAATTCTGAGTTTTATTAGAATGAATCACGCAGGTTTCAGAACCATATACTTCCTCTACAGCGTTAAATAATAGATCGGCTCTTCTTTTATTAGATACAAAGACCAATACTTTACTAAAGGTTTCTTTATCTTTTAAAAGATGATTCAATAAATTCACCTTTGTATAGAAGTTCTGAACGTTATATGAAGTTTGCGCTATGTTATCCAACGGTGTTCCACTCACCGCAATTGATACTTTTTGTGGCGATCTAAAAAAATCAAATATGAGCTCATCAACATCTTGAGTCATGGTTGCCGAAAACATCACATTTTGTCGTGCTTTTGGTAATAAATCAAAAATATTCAAGAGTTGAAAACGGAACCCTAGATCTAGCATAACATCTACTTCGTCGATTACCAATTTTTGAATAGACTTTAGTTTTAGCACATTACTCAATGCTAAATCATACAAGCGTCCTGGAGTAGCTACAATAATATCTTGACCTTGAGCCACGGCTTGTTTTTGCGTATTAATATTGGTTCCTCCATAAACACCTAACACACGTACATTAATATAAGTTGCTAATTTTTCAATTTCACTTACTACTTGTAATACCAATTCGCGTGTAGGCACTAAGACTAAAACTCTTGGCGTACTTTGCTTAGAAAACTTTAAATCACGAAGTATCGGAATCATATAAGCAAAAGTTTTCCCAGTACCCGTTTGTGCTATACCTACAACATCCTTTCCAGATCGTACTACAGAAAATGCTTCTTCCTGAATTGGTGTTGGGTGTGTAAATCCCATCTCTTCAATGCTATTTCGGAGTTGATTGGATAGGTCTAGATCGTCAAAAGTGGTCATTCCAAAAATTTTGACAAAGGTAGGCTTTCTAATCTTTAAACCGAATAAACTTCGAGTTTTCAAAGTAGTATCCAGGAATTTCAATAAAGGATCTTCTTGGAAGTTCGTACCATGGACTCATCCTGGTATTTGAAAGGTTTTTCAACATATGTACACTCTGAGCGGGAGTGTTTCCTTGTGCCAAGACAAATAGTTTATTACCGCGTATATCTTTTATCTCATCTACAATCATTACAATATGTCCAGGTGTTCCTGGTCGCACTAGCATATCTCCTATTTTTAAATCTTTGGAAGAAGTTACTTTAGGTAGTTCATTATATAGAGACAACGTACCAGAATAGGCATAGATCAGATTTAAAAATCGATAGAAGTTACGTTTCGAATGATCTGGTTGTGCTATTTTGTGAAACGACACTTTATTACCTCGTATTTTCGGTCGATACCCTTGTGCATATTTTGACCACGAGCAATAATGACCGCTCGTAAATTCAAATCCAATTTTATTTTTTTGATTGGTTTTCCAAAGATATTCAGATCGTAAACGAATCAGTGCATCTGCGCATTGCTGTAATCCATTTTTAGGAACAGATAGTTCTAGAACACCGATATGACCAGATTGATAAAAGTAAGGAGATGTATCGTAATTGATCACCTTAGCTCCAGAAGCTTTTAAAGGATAGTTCTGAATAAATGATTGAAAACTACCTTCTGGATATTCAGTTCTCGTATACCCTTCAGGAACAAGTACCCTATCCTTAATAGTATTTCCTTTTTTATGTATATACTTAGGTTCACTAAAAACACTGGTGATTGTATGGGCATATACTTTTGCCTTTTTATTTAGTTGAACGAAGGCAAATAACCCAGCAGAAAACAACAATAAAACAATGAGTAGTTTCTTTCTCATGTTTAGATAACGGTAAAAGAGATAAGAAAAGTATGTAAGTTGTCATTTCGAAATGAGAAGGTCAACTTCGATTGAGAAATCTAGTTTTGAGATTCCTCGTCACTATCGCTTTATGTATTTCAAAACGATAGTTCTGTCGGAATGACAGAAAGGATTTCAGACAATCTTTTCTTATAAATGGCAAAGTCTTTAAGGTTGTGGTGTGTCCCCTCAGGAATCACAACAAAATCTTTTTGGGAAATAGCCAGGTTAAATAGATCTTTTGAATCTTCAAACGAAGTAACAATATCTGCATCACCATGAAAAAAAGTGATAGGGCTGGTTACTTTGGGTATATCTTTATTGGTTTCAAACTTGTATTTGATAATAAATGTTGGCGCCAGTTTCGAATAAAACCGTACTCCTTTTTTCATATTGTAAAAAGGTGCTTCGAGGATCACATGTTTAGGGCTCTTTTTAGTTGCTACTTTAGTGGCAAAAGTACAACCCAAGGAGCGTCCATAGACGACTATTTGCTCATCGGGAAATTGTTTTTTTACATATTCGTAGGCCATTAATGCATCATTGTACATTGCCTTTTCATTATAAGACCCTGTACTCTTTCCATAATTGCGATAGTCCATTACAAAGACATCGTATTGGTATGCTTCCAGATATGCAACCAGATTTCCCCATCTACTTAAGTTTCCTTTATTTCCATGAAAGAACAGTATGATCCCTTTTGGCTCTTTTACTTTGAAGTGTAAGGCATTAATGGTTTCACCATCATTTGTTTTCAAATTTACCTCTTCAAATTCTTGTGCAAAAGAATACACATAGTTTTTTGCAAGTGGTTCTGATTGAAAAATGATCTTATCTTGAAACATATAGAGCAATATAAGTACTACGGCCACAATAACAGCTAGCGTAGCCATTATTTTTTTGATCATTTCTTCTTCTTTTTTGTTCGAATAAAATCGATACTTGTATTCTCTCTATCAACTTCTGCCCTCCTTTTTGAAGTAAGGATTTCGCCTAAAGCGCGATGATAACTTTCAAAATTGTGAAGATCCTTATGCCCTCCTCCAATAATTGGATACAATTTTGTCGAATCAGGTTTTAATTTTGACAATCGTAAACTTGAACTAAATCGGATCACCTTATCATTAGTGCCGTGAATAATATTAATCGGGCAATCTACATATTTCATCCATTTATACGTAGGCATTCGATAGCGCATTACTAAGCCAAGTGGTATTAAAGGCAAATACCGCTTCACATTTTTAGACATACTAAAATACGGGCAAGCTAGTACCAAAGCCTTTGGCTCATTCATGGAAGCTACTTTAGTGGCTAACCCAGTCCCTAAAGAACGACCATATACAATAATATGTTCCTCTCTCACCTTTTCTTTCAATCGATCATACACATACAAAGCATCTTTTTTCATACTATCTTGACTCAGCTTTCCTGTGCTTTTACCAAACCCTCGATAATCGATCATTATTACGTCGTAGCCATGAAGTGTGAAATCCACAGCAAACTTTCCCCAACCTTTAATACTTTTTGAGTTCCCTTTTAAGTAATAAACCAAGCCCTTGGGGCGTTCTGTTTTAAAATGTAGTCCATTAATAATAACACCATCTTCTAGCTCCAGATTATACTCATCTACCTGCTGGTTTTCATATTGAAACTGAAAATCCTTAGGTAATTTTTCTGGATGAAATAGAAAGCGTTCCTGAAAAAAGTATAACAAAATACTTACAACAGCGACCACAATAAGTAAAATGATCAAATAGGAAACCCAGCCCATGTAGTTAGTTTAGTAAAACGAATCTAAGAATTTTAAGTTGCGGACGCAAATTACGAGCCTAAGGAAAAAATTGTAACTTTAACGAAGTCAGACTTTTGTAACACTTGTAACAATTATTATACTAATAGTTTAACTAACCTAACCATTCTTATGATTAAATTCTTTAGGCGGATTCGCCAAAAAACACTATCCGAAAATAAATTTTCTAAGTATTTACTTTATGCTGTTGGTGAGATTATCTTGGTAGTGATTGGTATTTTGATTGCGTTACAATTAAATACTTGGAAAGATGACAAGCAGAATAAAAAAATAGAACTACAGTATCTTAATGGGATTGTTGCTAATTTGGAACGAGATATTATCGAGTTAAAAGGTTTACTAAAAAGAGATTCTATAACATTTGATGCTTACACAAATATTCTAATGCCCTTTAAAGATCCTACTATAAATGTTTACACTCCTACATTTATTGGAAAAACGATTGCACGTTCCCAATATACCCATCAATTTGACGGCAACAGTATTGTCTTTGAGGACATGAAATCATCTGGAAAGATTAATTTTATCAAATCAGATGCTTTGCGCTTTGCACTACTGGAATATTATAACGACAGTGAGAGTTTTTCAGATACTCATAAAAACAACAATACCATTATCAATCAACTCAAAGATGAAGCATTTACAGATAATATAGATTTGAATTCCCTTATTGAAGGTTTCATTTTTAAAGGAAACTGGAGTGCTCAATTAGATCCTTTAGACCTTTCTTTCTTTTCAAAAAGTAAAAATGATCCCGCCGTACAAAAGTTCGCTAACAGGGTTTCTTTAATGAAAGGGCTATTAAAAGTAAATCATACTGGGAATGATTACCTAATGGAACGATCAAAAAGGCTAATAGTCCTTATTTCGGATTATATAAAAGGTACACAAATTGATTTTACTACAGAACTTCCTGAAGGAGTTTTAACGGCTATTATAAATGGTGATACTGTCGCTTTAGATAACATTGTTACTTCCGACTTAAATACTTGTTTTAAGATGAGAGAATCTTACCCTATTAGTTTAGTATCTCTCAGCATTGAAAACAATTCATTTACTTCCTTAAAGTATTTTGTACAAAAAGGAGTCAATTTAGAATTAGCATGCTTCGATAAAACACCACTAATGTACGCGGTGAAATATGGGCATTTAAATATGGCTGAATATTTGTTAGAAAAAGGTGCAGATATGAATACTGTATCGGTTGAGGGAAAAACTGCCCTGGACTATGCAATAAGATATGGGCATCCAAAAATTCAAGCCTTTCTAAAAACATATAAAAAGAACTAAATCATACGTATTACAATAAAAAAAGCCAGCAAATTTGCTGGCTTTCACGGTTAAACATCTAACCCCCCGGATAGTACTTATTAACCAATCTAAACTATATGGGAATAGTTTACTATAAATTTCTTGAAAAGTGCCAAGTGCTGATAGTTAAAGGGCGCAGCATGTGATAATCACCTTGGCACTTAGATTTTAACTTACAAATGAATTCAAAGAACTCTTAACAATGAATACAATTGAGGAAATAGTTAAAATACTGGGGGAAATTCTTTTTCATGAGGTTTTTAATATCTAAATCGATATCTAATTAACAATCAAACTATTTTTTTTTCTGTATTCAAATACCACAATTTACTGTCTACACTTTCTTTTACTCTATAATGCCCTTTTTTAATTACAAAAGATCTATTCAGCATGGCCATCCAAATATACTTAGCACCACAATTATAACATATATAACTACGGTTCTTTGGAAAAAACTTCAACAGAAATTGTCTTTTGACTCTCAATCTGGATTTAGATCTACAAGACGGACACCTTTTCATTATTCTCTCGTTTTCATTTATACTCTTTTACTGGTTCAAAAGTAGATCATAACACAACCCATGGCGTACGTAGTACTACGTAAATCGGCAAAAAATCATAAACTTTGTACAAAATCTTCCAGTATTTCACCTTCTGGAACATCCATTTTCTTACGTATTCTGTGACGAATTATCTTTACAGACCCTATAGTTGTATTTCTAATAGATGCAACTTCCTTTATAGATAAATTCAACCGTAACAACGAGCATACTTCTCGCTCATTTTTTGTAATACTAGGATACAATTCAACAATTTTACTTTGAAATTCGGTATTCAGTCTATGTACTTTTTTTTGCACTGATGACAGTTTATTCTCGGTGGCAATTTGCAACTTCATTTTCAAGATCAAACCGCGGGTATAACTATTTACTTCTGGCGATATACTAAGGCTATGATCTTCTTTTAGTTGTTCTAGTAATTGCTTCTTAAAAAGTAAACGCATATTATTGTCTGCTACTAGTGCTTTCATTTGACGTCTCGACTCATTGAGTTCCTTTTGCAAAGTTGCTCTTTTATGTCTTTCCTTCTCCAGTATTATAGCAATGCGTTCGGCATATTTTCTATTATGTAGTGATAAATGGCGTAACCCAATTCCCACAATAAGCATCAAGACACATATAATGAATATTGAAGTTTCAGTAAATAGTATAAAATAAAATAGCGCCCTCATATAGACAAATCTATACGATTGTTTAGATGGATATATACGTGCTGACACGTAGTCATAAAAAAACCGATACATTGCTGTATCGGTATGTGGTTAAAATACTAACCCCCCGGAAAAATTATTAACCACAAACCGTAAAAAGATTTTACGGTGCATTTTTGTTTTAAAAAGTGTAGTGTCAAGGTCTGGTAATTGAGGGCTTACTCTATATTATGGTTCACTTAACACATACACTTATGCTCTTACTTATACAAATGAAAGTATATTGTTTAATTTGGAGAAAAAAAAGTCCTAAACACATTAGTTTATGTCATAAAGACACATATTCTTGGCTTTAAAATTTTATCGCTTAGCAAATTTCCATAAAACAAGCCCATATAATTAATCATTAGAAGGGCTTACAAATATTGAATAAGGAAAAACAGTACGGTAAGGGTTTTCAAGTGTGCATAAAAAGATTAATGAATAAGAGCTCTTATCTTTAATTTTACTAAAACCCTGTTGCTGTATCTTCGGGCTTGCCGGAATACATAATGGATATGGGTTTCCTATAAGATTAAACCCATTCATATTAGACGTTATGGATACCCCTTCATCTGCTATTGGCATGATCCCCATAAAAAGAATACAGATATAGCAAAAAAGAAGCTTCATTGAAACAAAACTAAACATAAAAGCCGATACTATTAGTATCGGCTTTTATGTCTTATAAATATTGCCACTTAATGACACTTCACTTTTTATCCTCCAAAGTCATCAAATCTGATATTCTCATCTGGGATTCCAAAGTCTTCACCCATTTTCTGAACAGCATTGTTCATTAATGGAGGTCCACAGAAATACAATTCAATATCTTCTGGTGACTCATGATGATTTAAATAGTTATCGATTACACAGTTGTGAATAAATCCTACGAATCCATCACCTTCTCCGTCGATTCCGTCTTTAATTTTCCAATTATCTTCTTCTAAAGGTTCAGATAATGCCAGGTAAAATTTAAAGTTTGGAAAGTCTTTTTCTAATTGATAGAAATGCTCTAAATAGAATAGTTCTCTTTTAGAACGCCCTCCGTACCAGTAGGTTACTTTTCTACCTGTTTTTAAGGTTCTGAATAAGTGATATAAGTGCGAACGCATTGGAGCCATACCTGCTCCTCCACCCACATATAACATCTCAGCATCCGACTCATTAATAAAGAACTCTCCATAAGGTCCTGAGATGGTTACTTTATCTCCCGGTTTTTGCGCAAAAATATAAGATGATGCTACTCCTGGATTTACATCCATCCAACCGTTTTTAGCACGATCCCATGGCGGTGTTGCAATACGTACATTTAACATGATTTCTCTTCCTTCTGCAGGGTAAGAAGCCATAGAATACGCACGCTCTACTATATCATTATTTTTCATCACTAAAGGCCATAACCCGAACTTATCCCATTCTGCCTGGAATTTATCTGGTGTATCATGCTCTTCAGGGTGTGCTGTAATATCTATATCTGAATATTTGATTTCACAGTTTGGGATTTCAATCTGAATATATCCTCCAGCTTTATATCCCATATCTTCTGGAATCTCTACTACAAATTCTTTAATGAATGATGCCACGTTGTAATTACGCACTACGGTAGCTTCCCATTTCTTAATTCCGAATACTTCTTCTGGAATAGAAATATCCATGTCTTGCTTTACTTTTACCTGACATGCCAATCGAATTCCGTCTTTTAGTTCTTTACGTGTAAAATGCGGTGTTTCCGTAGGTAATGCTTCTCCTCCTCCAGAATTTACGTGACATTCACACTGAACACAAGATCCACCACCACCACAAGCCGATGGTAAAAAGATCTTTTCGTTTCCAAGTGTTGTCAATAACGTACTTCCTGAAGCTACTTCCACCTTTTTCTCCCCATTAATTGTAATGGTTACGGGTCCTGAAGGGGAAAGCTTTTGTTTTACAAATAATAGTAATGCGACCAATAACAATGTAATCAGTAAAAAAGCTGCTACGGTTGCTAAAATAGTTCCTGTTGTGCTTGCTGCTAATGCTATCATCTTACTCTTCTATTTCTTTAGTGATTTCTGCTACTTCTTCTTTCTTTTCTGCTACGTCCACATCTTTTGCATCTTCTTTTACAGGTTCTGACTTCTCCACTACGCTCGAAGTGACAATTGTTTTATCTTCTTTTTTCTCGTCATCACCACCGGTTAACATTCCTCCAAAACTCATAAATCCGATAGCCATTAAACCAGTAATGATAAATGTGATCCCTAACCCTCTTAAAGCAGGAGGCACGCTTGAGTACCTAATCTTTTCGCGAATAGCCGCAATCGCTAAAATTGCCAAAAACCATCCAATACCTGAACCAACTCCATAATTTAGCGCCAAGCCTAGAGTCGCGATCTCACGAGATTGCATAAATAAAGACCCTCCTAAGATAGCACAGTTTACCGCAATTAGTGGTAAGAAAATACCCAACGAGTTATACAGCGAAGGAGAAAATTTCTCTACGATGATTTCTACCAATTGTACCATGGTTGCAATGGTTGCAATAAACATGATAAATGATAAAAAACTTAAGTCATATTCTGCATATTCTGGCCCTAACCAAACCAATGCTCCTTCTTTTAATATATATTGATCTAACAGCCAGTTTAAAGGTACTGTTACCGCTAGTACAAAGATGACTGCGGCTCCTAGACCTACTGCTGTAGATACTTTTTTAGATACTGCCAGATAAGAACACATTCCTAAGAATGTAGCAAATACCATATTATCTATAAAAATCGATTTAAAAAATAATTCAATATGTTCCATGATATTCTAGTGTTCTTCTATTAATGCTTTGTTCTTACTACGTTGTACCCAGATAATAATTCCAACTACAATTAAAGCCATTGGAGATAGTAACATAAATCCGTTGTTTTCATAACCTAATGCGTATAATCCCGTTGGTCCACTCTCAGGAGTTCCGATAGGGTCTCCCAATACTTGAATACCCAGTAAAGTTCCTGATCCTAATAATTCTCTAAAGAATCCTACAATGATCAATATCACAGCATATCCTAGTGCATTTCCAATTCCGTCTAAGAACGATCTCCATGGTCCGTTTCCTAAAGCAAATGCTTCAAAACGTCCCATGATGATACAGTTGGTAATAATCAATCCGACAAATACAGATAATGTTTTACTTAGTTCATAAGCAAAAGCTTTTAGTACTAGGTCTACAATAATTACCAAGGTTGCCACTACAATTAGCTGTACGATAATTCTAATTTTTGATGGAATGATGTTTCTCATTAGTGAGATCACTACGTTTCCTAAACCTAAAACGAATAATACCGAAATAGACATTACGATAGACGCCTGTAGCTCAGCTGTAATTGCCAAAGCAGAACAAATACCTAATACCTGTATCGTAATTGGGTTATTATCTGCTAATGGGTCGGTGATTAATTTCGTATCTTTTTTTGATAAAAGTCCCATATTAATTCGTTTTTAAAGTTTTGAAATAAGGTACATACAATCTTAAATCAGATTTGATCATCGCAGAAACGCCATCACCTGTAATAGTAGCTCCAGCTATTGCATCTACTTCATGATCCTTCTTATCTGTGTTAATTGCGTCATTGTTTCCTTTGGCAACTCTAATTCCTTGAAAGTTCCCTGAAGTATCTAATAAATGTTCACCTGTAAAGTCATCCATAAAGAAACGTTGCTTGATATTTGCCCCTAAACCAGGAGTTTCTCCTTTATGATCAAAATATGCTCCCTGAACTACCATATTAGCATCCATGGCTACATAGCCCCAAATGGCATCCCAAAGACCTTTTCCTCTAATCGGTGCTACATAAAATGTTTTACCATCTTTCTCTCCAACAAATAATGGCAATCTTCTTACTCCGCCATCCTTTGCTTTTGCTTTTTCTTTCTTTACATCAATTAAATATGCCTGATCATCTTCGGTAACTTTATCACCTTCGATCACCAATTGCTTTTTGATGTATTTCGCAAACTCATCTCCTACTTTATCTGTAGAAATAAAAGTAGCACTGTTTCCTTCATTTTCATTGACACCCATTGCATACAGAATATTCTGTTGTTTTTCTATCCTTTTGTTTTCGTCAATATTTGGCTTTAAGGATGATGCCATAAATGCCAATAAAGAGCCTACCACCAATACCATCACTATCGCGAAAAATATTGTATATATATTACTATCTGTTCTTTTAGACATAATTAGGCAGTTTTAGCTTTTAAACGTTTCTTTCTTCTCTTTACATTTCCTTGTACCACATAATGGTCAATGGTTGGAGCAAAGACATTCATTAATAGAATGGCTAAGAATACTCCTTCTGGATATGCTGGATTGAACACACGGATCATAATCGATATAAACCCGATTAAGAAACCATAGATCCATTTTCCTCTATTGGTTTGTGATGCTGTAACTGGATCCGTTGCCATAAACACCGCACCAAAGGCTAAACCTCCGATAAGTAAGTGTTCCCACCATACTGTACTCATTAACCCATAAAATTTACTAGACTCCGTAATAATATCTGCTGCAACAACTTGATTGAAAATGAATCCCATTACTGCTGCTCCAACAAATGTTGATACGATAATTCTCCAACTTCCAATCTTGGTAAAAATTAAAAAGGCCGCTCCTAACAAAATTAAAAAGGTAGACGTCTCTCCTATAGATCCTGGAATGAATCCAAAGAATTTATCCCAATTTGAATATACAATTTCTTGATTCTGAGCATAGCTGCCTAAAATGGTTTCTCCAGAAATAGCATCAGGTGTTCCCACTCTATTTACGGCATCATAGACCCAAACTTTATCTCCACTCATCCAAGTTGGATAGGCAAAGAATAAAAAGGCTCTAATAGTTAAAGCCGGATTTAAGATATTCATTCCTGTTCCTCCAAACACTTCTTTCCCGATCACTACACCAAAAACAACCGCTACGGCTAACATCCATAATGGCGTATCTACTGGCACGATCAAAGGCACCAACATTCCGGTTACTAAGTATCCTTCTTCTACTTCATGGCCTTTAATTACTGCAAAGATAAACTCTACTAACAATCCTACTCCATAGGAAACAACCACGAGTGGTAATACTTTAATAATACCAATCCATAAGTTATCCCAGGTTAGGAAACTACCCATAACAGAAAACTCTGTGGCAATTCCTTTAGCAGCATCTATGGCTGCATAATGTTGATATCCTGCATTGAACATTCCAAATAACAAACAAGGAATCAAAGACATGATTACGATGTTCATCGTACGCTTTAAGTCGTCTGCTGCTTTAATATGAGTTCCTCCATGAGTAACCTCATTTGGTAAGTACAAAAAGGTATGGATCGCATTAAATGCAGGAGCCATCTTAGTACCTTTGTACTTCTCTTTTAAATTATGTAATTTACTTTTTAAGCTCATCCTTTTAAATTTTAGCCTAATTCTTGTTTCATTAAATCCAATCCTTCTCTAATAATTTTTTGATGTGGCTGCTTTGACACACAAATAAATTCGGTTAGAGCAAAATCTTCAGGCGCTACTTCGTAACCTCCTAATGCTTCCATTTCATCAAGATCTTGATACATGCATGCCTTCAACAATTGCATTGGGTAAATATCTAATGGAAATACTTGTTCGTAAGAACCTGTTACTACAAATGCTCTATGCTCTCCATTTGTATTGGTATTTAAATCATACTTTTTCTTAGGAGTTAACCAAGAAAATGTTAAAGCTCTAGATGTTGAAATCTTATTAAAAATGGGCTTATTCCAACCGAAGAATTCATAGTCATCTCCTTCTGGGATTGCCATTATTTGATTGTCATAGTATCCTAAAAAACCATCTTGAGCTACTTGTGTTCCAGATAATACGTTGCCACTAATGGTTCTTGTATTGTCGTTTTGTAAGTTACCCTTTACCAAGTTGCTAATAGTTGCTCCAGCAACCGCTGTGATATATGAAGGTTTTTCAAATTTAGATCCTGTCAAGGCAATTGTTCTGGTAATATTAAACTTCCCAGTTAACAACAGCTCTCCAATAACTACTAAATCTTGTGGCGTTACAACCCAAACAACTTCTCCCTTATTGATAGGGTCGATCTGAGCAATCTGTGTACTTACATTTCCAACAGGATGCGGTCCCGAGACTTTGTGTAGCTCAATACCATTCATTCCAGAAAATATAGAATTCGAGTTTTTTCCTACAGAAACATGCAACTTTCCATCTGTTAACTTAGAAATTGCCGTTAATGCTGTTTGAATCTCATTCTCTTTTCCTTGTAAAGCGTAATCGTAATCTGCTGCTAATGGAGCGCTAGCATATGCCGATACAAAAATTGCCTTTGGTGTTTGGTTTGGATTTGCTACAACATCGAATGGGCGCTGTTTGATAAAAGGCCAACAACCCGATTCGAATAAATGTTTTTTTATTTCTTCTGAAGACATTTTTGACGGATCTTGTTTTCCAAAATCTTTGTACTCTTGTTTTCCATCTGCTGCAATTTTCATTGCTAAAACTCTTCTTCTTTCTCCGCGAACAATCTCCGTTACTGTACCGCTAACAGGGCTAGGAAATAAAATACGTTCATCACTTTTAGAAAAAAATAGTGCCTCACCTGCTTTTACTTCTGTACCTTCTTTAGCAATAACTTTGGGAATAATTCCGTGAAAATCTTCTGGCTTAATTGCAAAAACTCCGCTTGTAGAAATGTCAGTGGTAGTATGTTCTGCTTCGCCAATCAGCTTAATATCTAAGCCTTTTTTGATACGAATGTCTTTTGACATGGTCAATCTGAAATTTAGTTATCTAAAAAAATCATGCAAATTTAATTATTTTGTCAGTGTTTCCAGAACAAAAGGAACTTTATATTAGCCTTTTAAAATTATTTATAATCATTCTAAATAGAAAGTTTGTTTTTACACAATTTTATTTTAGTAGGTTTGTTTTAAGATATGAAAACCTTGATGTATCCATGTTTATGAGAAAACTGCTGATCTTACTTTTATTTGTGTTGCTATGTGCACCTTGCTCTTTCAGTCAGGAAGTTCCCAACGGAAATATTAAATCTATTCAACTACGACCGCTTGCCGAAAATCAATTCTCTGCTATCGTTCCTTTGGGTACCGTTTTAGAGCTATCTTTCGACGATCTGGATGCTGATCAAAAAGAATATTACTATAAAGTGGAGCATATGACCCACGATTGGAAACCTAGTAAGATTCTCTCAAATCAATATATTGATGGTTTTCAATCAAACATCATTTTGGATGTAAACAATGCTTTTAACACCTATCAAAATTACACGCATTACAGCATAAAAGTTCCGAATATAAATACAATCATTACCAAAAGTGGTAACTACGTGCTGTCTGTTCTTAACGATATCGATGAAGTCGTTCTTACCAGACGATTTGTACTATATGAAAACACAGCTGTTGTTGGCGTTGCCACATCAAGAAGCAGGAATACCAAAGCATATAATACAGAACAAACAGTACAATTTTCTGTAAACTACCCAACACTTCGAATCAATAACCCAGATCAAGAAGTCCATGTTTCTGTGATTCAGAACCAAAATTGGAATACTGCTATTAACGGCCTTAAACCTCAATTTTTCAGAAAAAATCAACTGATCTATAGATACATCAACAAAAGTAATTTTAAGGGAGGAAATCAGTTCTTGAATTTCGACAATAAAATTATCAGGAATAAAAGTATGAATATTGTTAAGGTGGAACGAAAAGAAGTATATCACAACTACTTAGCTCCCTTTGAGAAAAAGGATAACCCTTCTTATTCTTATAATCCTGACATAAATGGACAGTTCGTTATACGAACCATAGAAGGTGCCGACAATAACACCGAAGCAGACTACGCAATGATGCATTTCAACCTCATGTCTGAAAAAATTCATCAAAAAGATGTCTATGTTGTAGGGGCATTTAACAATTTTGAGCTTACTCCTGAGAATAAAATGTCTTTTGATGTACAAAGCAACACGTACAATGCCAATTTCCTTTTAAAGCAAGGCTTTTACAACTACACATATGCCACAAAAGACAACAATGGCACTGTTTCTTATGGCGATGTACTAGGTGATTTTTCCATTACTGAAAATGAATACACTGTCATTGTTTATTTTAGACAAATAGGAGGATTATACGATCGTGTTATTGGTGTAGGTAATTCTTATTTCACCGGTGAACGATAGTGTGATTTTAGGTTTGCGATTTTTAAACAAATATGCTACATTAGCTGATATGGTTCAACAAATAACAAAGGGCATTAAAATTTCTGTAAAAACAAAGTACGAAGGTGCCTTGTCCAGAAACTTAAACACCTTCCATAATTTTAGTTATTATATTACCATAGAGAACAAATCTGAAGACACAGTTCAATTAACAGATAGGTATTGGGAAATCTTTGATTCTTTAAATGCCACAGAAGTTGTGCAGGGAGAAGGCGTTGTTGGGCAAACACCTATTTTAAAACCTAGAGATGTATATACCTATAAATCTGGATGTATTTTACAATCTAGCATTGGCACCATGAAAGGGCATTTTACGATGCTGGATATTGATTCCTTAAAAACTTTCCGTGTTACTATTCCAAGCTTTCAACTAACAACACCTATATCATCAAACTAACTAGAAGAAAAAAACAACTCGTCAAATACAAAGAACCTGAATGCTACAATTGTGGGCACCCTTTTTCAGGTCATGAAAAATTTTGTCCAGATTGCGGTCAGAAAAACAAAAATAAAAAGATCACTTTTAAAAGTTTTGTCGGCGAAGTATTCAACGGTTTTGTTTCTTTTGATGCTAAATTTTGGAAAACCATTTTTCCTTTACTCACTAAGCCCGGGAAGGTTTCAAGAGATTTTATAGAAGGTAAAAGAGCTCGTTATTCAAATCCTTTCCAGTTTTATCTAACGGTATCGATCATCTTTTTTCTAATTCTTGGATTGGTAGACAGATATCAGGAATTCAGTGATTTTAATAATGGAAAGAAGCAAAATGATTTTGCGATAGTAAATCTTCAGAACGACAATAAAGAGAAGATAGACTCGGTCATCAACAAAACAAAGACACAACTAGACAAGCAGCTTAAAAACCTTGATTCTACAGATAGAGCAGAAATTCTTTCTGTAATACCAGGGTTAAAAGAAAAGGATACAACGACGCAAGCAGTTAAAGACACAACTAAAACAAAAAAGCCTAAAAGAAATAGCAGTTTTAACTTTATAAGCCCTGATCACAAGATGACGAAAATGGTAAATTACCAAAAAGAGCATCCAAAAGTAAGCGTAGATTCTGCTTTGACATCTTTAAACCTTCCGGTTACTTTATCCAACAGATTCTTATATAGTCGTGCGAACAAGGTCAATTCTTTTTTAACTAATACCAGCCAGGAAAACAAGAAGTTGCAAAAAGAGATCATTTCATATGCTTCTGTCTCCATCTTTATATTTCTACCAATCTTTACACTTTTTCTTAGATTTATATATATACGCAGAAAATTTACATATGTTGAACATCTTATTTTTGTGTTCCATACACAAACCGTTTTCTTTATTCTGCTCACCATTTTCTTCTTACTCAACCTATTTGCAAAAACAGATAGTATTACCTGGATCTTTTCTATACTTTTCCTGATCTATTTGCTCATTGCGATGAAGAAATTTTACAAGCAAGGATACTTCAAAACCTTCTTTAAATTCTTGATTTTGAATTTTGCATTTGTAATCTTTGGATCGATAGGTTTCGCCATTCTATCAATGGTTACTTTTATGATCTACTAAACTTCGAGAAACGTTTCTTTTTTATTTATAAAATCAAGGTACGTTAGATCGATACTTTTCTGTTGTTTTTTTATAGATGTGATGCTTACAGTCTCTACAAAAGGTCTCTTCATTTTTAACGAAGTTCCTTCGGTTCCCCTATGGGTATCCTGATGAAAGTTTAAGATCTCTTGCTGTTCTAAAGAATGTTCTTTTAACCACGCATCAAACCATTCTATTCTCTCCTTTTTCATAGCCGCATCGTACAATGTAGAAGACGACCATATTTTAGGTGCATTCTCTAGTTTGTTGAAATGCTTATTCGTTCCATCCCAAACCAATTCAAATGCTTTTAATTTCTGACTCCAGTCTACCAAAACAATGGTAAATGGTTCTATATTCTCAAAATCAAATTCTTTAATATAGGTTACAGGATCATCAACACTCAAAATATTCTTAACAACAACACCCCTACTCATTCGATAGTAACTATTGCGTGTATGCTTTTCAAACCCACCATTTAATAAACAAACCAATCTATCCTTTTCACTGACACCAATCCATGTGCCGCCTGCAAGCTGGTCTTTTGGGTATATCATCTTCACCCCGCCTTCTACATAACTCATTGGAGGAATTGTTTTACGCATAGGGCTTTCGTCTCTATTAGATGTAAATATAAATCGTTCGTTATCTATTGGAATATAGGTTACTGTACACATAGTAAATTGAAATCACGTCTAAAAACACAAGTCTGTTCTTATCTAAAAAACTGACAAATAAGTTGTAACTTTGCGCAACCAAAATTAAACGATTACAACTTAAAATTAGATAAAAATGGGAAAAGGTTTTTTTCACGTACCAACTGCCGTTAACGAGCCTGTAAAATCATATGCTCCTGGAAGTCCAGAAAGAGCATCGGTTTCAGCTCAATACCAAGCATATTTTAATGGTTCTGTAGATGTGCCAATGTACATTGGAGATCAAGAGATCAGAACTGGAAACACCAGAAATATGACTCCTCCTCACGATCACCAGCATGTGGTGGGTCAATATCATTTAGGAGATAAAAGTCATGCCGAAAATGCTATTGATGCAGCTTTAGAAGCAAGAAAAAACTGGTCTCAAATTCCTTGGACAGAAAGAGCTGCCATTTTCTTAAAAGCCGCTAGTCTAATTGCTGGACCTTACAGAGCTAAGATCAATGCGGCAACGATGATTGCACAATCAAAAACGGTTCATCAAGCAGAGATCGATGCAGCCTGTGAGTTAATCGACTTCTTAAATTTCAATGTAGAGTTCATGTCTCAAATTTACGAAGAGCAACCGGATTCTGCAGAAGGTATTTGGAACAGAGTTGAGTACAGACCTCTAGAAGGTTTTGTATATGCTATTACTCCTTTTAACTTTACAGCCATTGCAGCGAACTTGCCTGCTAGTGCTGCCATGATGGGAAACACCGTTGTTTGGAAGCCTTCAGATCATCAAATTTTCTCTGCGAAAGTGATCATGGATGTATTTAAAGAAGCAGGAGTGCCGGATGGCGTTATCAATGTAGTATATGGTGATCCAGTAATGATTACTGATACTGTATTGGCTAGTCCTGATTTTGCAGGAATTCATTTCACTGGTTCTACATATGTATTTAAAGAGATCTGGAAAAAGATTGGAGAGAATATCCACAACTATAAGACCTATCCAAAGATCGTAGGAGAAACAGGTGGTAAAGATTTCATTATTGCACATCCATCAGCAAATCCTAAACAGGTAGCTACGGGTATTGCAAGAGGTGCTTTTGAGTTCCAAGGACAAAAATGTTCTGCTGCTTCTAGAGTATACCTTCCAAAATCTATGGCCGAAGAAACGCTGAATTTCCTAAAAGAGGATATAGCTTCTTTCAAAATGGGATCTCCTGAAGACATGAGTAACTTCATTACAGCGGTTATCCATGAAGGTTCTTTTGACAAATTAGCTTCTTTTATTGATGGAGCTAAAAACGACAATGATGCTGAGATATTTGCTGGAGGAAACTATGATAAGTCAAAAGGATACTTTGTTGAGCCTACGGTTATTTTAGCTAAAGATCCTAAATACACGACAATGTGTACTGAATTATTTGGACCTGTAGTAACCATATACATTTATAATGATGAAGATTGGTCAGAAACTCTTCAGTTAGTCGATCAAACATCTGAATATGCATTAACTGGTGCCGTGTTCTCAACAGACAGATATGCAGTTGCCGAAGCTACTAAAGCTTTAGAAAATTGTGCTGGAAATTTCTATGTTAATGACAAACCAACAGGAGCAGTAGTTGGGCAACAACCATTTGGTGGAGCTCGAGCGTCAGGAACTAACGATAAGGCTGGTTCTTCACAAAACTTGTTGCGTTGGGTTTCTCCAAGATTAATTAAAGAAACATTTGTAACACCAACGGATTACAGATATCCGTTCTTAGGATAATACACATAATTTCTATTTGAAATTTTAACGCATTTATCAATTTTGTTAAAGGAGCTATCTATTTTTAGCTCCTTTTTTTATTTGTTGTATTTTTGACAAAACTCTAGCCCTCGTATATGAAAAAACTTCTTTTTCTAGCATTTTTTATTACTTCTTTTTCTTTTGCTCAAGTGACTAAAAAGGAAGTATTTGTAAAATATATTAATGAAGAAATTACTATTGATGGTGTACTAAATGAATCTGCATGGAGTTTGGCAAAACCAGCCACTAATTTCTTCCAATATTTTCCAACCGATACAGCACAGGCCAAACGCCAAGCTGAAATACGATTTCTTTTTGATGACAAGAACCTTTATGTAGGGATTAAAGTCCATGCCAAAGGAAAGGATTATGTGATTCCTTCTCTTAGAAGAGATTTCAGAGCAGGTGGTAGCGACAATATTACATTGATGTTTGACACCTTCAATGATGGCACGAACGCTTTTATTTTTGGGTCGAATCCTTATGGTGTTAGACGAGAAATCCTGTTATCAGGTGGAGGAAATGAATTAAGAGGTTTTAATGGTGCCTGGGATACCAAATGGTTCGGTGATTCTAAAATACATGATGACCACTATATTCTTGAATGGAAAATTCCGTTGTATGCCTTCAAGTACCGTGAGGGTGAAACCCGATGGCGATTTAACAGTTATCATTTCGATACGCAAGACAATGAGCGTAATACTTGGGTAAATATTCCTCAAAATCAATTTATATTTAATCTGGCCTATATGGGAGATATGGTCTTTGAGAGGCCTTTAGGCAAATCAAAATCTCCAGTCTCACTTATCCCTTATGTAAATACTATTCTGGGAAAAGATTATGAAACGGGAAGCACATTGAGCGATTTCAAATTTGGAGGTGATGCAAAACTTACCATTGCCAATAGCCTAAACCTCGATCTAACAGTAAACCCTGACTTCTCTCAAGTTGAAGTAGACCAACAAGTAACAAATCTTACGCGTTTTGAAGTCGGGCTGCCAGAAAGAAGACAGTTCTTTATTGAAAATAGCGATCTTTTCGGAGATTTTGGGAACAGTAGAGATGCAAATCCTTTCTTTTCAAGACGTATTGGAATTGCCGAAGATATTAATGGAAACACCATTGAAAATAGGATTATTGGGGGAGTTCGTCTAAGCGGAAAAGTAAATAACAATTTAAGATTAGGCATTTTAAGTATGCAAACCGATGAAGATATAGCTAATGAAATACCTACAGTAAACAATTCTGTTATTTCGCTTCAACAAAAGATGTTCAGCAGGTCTAACCTAAGTCTACTTTTTATAAATAAACAAGCTACTAAAGACTATGACTTTCTGGCTTCTGAAGACAAATACAATAGAGTTTTAGGAATTGACTACACCTTGGCTTCAAAGGATAACACCTGGAGCGGAAAATATTTTTATCATAAATCATTCTCTCCTGGAGTAACATCGAATGATTTTTCTGCAGGGTTTAGAACAAGGTTTAATAATAGAAGGTTCAATATCAGTTTAAATGGAATTTTTATTGCTGATAAATTTAGATCAGATCTCGGGTTTATACAAAGAACAGATATCTTTAAAATAGATCCGGAGTTTGAGCTAAAATTTTGGCCTAAGGGTAGTAAAATTCAAAGACACAGTTTCTACGTGATCCCAATTTATATTTGGCGCCCTCAATTGAACTATGAGAACTCAGACCAAATTATTATCAGTGGTTGGAATGCAAACTTTAAAGACAATTCTGAACTAACACTAGAAATGTTCAACGAATTTACGCGATTGTACGAGGATTTTGACCCTACAGGAACTGATGGAGCCATCCCACTTCCTGGAAATCAAAATTACCATTATACCAGCTTCAGTGCTATTTTCAGATCAGATCAGCGAAAAAAGATATCTTATAGATTAGAATCTTCGGTTGGAGCATTTTTTAACGGAAATAAATACTCTTTCTTTACAAGTGTGAATTTACGTTTACAGCCATATTTTACAGGGTCTTTTGAATTGACCTATGATAAGATCGATCTTCCTGGGCCCTATCCTGACGCTTCCATTTGGCTCGTAGGGCCTAGGTTGGATTTCACCTTTAGTAAGAACATATTCTGGGCTACTTTTTTACAATACAGTACGCAAAGAGAAAACTTTAGTATCAATACAAGGTTACAATGGAGGGTAGCTCCATTATCAGACCTTTTCTTGGTATATAATGATAATTATGCTACTGATGTTTTCAGCCCAAGATTCCGATCCATAAACCTAAAATTCACGTACTGGTTTAATATCTAACACGATTCACATATCGGTTTAATATGCAACAGAAGAGCATCTCTTTAACATTTCTTTAAGAAAAGCTCATTATTAGAATACCTAACTTCGAAAACTTAATCAAAATCACACAAATAACTTAATTATGATACAAAAAGTATTTTCGCGATTGTTAGTAGTTTTGTTTGTTTTTGGACTTACGTTAGATGCTGATGCTCAGCGTAGAAAAAAGAAAAACAAGAAAAACGCTAAGACCACTCAGGTGGCTAAACCAAAGCCAAAACCAAAGCCAAAGAAAGGTGCTATCCAACCTTACGGCAAGGTGGTAACAAAAGATATGAAAACAGATGATGGTCTGTTTAAAGTACATTCAAAAGATGGTAAATATTTATTCGAAGTTCCAGATTCTCTGTTAGGAAGAGAAATGCTAATGGTAACTAGAATTGCCAAAACTGCAAGCGGACTAGGATTTGGTGGTGGAAAAACCAACACTCAGGTCTTACGTTGGCAAAAGAAAGGAAAAAAGATTCTACTGAGAGTTGTTTCGCATACTGTGGTAGCGGATACTGTATTACCAGTTCATAAAGCTGTTGTAAATTCAAACTTTGAACCAATCTTATTTGCTTTTCCTATAAAAGCATTCAGCAAGGATTCTACAGCAACTGTTATTGATGCTACTTCTTTATTTTCTACAGATGTAAAACCTTTAGGTTTCCCTCAAGCTAGAAGAAGAGCTTTTCAGATTTCTAGAATGGATAAAACACGTTCTTACATAGAACGAGTAAGCAGTTATCCTCGAAACATTGAAGTACGTCATGTAAAAACTTATTTCGCAAACAGACCACCTTCTAACGGAAGTGTTGGATCTATTTCTCTTGAGATGAGCAACTCTATGATCTTATTGCCTAAAGTTCCTATGAAGCGTCGTTATTTTGACGAGCGTGTTGGATGGTTTGCGAGAGGTCAAACTGATTATGGTTTGGATGCTCAAAAAAGTAAAACTGTTACCTATTTAGATCGTTGGAGATTAGAGGTAAAGGACGAAGACATGGCTAAATTTAGACGTGGAGAGTTAGTAGAACCTAAAAAACCTATTGTATATTATATAGATAGAGCTACTCCAATGAAATGGCGTAAATATCTAAAACAAGGTATTGAAGATTGGCAAAAAGCGTTTGAAGCAGCAGGTTTCAAAAATGCTATTATAGCGAAAGACCCACCAACAAAAGAAGAAGACCCAGATTGGTCTCCTGAAGATGTTCGTTATTCTGTAGTTCGTTATTTAGCTTCTCCTATTCCTAATGCAAATGGGCCTCACGTAAGTGATCCTAGGTCTGGAGAGATTTTAGAATCAGATATCAACTGGTATCACAATGTAATGACTTTATTACATAATTGGTTCTTTATTCAAACTGCAGCTATTAACCCAGATGCTCGTTCAAATTCATTTAAAGATGAAGTAATGGGTAGATTGATTCGTTTTGTATCTGCTCATGAGGTAGGTCATACAATAGGACTACCACACAATATGGGATCTAGTGTTGCTTATCCTGTAGACTCTTTACGTTCTGCTACTTTTACTAAAAAGTATGGGACGGCACCTTCTATTATGGATTATGCTCGTTTTAATTACGTAGCACAACCAGAGGACAAAGGTGTAGCGTTAATGCCAGATATTGGACCGTATGATAAGTACGCAATTGAATGGGGATATCGTCCAATTTTAGATAAATCTGCTAAGGATGAGAAAGAAACTTTAAATTCTTGGATTACTTCGAAAGCAAATAATCCAATGTATCGTTTTGGTCATCAACAAGTAATTAACATTGTTGATCCAAGTTCTCAAACAGAAGATTTAGGAGATAATGCTATTACTGCAAGTACCTATGGTATAAAGAATTTAAAAAGAATCTTGCCTAACCTCGAAGAGTGGACTACCGAAGACGGAAAAACATACAACGAATTAAGAACAATGTATGGTCAACTATTAGGTCAGTACAATCGTTATATGGGGCATGTTTCGTCTAACATCGGCGGAGTTTATGAACACTATAAAGCAGTTGGTCAAGATGGTGCTGTATATACGCATGTAGACAAAACGCATCAAAGAAATGCAATGAAATTCATTAATAAAGAATTATTTGCAACGCCAAAATGGTTAATTGACAAGAACATCTTTGATAAAGTTCAATATTCTGGTTCTGGAGAACGCATTAGAGGTTTACAAGTAAACACGTTAAACAGAATTTTAAAATTAGGAAGATTGGCTCGTTTAATCGAAAATCAAACATTGAATGGTACTAAAGCATATACTATTCTTTCATTAATGGGAGATTTACGAAGAGGAGTTTGGTCTGAACTATACAATGGAAGAAGAATTGATGCATATAGAAGAAACTTACAACGTGCACATATAGACCGTTTGGGCTATTTAATGAATGTAAAATCACAAAGAAGAGCGCCAAATTTTGGAGCTTATGTGAAGCAAACTCGTGTAAATGTTAGTCAATCTGATATTAAGCCTGTAGTAAGAGGTGAATTAAAAAGATTGAAGCGAGATATTAGAGCGGCTATTTCAAAGTCACCTAACACTATTACACGTTATCATTTACAAGATGCTGTGGATAGAATTGATGATATTTTAGATCCTAAGTAAGGCCATAATTTTCATTATATATTAGTTAAAGAGTTGTCCAATGGACAACTCTTTTTTATTAACCATAACTTAACCTTAAGCAGTCTAAAAAAAATCTATCTTTATTTTCGAAAAGAAAAGTTAAAAAAATTGTTACGTGTTTGACCCCTAATTTCGCTATGGCTCCTCACGCTACTTTGCACTTTTTCTTCAATTGAATATTTTACTAATTAAAATCTTTTTTTATGAAAAAAGTTACACTACTACTGTTTTTAGTCGCATCAATTAGCTTCGCTCAATCTATTGATGTGAGAAATTTTAAGGTGACTTCTGCCCTTAATAGTCAATTCACTTTCGGTGATCGTTTTGACTACGAATTTGAAATTCAAGGAAATTATACCTATGCTACTCATGGCCATCATCAGATCGATCTAAAAGTTTATTATGAAGTCGTGTCCAATCAAAACTTAGTTGGTTTAATCCAATGGAATAGAGAAGATGACGAAAATCTAAACTTTAGCACTTATACTACTAAATCAATGTGGGTCAATACTGCATTTAACTGGAATGGCTCAACTTTTAATACCAACATAGGTAAAAAATTTATTTTGGTTGTTGAATATGCTGGACTTTCAGAACAGTACGATTACATTATGGTTGATGGGGACGATGATGGTGATGGGATATCTAATTTAAATGATAACTGTCCAAACATCTCAAATCCAAGTCAAGCCGATTCTGATTGTGACGGTATTGGAGACGCATGTGACAATACTACAAACTTACCAGACCTAGTTCTAGACAAAATTGTTATTACATACAAAGATCAGTTTGGAAATGACTTATTGGAGCCAGGCACCAACAATGTTAAATTCACAGCCAGTAATAACCCTAGCAAGCCTTTAACTATTGTAAAAGACACCTGGCATGATATTAAAATCACTCTTAAAAACGTCGGGACTGGGTGTGCTAGTTCTTCTCGCTATAAGTTGTACTTTTCTCCAACAACCAGTATCTTCAATGCTCACATATTATCTAGCAATACACAGACAATTTCAATTGATCCTAATGCAAACAGTGAAACAATCTTCACCTATTATCAAAACGGAAATTCAATATCAGGAACACCATTGAGTGGCAACACTGCTGGCAACTATTTCCTTGTTGAGATTGACCCGAACAATATTGTAAATGAGACGACCAGCGGAGAAACAAATAACAATGTTAATGAAACATTTACATTCATTACCAATACCTCAAGTCTTCCAGGAGTCGCTCCAGGTGGTGGTGGCATTGGCCCCATCGGTAAGGGAGATGGTCCTTCTGGAGATCTTCCAGGTTTTGACAGAAATAATACATCCATTAACAAACCTTATCTTCTGGAAGTATATAGTTTTTACGGTAAAAAGATAAAAAACATAATGGTCACTAATAAAAATGAAGAAAAGCAGGTACTAAATGGCATGTCAAGCGGCTTATATATCATCAGAATGAACGGAAAGGTAAAAAAAGTGTTGATAGACAACTAAATACATACTTTCAATCGCAATCTACTTAAGGAGCTGTCTGATAAACAGCTCCTTATTGTATAAAAAAACGTTAATTCTTGCAATAAGATATATGAAAAAGGCGTTTTTGTTCTTATTTTTGCATTCGCTTTAAAAAGAAATGAAAACAAAAAGTCAAAAGAAATCTAGAGCAAAGTTGCTACACCAGTATTATAGCTATACTGGATTCTATAAGTTTATTTTAAAAAGCTTAAGAAAAGCCGCAATACCAGTTATCCTAATTGTGGTTGCATTGTTTTTGTTTAATAAATATGTTTTCACTATAGATGATGGTCTAAAGCTTTTAAGTGAGTCTTTTTCGAGAACTGGTGTTTTTATCACTTTCTTTATTTCTGAAACCATATTAGGGCTTATCCCACCTGAAATATTCATTGGATGGTCTAAAAAAACAGCGGACCCTGTTGTTAGCTTATCTATTCTGGCAACTTTGTCTTATACAGGAGGGATGCTTTCTTATTATATTGGAAAAGCTTCGCTAAAGATCGATAGGTTTAGAAATTATCTCGAGGTAAAAATGGCGAAGCAGATTAAAAACACTCGAAAATGGGGTGGTTTTTTAATTATTGTTGGAGCCATGCTTCCAATCCCTTTTTCTATTACATGTATGACCGCAGGAATGATTAAATATCCGTTTAAAGGTGTTGTCCTTTTTGGTTTATTTAGATTTTTGAGATTCGCAATCTATGCATGGGCAATTTTTAAAGTTGTAAGTTAGTAGTATGGGATTAACCAATAATGATATTTTTAAAAAATTAAGAGTCGCTCACAAATTGCGTGATGACGATATTGTAAAAATCTGCGCATTGGTAGATTTTAAAGTTTCCAAAGCAGAGTTAGGTGCTTTTTTCAGAAATGAAAATCATCCAAAGTATATGGAATGCGGTGATCAAATGCTACGAAATTTTTTAAATGGACTAGTCATCCACCTCCGGGGACCGATGCCAAAAAAGAAATAAAAAAAGCCTCACAAAATTGTGAGGCTTTTTTTATTTTATGTGTATTCTATATTCTAGAATGGTAAATCGTCTGGCTCGTCTGTTGATAGATCTGGAGCGGGAGCGAATTGATCTAAAGGAGGTAATTCTTGAGCAGGAGCAGCTTGAGATAAACTCTCAATTCTCCATCCTTGAATAGAATTAAAATACTTTGCTTCTCCTTGTGGGTTAATCCATTCTCTACCTCTTAAGTTGATAGATACTTTTACATCTTGACCAACAGCATAACTGTTTAAAAGATCTACTTTATCCTGAACAAACTCAACCATAATCATTTGAGGGTATTGTTCATCTGTAGTTACCACTAATTCTCTTTTTCTGAAACCATTACTTCCAAAAGTTTGTGTTTCTCCTATCAATTTAACTTTACCTATAACTTCCATATAAATCTATTTAATCAAAAGTACTTTCCAAGCACTTTCTACATCGTTTTTATTTAAATATTCTTGTGCAAATGTATGTTTTTTTACTTTTTCTATTCCCATAAATTCTGGATGTTCTTTAGCAAAGTTATCAACATCTATTTGACTAGGTATAGATTCTACATTTCCTAAAACTCCTAAATTGTTTCCCGTTAAAACAGTACTATTTCTAATATCTTCAGGAATACTGTCTACACCTATACCTAATGTAGTAATAGGTTTCGGGATCTCAAAGAAGCCATCTCTTGCCCTGCTATAAAAACTACCTCCTGCCCTTGCTACTAGATCAATTTTATACTGATCGATCGCTCCATTTTCTCCTAAAACACCTTCACTAATATGTATTTTAACAACTTCACATACAATCAAATTTCCAGCACCACCTTCTTCTCCTGTATAGATAATATCTTTTACTTTACACTCAAACTGAACTGGTGATTCTGCCACACGAAAAGGAGCTACCTTGTCCGAAGGTAACATCGTAAAACCCGCTTTCACAAATTCATTCACCCCAGCTGGATATTCCGAACTGCTTAAAGACATTTGGTGTACAATAGGGTAACTAACCACATTTATCACTACTTCTTTAGTCTCTTCAGCATTTTGCAGTGTGTGTTTGGTGGTGTTACCTCGAACTCTCCTTGCAGGCGAAAAGATCATTATAGGCGGATTAGCCCCAAAAACATTAAAAAAGCTAAAAGGAGATAAATTAGGGTTTCCGTCTGCATCTATGGTACTGGCAAAAGCGATAGGCCTTGGGGCCACTGCACCTAATAAATAGCCATGTAATTTCCCTGTTGAAATCTCTTTAGGATCGATTGATAACATATATCAAATTTTTATAGTGTAAATATACTATCAAATTCACAAAGTAGTTATATTCAATAATAACTTATATTTGAAACATGTCTGCATTCAAGAATACCATTTTTTTAAAGCGAATTGCTATTGTAATTTCCATTGTAATTGTCTCTTTAATTTTATGGAATACCTATACTTTCTTTATTAAATTTAAAACAGAAGAACGACTAAAAATGGAGATCATGGCTGCTGCTTTGGAAGAGATTGCAACCAACTTAGACCTAGAGGATAGTTATAAGATTGAATCAAAGGTTATTGAAAACAACAACAACATTCCAATGATCCTGGTAGATGAGAATGGTAATATCCTAACCGGAAGTGATTCCTATAGGAATCTGGATTCCATCAAAGCAAAAGATCCTGAATATCTAAAAAGGCAATTGGAGATCATGAAAAGTGAAAATGACCCTATTGAAATAAACTACCCTGGATCCAATAAACAATATATTTACTATAGAAACTCAGATCTATTAAACAGGTTAAGTTATTATCCATTAGCCCTAATACTCATTATTGTACTCTTTTTAGCAGTGATCTATATGTTTTTTAACACCAATAAGGTATCAGAACAAAACAAATTATGGACCGGCATGGCAAAGGAGACCGCTCACCAGATAGGAACACCACTATCTTCGCTATTAGGCTGGATCGCTATTTTAAAAACCGAAAATGTTAATGACACTTATGTTGGGGAGATTGAAAAAGATGTAGAGCGATTAAATACCATTGCCAATAGATTCTCTAAGATCGGTTCAGTTCCCGAATTACACAAAGAAGATATTGTTTCGGTTTGTAAAACTGCTTTCGATTATTTGGAAAGAAGAAGTTCTAAACAAATAGAGTTTCACTTTAATAGTACTACTAATGATGTTCTTTTAGTAAACTTAAATGTAGAACTTTTCAGTTGGGTTATTGAAAACTTATTGAAGAACTCTGTGGATGCCATGAAAGGAAAAGGTGAGCTATCATTGCAAATAGAAGATGCTTCTAAAAAAGTGAAGATCACAGTAACTGACTCGGGAAAAGGAATGCCAAAGTCGCTTTATAAGAAAATATTCAAACCAGGTTTTACCACTAAAAAAAGAGGTTGGGGATTAGGACTGTCGCTATCAAAGCGTATCGTTGAAGATTATCATAAAGGCAAAATATTTGTGCAAAAATCTGAAATCGACAAAGGAACCAGTATTCAAATTCAGCTAAACAAAATTGGCTGATATTTGTTCGGCAATTGTTTCAAATTCTTCCTTACTAAGTTTCTCCTTCTTTATGAACTGCATATCAGACATGCCTTTAATGGGAATTAAATGCACATGTACATGTGGCACCTCCAGCCCAACAACACTCATTCCAATTCGTTCGCAACTAATTGTTTTTTCAAGAGCTTTTGCCACTCTGTACGAGAACTGCATTAACCCTGTATAGGTATCCATATCGAGATCAAATATCTTATCTACTTCTTGTTTAGGTATAACCAGAGTATGCCCTTTCGCATTCGGATAAATATCTAAAAATGCATAATAGTTATTGTCTTCTGCAATTTTGTAACTTGGAATCTCTCCTTTGACAATCTTGGTAAAAATGCTCATTCGTTCTGTTGTATTTCTTGTAAAAATAAAAAACGCTTTGCAAATGCAAAGCGTTTAAAATATTTCATTTGACAGAATTATCTGGATACACTAATAATCTCGAATTTCATTATCCCATTTGGGACCTGAATCTCAGCAACATCTCCTTCTTGCTTACCCAATAATCCTTTACCAATAGGTGAATTCACAGAAAGTTTTCCATTTCTAACATCAGATTCAGAATCGGCAACTAATGTATAACTAAACTCCATACCGTTTGTGGTGTTCTTAATCTTCACTTTAGAATGAATAAGCACCTTGGAAGTATCTAATTGAGACTCATCTATAATTCTAGCATTTGCCACCACGTTCTTGAGCTTTGCGATTTTCGTTTCTAGCAAGGATTGCTCTTCCTTAGCGGCATGATATTCAGCGTTCTCACTTAAATCTCCTTTATCCCTCGCATCTGCAATTTCCTGAGACACTCTTGGTCTTTCCTCCTGCTCAAGTTGTAAAAGTTCATCTTTTAACTTCTTCAACCCTTCTTTTGTGTAATACGAAATTTCACTCATAATCATTAAATTTAAACCTAATACTTTAGGATTACTTTCATCACTTCTTATAAATAGAAAATCTCATTACCTTTTTACAGAATGAGATTAGAGTACAAATGTACAAAATATTTGTAAATTGCTAGCGTTTTAAAGAACACTGCTCAATTTATAGAATGAAAAAGCTATTTTACTTACTTATTATAATAACCTTTGTCAATTGCTCTGATGGAGAACCTCCTAACAGCTGTTTTACCCCTAATGTTGTTGATGAGACATTAAATCTGGATCTTCCTGGATTTATCAATTTGAAGGTTCCTGGAGGATGGAGCTATACCGTAGGAGGACATAGAGGTATTGTTGTTTTTAACCTGAATGGCTCTCAATTTAAAGCTTTTGATAGACGTTGTCCTGAACAAGATCAATCTGCATGCGGACCTATGGTTGTCGAAAACAACATAATTTTAAAGTGCACATGTGATGACAACGAGTATAATTATTTAAATGGTTCACCTTTAACCGCAGGTGCTACTTGTTTCGCAAAAGAATATTTAGTACGTGTTATCAGTCCTACAGTGATAAGAATCACCAATTTTTAGTAGTTTCTTATCGATTAGATTGTTATTTTTGCTCTAGAAAACAGCAATCAAATCATACTTTGAAAAATTATTTTTCTTCCGATTTTAGATTAGGCGTTCTTGGAGGAGGTCAGTTAGGAAGAATGCTGCTCTCCGAAACTCAAAAATTCGACATTTATACAGTGATTCTCGATGCGTCTAACGAAGCGCCTTGCGCCCAAATTTGCAACGAATTTCACCAAGGTGATTTATTAGATTTTGATACCGTCTATACCTTTGGAAAGCAGGTAGACCTTTTGACCATTGAGATTGAAAATGTGAATATCGATGCTCTTGAAAAATTAGCATTGGAAGGTTTACCAATCTACCCAAAGCCGTCGAATATTAGGATCATTCAAAATAAAGCAAGACAAAAACAATTCTATACAGACCATGGGATTCCAACCGCTCAGTTCTCTCATTATGCTTATAAAGAAGAACTTAAGCATTCGTATGAAAATTCCATTATAGATTTTCCTTTTGTTTGGAAAGCCGCTCGTTTTGGATACGATGGGAACGGTGTAAAAATAGTTCGTAACTATGAAGATTTGGAAAGTTTACCTGATGTAGAGTGTATAACTGAAAAACTGATTCCGTTCAAAAACGAATTGGCAGTAATTGTGGCACGAAATGAAGATGGAAAAACAAAGACATATCCAGTTGTGGAAATGGAATTCCATCCAGAAGCCAATCAGGTTGAATATGTAATTTGTCCAGCTCGAATTGATGAATCAGTTTCTGAAAAAGCAAGAGATATTGCATTAAAAGTTGCCAATGCTTTTGATTTCATCGGTTTATTAGCTGTAGAAATGTTTCAAACGCATGAGGATGAGATTCTAGTAAATGAGGTAGCTCCCAGAACGCATAATTCTGGACACTATAGTATTGAGGCGAGCTATACCAGTCAATTTGAACAGCACATTCGCAGCATTCTAAACCTTCCTTTAGGGAACACTAACAGTAAAGCCGCTGGAATTATGGTGAATCTTGTGGGTAAAGAAGGGCATACTGGAGAGGTGTTGTATGAAAACATGCAAGACGTATTAAAAATGGATGGTGTAACCCCTCATATCTATGGAAAAAAAATAACAAAACCCTTCCGCAAAATGGGGCATGTTACCGTGGTTAATAAGGATATCCAAAAAGCGCGAGCAATAGCTCAAAAAGTAAAAGAAACAATTAATGTTATAAGCAAATAGTTATGGTAGGAATAATAATGGGAAGTGATTCAGATCTTCCAATAATGCAAGAAGCAATCGATATCTTAGAGAGCTTTGATATTCAAATTGAAGTAGATATTGTTTCTGCTCATAGAACTCCTGAAAAATTATTTGATTATGCAAAAAATGCTCACGCCAGAGGCATAAAAGCTATTATCGCTGGTGCCGGAGGCGCAGCTCATTTACCAGGTATGGTTGCTTCTATGAGTCCATTACCCGTAATCGGTGTTCCAGTAAAAAGCAGAAACTCAATTGATGGTTGGGATTCTGTACTTTCTATCTTACAGATGCCTGGTGGTGTTCCTGTAGCGACCGTGGCCTTAGATGGTGCAAAAAATGCAGGTATTCTAGCCGCGCAGATAATCGGGGCTTCAGATAAATGCGTATTAGACAAAATTGTTGCGTATAAGGAAGGCTTAAAATTAAAAGTAAACAAAGCATCTGAACGCGTTAAGAAATGAAACACATTATTTATGCTTTAGCACAATATAAAAAACGGTTTTAAGAAATTTCTTAAAACCGTTTTCACTTGATTCAAAATTCAAATAACAACCTACTAATTTGATACTATTATTTTCTTAGTCAATCTTTTTTCTGAGTTATACAATGTTACATTTACAATGTAAAGTCCTGAATTCAAATTGGACATGTTCAATTTTCTTTTTTCATTAATACTTTGTTGGAGCATTGCCACTCTCCTTCCTTGAATATCATAAACATTGACATCTTTAACAGATGCAGTAGATAAACTACCTCTCAACAACACCTCTATATCTTTGGTAGCATTGACATATAAATGATGTTCGCTTTCTTCAGGTAAAAGGCTTTTATCCAGATGCAATGACTGTGTATAGTGCATCTTAAATCTGGTATTATTTTCTCCTGGCGTATCAATCGTAAAAGTGTATTCTTTCTTCCTTAAATCTGTAAATATGTTTAATTCTGTATCTTCTAAGTAGATATCATAATCGCTATCTATATGTTCTTCTGTAATTCTAATGGTTTGCTCTCCTACTTCATCAATCACAAACCCAAGCGGAACCGTTTTAGAGTAGTCCGTTAATCGTGGTAAGCCTTGTATAGCTGATTTTTTTAACGCATCACTAATAGAATAAAGTCCAAATACAGTATTCTTATCATTATAAGGGCTATCATATAATCTATCAAATTCATTAGTCGCTCCTTTTAAGAAGCCAATTAATATAGGAGATCTTGAGTTCCCTTTAGAAAGCTCTAACCAAGACCTTCCTTCTTTTTTATCTTGCGTCAACACCTCTGAATTTCCTCTATAAAACTGTGTATTATTTGCAGCTATCTGGTGTGTTGTTTTAAAAGTTAGCGTCGCGGCAGATGTAACTCGAATAAAAAATCCTTGCCCAGTTCCTAATTTCCCAGTGGTCGTATTACTTGCTCCTCCTGTGATATTATATTCAAGATAATCATCTACTGAGTTATTTCCTTGATATGTTGCATTTTGATCCCAAACATAAATCGTCCCTTCCAAATCAGCATTATCAGGATCTGTAATTACCCGATCCCAATCTATCGCAGATGTATATGGATTTCCTACCAAATTATCTCCTCCAGAAGACACTGTATCTGAAGCGTCCGCATTCTCATTATTATATAGCATCACGCTGATATCTCTAAAATTGGGAGTCCCTGTAAAGCTAGCAGAAAAAGAACCTGCATCTTCCGATCTCACCGCATATCCATTACCTGGTTTTAGGTTGGCACCAGCATTAAACACCCAATCGGCAGTCATCTGATTTGCATTAAATGCATATATAATTGGGCTATTTGGAAATAAAATGGTTGGATCTGAATCAGCTTCAGTTAAAGGAGAACTCCAATATGAGAAGAAAAACTTCTCTGCATAACTTGGTGAGTTTCTTTGTATAGTATAGGTTCCTGAACCCGACGGGGTTTGAGAACATGAATTAAAGATTAGCGCCCCACCATCTTCAACAGTAATAGTCCCATTATTGACCAAATCGTAGTATATGTTTAATGTACCTCCGCTTTTAACTATCAACTCCGCTCCTGCATTCACGGTTAAACTACCGATCAACACTTCAGTAGTTATTTCAGGATCGTTTGTTCCGTCATTTATAACAACCTCTTGCGCTTTGGTTGCACTCGGCGTCGTATCAGCGACCCAATTGGTAGTTGTTTCCCAAGTGCTTGTGCTGCTTCCATCCCAAATAAAAACTCCACTCGTGCTAACACTAGCTGAAATAGAGCTTCCTCCATTAGGCATATAATTGAATGTCTCGCCTTCCTGGTAAGCCACTAAACTGGTTCCTGATGTTAAAAGTGTAGCTTTATTTGTATCAATTTCAGACTGCGTTCTTGCCACATTCCAAACTCTGAAAAGGTCTATACTCCCTGTAAAATCATTTGTATTACTATCCGTAGTGGTTGTATTATTATAGGTTTCAGAAGTAGAACCTCCAACTGAGCTTGTTGTCCAATTTGATACTAAGTCGCTGGGAAACCGAATAGAACCATCTCCTCTTCCAACATTGATATCTCCACTATGTGAGTTCACTTGTAAACCATCTTGCGAATCTTGCTCTACTCCATCTAAATACCATTTCAACGTTAAATCCGGAGAGGTTGTATCCTCCAAAGTAATGGCTACATGATATGTTGTGTTTATAGATATTGCTCCTGCCGCTGATCTAAAAAACCTTCTATTAGCTGCAGAATCGGCATTGTTTCGATAGGCTCCAAAATAAAATCTTCCTCCTTCAATAAACGCAGTAATTGCATTGGTCCCTCCTCCTTCTTCAAACAACACTTGTCTTGAAGTAATGTCTGTCGCTGTAAATTGAAACTCAACCGTTCTATCTCTCGTGTTTTGAAGGTTGATAGCATCTGTGTTAGGGATTACTGTGTATGTTTCACTTCCATTGTTTAGAGCAGAAGCTATGGAAGTATCTCCGTCTACCTGATAATTAATCCTATCTTCCTCCAGGTAAGCCACAAGATCAGTTCCTGAGCTTAAAAAAGTAGATTTATTTGTGTCAATTTCAGATTGAGTTCTAGCTACATTCCAAATTCTAAACAACGCAAGGTTACCCCCATAGTTTAAATCGCTTCCATCATTCCCAGTAAAGCCAGCGTTGTATGTTTCTGCTGTTGATCCTCCTACAGAACTCGCTACCCAATTTGAAGCAAGGCTCGAAGGAAAACGTAACTCCCCTCCATTTCTTAAAATACTTATATCTCCTGAATGCGTATTGACTTGAAGCCCATCTTGAGAATCTTGTTCTACACCATTTAAGTACCATTTTAAGGTTAGGTCTGGCGAGACAGTATCTTCAAGAGTAAGAGCTACATGGTTCCATTGATCTGTTTCAATATCCCCTGCTCCAGATCTAAACATTCTTCTATCTGCAGCAACAGAGGCATTATTTCTAAAAGCACCTAAATATATTCTTCCTCCTTCTAAATAAACCAAAAATGCATTTACCTGAGCGCCTTCTTCATATATGACCTGCTTTGTAGTAATATCAGATGTTTTAAACCAGAACTCGATAGTTCTATTCCTTGTATTTTGCAAATTGATGGCATCCGTATTTGGAACGGTGATATAATCATCTACGCCATTGGCGATCAATCCAGATGAACATGGAGTTTGACCAAACGCCTGAAAACCAAATAAAAACGTAATTAATACATAAATTCTCCTCACGACTTTTAACTTAACTACTTGTATGACACGTAATTTGCGCTTTGGTCACAAAAATATATTGCTCCTAACAAAAATGTAGTTTCTTTTAGATAAATGGATTTAATTTATCGATAAACGGTCGTTTTTTATCGTTGACTGTAATCCGACACTTTTAACAATTTTCTATAGAAAATTAAGGCTCATTTTCCCTGTCAGATAATTATATTTGTCTTACTAATTTAGCATCAAAATGAATCCACTTTTACAAGAATTTGATACTGCTCCTTTTTCTGAAATAAAGAATACCGATTACAAAGAAGCATTTAAAAAAGCCATTGAAATTGCAAAGAATGAGATTTCACAGATCATTTCTAATGATGAAACTCCATCTTTTGAAAATACAACGGTGGCACTCGATTTTACGGGAGAAAAATTAAGCAGGGTATCTAGTATTTTTTTCAACTTAAATAGCGCTGAGACGAATGATGAAATCCAGCAAATTGCAAAAGAAGTTTCGCCTTGGCTAAGTGAGTTTAAAAATGATATGATCTTAAACAAAGTACTCTTCACCAGGGTAAAAGCTGTATATGATCAAAAAGAAAGTCTGTCATTGACTCCCGAACAAGAAACACTGCTAGAAAAACAGTATAAGGGGTTTTCTAGAAATGGTGCTAACTTGAATAAAAGTAGTCAGCAAAAATTACGGGAACTTGATGCTGAATTGTCAAAACTATCATTGCAATTTGGAGAGAATGTATTGGCAGAAACTAATGCTTATGAATTAGTAATCACTAATAAATCCCAACTTTCTGGACTTCCTGAAAGTGCCAAGGAAGCGGCTAAAATGCTAGCTCAAGAAAAAGGAGTGACCGGATGGGTTTTCACACTGGATTATCCAAGTTATATTCCGTTTATGACCTATGCTGATGACAGAGAACTTCGTAAGGAGCTTTCTATTGCATTTGGGAAAAAAGCATTTCAGCAAAACAAAAATAACAATGAAGATGTTGTATTAAAAATCGTTAATCTTCGACACCAAAGGGCAAATTTATTAGGATATCCAACACATGCACATTTTGTACTAGAAGATCGAATGGCAGAAACCCCTAAAAAAGTGCTTGATTTTTCTAATGACTTGCTTTTAAAAGCTAAACCCGCTGCAGAAAGAGAATTTAAAAATCTTGAGAATTATGCAAAAAAACTGGACGGTATTGATCAATTGCAAAAATGGGATGGGGCTTATTATTCTGAAAAATTAAAGAAAGAGCTTTTTAACTTAGATCAAGAACTTCTGAAACCTTATTTTAAGTTAGAGAATGTTATTAATGGTGTATTCTCAGTAACAACAAAATTATATGGTCTTCATTTTAAACAGATTTATACTATTGACAAATATCATGAAGATGTAAAAACGTATGAAGTTTCTGATGGAAATAGCAATTTTATTTCTTACTTATATGCAGACTTTCACCCTAGAGCAGGGAAAAGAAATGGTGCTTGGATGACATCTTTTAAGTCACAACAAATCAAAAATGATATTAATGACAGGCCTCATATTTCAATTGTTTGCAACTTTACTAAACCAACAGAAACAAAACCTTCTTTATTAACATTTAATGAGGTTACTACACTCTTTCATGAATTTGGTCATGCCTTACATGGAATGCTTGCCAATACCACTTATAATAGTTTATCTGGAACTTCTGTTTCTTGGGATTTTGTAGAACTTCCTAGTCAGGTTTTGGAAAATTGGTGTTATGAAAAAGAGGCTTTGGAACTATTTGCTAAACATTATGAAACCAATGAGGTTATTCCGATGGAATATGTAACCAAAATTAAAGAATCTGCCAGTTTCCATGAAGGGATGCAAACCTTAAGACAATTGAGTTTTGGCTTACTAGATATGGCATGGCATGGACAAGACCCTTCTAATATTGAGAATGTAAAGACCTTCGAGGCAGACGCTTTTTCTGAAACTCAACTGTATCCAGACGTAAAAGAAAACTGCATGAGTACTTCTTTCTCTCATATATTCCAAGGCGGTTATTCGGCTGGCTACTATTCGTATAAATGGGCAGAAGTATTGGACGCTGATGCTTTTGAATATTTTAAAGAACAAGGAATTTTTAACAGCGAGATAGCTGCAAAATTCAAAGAGCATGTACTGTCAAAAGGTGGAACAGAAAAACCCATGGTTCTGTATAAGCGATTCAGAGGCCAAGAACCAACTGTGGATGCACTTTTAAAAAGAGCTGGATTACTGACGGATTAACACTAATTAACCTTTAAAATTACGCTCTTATTCATTTTGTTTCTATTTTTATAGAAATATCAAAAATGAAAAAGACGCTCTACATACTATTCCTATTAGTTGTTCAATTATCTCACGCTCAACTAACAATTAAAGGAAATGTATCTTCAAAAAGCACTCCTTTGGAAGGTGCTGCCGTATATATCAATAATTCATCTATAGGAACTACCACCGATGGTAATGGTAATTTTGAGTTAAAGGTAAGCCATGGACGATACGATATTATCGTCTCATTTCTCGGTTTTAAAACTATCAATTACGATCTAAATACCGAAGATTATGCCTCCCCATTGATCTTTAAAATGAAAGAGGAAGCAAACCTTCTTGACGAGATTGTCCTAAGGAATACGATATACGACCAAGCTTGGAAACATAATTTAGCACAATTTGAAATATCTTTTATCGGAACCAGTGCATTTTCCAAAAATGTAAAGATTTTAAACCCCAAGGCTCTACACTTTGAATTTGATAGAACAACGATGAAATTAGAAGCTTTTGCCAAAGTTCCTTTAAAAATAGAAAATAAAGCTCTTGGGTATTTGGTAACATACGATTTGGTTTCTTTCTCTAGAGATCCAGAAAAGATCACTTATGTTGGCTATACACGATACGAAGATTTAAAGGGTAGTAGATCCAAAAAAAGGAAATGGAAAAAAAATAGATTGAAGGCATACCAAGGTTCAAAAACTCACTTCTTCAAATCTTTATTGACCACAAACCTAAGCGAAGATGGATTTGTAGTCAATCAATTTAGGAGAGTTAAAAATCCAAATAGACCTAGTGATAAAGAAATTGAAAATGCTAGAAAAGTTATTCGATCACAAAGAACTTCATTTAGTTTTCCAAAAAAGATTATCAACCCCAAAACGGCTTTGGACTCTGCTATTATAACAGTGAGAAAATCGAGGTTACCAAAATTTAGTGATTATCTATACAAACAAAATGTGCCTTATAATAAAATCATAAAAAAAGAAAAAGATAAAACGTTTCTTGTGTTTAAAGATTACTTGAGTATCATCTATACCAAAGAAAAAGAGGAGATCAATTTCATAAACACCTATGCTTTTGGCAGAAAAAAGGCTCCTGGTCCTCAGACCTCGGCCCTGGTCATTACAAAACCATATCCTTATATTTTGCGCACAGGTCAAGTAATCAACCCTTTAGATATATTTTTTGAAGGGTATTGGGGTTTTGAAAAAATGGCAGAAACATTGCCGCTAGATTATGTACCTCCTATAGATTGATTTCGTTGCTTTTCTTCAATCCATTTGCTCATATATTTGGTGCTTTGCAATGTGTGATGCTGGAACAGGCTTCCAATGAAATTTTTCTTCCGAAAAGCCTTCAAGTTACTTTGAATATGCGTAATATGACTGACAAACGCCTTATCTAGTTTTTGCTTATCATACAAAGAGTTTATAATTTTTACTCCATTCTGTTGTGCCCGCTCCCAGATGTCTTGTTCTGAATATAATTGTATCGTTTTTTCAACAAACTGACATGGATCGTCCTCAACAAAACCATTCCACTCCAATTCTTCATGCATTCCTTCAGTGCCAATAGTTGTGGTTACAGAAGGGGTTCCATTGTACATAGCGTCGGTTAATTTTCCTTTTATCCCGGCTCCAAAACGAAGCGGAGCTAATAAAATTCTACTCTTTTCAATAACTTCATTTGCATCCTCTATAAAGCCATGAACATAAAACCCTTCTTTCTCATTATTAAATTCCAGCACTTGTTGCGTAGGATACGCCCCATATATGTGAAGCTCTGCTTCTGGCAATTTTGCTCTTATCTGTGGCCAAATATGTTTTTTTAATTGAATAGTTGCATCAGTATTTGGTGCATGTAGGAAGTTTCCTATTGAAATAAAATGTTCTCGTTCTTTAAAAGATTTCCATAACTGTTCTTTCTCTTGATCAATTTTAGGATATAAAAATGGCAAATGATACATCAAATCGGTATCCAAATTGAATGTTTGTTCTAATAGTTGTAGCTCGTAGGTTGAAATGATTAAAGAAAAATCACATCTGTACATAGCAGCTATTTCTCGTTTTGCTATTTCTGAACTTAGCAATAGCTCTTCCGAAAATACTATTCCTTTCTTAAGCGCCTCATGTCTGGTTTTACGCAAACAATGTAAGTCTTCTGTATCTAAAATCCTAAGTGCTCCAGGGCATTGCTCCATGACACGCCAGCCGAATTGCTCTTCTGTCATAAATCTGTCAAAAACTACAATGGAAGGAGATAATTTGCATATTGCGTGATCAAAACTCTCGTCATTTAATTTCAATGAAACTTCCTTGACTCCAAGTTCGATAAGATCTAATGAATTCGCGTTCTTTTTAGATGTCGTTCCAAAAGTTATCTCCCAACCTTGAGTTAGAAACAATTCAATGAGTTGTAACATCCTACTTCCTGCTGCAGACGACTTAGGCTCTACCCATACTGAGCCTATTATAAAAATATGCTGTTTTGCGGATGTAAGATTCAACTAATTAGCTTTCATTTGCGTTTTATAATCTGCCTGAATCTTCTTTGCCCACGTCACTACGATATCAATTTGTTCTTGAGTAAGGTTCGCATCTGAATGTGTCCAAGTATATGATGCTAATGGCATTTTTTTCTTAGCTACTTCTTCCCAAACCTCTTCCATTTTATGCTCCTTTCTTTTTAAAGAATACGAACTCCATTTAGAGAAATTAAGCTCTCCTTTTCCATGATCGATATGTCCATCAATCCAATAGTTCACGGGCGTAATCCTATTGTACCAAGGATATCTTGTCACATTACTATGACAATCAAAACATGTTTCTTTTAAAATCATTTTCACATTTTCTGGCGGATTTGCTTCTGCTAAAAAAGCATCTAAAGAGCTAAGCTCTCCTTGATTTTTATCTGGCCCAAAAAATTGCATGATTACAAAAACAACCAATAGGAAAACGAGTATTTTTTTAATAATTTTCATGGAAATAATATTTTAAGTTTTAAAGATAGCAATTCTATTCAAATTTTGATTTTTCTAGACAAATATCCGTACTTTTGTATCTATAAAATTTTATTAAAATGAAATACGATTTAATCGTTATTGGTTCAGGCCCTGGAGGATATATTGCTGCCATAAGAGCATCACAATTAGGTTCTAAAGTAGCCATCATTGAAAAGTACACCACTTTAGGAGGAACATGTTTAAATGTAGGATGTATTCCATCTAAAGCACTATTAGATTCTTCTCATCATTATCATGATGCCATTCATAATTTTGAAGCGCATGGAATTAGTGTAGAGGCCCCAAAAGTTGATTTTGGGAAAATGGTAGAAAGAAAAGCTGCTGTTGTAGAGCAAACTACTGGTGGTATTAAGTACCTAATGGACAAAAATAAGATTGATGTATATGAAGGTTTAGGTTCATTTGTTGATGCGACACATGTGAAAGTGTCAAAAAATGATGGTTTTGAAGAAACAATCGAAGGAACGAATATCATTATTGCTACAGGTTCAAAGCCTTCATCTTTACCGTTTATTCAAATTGATAAAGAACGAATCATTACTTCTACAGAAGCTTTAAAATTGAAGGAAATTCCTAAGAAATTATTAGTTATTGGTGGTGGTGTAATTGGATTAGAGCTAGGTTCAGTATATAAACGATTAGGCTCAGAAGTGGCCGTTATTGAATATATGGACAAAATTGTACCGGGTATGGATACTGACGTTTCCAAAGAGTTACAAAAGGTGCTTAAGAAACAAGGAGTTAAGTTCTTTACAAGTCATGGCGTAAAAGCTGTTGAAAGAACTGGAGATCAAGTTGTGGTAAAAGCAACGAACAAAAAAGGAGAGGAAGTTGAATTTGATGGCGATTATTGTTTGGTCTCTGTTGGGAGAAAAGCATATACTGAAGGATTGGGGTTAGAAAACGTAGGTGTAAAAGTTAACGAAAGAGGTCAGGTAGAGATTAATGATCATTTACAAACAAACGTTTCCAATATTTATGCAATCGGTGATGTTGTAAAGGGAGCTATGTTGGCACATAAAGCAGAAGAAGAAGGAGTTGTTGTTGCCGAATTTATCGCTGGACAAAAACCACATATCGATTATAACTTAATTCCTGGAATTGTGTATACATGGCCAGAAGTTGCTGCTGTAGGTAAAACAGAACAAGAATTAAAAGAGACTGGTATCGATTATAAATCTGGTAAATTCTTAATGCGCGCCTTGGGAAGATCTAGAGCAAGTATGGATATCGATGGGTTTGTAAAAGTGTTAGCTGATAAAAATACTGATGAAGTTTTAGGTGTACATATTGTTGGGGCAAGAGCAGCAGATCTAATTATGGAAGCTGCAGTAGCTATGGAATACAGAGCGTCGGCAGAAGATTTGGCTAGAATTTGTCATGGGCACCCCACGTACTCAGAAGCTTTAAAGGAAGCAGCTAAAGCGGCTTGGGATGGACAACCATTAAATGCTTAGTAAAATATATCTTACAAAAGGCAACTGATATCAGTTGCCTTTTTTTATCTCAAAGTTTACCGTACTTTTATTTCATGCTTAGGGCACTACTCTTATCATTCATATTGTGTGTATGTTCCATTTCTTTTGGACAAGAGAGAGATACCATATCTATTAAAAATGGTATTGAAAAACCTAGTTTGCTCTCTACGCATCATTTTGGGATGTTTAGTGCTCGTATCCATCAAAACTTTAAGATTGCGCCTCCCAAAAAATCTTCATTTAGGTTCTCTATGGAGAGCGGTAACAATTTTCATCCTTTTGTGGAAACATACTTACCTAAAGATGAAACTGTCAGACAGGAATTAAGTCAGGTTATATGGTATAATCGAAGATTTACTTTTGTTGATCAAGCAACTACTCCTGCAGAGTATATGAATATCGTTATTGATGCTGTATATAAAGGTTTTCGGTTTGATTTCAATACAAAAATAGCAGAGAATCATGAATTAGGAATAACGCTTAGAACGTACTTGGTTACTAAAGGAAATTATCCTTTTTCTCTTTTTACCAGTGATCAGAGTTTAGAATGGTTTCACAGCAATATTGCAGGAGGCGAAGATCCTTTCGGAAGGAAATTTTACGGATTAAATCAAGTTAATGTAAAGTACACTGATAGAAATGGTCGAGTGCTAGAATTACAAAACGGAGATTTCATCTTTAGCGGTATCGAATTAAATCATTTTTACTACCCTGAGTTCTTGTCTAACCATGAAAAGAATATTTATGTAAATATGGGAACACATATGGGTCTCAATACCTCTAAATTTAACCCTTCAATAGATATTGGTTTTTCATCTAATGTAATTAAGAAATGGTTATTGAAAAGTAATAATGAACTTCGATTTGGTTTTGGAGCTGGAGTCTTGCGAAAGAACCTGATTAACTTTAAAGATGTTATCGATCTAGGAAACAATCAGTTTTTAGGGAGCCTTGAGGGAATGTTGGAGTTTACAAAATACACTGCTCAGGGAAATTATCACTCCTTTGGAATTAATTATATGTTCCAAACCAGATACAATAAAAAACGAGAAGCTTCTTATTATTATCTGATAGGTTTATGGAGCCAAATCCATTCTGGTTGGCAAAATGGTATTGAAAAATTATATCAAAACTTGTCAAGTTGGAATTTTATATATACCTATGGAAAACATAACTATCAAATCTCTATTTACCTAAAAGAAGATTTACGATTAAATAATGCACCAGATGTTCAAACAGGAATTAGCGTTAAAATCCCGATTAAAAAGTTATAGTTATTGATGATGCAAAGGACGATTAGAACATTTCAAATACAAAATATGAAGGAGCTTAAAAAGAACCTTCTGTATTGGTCAAATAGTTTTGAGGTTGCCCTATGGTTAGATTCGAATGATTATGATCAGAATTACTCTTCTTTTGATGCCGTACTTGCTATTGAAGAGTTTACTGCTATACAAACGGATTATGAAAATGCCTTTGAAAAGTTAAAAGAATTTCAAACCATTACGCAGGATTATATTTTTGGATATCTAAGCTATGATATAAAGAATGATACGGAGAATTTATCTTCCAATAACTTTGATGGACTTCATTTTGATGATCTCTTCTTTTTTCAGCCACAAAAGATCCTTTTCTTAAAAGGAAATACGTTAGAGTTTCAATATTTAAAAATAGTAGATGATGAAATCGAGAAGGATTTTGAAACGATTTTAACAAAGACAAATACAACAGCATCTGCACCTTCTGAGGTGAATATTAAACTTCGAATCCATAAAGATGAATATTACCAAAAAGTTTCAAAAGTTTTAGAACATATTCATAGAGGTGATATATACGAAGCTAACTTTTGCCAGGAATTTTATGCTGAGGACTGCAAGTTAGATCCCGTTAAAGCCTACTTAGACTTAAATGAAATTTCTGAACCTCCTTTTGCTACTTTCTTCAAAAAAGAGCATCATTTCTTAGCTTCGGCATCACCAGAACGCTATCTAAAAAAGGAAGGGTCAAAAATTATTTCTCAACCCATAAAGGGAACAGCAAAACGTTTGGTAAGTGTCGTTGATGATCAAAAAATTGCTGCGGATCTGTATCGAGATGAAAAAGAGAGAGCAGAAAATATTATGATTGTTGATCTTGTTAGGAATGACTTAGCTAAAACCGCAAAGAAAGGGAGTGTGACCGTGGAAGAGTTATGTAAAGTATATTCTTTTAAACAAGTTCACCAACTCATATCTACCGTAACCTCTGAGATAAAACAAGATGTACATCCTGTTGATGTAATACGAGACTCCTTTCCTATGGGCAGTATGACCGGAGCACCTAAAATCTCGGCAATGAAAATTATTGAGAAATTAGAAGAAACAAAAAGAGGATTATACTCTGGGGCTATAGGGTATTTCACACCAAAAGGTGATTTCGATTTCAATGTTGTTATAAGAAGTATTCTCTATAATGCAGAAAACAACTACGTTTCTTTTTCCGTTGGTGGGGCTATAACCTCCAAATCGACTCCAGAAAAAGAATACGAAGAATGTTTGTTAAAGGCGAAAGCAATGAAGATGGTGCTTACCAAAAAAGTATCAGAACCAACATATTAGCCCAAATACAGACAAAATTGGCTATTTTTGATCCCATGCTACAGCAATTTAAAGAACACTTAGATAATCATTTTCCATACCTACGGAATGAGCCTGTACTTATTGCTATTTCTGGAGGTATTGACAGCGTGGTATTGACTCACATCTGTAATGAACTGGAAATAGATTTTGTTTTAGCACATTGTAATTTTAAATTAAGAGGTAATGAGAGCGATGATGATGAAAAGTTTGTGCAAGAATTGGCATCGAGTTTAGGAAAAAAAATACGTACTACTTCCTTCGATACGGATACACACGCCAAGAATCACAAACAGTCGATTCAAGTGGCAGCTAGAGAATTACGCTATCAATGGTTTCAAAAAGTTTTAGAGGAACACCAATTGAAATACGTGCTTACAGCCCACAACACCAATGATAATTTAGAAACATTTATTATCAACCTTACTAGAGGGAGTGGGTTGGAAGGGTTTACTGGAATCCCTCCGATCAACGGAAACATTGTAAGACCGTTACTGGCTTTTTCAAGAGATCAAATTACCATGTTTGCCATCAAAACTGGTATAGAGTGGAGAGAAGATAAATCCAATGCTTCCGTAAAGTATATACGGAATAAAGTTCGTCATAAGATCTTACCTGTTTTGCAGGATATCAACCCAAACATCTTAGATTCGTTCAAGAAAACACTCGAACATCTAAATGAAAGTCAAGATATGATTGATGCCGAGATCCAAAAAGTGTCAGAAAATATAATTACGAAAGATAATTTGGGTATTCTAAAAATGAATATTGACGAAATTTTAAAATTATCTTACCCTAAAGCGTATCTATATCAGGTCTTAAAAAAATACGGATTTACAGAGTGGAATGACGTCGTAAGCCTGCTATCTGCTCAATCTGGCAAACAGGTATTTGCAAAAGAATATCGACTTCTAAAAGATCGACAATTTTTAATGCTTACGAAAACAGAAGCAACAGTTTCGCAAAATAAAGTATATGAGATTCTTGAAACTATGGATAAAATAGACATCCCGATCTCACTTCATATGCAAGCTACTAAAGAAAAAGTGATAAAAAGCAGCGTAGATATCTTAGTGGATAAAGATTTGTTAAACTTCCCGCTACATGTAAGAAAATGGGGTTATGGCGACTATATTTGTCCTATAGGTATGCAAGGAACTAAAAAGCTAAGTCAATTATTCAAAGACCGTAAGTTGTCTTTAATCGACAAGGAAAATGTTTGGCTATTAACGGATGCTATGGATACAATTATCTGGGTTATAGGCATGCGTCAGGATAGAAGATTTAGTGTTTCCAAATCAACAAAAAGTATATTAAAAATTACGAGATCCTAATGAAGAAATTGATCACTTTACTTGTATTGTTTTTTACAATTACCTCCTATGCTCAAACAGAAAAGGAACCCATAGTTTGGAAAACCTCTGTTCAAAAGATTTCAGATCTAGAATATGATCTGGTCTTCTCTGCAGTTATTTTGGAAAATTGGCATCTATATTCTCAATACAACCCTGAAGGAGCTTCCCTACCACTGGAAATATCGGCTGTTGACGAAAAACCTGATTTTAAGTTAATAGGAAAAGCCAAGGAAAGTAAAACCGACAAAGAGTACAGCGATGTTTGGGAAAAAGAAGAGATCTTCTTTAAATATAAAGCTGTTTTAACGCAGAGAATTCAACTTACAAATACCAACATTACGGTTATAAAACTGAACCTGTTCTATCAAGTCTGTAAAGTGGGTGGTGTATGTATTCCTTTTGACGACGATTATACTTTTTCCCTAGATGGAGCAGTTGTTGAAGAAAAACCTGTAGAAATATCAGAAAGAAGTATCACGCTGTCCAATGCAATGAAATTGGACCTAAAGAATACACATCTTTTAGAAGAGGAAAGTAACGAAAGTAGTAGTTTATTATACATCTTTCTACTTGGCTTTGTTGGTGGTTTATTAGCACTGTTAACACCATGTGTATTTCCAATGATACCATTAACCGTGTCTTTTTTCACCAAACAATCAAAAAACAAGGCAAAGGGCATTACAAACGCAATATTATACGGCGTTTTTATTATATTAATATATGTACTTTTAAGTGTTCCTTTTCATTTAATTGATGGGCTAGATCCCAATATTTTAAATGATATATCTACCAATGTATGGTTAAACATTTTCTTTTTTGCAATTCTGGTCTTTTTTGCTTTTTCATTTTTTGGATATTACGAAATTACCTTACCGAGTTCTTGGGGAAATAAAATGGACTCAGCTTCTAGTGTAGGCGGGCTTATAGGAATTTTCTTTATGGCTTTAACCTTGGCCATTGTTTCATTCTCGTGTACCGGACCTATCCTTGGTTCTTTGCTAGCTGGATCGTTGAACGCAACAGGAAATCAGGCAATGCAACTATCAGCAGGAATGACAGGTTTTGGAGCAGCATTGGCATTACCCTTTGCTTTATTCGCACTATTCCCTAGTTGGCTAAATTCCCTACCTAAGTCTGGGGGCTGGCTAAATACAACTAAGGTAGTTCTAGGTTTTCTGGAATTAGCTTTTGCCTTTAAATTCCTCTCCAATGCTGATTTAGTTGTTCGCTTTGGTCTTTTAAAACGTGAAGTGTTCATTGGAATTTGGATCGTTCTTTTTATAGGATTGGCTTTGTACTTATTTAAACGAATTAAGTTTCCGCATGATGGACCTGATAAAAAATTAAGTTTTTCTAGGGTGTCTTTTGGAGTGCTAACAGTTGCATTTATCATATACTTGATTCCTGGGACTCTCAAAAACCCAACATGGAACTTAAAATTACTAAGTGGATTTCCTCCTCCTCAATTCTATAGTGTATATCAGCAAGAAAGTGAATGTCCACTAGGATTAAACTGCTACAAAGATTTTGACGCTGGTTTAGCAGTCGCAAAAGCAGAGAATAAACCCATACTTTTAGATTTTACAGGTTGGGCCTGTGTAAACTGTAGAAAAATGGAAGAAAATGTATGGAGTGATGATGCTATATACAACATCCTGAAGAAAGAATATATTTTGATCTCCTTGTATGTAGATGATCGAAAAAAATTGCCCAAAGAGGAACAATTTGAGTTTATAAGAAGTAATGGAAATCTGAAGAGAATTCGAACCATTGGAGATAAATGGGCAACTTTCCAAATAGTTAATTTTCAAACAGCTTCACAACCCTATTATGTATTGCTAAACACGGACCTGGAAATATTAGCTCCACCAAAACAGTATACGGATATAGGTGATTATTACAACTGGCTTAAAAAGGGAATACCGCCTAAACTAAAAAAATAATAAAACAAAAAAAGCTTCATTTTAATGAAGCTTTTTTTGTGGTTTGGAAGACTCTAAATTGACTACAGAGAGATTGTCATTATAACAATCAAATAGGTTAATAAATATTAATTTTATATATTTGATAAGGGTGCACTAGAAAATCATCAATTTTTTACGTTGATTTTTGAAGCATTCTTATTTTTTTGTTTAAAATTTAATGAAGTCCCTTTGATTATGAATGTAAGTGAAACACTCTCGGAAGTTAAGAATTTTATCAACGGTAAATTTGAAAGAAACGGGCAATCCTTTATGGATGTGTTAAGCCCAATAGATGGTTCTAAAATCTCGTCAATCCCATTGTCAACATCAAGTGATGTAGATGCCGCTGTAAAAGCAGCAACAGCAGCTTTTCCTACCTGGTCAGGAATGACTTTTAAAGAACGTGTCCAAATCTTCTTTAGATACCGAACCTTACTCGAAAAAAACATGGATGAACTTACTCAATTAGTTCAACTTGAAAACGGAAAGACCTATGGAGAAGCTAAGGCAGAAGTAGAGAAAAGTATGGAGCTTTGCGAGTTTGCTGTTTCTATGCCTCAAATTGTGGTAAATGAAATTCAAGAAGTAAGTAAGGGTGTAGAATGTAGAATTGAACGAAAACCTTTAGGTGTTGTCGCTTCTATTACACCGTTTAATTTCCCGAACATGGTCCCTCATTGGACCATGCCAAATGCATTAGTATTAGGAAACACGATGGTCATGAAACCATCTGAGGTAGTTCCGTTAAGCACTGTTAGAATGGCTGAGCTTTTAAAAGAAGCAGGGTTACCCGATGGTGTTTTTAATTTAGTAAACGGAGGAAAAGAAGTTGTAGAAGCTATTTGCGATCATCCTAATATCGAGGCAGTTTCTTTTGTAGGATCTACTAAGGTTGCGAAAATTGTATACAAGAGAGCGACTGCTACCCTAAAACGATGTGTAGCTTTAGGTGGTGCTAAAAATCACCTATTAGTATTACCTGATGCAAATCCTGAGATGACAGCATCAAATGTAGTAGCATCTATGTCGGGGTGTGCAGGACAGCGCTGTATGGCTGCTTCCGTTATGGTCGGTGTAGATAAAATACAACACATTATAGATAGAATGGTAGAAGATGCAAAAGCCATTGTTCCAGGAGAAAACTTAGGCTCTGTTATTAGCGCAGAAGCAAAAGAACGTATCGAAGGATATATTGCCGAGGCAGAAAGGAATGGTGCTACTATTTTATTGGATGGACGGAATGCAACAGTCCCTGGAAAAGAAGGAGGCTTTTATGTGGGGCCTACTATAATTGACCATGTAACTATTGATATGTCTGTCGCAAGAGAAGAAATATTCGGACCTGTTATTTCCATTATAAGAGCAAAAGATCTAGATCAAGCGATCGAAATTGAAAATGGATCTAATTATGGAAACGCAGCAGCTGTATTTACACAGAGCGGTGGACTTGCTAAACAAGTCATGGAGCGCGCAAGTGCCGGAATGATTGGTGTAAATATTGGCGTTCCAGTTCCAAGAGAACCTTTCTCATTTGGAGGTTGGAACGAATCAAAATTTGGTGTAGGTGATATTACAGGTCGTAGTTCTATAGAATTCTGGACACAGAATAAAAAGACAACGACTAAATGGAATCCTGAAGCCCAAATAAACTGGATGAGCTAGCGTCCTAACTTTTTAATATCTCAACCATATGAGTAATCAACAAATCATACAAGATAACCTTGACTATACACTGTTCTCTTGGGCTAAACAGGGTGGGTTAAATCCTATCAATGCTTTGCGAGCGAAGGGATCCTATGTATATGATAGAGACGGGAAAAAATATTTAGACTTTTCTTCTCAATTAATGAATGTAAATATTGGTCATGGAGATCAGCGAATTACGGATGCCGTTACTAAACAAATGCAAGAAGTAAGTTATGTGTACCCTGGAATGGCTACAGATATTCGAGGTCAACTCGGAAAGAAAATAGCAGAAATTACACCTGGAAACCTTACTAAAACGTTCTTTACGTTAGGAGGAGCAGAAGCTATAGAAAATTCAATCAAATTAGCACGAATCTACACTGGAAGACATAAAATAATAACACATTATAGAGCCTATCATGGAGCAACCTACGGCGCTATTTCTGCTGGAGGAGATCCTAGGAAATTTCCGGTAGACAGTCAAGCAATGCCAAATGTTGTACACGTAGAAAATCCATACGCATATCGTTGTCCGTGGAATTCTGATTCCATAGAACAGTGTGGCGAGCGTGCTTTTGCCCACCTAGAACGTATTGTGAAATTTGAAAATCCTGATAGTATTGCAGCTATCCTCTTTGAAGGAGAGTCTGGATCGTCAGGATGTATTAAATATCCTCCCATGTATTTGAAAAAAGTACGTGAGTTGTGCGATGCATATGGTATTCTTTTTATTGATGATGAAACTATGAGTGGTTTTGGAAGAACAGGTAAAATGTTTGGAATTGACCATCATGAAGTAACACCTGATATCATGGTTATGGCTAAAGGATTAACTTCAGGATATTTACCATTAGGAGCAATGACTGTTACAGATACTATCGCAAATCATTTTAATGATAATCCAATGGTATTGGGGTTAACATATTCTGCACATCCTGTTTCCTGTGCTGCCGCTTTAGCAAACCTAAATATCATACTAGAAGAAGGGTTGGTTGACAAAGCTGCCAAAATGGGAAGTTATATTGAGGCTGAAGTAGAAAAATTAAAAGCAAAGCATCCTTCTATTGGAGATTTTAGAAATACTGGACTTTTGGGATGTATCGAATTAGTAAAAAATCGAGAAACGAAGGAACCAGTAACGCCGTGGAACGCGAAACCTGACGAGATGGAGGTCACTTTAAAAATGGCCGCGAAAGTCAGTGAGTTGGGCATGTTCACTTTCGTTCGTTGGAACTGGATCTTTATTGCCCCTCCGTTAAATGTAACCAAAGAAGACGTAGACAAAGGATTGAATATCATTTCACAAGTTATCGAAATTGCAGATCAATATTATATATCATGAGTAAAGACATTGTAGGTTTAGAAGAAGATATTTCTCACTCATCTTTATATAGTGAGGATTTAGCGCCAGTTTCTAAAGAAAATAGAACCTGGAGCAAATGGCACCTTGCTGCTATTTGGGTAGGAATGGCCGTATGTATTCCTACCTATTTGTTAGCCTCTTATATGATAAAAACAGGACTGAACTGGTACGAAGCGCTGATTATTATTGGTCTAGCTAATTTAATTATTACCATCCCCATGGTGTTGAATGGTCATGCCGGTGTGAAATATGGCATCCCTTTTCCTGTGATTGGTAGAGCAGCCTTTGGAACAAAAGGTGTACACTTGGCATCAGTTACCAGAGGTATTATTGCTTGCGGTTGGTTTGGTGTACAAACCTGGATCGGTGGTTTAGCCATCTATGCCATTTTTAATGCCATTACAGGAGCAACAGGAGAATTGGGTTTATCCTTTGGGAAATTCGTTGGCTTTGGAATTTTTTGGGTTATTAACATGTATTTTATCTGGAGAGGCACAGAAAGTATCAAATGGTTAGAAACCTTCTCTGCTCCTATTCTTGTTATTATGGGATTAGTACTAATCTACTGGAGTTATGCAAAGGCAGATGGCTTTTCTGTGGTTCTAGAACAAGGAAAACAACTACAACATACTGCAGCTAAAATTTCAGAAAAAGACAATCTCTTCTACCTCAACTTACATTCTTTAAAGGACAAAGAAGGTGCTTTAAAAGCTTCAGAATATAACATTGTTTCAGACTCAAATACGTCATGGGAATCTTTTACCGAAAACCCGATACCAATTACGAATACTGAAAATGTACAGGTTCAGTTTAGAACTACAGATAATGGCAATGAAGTACTATCAAGTATTGTAACTGCTACTATGGTAAGTAATGATGCTTCTGGAAGTAAACTTTGGAGCTATCTACTTTGGTTAACAGCTATGGTTGGATTCTGGGCTACTATGTCCATCAGTATTGCAGATATTACAAGATATGCTGCCACGCAAAAAGATCAAGTTGCAGGACAGTTTATTGGACTTCCAGCCACTATGTTACTCTACTCCTTTGTCGGTATTTTTGTCACCTGTGCGGCCATTATCAATTTTAAAGATATTTTAATCGCGGATGATGCTCCCTGGGATCCAGTTTCCTTAATTGCCAAATTTAAGAACCCAGTAGTTGTTATTGTCGCACAAGTATTTATGTTAATTGCCACCTTAAGCACCAATATTGCTGCTAATGTAATTGCACCTTCTAATGCATTTTCTAACCTATTACCTAAGAAAATCAGTTTTAAAAAGGGAGGTACTATTACAGGAATTCTTGGGATATTAATTATGCCTTGGTGGTTGTTGAATGAAATTTCAGGCTTTCTGATTTTCGTAAGTGGATTATTAGGGCCTGTTCTAGGAATTTTGATAGCCGATTATTTTTTGGTGAGAAAGAAAAATCTAGCGCTGGCAGAGCTCTATAAAGAAGATGGTATATATTCCTATAACAAAACCGGCTTTAACAAAGCTGCAATGATTGCATTATTTGTTGGTGTTTTCTTGGCACTTATTGGGTATTGGGTTCCAGCATTGAATTTCTTGTATTCCCTATCATGGTTTACAGGATTCATCATATCTTTTGTTTTATACGCGCTACTAATGAAAAAACCAAGCTAATTTGAATACGAAATACATCATATTATTCCTTTATTTTTCAGTCCTTTTTTTAATAGGGTACTTTGCCGCTAAGCGGATAAAAAATACAAAGGATTATTATGTTGGAGGTAAAAAACTTAATTTTTGGGTCGTTGCCTTTTCTGCCAGAGCTACTGGCGAATCTGCATGGCTCCTACTAGGATTAACAGGTTTAGGTGCTATGGTTGGTGTTTCAGCCTTTTGGGTGGTGCTAGGTGAAGTTATTGGAGTAACAGTATCGTGGTTTTTTATGGCTGAAAAGTTTAAGAAACTTTCTGATAAATACAATTCTATTACCATTCCCGATTATCTGGTAAGTAGGTTTAAGCCAAAAGGGAATACCCTACGTATAGTGGCCGCTACAGCACTATCACTATTCGTAATAATTTATGTGAGTGCTCAGATTGATGCCACAGGTTCTGCTTTTGAATCTTTTTTAGGTTGGAATTATTTTACCGGTGCTATTGTAGGCTTTTTGATTGTACTCACTTATATTTTTTCTGGTGGTTTTGTGGCCGTCGCCTGGTCCGATTTATTTCAGGGTTTAATAATGCTTATAGGACTCGTTGGATTACCAATAGTTGCCTATGTTTCTATTAGTTCTGATGTTTCCATTTCTCAAGAATTAACAAAATTAGATCCTTCCTTTTTAAACATATGGGGAGAAGGAGGGCTAACGCTCATAAACATTTTTACTATCCTAGGGTTTGTCTTTATTGGATTAGGCTTTATGGGATCTCCGCAATTATTTGTGAGGTTCATGTCTATAAAAGGGATTTCCGAAATCAAAAAAGGACGTTGGGTGGCTTTTGTCTTTACTATACTCACGGACTCTTGTGCAGTTCTCATTGGAATTTTTGGAAGATATTTATTGACATCCATAGATGCCAATCCAGAAGATATTTTAGGAAATGGCGGACAAAATGTACTACCTCTTTTAGTAGAAGAAATAATGCCGTTAACACTGATTGGTCTATATATCGCGGCAGTTCTTTCGGCAATTATGTCAACCATTGATTCATTATTGGTGGTAGCCTCAAGTGCTATTTCAAGAGATTTTTACCAACAGATATATAAACCTAAAAAGACGGAAGTTGAGCTAGCAAAAATTTCAAAAATTATTACATTGCTGTTAGCCGTGTTTGCTTTAATCATAGCAATGATTGTTGCTATTACCACCCCCGAGAGAACCATCTTTTGGTTTGTTATTTTTGGATGGTCTGGAATAGCGGCTACTTTTTGTCCCACAATAATCCTATCTCTTTTTTGGAATAAGTTTAATACAAAAGGAGCTATAGCTTCAATGATTACAGGATTTTTATCCGTGCCTCTTTTTAAATTTGGTTTCACATCATTAGATGGAGTCGGAATCTATTTCGAAAAATTAGGAGAGCTTGGACCTTCCTTCATTTTAGCCATAATTATAGGGATAATTGTAAGTTCAATTACATCAAAACAGTATGTAAATAGTGAGATTAAGAGTATAACCGAGTAAAATCTTGTAAATTTAAAGAACAGAGAAAGATAAAAATATGTCAATTTTAATTAAAAATGGTCAAATCGTTACGGCTGCCGAAACGTATATAGCAGATATATATGTTGAAGGAGAGCGCATTGTTGCCATTGGCGAAGATTTGAATTATGATGCAGAAAAAATTATAGATGCAACCGGAAAATTAGTTTTTCCTGGAGGAATAGACCCTCATGTGCATTTGGATATGCCTTTTATGGGAACCTATTCTAGTGATGATTATGAAACAGGAACCAGAGCTGCCCTGCATGGAGGAACAACTATGGTTATTGATTTCATTTTACAAACACAAGGAGACACCCTTCATAATGCCTTAAAAACATGGCAGCAAAAATCTCAGGGAAAAGCTATAGGAGATTACTCTTATCATATGGCTGTAACCGATTTTAACGATAATGTGGCGAAGGAGGTTGTACAAATGATTGAAGAAGAAGGTATTTCATCTTTTAAAACATTTATGGCCTATAAAGGAGCGTTAATGATTGATGATGGTCAAATGGTGCAGCTCATGAAAGTAGTCAAAAAACATGGCGGATTGGTAACCGTTCATGCTACTAATGGAGATATGATCGACTCATTGATCGCAAAAAACAAAGCATTAGGTAACCTATCTCCACTATATCATTATCTATCTCAACCAGAAGTAACAGAAGCGGAAGCCTCTGCACGGTTTTCTGATATGTTGCATTATACGGGATGTCCTGGATATATCGTACACATGACCTGTGAAGGAGCTTTAAATGCTGTAAGAATAGCAACACAACGTAATCAAAAAGTTTTCGTAGAAACCTGTACTCAGTACCTTATGTTAGATGCTTCTCTATACGAGAAAGATTTTGAAGGCGCTAAATGGGTTATGAGTCCTCCACTTCGTGAAAAGAAAGATCAAGCTGCATTATGGTCAGGAATAAACCAAGGCTTGGTACAGGTTGTTGGTACAGATCACTGTCCTTTTATGTGGGAGCAAAAGAAAATGGGGAAAGGCGATTTCTCAAAGATTCCGAATGGACATCCGGCTATCGAGCATCGCATGGAACTATTGTTTTCCGAAGGTGTACACAAAGGAAAAATCTCACTAACAAAATATGTCGAAGTGAGTTCTACCAATGCTGCTAAAATCTTTGGAATGTATCCAAGAAAAGGAACTATCGCCATTGGGAGTGATGCAGACATTGTCATTTTCGACCCCAAGAAAGAGCATATCATTTCAGTAGAAACACATCATATGAATTGTGACTATTCAGCCTATGAAGGTCAGAAGGTAACAGGGAAAACAGAAACAGTGCTCTTAAGAGGACAAGTTGCCATCGAAAATGAAGAATGCAAATTAAATGCAGGAAACGGGCAATTTATCCCAAGAGGAAAAACATCAATAACAGTAATTTAGAAACAACATATTATGCCAAGAAAAGTAAAATCAGGATTGATACAAATGAGTCTTCCTATGACGGAAGGAGAGGGGACTATACAAGAAATTATGGATGCCATGTACGACAAGCATATTCCATATATCGAAGAAGCTGGGCGACAAGGTGTTCAAATACTCTGTTTACAAGAGATTTTTAATACCCCTTATTTCTGCCCAGGACAAGATAAAAAATGGTATGAATCTGCAGAATCTGTTCCCGGACCAACTACTGAGAAAATGCAAGTATTGGCAAAAAAACATAATATGGTCATTGTAGTTCCAATTTATGAAAAGGAATCACCTGGTGTGCTATACAATACCGCAGCAGTAATTGATGCTGATGGTACCTATTTAGGAAAATACAGGAAGAATCATATTCCACACACAACTGGGTTTTGGGAGAAATTCTTCTTTAAACCAGGGAATATGGGCTACCCAGTCTTTCAAACAAAATATGCGAAAGTAGGTGTTTATATCTGTTACGATAGACACTTCCCTGATGGCGCAAGAGCACTAGGATTAAATGGAGCGGAAATCGTTTACAATCCATCTGCTACCGTAGCTGGATTAAGCGAGTATTTATGGAAACTAGAACAGCCAGCACATGCAGCTGCCAACGGCTACTTTATGGGATGTATCAATCGTGTAGGAGAAGAAAAACCGTGGAACTTAGGAAAGTTTTATGGCCAGTCTTATTTTGTAGATCCTCGTGGGCAAATCTTTGCAGAGGCATCTCGTGATGATGACGAATTATTAGTGGCAGAATTTGATTTAGATTTGATAGAAGAAGTACGATCTACATGGCAGTTCTTTAGAGATAGAAGACCAGAAACATATGGACGTTTAACTGACTTATAATATGGCAGAATATAAAAGACCCACAACGGAAGCTGAGTTTGAAAAAAACTTTAAGCAGAAAAAACCTTTGATGAATGATACAGAAGCGTATTACGAAAGTTCTCGCTGTTTGTTTTGTTATGACGCACCTTGCATTCAAGCGTGCCCTACAAGTATAGACATCCCTCTCTTTATCAAACAAATTCACACTGATAATGTTACTGGAGCATCTAAGACTATTTTTGATGCCAACTGGTTAGGAAATGCTTGCGGAATTGTATGCCCCACAGGTGTTTTGTGCGAAGGTGCTTGTGTCTATAATCATCAAGATGTTCCACCTATTCAAATTGGTCGACTTCAGAATTACGCGACAAACAAAACTATTGATGCCGGAAAAGAGATTTTTACGGTAGGTGTATCTAACGGAAAGAAAATTGCCATAGTTGGAGCTGGTCCTGCTGGTCTCGCCTGTGCTAGTGAAGCTAGAACTTTAGGCTATGAGGTTGATATTTTCGAGGCAAAAGAAAAACCTTCTGGACTAACCGTTTATGGAATCGCTCCATATAAAATTACCAATGAGGAAGTTTTAAAAGAAGTAGACTATTTACAAAGTCAACTAGGTTTTAATATCATTTATAATAGTCCCATTGATACTCCAAAACGTATAAAAGAATTGGAAGCAACCTACGATGCTATCTTTTTAGGTGTAGGATTGGGCAAAACAGCTACGTTGCACCTCGAAGGAGAGAATAAGAAAGGAGTTGTTGGAGCGGTTGAATTTATCGAGGAACTCCGAATGAAGCATCATAAACTGAAAGTCCCTGCGAAAGTAGTAGTTATTGGTGGTGGAAATACTGCTATGGATGCCGCTTCCGAAGCGGCCCGAATGGGAGCAAGAAAAACAGTATTAGCCTACAGAAACTCTAGAGAGAATATGGGTGCTTATGGTTTCGAATATGATCTAGCTATTAGTGCTGGTGTAGATAGTTTGTTTCATGTAACCCCTATTGCAATTGTTGGAAATGGTAGTGTAGAGGGTGTTAAGTTTGCAAAAACTGAAATTGTAGACGGGAAACTTCAAACCAATATGAACAACACCTTCATCGTGCGTTGCGATATGGTTATTAAAGCTACTGGACAAGCAAAACAAGGTCATTTCTATGACCTAATAAGTGATCTAAAATTAGATGCTAAAACACGAATTGAAATTAATGATGAATTCCAGACATCGAACCCTAAGTATTTCGCGGGTGGTGATGCCATTAATGGCGGTGCAGAAGTTGTGAATGCAGCTTACGATGGAAAAATGGCAGCAAGAGGAATTCATAATTGGTTAACTAAATAAGACAAAGACATGGTAGATTTATCAATAAATTTTGGCGGAATAAAGGCTCCAAATCCGTTTTGGTTGGCATCCGCTCCACCTACGAACTCAGGATATCAAATTATGAAAGCTTTTGAAGCTGGTTGGGGAGGTGCCGTATGGAAAACATTAGGTGTGCCCGTAGTAAATGTGTCTAGTCGATATGGGTCTGTGAACTATCGCAACACCCGTATGATGGGTTTTAATAATATTGAGCTAATTACAGACAGACCTTTAGCCGACAATCTAAGAGAGATTGAAGAAGTCAAAAAGTACTTTCCAGATCACGCGGTAATCGCGTCATTAATGGTAGAAAGTAGAGCCGAATGGGAGCAAATTATTAAAGACGTGGAAAACGCCGGTGCAGATGGTATTGAACTAAACTTCGGATGCCCACATGGAATGTGTGAACGTGGAATGGGGTCTGCCGTTGGGCAAGAACCTGAAGTGTTAAAAACCATTGTAGAATGGGTAAAAGAAGCAGCTCAAATTCCAGTAATTACAAAGTTGTCTCCTAATATTTCTCATATTACGGATCCTGGTTTAGCAGCTGTGCAAGGAGGAACAGATTCTATTTCATTAATCAATACGATCAAGAGTATTGTAGGGATTGATCTGGATTCTTACGCACCCTACCCTATCGTTGATGGTAAAGGAACTAATGGTGGTTACTGCGGTCCTGCAGTAAAACCAATTGCCATGCACATGTTGAAAGATTTAGCACAACATCCGGAAATTGGAAAGGTTCCTCTTTCGGGAATCGGAGGTATTGAAACTTGGCGAGATGTTGTGGAGTTTATCTTATTAGGAGCTACTTCTGTACAGGTTTGTACTGCCGTAATGCACTATGGCTTTGGTATCGTGAGAGAAATGGAAGCTGGTTTGCGACAGTTTATGGAAGAAAAAGGGTATAATACGATCTATGATTTTGCTGGAAAAGCATTGCCAAATGTGACAGAATGGAAGCATCTAAATTTAAAACATAAAGTAGTAGCCGAGATCAATCCAGATAAATGTGTTGGGTGTGAACTGTGCTATATTTCTTGTGATGATGGAGCGCATCAGGCGATTGCATTATCGGATGACCCAACAAATAGAATTCCTAATATTATTGAAGAGAATTGTGTGGGTTGTAACTTGTGTTCTTTGGTATGCCCCGTTGAAGATTGTATTACGATGGTTAAGAAAGATGACGGATCGGAACATATTACCTGGAATGAACGTACTTTAAACGATGACGTTCCTACTACTTTTGACGATGACAGAGCTGGTGGTAAAGGGCATTTTGTTCCTAAGCCTTCAGATGCTCTTAAAAAATAATAAACATAAAAAAGAGAGACCGTTTGGCCTCTCTTTTTAAAATACCCAAAGTAAGTATTAAGAATTATCTTCTACAGATGCATCTGGTGCATTCTTCTTTACAGAAGCAATACCATTTTCCATGGCATCATTTCCAGAATACATTTCACTTGTTCCAATAACTTGACCATTCGTTGCTTTAAGGTTGAAGTAAGGACTTCCATTTTTAGCAGTTAATCTTTCAAACTTACTATCGTCTTGTGAATTTTTTTGCACTGACTCGATTCCGTTGTTACAAGATGCTTTGGTCTTATAAGCTTCACTACTTAAAATAGTTTGACCATTTCCTGCTTTTAAATTAAATCTGAACTGCCCAGATTTGTCCGTCGTAATTACGAATTTCCCCATTTTTAAATTGATTTAAGGTTAATATTAAGTGGTTTAGTTTTTAAAGATTTGGAATCACTAGCTCCTGACCCGGATGAATAACATTTGGGTTCTTTAAAATATGTGTATTGGCATCAAAAATTGCCGTGTATTTCATTGGATTTCCATAGTAATGTTTGGCTATCTTACTTAAAGATTCTCCGCTCTTTACGGTATGGCGGGCGTATAAAGAAGTATCAGCAACCTTAATATCGGCCATGATATCTGTAGGCTCTTGCCCTCCAATTCTTTTTATCTCATCCCAGAGAAGGTTTTTTTCATATTGATTTTTTGCTGTTCCATGGACATGTAAAATGCCATTCTCTTCACTGACGTTTCCGTCTTGAATTTCTAGAGTCATTCCTAGTTCTAATACACTTTGATATTTTGACTTTACCATTATAATTATGCTTTTTTAATATGTATACTTTGACTTCAAATTATTTTCCAAAAAGACCACCTAGTAGATTTCCTATTCCGCCTCCACTTTTTTTAGTGTCTCCCCCTCCTAGAAACATTCCTGCTACATCGTCGATTACACTTCCATCTCCGTCCGCATCTAAAACTTTCTCCAAAAAGCTTTGTTCATTTTGCGCCGAATTTCCTCCCAGCAATCCACCTAGCATTCCACTTAAGCCATTCGAATCGTTAATATGTTGTTGTTGCCTTTGCTTTCCGATCATCCCCATTAAAATTGGAGCCGCCACTTTTAAGATATTTCCTACAGCTCCCGAACTCATATTTGTTTTCTGCCCAATTACCTGCTGCACTCCTGCTTGCTTACTTCCTAAAACATGTCCTAAAATTTTTCTGCCATCTGTTTTTACTTCTTCATCTACCCCACCTGTAAACAGACCTCCTAAATTGTCCAAAATGCTTCCATCATGCTTATTGGATAAAGCTCCCATTAAACTTTGAGCTCCTTCAGGAGTTTCTGCGTTGCGTTGTAGTGCTTTTGTCAAAACAGGTAATGCCATAGTTAGTACTCCTGCTGTTTTATTTGGGTCTTCATTAGTAGATCCCGATACACCTGATATAATTTGTTTTCCTAAGTCACTGTTTAATAGGTCTAGTATTCCTGCCATTTTTCTTTTTAATTATTATGTTACACAAAATATGACACCTCTTTTTTATAAAAGTCACATCTATATCTCTAAAATGAGATTTAGCTTCACAAATTTTTAGTATCTTTCTACTGCTAATTGAAAAAGAAAAAACATGCTAGTAAAAGTATTTGGTAGTGCCGTCTTTGGTATTGAAGCTACCACTATCACAGTAGAAGTTAATATTGATAAAGGGATTGGGTATCACTTGGTTGGCTTACCTGACAATGCGGTACGAGAAAGCAGCTATCGAATTTCTGCTGCTCTAAAAAACAATGGCTACAAATTACCAGGTAAGAAAATCACGATAAATATGGCTCCCGCCGATTTACGGAAAGAAGGTGCTGCTTATGATCTTACACTAGCGGTTGGAATCTTAATGGCGTCGAAGCAGATAGCCTCCGAAAACATTTCAGAGTATTTGATCATGGGAGAACTTTCTTTAGATGGAACCTTGCAACCTATAAAAGGTGCTTTACCTATGGCTATCAAAGCTAGAGAGGAGGGTTTTACCTATTTCATCCTTCCCAAAGAAAATGCAGAAGAAGCGGCTATTGTGAATGATCTTAAAGTCTTAGGTGTGGATTCTATTTTAGACGTCATTCGTCATTTTAATAAAGAAGAAAAAATTGTTCCAACGATTGTAGATACCCGTTCCGAATTCTATAAGAACATGGAAACTCCCGAATTTGATTTTTCGGATGTTAAGGGTCAGGAATCTATAAAGCGATGTATGGAAATAGCCGCCGCTGGAGGACATAATATTATTTTAATCGGTCCACCAGGATCTGGAAAAACCATGTTAGCTAAACGACTACCTTCCATCCTACCTCCCATGACCTTGCACGAAGCCTTAGAAACCACAAAAATTCACTCCGTAGTAGGAAAAACAAAGAACAATGGCCTGCTGTATCAACGTCCATTCCGGTCACCTCATCATACTATTTCTGATGTTGCTTTGGTTGGTGGCGGACAATATCCGCAGCCAGGAGAAATTTCATTATCTCATAACGGTGTTCTTTTCTTGGATGAACTCCCCGAGTTTAAACGTTCTGTATTAGAAGTCATGCGTCAGCCTCTAGAAGATAGAGAAGTGACCATTTCTAGAGCCAAGTTTACCATTACCTATCCAAGTAGTTTTATGTTAGTTGCCAGCATGAATCCTAGTCCATCTGGATTCTTTAACGATGGAACCAATCCGTTGGCTTCATCTCCACAGGAAATGCAGCGCTACCTGAGCAGAATTTCCGGTCCCTTACTTGACAGGATCGATATTCATATTGAAGTGACTCCGGTTCCTTTTGACAAACTCTCCGATGAACGAAAAGGTGAATCCAGTATCGACATTCGGAAGCGGGTTACCGCTGCCAGGGAAGTTCAAGCCAAGAGATTCGAAGCCTATAAGAACCTCCATTACAATGCACAAATGCATGTGCGGCAGATTCGTGAATTTTGTCAACTTTCCAACGAAAGTAAAGAACTGCTTAAGATCGCTATGGAACGATTAAACCTATCTGCCAGAGCCTATGACCGTATCTTAAAAGTATCACGAACGATCGCCGATCTGGAAAAAGAAACAAGAATTTTACCACATCATATTTCGGAAGCCATCCAATACCGAAGTTTGGATAGAGAGGGTTGGTTGGGGTAGAAATATTTCAGTACTAAAATTAATTATATTTGAAAATTCTAAAAGGTCCCCATTCAATAGACTAAACATTAATGAAATTAGCAGTAGACTTCATATTTATTACAGGTATTTTACTGAATATCGTAGCATTAATAGTTTTGTTGCGTTTAAAACAAAAGAAACTACCGCAATATATATTGATTGTTTTTTGGCTTGTAATTCTGAATGTTCTTATTTTTTTCTATGCTCACCTGCATGAGCTAAAGACCTTAAAATTTATTACTAATTTTTTTCAGGATGGCGCCCGATTTTTAACACCTCCGCTAATATTTCTCTACTTAAAATCAATTTTTAGCAATAAACCGGATTTACTAAAAAAGAACTTAATTCATTTTGTTCCTTTTATCATCTATTTTACGTTTTACACGGCTCCTAGTTCTTTTGATTTTCAATATGCTAAATTCATTGATGGACATATCATAGCATTGATAAAAGATGTGTACGGAATCGTATATTTTAGCATTTCAATAAAACTTTTCTATGTTTTGAGTAAAACTATGAAGCAGAATTACTCAACCATTAAAGAAAAAGACTTTCTATGGATTGAAAAGCTTTTAATCTGCCTTCTACTTGTTCGTATAGTTGCCTTTATTGGAAATGGTAGTGAAATTTTATTTGGATATGATGTTTCTTGGGATGCTTATATCACCATATCTTTTATGATAGTAGCTATGGCATACCTCGGATATTATGGAATTACACAATCCGAAATTTTCTTGCCTGATTTCTTAATTCAAGACCATCCGACAAAAAATAGTGAATTAGAGAGTAAAAACTCTTACTTAAAAGATGAAGAAAAAGATGTATTGAGGCAACAATTTTATAAATGTATGACTGAGGAAAAATTATATTTATTACCCGATTTGAATTTGACGATGATTGCGGATAAAATGGATGTTTCACAACGCAAACTATCAGCATTTTTTAGTGAAGAATTAGATAGTAGTTTTTATGATTCTATTAATTCATTTCGAGTAGAAGAAGCCAAAACCATTTTAACATCTAATGCTATTGAAAGTCATTCTATTACCGGAATTGGACTTTCTTGTGGCTTTAGCTCAAAAAGTAGCTTCTATCGAGTATTCAAAAATAAAACAGGAGTATCACCTTCAGTCTACAGAACACTAGCCATAAAAGAGTCTCATCGCACGTAATAGGACCATGTTTTTTTTATGATTTTATATTTTTAATTGCAAAAATTGAATATTTGTTATCGAAAACAAATCAATAAATAATATGAATAAATTCTCTTTCGTCCTTGCACTTCTTTTATTATCAAATCCATTGCAATCCTGTAAAAAGAATCCTGAAAAAGACCCAATCGACATAAAAGAGGCTCACAACAATCTCCTCAAAAAAAATGATTCTTATGTGACAGTCAATCGTGGAAAGATATTCAGTCAAGAATTAGACGGCTTTAACGCAACAATAGATTCTTTGGAACAAACTGTGCAGAGATTAGTTAAGAAATACGAAAGAAATTCTAAAGAAATAAATTCGCGAATAGTTGATAGCTTATTAACTGAAACAAAATTCGTACACAAACGCTATCAGTTGTTGTATCCAAATAACTATCATCGTTTTGCTAACTTTAAGAAAAACGCAACTGTCTCCAAAGACTATTTTGAAAATGTGATGAAGGGAAGTTTTGATAACCCTTACTTAGTTCATTTTAAGCATTATAAAAGATGTATGAATTATTATTTTGACATTCTTTCTGCTGGAAAGTACAAGTTTTCACATCTTGAATATGTTCCTTTAAAACGTTTAGACAATCGTTATGATGCCATAGCAGAGTTAGACGCTCATCAAAGCGTGAAAGATTTTTTCATTAAGGGACATTTTACTTCCAATATTTGGACCTATCGCGTCGAGGCTTTTGATTACGCTTACTCAAAAGCTTTGGAAGATGTCAAAAATCAGGATTTTATAAAGCAAATCAAGAAGACCTACCAAATGGGTAAAGATAGAAGGAATGCTGCCAGCGAAATAAAGGCTTATAAAACGGTAGATGGTATTACGCTTAGTGCTCATATTTTCTACCCAGAAAATCATGATAAAACTCAACCAAAGCCTGCACATCTATTTTTTAACGGGGGTGGTTGGGCAATTGGACTACCCGAATGGAGTTATGGAGCTTGTCAAGGTGCAGCAAAAGATGGAAGAGTTGCAATCGCTTTCGATTATCGAAAAAGAAATGTATACGGTACAGATGTAAAAGCTTCGGTAAGTGATGCACTAGCTGCCATAGCTTGGGTACGTGAAAATGCGAATGAATTAGGAATTGACCCAAACAAGATTTTGGCAGATGGTTTTTCTGCAGGGGCTCATTTAGCCTTGGTTTCAAGTATGATTGAAAACCCTAAAGATTTTGGGGTGACATCAAAATATAGTTCAAAACCAAATGCTATCATTTTAGGTTCTTGCCCATACGACATTGAAGGTAGAGATGTTTACAACGTTTCTTACGACACAAAAACGATCTCACCCCTTTATCTTATAAAGGACAACCTTCCCCCTATCCTAGCCTTCCATGGTGAGAATGATGATATGGTGGAATTTTCTGAATTTGAAAAATTCAGGGATGCCATTCAAAAAACCAAGAATAATTTCATTTGGCGTTCCTATGCCGGAGCAGGACATTTTTATTTTGAAGGAAGCCGCAAAGAGGATTCGGAGGAAAGAAAAAGACTTACTAAAGAATTTATACAAAAAAACGGGTTTAACGTGGAATAAAGTCTTTATGAGCTATGTGTAGCAAAGTGCTATTAAAGTGTCGCGAACGATCGCCGATCTAGAAAAAGAAACAAGAATTTTACCACATCATATTTCGGAAGCCGTTCAATACCGAAGTTTAGATAGTGAGGGATGGTTAGGATAGTTTGTATAGGATTTGGTTGATTTTTACTTGCAAAATAGTATCTTTAAGACGTAAAGCATTCATTTTTAACCTGATATTGATATGAAAAAAGCACCACTTATATGCGTCCTTGGTTTGTTTCTAGGTAATATACTTTATGCGCAAGAGACTCAAGAAAACAAAGAGAAATTACCGAATAGCATCTATACGTTCAACTATTTTTCTGAAAATCCATTTGATAATTTTTGGACTCAAAAAAGGGTTCAATTCCCTTCTTATGATTTTGTCTATGTCGATTTCAATGATCTAAACAACAATGCATTTTCAATACGTCTAAAAAACGTTTGGAAGAAACCATCTCGCTTTATTTATGATGATTATGCAAAGTATAACCGAAATTACTTTTTAAAGGATTTTTTCCTAAAACACGATCCAACACGTTGGAATATGCCTCCGCATAGACAGTAAATTATATGCAAAAACCTAATATAATAATCATAACAATCTTATAAGACGCAACCACTGTAGGTTTTATACATCTTATAGATACACTATGAACCAAAATTGCTATGAAAAAACCATTACTACTCTTTGCACTTATTATTTTTCAAATTTCCTCCAGTCAAATTGTAACGATTCCTGATGCAAATTTTAAAGCAGCATTGATTGCTGAGGGCGTAGATACTAATAATGATGGTGAGATACAGGTTTCTGAAGCGGAAGCCGTGACTCAAATTAATGTGACTGGTGAAAACATTAGTTCTTTAGAAGGGGTTTTAAGCTTCACAAATCTTGAACGATTATTGAGTAGAAACAATGAATTAACATCAGTGAATCTTTCTAGTTTATCCAAATTGCATGAAATAAACTTCGATAATAATGAATTAACATCAATACATCTATCAAATCTATCCGCATTAAAAGTTGTGAACTTTGGGCGAAATCAACTTGCCACGCTAGATGTGTCAGATATAACAACCTTAGAGAGTTTAATTTGTAGTGGTAATGAGCTTACTACATTAGATGTCTCTAACTTAACAGAGTTAACAGTCTTAGGTTGCAGTGGTAATCAACTTACAACTCTGGATGTTTCTAGCTTGACGGAATTAACAGCATTATACTGCGGTGATAATCGGCTTACTGCATTAGATGTGTCAAATCATACAAAATTAAAAAAACTAGATTGTGATAGAAATTTGCTTACTGCATTGGATATGTCAAATTTGACAGAATTAACAGATTTAGATTGCAGCGGAAATCAACTTGCTACTATAGATCTATCAAGTTTAACAAACTTGAAGGATTTAAATTGTGGGGGTAATCTATTTACTACATTAGATATTTCTGACTTAACTACATTAACTGATCTGAAATGTACTGGTGGTGAACTTGAAAATCTTATTACTTCAAATAATTCAAACTCCCTTCGAACGTTGCGTTTATATGATAATAACATAGCAACTATAGATCTTTCCAATCTGACTACTTTAACTCAACTCGACTGTAACTATAATCAACTCACAACTCTAGATCTTTCTAATTTGTTTAGATTACTTCAATTAAACTGTAGAAATAATCAATTAGAATATCTTAATTTAAAAAATGGTTCTGCAGAGAACATTACAGATTTTTCTTCAAATCCCAATTTACACTTGGTCTGTGTAGATGCCGATGAAAAGGATAGAATAGAAGCACTGGTTACGACAACGGGATATGTGAATAGTCATGTTAGCACTTACTGCACTTTCATTCCTGGTGGAGAAGTCTATTATGTTCAGGGTAATGTTCGACTAGATCTTAATAACGATAGCTGTGACACTAATGATATAGGGTTTGGCGGTCTGAAGTTGAAGATCACCAATTCTCAGAACGTTAGTGATACTTATTCTACCCATGCAGATGGTAGCTATAACATTGCCTTACCAGAAGATAGTTATACCATAGAATATGTATTGGAGAATCCTTCTTACTTTAATGTGTCTCCTGCTTCTTTTACTGTAAGTTTCCCTTCAGACACTTCTCCTTATGTACAAGATTTTTGTTTAACCGCCAATGGTGCGGTTCAGGATCTGGAGATTCAGATCATTCCATTAGAGCAAGCCAGGCCGGGATTTAATGCAGACTATAAGATCGTATATAAGAACAACGGTACATCTACAGTTTCCGGAAATGTGACGTTGACCTATCAAGACGATGTGCTTGATTTTGTTTCTGCAACACCCAATGAATCAATTGCTAGTACAAGCCAACTTTCTTGGGTCTATACCAATTTAACGCCTTCTGAAACTAGAGAGATTCTCTTTACGATGAATTTAAATGCGCCTACAGAAACACCTCCTTTAAATGGCGGTGAAATTCTTTGTTATGAAGCTGTTATTACTCCTACCACGAATGATCAAAGAGTCAATGACAACACCTTTACCCTTAAACAAACCGTTGTTAATTCATACGATCCAAACGATAAGACTTGTTTGGAAGGAAATATCGTAACTCCAGATCTTATTGGTGAATATGTACATTACCTGATCCGTTTTGAAAACACAGGTACAGCAAGTGCCGTGAATGTCGTGGTTAAAGATATCATTGATACTGATAAGTTCGACATATCAACCATATTCATCTATGATTCCAGTCATGATATGGTCACCAGAATACAAAACACCAACGAGGTAGAATTCATTTTTGAGGGGATTAATTTGCCTTTTGATGATGCAAATAATGATGGGTATATCGCTTTTAAAATAAAAACACTGCCGTCTTTAGTAGTGGGTGATACTTTTGAAAACAATGCAGAGATCTATTTTGATTTTAACTTCCCCATTATTACCAATACCGAACAAACCACGATTGATAATACTGCTAGTGTAGATGATGTATTTGCTGCATCTGATATACGCATTTTTCCAAATCCAACTAATGAATTACTTACTATTGAAAGTTCTGTACACTTTGATTCGCTAACCATTTATGATCTTAAAGGAAGACAATTGCAACTAATCAGTTCAACGACACCACAACTGACGAAGCAGATCGATCTATCAAATTTTGCTAGTGGTATTTATTATGTATCTGTGCAGTCTGGAACTGCTAAAAAATTGTTGAAAGTTATTAGAGAATAGGCCATCGTAATAGATCAACTATTCTTGACTGATAACTCAAAACACTCATTATCAATGGTACATTTTTTCTATATTTGAGTATCAAAATAACCGTTATGAAAAAAACACTACTATTATTTGCCCTCTTATTAACACAAATTTCCTACAGCCAGACTGTAACCATCCCTGATGCTAATTTTAAAGCCGCTTTAATTGCAGATGGAGTGGATACTAATAACGATGGGGAAATCCAGGTATCTGAAGCGGAAGCCATAACTGAAATTGATGTATTTAATGAAAATATAAGCTCATTGGAAGGGATTTCCAGTTTTATAAATCTTAAGATATTACGCTGTGTGTCAAACGATCTTACAACTCTAGATATTAGCGGTTTATCAAGTCTAACAACATTAGATTGCGATAACAATCAACTTACTTCTTTGAATCTTACCGGACTTTCAAATCTTACATCTTTGAATGTTAATAATAATGAACTCGCTGCTTTAAACATCACGGACTTATCCGATTTAAGTTATTTGTATTGCCATTCTAACGAACTTGTCTCGCTAAATTTGAATGGTTTGTCAAATTTAATTAATGTATACTGCGACAGGAATGAACTGACTTCTTTAGATTTAGCAGGGTTGATCAACTTAAACGTTTTAAGTTGTTACCAAAATAAACTAACATCTTTAAATTTAAACGGTTTATCGAATATTACCGATTTAAACTGTAGTAACAATCAATTAACTTCTTTAGATTTAGACGGGTTGTCAAATATTACCGATTTAAATTGTAATAATAATCTATTAACATCGTTAGATTTAGGAAGTTTATCAAATCTAACTCGGTTAGATACTGGTGTCAATCAACTTGCTTCAATAGACCTTAATGGTTTATCTCATCTGTCCGTCCTGGGAATTGGTAATAATCGAATATCTGCTCTACAGGTGAATCATTTAACCAATTTAACATCGCTAGGATGTGGAGGTAACGATCTTACCACTTTGGACGTATCCAATTTGTCTTTATTACGTTTTTTATCCGCAGGTGACAGTCAGCTTAATACATTTATTAAACCCAATGGTACAAATTCATTAGAAACACTAAGTTTATCCAGAAACAATCTTACCCATTTGGACCTATCAAATTTGGTACATTTAACCGAATTAAGTTGTGGATATAGTCAATTAACGTCTTTAGACTTAGCTTATCAATCAAAACTAGAGCGTCTATACCTTATGGGAAATGAGCTATTAGAAACGTTGTTCGTAAAAAACGGGAGTCGTGAAATTTACGTCAATATCCATGACTGTCATAATTTGACATATATATGCGGAGATTCGGAAGATATACCGAACTTTCAATATTATGTCGATTTACTTGGGTTTAATTGTGCAATAAATTCTTTCTGTACATTTATTCCAGGTGGAGAGGTTTTTTATGCAGAAGGAAATGTAAGATTAGATTTAAATAATGATGGATGTGACACCAATGATGTTGATTACGGAACTTTACAATTAAAAGTAACAAATGCTGATAATGAAAGTGGAACTTTTTCTACCAATGCCGATGGAAGCTATAACATCGCATTGCCTGAAGGTAATTATACGATAGAATATGTCTTAGAGAATCCTTCCTATTTTAATGTTTCTCCTGCTTCTTTTACAGTGGATTTCTCTACAGATACTTCTCCACATCAACAAGATTTTTGCTTAACCGCCAATGGTGTAGTGCAGGATCTGGAAATTCAAGTCATTCCCTTAGAACTCGCTCGTCCCGGATTTGATGCAGAATATAAAATCGTGTATAAAAACAATGGAACATCTACCGTCTCTGGGAGTGTTACTTTAACCTACGATGACAATGTCTTGGACCTGGTTTCGAGCACTCCTAACTTTACGGCTTCGACACCTAATTTTTTATCTTGGGATTATGCCAATCTCACTCCATCTGAGACCAGAGAGATTTTCGTGACTATGAATTTAAATTCGCCTATGGAAACTCCTCCATTAAATGGAGGTGAAATCCTCTGTTACGATGCTGCGATTACACCTACCACCAATGACCAAAGAGTCAATGACAACACTTTTACCCTTAAACAAACCGTGGTAAATTCCTATGATCCGAATGACAAGACTTGTTTGGAAGGAAATATCGTAACTCCAGATCTTATTGGTGAATATGTACATTACCTGATCCGTTTTGAAAACACAGGTACAGCAAGTGCCGTGAATGTCGTGGTTAAAGATATCATTGATACTGATAAGTTCGACATATCAACCATATTCATCTATGATTCCAGTCATGATATGGTCACCAGAATACAAAACACCAACGAGGTAGAATTCATTTTTGAGGGGATCAATTTGCCTTTTGATGATGCAAATAATGATGGGTATATCGCTTTTAAAATAAAAACACTGCCGTCTTTAGTAGTGGGTGATACTTTTGAAAACAATGCAGAGATCTATTTTGATTTTAACTTCCCCATTATTACCAATACCGAACAAACCACGATTGATAATACTGCTAGTGTAGATGATGTATTTGCTGCATCTGATATACGCATTTTTCCAAATCCAACTAATGAATTACTTACTATTGAAAGTTCTGTACACTTTGATTCGGTGACCATTTATGATCTTAAGGGAAGGCAGTTGCAAATGATCAGTTCAACCTTGTCGCAACTCACAAAACAGATCGATATGACCCATTTAGCCAGTGGTATTTATTATGTGTCTGTACAATCTGGAACTGCTAAAAAATTGTTGAAGGTTATTAGAGAGTAACTACTGAACACGAGGTTTTATAAGTCCCAAATGCCTTCCTAAATGTGCTAATAAGATCAATTCCGATTTGTTCTTTTTATTGACAACATCGGCTATAGAACAAGCTAATTCCCATATAGTAGATCGCATTGGGTTCGTAAATAATTTTTCATGCTCTTTTTTGTACGCGACAAACTCCTGAAAACAATCTACGGCAATTCTTTTCTCCTTTTTTAAAGCTTCAAAACGCGCTACTATTTCATCAACTACTTCCCTCCTTCCTTTGTGTTTTTCAACCCACTCTTTCTTTAATGCTTCTTTAAAAGAAGTATATTCTTCGTCTCGTATTTCTCCATCGATATATGCGATGGCATAAAATACTTTTGCAACGTTGCAATAAAAACTGTGACAACAAGTAGTCCATGGATTCATTTCTCATTCATTTTTAGAATAAACCTCTATAAAGTTAGAACAAAAACACTTCTTAGACACTGATATTTATCATGTTAAATGGTTGATTTTCAATGTACTTTAGTGTTGTTAAAATTCATCATCATGAAAGATATTGGTATTTGGATAGATAAGGACAACGCATGTATCGTGATCCTAGAAAAAGGCAAAGAAACAATAGTATGGGTTCCTTCTAATATAGAACACTATCGAATTCATGGAGGGTCAGGAACGCGTTTAAAAGGTGGTCCTCAAGATGTGGTTCAGGATAGTAGATATTTAGAACGCGAAAAGCATCAACTTAAAAACTTCTTTAAAGAAATTATCGCCTTAGTTAAAGATGCTGATGCCCTAGCTATATTCGGCCCAGCGGGAACCAATGAAAAGTTTAAAAAAGAATTAGCTACCCATTATAAATATCTAGATCAGAAGGTTGTTATTGTTAGAAAGGAAGATAGCATGACCGACAATCAAATGAAGGCTTTGGTGCGAGATTTTTATACTGCAGAAAGAGCATCTAAAAAATAGAATATTCTCTAAAACTTTGAAATTATGAAAACACATAAATGGCAATTAAGATATGTAGAGTGGTTATCCGCCGAGGAGATGTATGAAGCTTCAAAAAACTGGGAATCAGAACTAGGGTTTATTCATGATGAACAGTTATTTTTTGAGCATCTGCTTCAAAAAATAATTACTGCGATTCCGAATCCTTCCGAATCCATTTCTGAATTAGAATTGATAGGGAAATTAGAACCTCTTAAAAAAGAGTGTAATGTACTTTATTCAGAAGTAATTTCTCATCAGGAAAAACTCTCCTCACTAGTCGACGGAGTGCATCTACATACAAATGAAGCCGAACAAAAACAGGTACATTATGAATTGATGGATATTGTAGGTCGGTTTTATCTGGGTCACCAGCAATTTAAGAAGAGACTATTTGCAGTAATTAAATCTCAATTAAAAGTTACAGCTACCAAATAATAGTTAAAACGTTTTATTGATTTTGATTACCCCTTATTAAATAGGTAATACCAGGTCTATTACTGTTCCATTATTGATCTTACTATCAATATGAACAGTAGCATTCAGTATCTTGGCTCTCTCAAAAAAGGTCTTGATCCCAAAACTGGTAACTTCAGAGGTAATATCTGGAACGGTAAAGCCAACCCCATTATCTTTTATAACCGCTTTGATTGTAGCGGTTTCTTTTTTAATGGTTATAGAAGCTGCTTTCGCCTTAGAGTGCTGTAACATATTACTTAGCGCTTCCTGTATGAGTCTATATACATGAATAGCCGATTCTTTAGTGATGTCTTCATCAATATTCTCTATTTCATGTGTAAAGAAGATCTTAGATTTTCTATCTACTTCATCTATCAAAGCCTCAATAGATTTACTCAACCCAAGTCGTTCGAGGACTGCAGGGTACAATTCTCTTGAAATTTCACGTAATTCATCCAAAGTATTTTTTGCTAGATCTTGCATAGAATCGTCTCCAACGGATTTTGTTTTCTTAGTAAGAAGCATCATTTTTTGCCCAATACTATCATGCAGTTCCCTTGCCAAATGTATGCGCTCATTCTCGCGCTCTTTTATCAAATTCTTGGTAAAATCTTGCTGCAATTCCTCTTTTCTTTTTGCATAAATACTTAATCTGTATAAATATACAATTGTAAAAAGGGTCAATAATCCTATCCCTCCAAATAGCATCCAGCCTTGCTTTTCCTTATTTTGCTGATCCAATAGCGTAATCTTGGATTCTTGTTCGGCTATTTTAGCATCTCGTTTTTCTGTTTCATACAATGTTTGATAATACGTTAGCGCTTGTGTTTTTTGTACACTATTTACCGAATCTTTCAATGTGATATAATCGACATAATGCTTATATGAATTATTAGAATCACCTAGCGCTTGATAAATTTTTGACAATCTTTTATTCGCATTGTTAACCCCCATAATGGAGTATCTCGTTTTTCGGTACGCTAGTACCCACTTCGCTTCAACTAAAGACTTCTTATATTCTTTGGTTACATAGTAATAATAATCTGACAGCGCCAACCTATAAAAATCTTCATATGGAATTACCTTCCTTTTAGCTAGATCTTTTTTGATAATTTGCAGGATGTTTTTTGCCTTAACAAGGCTGTCATTTTCTGAATAGGCGCTTAACAAACCGTATCGAATTACTGGTGCAATTCCAGAATTAAATCCAGGTTCTATTATGTGCTGATATGCTTCATTTAAATGTTTTATTCTTGCTTTCTGATTACCAAGCTGATCTTCTTCTAAGGAGGCATTGAACAAATTAGGCACTAAAGATTCATGATGATGAATACGACGACCAATTGCAATAATTTCTTCTCGTTCTTTTTTAGATTCTTCTAAGAATCCTATTTTATTATACAAGGTTGCTATGGAAAGTCTTGTACTTATAACATTCATGGTATCCTTTCTCCTATTGAAAATATCAACAACCTCAGTAAGCAATTTAAATGCGGTAACATAATCTCCTAAGTCAGAATGAGCACCGGCCTTATACCTTCTAGCCAAGGCATATCTTAATGAATCTTGAATACTCAATGCAAATTGTTCGGCTTTATCATAAAAGTCAATAGATTCTTTTCTTTTACCAGAAAAGTAATAACTATCTCCCCCATCTGTATACATCTGAGCAAGTAATTTCGAATCACTCACGTTCAGTTTTTTCTCTAGAAAATCATTAAAAATTCGCATACCTTCTTGCGGATTTCCCGCTCGGTTGGTATAATAAAAAATGAGGTTAGACATATGTCTTACGGCAAATTTCGCGGAATCCAATTCAAAAGCATAGGCCACAGCTGCTTCAGCAATAGAATCATAGTTAAGATTTCTTTGGAATTGAGTAACCTTACATAAGCTATCAAGTAATGCTAACTTCTTTGCTTTTGAGGATAATTGTATACGCTCCTTTAGGCTCTTAATAGTACTTTGCAAAGGCTTTTCTTGTCCAGGCAAGTTCGTTACAACAAAAAGTAAATACACGATTAAAGACTTACGCATCATTCAGAAGTAGCTATAGTATGATTAGAAAATAATATATAAATATATAGAATGCATTTTTAAACATCAATATATCTAAGAAAATTGACTCCAAACCACTAAGGAATACTCTCTAAATACGTAGTACTATGATCGGTTTTAATTTCTACCCACATGGGTAAATGATCCGATATCTGGAAGGTTTTCCACACCTTATAGTAATAATTTAATAACTTCTGATCACTTGCAAGCACACCTTCTAAATCGGCTAATGCTTCTTTGGCATTTTGAATCTTTTCAAGGTCAGGAGTAGCCTTTGCTTCAAGTTTAGTCAACGTTTGTTTTTTATTGGCAATTTGTTTACTTACAGATTTTTCTACAAATTCTCTATACTCGTCAAATTGATTTTTTCGCATCACACTCCTATAAAAATTAATAGCGCCAGCACTGTCATTGTTCTCTCCAAGTTTAAAGAATTCTGATTTTGACCGGATTCCTATTTGATCATAGTGTTTTGTTTGAAATGTATTTGTCCCAACAGGTTTATTTCTAATTTGTTCTGGAATATCGAATCCATTTTTGATCAATTTCTTCATCGTCTCATGCTCATGATCGACAATATTGAAATCTCCTAATACAATCAATGTTTGCTTATCATTATCGGCCTTCTTTTTCAGGAATTTAGCAATTCCTTCTATTTCGCTTTTTCGTCGCTCCAATTTTGCTCCAGAATCTGCTCCAAAATAAATATGAACCGTACATAAACTGAATTTAGACCACCCTGATTGAAAAGAAACCACAAAAGGCGTTCTAGCAAACTGGACATCCCCTTTAATTAATCTATTCTTGGGCAATACAACCTCTCCTGCTACATTTTTAAAGGATACTCTACGTGTATCATATATAAAGGTCATACGCTCCTGATTTCCACTTCTTCCGGATGTTACGTCTGTAGTAATAAAATCCCACTGAGGACCTAAAACAAACATGAGTTTATTTAATGCTCTCAAATCTTTACTTACTTCTTGAACAGCGACAAGATCAAAAGCCGAAATGATTTGAGCGATATAGTAAAATGATTCTGCCAATCGAGGTCCATGACCAAATTTATTGGAATCAAAATCTCGAATATTCCAGGTTGCGATTAACAAGTTAGCGTCTAGTCTCTTTTTAGGAATATTATTTTCCAAAGATCGTTTGAGTTTTAGAATATTATCTACGACCAATTGTTTTCGATCACTTTTAATATCTCTTTTTAAAGTATAATATCTCATTATTTCTGGGTGTTGAGGGTTAGGATTTAAATATCTAAACAAATTTAGATCCCTAATAATAAGCATATTACAAGTATTTCTACTACGGTAATCTGCAAAAAAGAAAGCGAAATTCTGTAGTATGTTTTTTCTTTTGAAAATAAGAACAAACACTCTGGAAAGTTGATAAATATCATAGTATAGCTCCTATTTAGCTACTACTTTAGAATACCTGTAAAACAAGCAGATAACATCTCTAAAAATTAAAGAATCATGAACTATTTAAAAGTATTTTTTCTACTCATATGTACATCATTATTAACCCTAGGATGTTCTTCAACACAACTCGTCGAGCAATGGAAAAACCCTACGGTCGACACCTTATATGTTTCTAAAATTCTCATTGTAGGTATGACTCCTAATTTAGAAGCTCGTAAAGAATTTGAACAACTCCTTAAAGAAGAATATACCGCAAAGGGTATCGAAGCTGTTATGAGCTTAGAACTGTTTGATCCAACATTTACCACTGATAAAAAAAGCTACGCAGAGCTAAAAGTGATTGAAAACATACTCACAGCCAATTTTTTTGACGCGGTATTATTTACCAAGGTCGTTGGATCCAAAACACAGAAAACATATTCGAAAACATACAGAGATAAGGAATACCTTGATATGCCATTTCAAGAAGATTATTATAGGCATCAAGAAATCTATTATAACCCGAAGTATTATGATGAGTACAAAGTATATCGCGCAGAAACTTCGCTCTATTGCATCTGTCCAACAAAAGACAGAGAACTTATCTGGAAAGGATCTATAGATATTATTGACCCCTCCTCTATCAAAAAGACAGTTAACGATTATGTAAATCTACTTATACTTACATTAGAACAGCAACAGCTATTTCAATAATCGCGTTTTAAAATATATACGGGATCACGAATTGATAATATAAGATCAGTAATATAATAGCAATGCAATTCAAGATGACACCTGCTCGGACCATCTGACTTACTTTCACATAACCACTGGCAAAGACGATCGCATTGGGTGGTGTTGCCATAGGTAACATAAAAGCACAACTAGATGCCATAGTCACCGGAATTAACACATTTAACATGGGAATGTTTAATCCAATGGCTATTCCTGCCACTACCGGAGCTAATACTGCTACCAATGCTACATTACTCATCAATTCGGTCATAAACAGCATCAATACAATTAATAGACTCACCACAACAGGGGCACTAAATCCTCCATTTTTTATAGACTCGGTAATCACATCTACCAATCCACTTGAGGCCATTCCTTTAGCCAAAGCTAAACCTCCTCCAAAAAGGATTAAGATTCCCCAGGCCAGCTTTTCCGTATCGTTCCACTTAAGCACAAAACTCCCTTTTTTGTAATTCATAGGAATTGCAAAAAGAGAAACAGCACCAATTAAACTAATAATGGTATCAGACAGCTTCAATCCAGGAAAGATCTTATTAATGATGGTTCTGGTGATCCATAGGAAAACTGTGATGCAGAATATGGTCATTACCCTTCGTTCTTGCTTAGAGATCTTCCCAAGTTTTTTTAGCTCTTCAGAAATTACATTTCCCGAAGTTGTAAATTGAATATGGTTGCACGGAAACATCCATTTTACCAATACCAAATAACAAAAGGTCACCATCAATATTGAAAAAGGCAATCCAATAGTCATCCATTTCAAGAAGGATATTTGGGTATTATACTCGTTTTCCAATAACCCGATCAGTACCGAATTTGGCGGTGTTCCAATCACAGTTGCAATTCCTCCAGCATTCGCTGAAAATGCAATTCCTAGCATAATGCTTAAGGCAAAATTCCGATCTCCTTTGGTAAAGCCATCCTCGTCATCTATCAATAATCGAATCACAGAAATAGCAATGGGTAGCATCACCACCGTACTGGCTGTATTGCTGATCCACATACTCATAAAAGCTGTGGCCAGCATAAAACCTAGGATGACTTTATTGGGTGTGGTTCCCGTCAATTTAATAATCGTTAATGCAATACGCTTGTGCAGGTTTACCTTCTCTAAAGCAAGGGCTAACACAAATCCTCCAAAGAAGAGAAAAATGATCGGACTTCCATAGTTTGCTCCTACATCCCCTATGGGCATTACTTTTAATAATGGAAATAGAATGAGCGGTAATAGTGCCGTAACAGCAATGTGTACTGCTTCTGTGATCCACCAAACAACCATCCAAATAGCAACTGCAATTACAGCATCTCCAGTTTCAGAAACTAGGTGAAAAGGTAGGTTGACCACAATAAAAAATAAAATAGGTGCTAAGAGTAAGCCAATTTTTTTGGAGGGTGTCATTGATTTTAATTTTAAGCCAAAATATAAAAAATTGATCTGGTATGTTTTTTAAATACTAAATTTCTCTTTTTATAGTTTCTATTGATATGAAAAAGATTCTATTTCTATTTATTTTATTCTCAAGCACTTGTTTATTTTCTCAAAGAACTATTCATGTATTTGTAGCCCTATGTGATAATGCAAATCAGGGTATCGTTCCAGTTCCAAAAACATTGGGAAACGGCCAGAACCCAAGAACAAATTTATATTGGGGAGCATTATACGGAGTAAAAACTCATTTTAAAAGAAGTAAAGACTGGGTCTTTATCAAGTCTGTTAAAAGTGATAATCCTAAAATCCTAGAGCGTGTTCTATTCAAACATGCAACTAGTAATACCTATTTATTAGCGGATGCCTATGATGGTAAGTATATCAAACAAACGATTACCCATTTTTTAGAAGCGACAGCAGGGAATAATGAAGAAAGCATAAACCACAATAGTGTTAACCTAAAGTTTGGAGGAAACGCAAACTTACTAAGCTATATTGGACATAATGGGTTGATGGAGTTCTCTGTGAGAGGAAATTTTACGCCAAAAAATAAGATGAAAAGAGATGCTATTATGTTGGCGTGTATTAGTAAAAGTTATTTTACGCCCTACCTAAAACAAACAAAGGCCATCCCTTTAGTTTGGAGTACAGGTTTAATGGCTCCAGAGGCTTATACCTTAAAGTGGGCGATAGATGGTTGGATCCAAAAAGAAACCAATTTGCAAATACGAGAACGCGCTGCGAATGCTTATAACAAATACCAAAAATGTGGGCTAAAAGGAGCAAAGCGTTTGTTAGTTACAGGGTATTAAAAACCCTCACAATTTCTTGTGAGGGTTTTTATATATTTATGCAATCCAAAAGAGATTGCCACGTCATTTGTTCCTGAAACAAGTTCAGGACAGGCCTCGCAATGACAGGTTTCTTAATATCTATAGTGTTCTGGTTTGTATGGTCCGTCAACCGTTACACCAATATAGCTTGCTTGCTCTTCGCGTAATTCTGTTAACTCCACACCAATCTTCGCTAAGTGTAATTTTGCTACTTTTTCATCTAAGTGTTTTGGTAACATATATACTTGGTTCTCATACGCATCACGATTTGTCCATAATTCAATTTGAGCCAAGGTTTGGTTTGTGAATGAGTTAGACATTACAAAACTTGGATGTCCTGTTGCACATCCTAAATTCACCAAACGTCCTTCTGCCAAAATAATAATATCATTTCCATTTACATTGTACTTATCAACCTGTGGTTTGATGGTATCTTTCGTATCTCCAAAGTTTCCATTTAACCAGGCCATGTCAATTTCATTATCGAAGTGACCAATGTTACATACAATTGTCTTGTCTTTCATTGCTTCGAAATGACGTCCTTGAACGATGTCTTTATTTCCAGTTGTGGTAATCACAATATCAGAGTTTCCAACAACCGTTTCTAATTTCTTTACTTCAAAACCGTCCATTGCCGCTTGTAATGCACAAATAGGGTCGATCTCAGTAACCGTCACAATAGCTCCTGCTCCTTTAAAAGAAGCCGCGGTTCCTTTTCCAACATCTCCATATCCACAAACCGTTACACGCTTACCAGCTAACATAATATCGGTTGCTCTACGAATTGCATCTACAGCAGATTCTTTACATCCGTATTTGTTATCAAACTTAGATTTTGTAACTGAATCGTTTACATTGATCGCTGGCATTGGTAATGTTCCAGCTTTTACTCTATCGTATAAACGGTGTACTCCCGTTGTAGTTTCTTCTGACAGTCCGTTAATTCCAGCAGCCAATTCAGGGTATTTATCCAATACCATATTCGTTAGATCTCCACCATCATCTAAGATTAAGTTTAATGGTTTTCTATCTTCTCCAAAGAATAAGGTTTGCTCAATACACCAGTCAAATTCTTCTTCCGTCATATCTTTCCAAGCATACACAGGCGTTCCTGCAGCGGCAATCGCAGCAGCAGCTTGATCTTGCGTAGAAAAAATATTACAAGAACTCCAAGTAACTTCCGCCCCTAAAGCCTGTAATGTTTCAATTAACACAGCAGTTTGAATCGTCATGTGTAAACATCCAGCAATTCTTGAACCTTTTAAAGGTTGCTCATCTTTATATTCTTCACGTAAAGACATTAAACCAGGCATTTCTGCTTCTGCTAATTCAATTTCCTTTCTTCCCCATTCCGCTAAAGAAATATCTTTAACTTTGAATGGTACATACGTAGCTGTTTTTGTGCTCATATTCTTATATTTGTTTTGTATCAAAATTCAGAATGCAAAGTTACGTAATAACTTTTAAAATATATGGCTCTTTATAAAACGATAACGGTTAACAAAAACACTAAAGTGTTGATCTGGAAGATAGAAGAGTCTTTGGAGGAATTATCTTCTGGTATTTCTTTGGAAATCCAAAGTGCTGAAAGATTGGAAAGTATGCGGTCTGAAATTCATCAAAAGGGTTTTTTAAGTATTCGACATTTGTTAAAGAATGTCGGCTATACAGATGCTGATTTGTTTTATGATCAATATGGAAAGCCTCATTTACACGATGGTAATCATATTTCCATAACTCATTCTTTTACGTTTACGGCAGTCATTATTTCTCAGGACTCACCTGTAGGAATTGATATCGAAAAACAGCGAGATAAGATTGTGAAAATTGCGCATAAATTCACACCTTTTGAGGAGTACAAAACCATTGCCAATCACGACGCTTTAGTAAGTAAGCTAACCATCGTATGGGGAGGAAAAGAGTCGTTATATAAGATCTATGGAAAGAAAAAACTTCTCTTTTTACATCATATCTACATAGAAGATTTTAAGTTTGCAGATACGAAAACCACAGGTCAAATTCGCTACGAAGGAATGGTTTCCAATCATAGCATTCATTTTTTAGAGTTTGAAGGATTTACTTGTGTTTATGCTTTTTAATCGATGAATATATACACCGAAATTGTCGCTGCTAAAAAGAAGGGTCAAAAGTTATTGGCTGTTCTTATTGATCCTGAAAAAATGAAGATCGGAGAAGTTCATAGTTTTATAAAACTAGTAAACGCTTCTGTTGCTACACATATTTTTGTAGGTGGTAGTACTGATGTAGATCATCAAATTGAACATATAGTTACTGAAATTAAAAAATATACCATTCTACCGGTTATTCTGTTTCCTGGTGATTTTTCGCAGGTAACAACAAAAGCAGATGGAGTTTTGTTTTTAAGCTTGATTTCTGGAAGAAATTCAGAATATTTGATTACGCAACAAATTGCAGCAGTTCCAAAACTAAAGAAAAGTAGTTTAGAAGTTATCCCTACAGGATATCTCTTAATAGATGGAGGCATAGAAACTTCGGTTCAGCGCACTAGCAATACCAATCCTTTACCACAAAAAGACCTTACTCAAATTCTTCATACTGCGTTGGCAGGTGAGTATATGGGTAACAAATTAATTTATCTAGAAGCAGGTTCTGGTGCTAATATTCCAGTAAGTCCGGCAATTATAAATGCTCTAAGCAATGAACTCAATGACCCACTCCTTGTTGGTGGCGGAATTCGAACAATAGGCCAGTTGAATCAAGCATATGAAGCCGGTGCAGATATGGTAGTTATCGGGACAGCTTTTGAACAAAACACTGCATTCTTTAACGAACTTAAAAAAGAAATTACCAATGAAAATATCCGTTGAACTGACCTTACTTCCTCTTCAAAATGATTTTGAAACACCCATTATTAACTTTATCAAGGCCCTAAGGAATTCTGATTTTACGGTTTTAGAAAACCCTTTAAGTACTCAGATTTATGGTGATTTTAATACTTTAATGCCTTTTTTAACAGATGAGATACGTAATTCATTTGAACATCAAGAACATGTGGTTGTAAATATGAAAATTGTAAAATCTGATAGAAGCACGTATGAACCAACTTTTTGATTTTTTCTTAGAGCCCTATAGAACGGTAACTACGGTCAACATTATTGTAGAAATTTTAGCTGTGGTATTTGGAATCGCAAGCGTTTGGTACGCCAAAAAAGAGCATATTTTCGTGTATCCAACTGGCATTATAAGTACTGCTTTGTACGTCTACATATGTTATAAGTTTACACTCTATGGAGATTTGATCATTAATATTTATTATACCTTGATGAGTATTTATGGATGGTATATGTGGACGCGTATGGTCAATAGTCGTCATCTTGAAATTACAAGAACTTCTCGAGTCGATAAACTTAAAGCTTTAGGAATTTTTGCGTCTACTGCCATTTTTGTGATCATTGTATATGTATATTTCAACCGTTTTGATCGACTAACGGATTATTTTGACACTTTTACAACTGGAATCTTTTTTGCCGCTATGTGGTTAATGGCCAACAAAAAAATTGAACACTGGATCTTATGGATTGGAGGAAACATTATATCTGTTCCTTTATATTTCATTAAAGGTTTAGGATTTTCTGGAATTCAGTTTACTATATTTTTAATTTTAGCATATCTTGGATATACATCATGGAAAAAAACCTTAGACAAGAAGACATCAATCTCGTGAAAGTTGTGCTGTTTGGTCCGGAAAGCACGGGTAAAACAACTTTATCAGATCAATTAGCAAGGCATTATGATACGGTTTGGGTAGAAGAATATGCACGTCCTTATTTGCAAAAAGTGTGGAATCAAGAGCGTAGAACCTGTGAACCAAAGGATATTATGCCCATCGCATACGGGCAAATAGCTTTAGAAAATAGGTTGGCTAAAAGAGCAGACAGGGTATTAATTTGTGATACAGATCTTTTAGAAACAAAAGTCTATTCCGAAGAGTATTATGGTGGTTTTGTTGATCCCTTATTAGCCGAAGCTGCGCAACAAAATAGCTATGATCTATATTTCCTAACATATATTGATACACCGTGGGTTGCTGATGATCTTAGAGATAGACCCGAACAACGCTTGGAAATGTTCAATGCTTTTAAAAATGCTTTAGAAAAATCTAATCGCCCTTATATCTTGTTAAAAGGCGATAAAGAAACACGTCTAAAAATTGCTGTAGAGGCAATTGATGCCATTTTAAAAGATAAACGTAATCTATATTCATATTCAGATTCTTTACAGTCATGAATCGTGATATTATCTATAAAGAATTGAAGTTTAAAGCAGTACGAAGTTCAGGTGCTGGAGGACAACATGTAAATAAAGTTTCTTCTAAAGTTGAACTATTTTTTGACATACCAAACTCAAAAGGATTATCAACGGAAGAAAAAGAAGTGCTTCAAAAGCATCTTAGTTCAAAGCTTACAAAGGACGGAATATTACAATTGAATGCTAGTGATAGCAGAAGCCAACATACAAACAAGGAAAAAGTTATCCTGCGTTTCTTTGAAGTATTGAAAAAAGGGCTTGTGATTCCTAAAAAAAGAAAAGCCACCAAACCTAGTAAGGCCTCGATTCAGAAGAGATTACAAAACAAGCAGAGTCAATCGAACAAGAAGGTTCTTAGAAAAAAGCCAAACTTAGAATAAAAAAGGAGTTAGATACTAACTCCTTTTTATTTCCCCCTCTCTCAAAAATTAAAGGAATTTGTTCTGTGGTAACAGTAAAGTTTCTATTTCCCCTAAGAATACTCTTTATGTTACTTTAACGAAAAGCACTTCCTTTAAAAAAGGCTTTTGCAAACATACAAATCATTCATAATCAATAAAATAGCTTTTTGCTATAACTTATAGCAAAAATCCCTAACGGATTTAAGTTAGTAGAAAAAGCTATAAATATCCCTAAAAACGGTGAAGGTTGTTTCATTGGCTTTTTGCTACTTTTACATTGTAAAAGAAATATTAGGAATCTTTTTAGATTCGCATACAGATTGCTTATAAAACCCTCGCGTAGATGAATGCTGCACAACAGTTAGTAGATGAAATCCGAGAAAGAATAAAAAAAATTAGGTTAGAAAAAGGGTATTCACAAGATTATATGGCCGATAAATTGAATATCAGTCAAAATGCATATCACAAACTTGAAAAAGGATATAGCAGAATCCACTTATTAAAACTTATTGCTATATCAAAAATCTTGGAAATTGAGCTTATGGAGCTAATTAATGGTCCAGAATATGTCTATATTTTCTCTAAATATTATAAAAAAACACTCTTAAGAAAAGTGGAATAATCGTTCATTATTTCAAAAAACAATACTAATTTTGCCACGTTCTCTCAAAGGGGTGCTTAATTTACAGAATGTAAATGGCTGAGATCATACCCGTAGAACCTAGAACAGGTAATGCTGTTTAGGGAAGCGAACTCACAAAAGTCCAAAGGGCTTTTGTAGTGAGTGAAAAAGAAGTGAAAACTTCGATAATTTAATTATTCAAAAACACGAATAATTGCCTCTTTTTATTCATTTTATTTTATAAATGAAATGTATATCATTATTTAAAAAAGCGAAGATTATAGTACCTTTTTTAAGCCTATTTGCAATAGGATTTGCAAATGCACAGACCACAACTTTATCAGGAAAAGTTTATGACAAAAACAAGAATGCACTAGCTGGTGCTTCCGTTTTTATTCTTGAACTAAAAAAAGGAACCAGTACCGATTTTGATGGAAAATATCAAGTTGCTCTGAGCCCTGGATCTTATGAAGTTCAAGTTCGATACTTAGGGTATGAGACCCAATCTCAAACCGTAAAGATCACGAATCAAGACATCGTTTTAGACTTTTACCTTTCTGCTAAAGAAAATGTTTTAGACGAAGTCTTAGTGAAGGCGGTTAGAGCCACTTCTAACATTCCGGTTACCTATTCTAATTTAAGCAAGAAGGAAATAGCGAAACGAAACTTAGGGCAGGATATCCCTATGTTATTAAACTATTTACCTTCGGTGATTTCTTCTTCAGATGCAGGAGCAGGAGTTGGGTATACCTACCTAAATGTACGAGGTTCTAATAGCGAACGTATCAACGTAACGATTAATGGAATTCCGTATAATGATGCTGAAAGTCATGGTACTTTTTGGGTAAATCTTGGAGACTTTGCTTCTTCTACTCAAAACTTACAATTACAGCGAGGTGTAGGTACTTCTACTAATGGATCTGGAGCTTTTGGGGCTAGCTTAAATATCTTGACAGATGCTAGTTCTGAGAATGCCTCTGGAGAGGTGTCTAATTCATTTGGTTCTTTCGGAACAAGAAAACATACGGTAAAATTCAGCACTGGTAAATTGAATGAAAATTTCGAGATTTCAGGTCGTTTGTCAAACATTCATTCCGACGGTTACGTAGATCGCGCATTTGCAGATCTAAAATCCTATTTTTTACAGGGAACGTATTCGGATGAGAATACCTTGATCAAGGCGATTGCTTTCGGGGGTACTGAAGTAACATATCAAGCTTGGGCAGGACTAACGCCTCAGCAATTGGCACAAAACAGAAGACAAAATCCGTATACTTACGACAATGAAGTGGACGATTATGGTCAGAATCATTATCAATTGCACTGGAATGAGCAATTAAATGAAAACTGGTCTACAAACCTAGGGTTGAACTACACCAAAGGTCAGGGCTTTTTTGAGCAATTTAAAGCTGGAGAGAATGCTGCTGATTTCAATAATTTAATCGTAGATGGCAGCGATGTTATTGTAAGAAGGTGGCTAGACAACAACTTCTATGTAGCGAATTTTAACCTAGATTATCAAAAAGAGGATCTAAATATTATTTCTGGTATTTCTTATAGTAACTATGCTGGAGATCATTTCGGCGAAGTAATTTGGGGAAGCGACCTAGCTCCTAATACCAACATACGAGATCGTTATTATTTTAGTGATTCTAAAAAAACGGATTTCAGTGTATTCTCTAAAGCCACTTTCGATATTAGTGAAAGTATTTCAGGGTATATTGATTTGCAAGGACGTTTTGTAACATATAAAACGGCAGGGCTTACCTCTGATAGAGACCCTATTGACGTGGATGCCAATTTTAGTTTCTTTAATCCAAAAGTTGGATTTATTTATAAAGTTGCGGATGAGAACAATTTGTATCTATCCTATGCTAGAGCAAATAGGGAACCCAATAGAAATGACTTTGAAGGTGGTATAACAACCCACGAAACGTTAGATGATATTGAGTTCGGTTGGCGATTAAAGAAAACGAATCTTAGTTTAAACACCAACATCTATTTTATGAACTATAAAAATCAGTTAGTATTAACTGGTGCATTAGATGGTGTTGGAGCACCGGTGCGAGCAACAAGTGGAAAAAGTTATCGACTAGGATTAGAAATTGATGCTGACATTCGATTAAATGATCAATTTTCTGTACGCCCGAATGCAGCTTTTAGTTCTAATAAGAACAGAGATTTTTATGCTTCCGTAGATGGTACATTACAAAACTTAGGGAATACAGCCTTATCATTTTCTCCAAATGTAATTGTAGGAAACGCGTTTGTATATCATCCTACAGAGAACTTTCAAATATCATTTTTGTCTAAGTTTGTTGGGAAGCAGTTTATGAGTAATCTGAACAGTAAGGTTTCTGCGCTAGACGTATTAGACAGTTACTTTACCAGTGATCTAAATATCGTTTACCAGATTAATACTGAGAAGATTTTTGACTCGATTGTTATCACTGGTCTTATCAATAACATTTTTAATACCGAATATGTTGACAGAGGGTATTATTTTACCTTCGATGATACGTGGACCAATCCAGGAATAGTAACAACTGTAGATGGTGCTGGTTACTATCCGCAAGCCACTATAAACTTTCTAGTGGGTCTTACATTGAAATTTTAAGTATGGAAAACCCGAAGCAGATGCTTCGGGTTTTTTTATGTGTTGCGGTTTCCCACATTATATATCGCATATAAACGAAAAACAAGCTCTTCAAAATAAAATAACTTTGCAGTATACGTACTAAAAATTGTTATTCAAAGCCCCCAAACAATCTTCGTTTCTTTTTGAATACTATAACCATATTAAACGCTTAAGTAGGAGTTATTACTCTTGCTTAAACCTTAAGTACTATGTACTTACACTCTTTTTCATAGCAATTTCCCACCTCTTCGGAGGTGGGTTCATTTTTTATATCAAATAGGCATATTATTTCTGGATCCAAGAACTATACCCTCCATCTAAAGAGTACACCTTTTTAAAGCCATTATTCACAAGAAGTTTTGCTGCGTTGCTACTTCTACCTCCTACCTTGCAGTATAAATAGACAGGCTTATTTTTATCTAGCTTTTTCCGTATTGTTGAAAGGAAATTTTCGTTCCAAAAGTCAATCAAAATAGCCCCTTTAATCGCACCTTGGTCATATTCTGCTGGTGTTCTAACATCTACTAATTGAACATTTTCTCCTTTCAAAACATTCACTAAATCTTGCTTAGAAATGTTCTTGTATGTCGTTTGCCCTTCTACACAAGAAGCGAACATAAGTATCATGCCAAGAACAAGAAGGAAGGTTTTCATAATTATTTTGTTGAAGAACAAGAAGTCACATCTGTTCTTATAATGCCCGTTTTTTTGATGGCACCATAACCTCCTGCCACGTCGATTACCTTGTGATATCCTCTAGCTTTTAAGATTGAAGCTGCAATCACAGATCTGTACCCTCCAGCGCAATGCACATAAAAATCCTGGTCTGTTGGAAACTCTGCTATATGGTCATTCAAATAATCTAAAGGTGTACTTGGTACGTTCTCGATATGCTCATTCTCATATTCTCCAGGTTTTCGTACATCAAAAACCAATGCATCTTCATTTATTTTTTGTTCCAGTGTTTCCGCAGAAACTGAAAGTAATGTGTCGACTTCTTTTCCTTCATTCTTCCAGGTATCGAAACCTCCATTTAAAAACCCTAATACATTATCGAAACCAACTCGAGACAAGCGTGTTATTACCTCTTTTTCTTTACCCTCAGGAGCAACTAACAGAATAGGTTGTTCAATATCTTTGATCAACGCTCCAACCCAGGGAGCAAATGTACCTCCTAAACCAATGAAAATTGATTGCGGTATAAATCCCTGAATAAATTCTGATTGATGTCTTACATCGATCACCACCGCTTCCGTTTCGTTCGCAATAGTTTCGAACTCTTTGGTAGATAAAGGAACTGCTCCTTTTTTAATGACATCATCAATAGCCGTATATCCTTCTCTATTCAATTTAACATTCAAAGGAAAATATGCTGGTGGAGGCATTAGGCCATCCGTTACCTCTTTTACAAACTCTTCTTTAGACATATCTTCTCTCAAGGCATAGTTTGTCTTCTTCTGATCTCCCAGCGTACCTACTGTTTCCTTACTTAAATTTTTTCCACAAGCCGATCCTGCTCCATGTGCCGGGTATACGATCACATCATCCGCTAAAGGCATAATCTTGCTTCGTAAGCTATCAAATAAAGTGGCCGCCAAATCTTCTTGTGTAATATCTCCTTTTTGCGCCAGGTCAGGTCTTCCAACATCACCCAAGAACAGGGTATCTCCACTAAAAATGGCGTGATCTTTACCACTTTGATCTTTTAGCAAATAGGTAGTACTCTCCATGGTGTGTCCAGGTGTATGAACAGCCGTAATAGTAATATTCCCTATTTTAAATACTTCTCCATCCTTTGCAACATGCGCATTGTATTTTGTTGTGGCATTGGGTCCAAACACGATTGTTGCTCCTGTTTTTTCTGCCAATGTAACATGCCCACTTACAAAATCAGCATGAAAATGCGTCTCAAAAATATACTTGATCTTGGCATTATCCTTTGCCGCTCTATCTATATAATCTTGCACCTCTCTCAGTGGATCTATAATCGCTACTTCACCTTCACTTTCTATGTAATATGCTCCCTGAGCTAAGCATCCTGTATATATCTGTTGAATATTCATTGTATATAAATTTTAATCGTACGACTGATGTATATAGTTTGCGTACTTCTTTTGATGTTCTCTATCTCCTGTTTTATAATAATTAACGGCACCATTTACTCTCATAAAAAAGTGATTAATATCTATCGTTTTTAATATCCCTCCTCTGAACATATCATCTCTCACGGGGCCTTTCACCCCAGCAAAATAAAATAATATATTCCTCTTTTGGTAATACCTTATTCGTTCTATGAGCATTTCAATTCCTGTACTGTCTACTCTATTGATGCTCTCTGCGTCAATGACGATCAGTTTCAGTCCGTCTCCTTTTTTCTCTGCAATTTGATCTAAATTATCTCTAAAGTAATTCGCATTGGCATAGAACAGCTGCGCGTCAAATCTGAAAACTAAAATTTCATCTTGCAACACTACATCTTGGAAGCGTTCTTTGTTTCTATAGAAATTAGAGTTTGGTACCTTTCCCAATTCCGTAAAGTAAGGCCTTGATGTTCTGAAGATCAAAACAATCAATGACAAGCCTACTCCAGTTGCGATCCCATATTCTATTCCTAAGGTTAACGTAGAAAAGAAAGTGGCCACTAGAAGCCAAAAATCTAAGTTATTTGCTTTAAACAAATAAATCGCTTCTTTAATATTTACCAAACCAAAAACAGCTACGATAATAATGGCTGCTAAGACCGTTTTAGGTAGATGATAAAACAACGGTGTTAAAAATAACAAGGTTAGCACTACCATAATTACGGAAATCAAAGAGGCCATTCCTGTAGTGGCTCCTGATTCCTGATTGATTGCTGATCTGGAAAAACTAGAAGTGGTAGGGTATGCTTTAAAGAACGATCCTACTATATTTCCTAAACCTAGAGCAATCAACTCTTGATTAGGTCTTACTCTATATTCGTCTTGTTTTGCTTCTAATGATTTTCCTATGGATATCGTTTCCAGGTAACCTACCATAACCAATGTAAGGGCAATAGGCATTAATTCTCTAATAATATCAATATCTATTTGAGGGAATGAAAATCCTGGTAATCCAGAAGGAATGTCTTCTATGATGGAAACATCATCGAAGCTACTTCCAAAGTAACGCATGATCAAAATTCCCATAACCACCACAATAAGCGCATTTGGTATTTTCTTATTGATCCTTCTAAAAAATAATATTACAGCCACAGATATTAATCCGATAATAGCCGTATGCGTGTTTACTTCCACGTACTTATCCCAAAAATCAATCAATAAATACTGTACTTGATCGCTTTGAATAAAATCAATCCCAAATAAGTTTCTGAATTGGTTTAAACCAATGGTGAGTGCAACTGCCGAAGCGAATCCTGTAATTACAGGTTTAGACAAGAAATTTACGATAAACCCAAGTCGAAGTACCCCCATTAAGAATTGTACGATCCCAACAATCAACGCTAACAATATGGCGATGGCAATATAACTATCAGACCCTGTTAAGGCCAAAGTAGAAACCCCAGTTGCTACTATCAGTGAATCCATAGCAACAGGACCGATGGCCACTTGTCTAGAAGAACCAAAAATGGCATACATCACTTGAGGAGCCAATGCACAATACAACCCGTAGATTGGAGGTAAACCCGCAATCAATGCATAGGCTATTCCTTGAGGAATCAAAATAATAGCCACGGTTATCCCAGCAATAAAATCTCCTCGAAAACGGGATAAATTATAGTTTGGCAACCATTCTAATATGGGTATGATCTTCTTAATATTCATATCTTAAAACAGCGCTCCCTGATCTGGTCCTTTTGTTTTATTCAAATGTTTATAAGCAAGCTCCGTCACTTCTCGTCCTCTTGGAGTTCTCATAATAAAACCTTCTTGAATCAAAAAAGGTTCGTATACTTCTTCAATCGTTTCTCCATTTTCTCCAACAGCCGTAGCTAAAGTACTAATCCCCACAGGGCCTCCTTTAAACTTATCTATAATTGTATTTAATATCTTATTATCCATTTCATCTAATCCATGTGCGTCTACATTCAGTGATTGCAATGCAAATTTCGAGATTTCAATGGTAATGGTGCCATCTCCTTTTATCTGAGCAAAATCACGCACTCTTCTCAGTAGCGCGTTGGCTATTCTAGGTGTTCCCCTGCTTCTACCAGCTATTTCAATAGCGGCTTCCATGGAGATAGGAACTTTTAAGATCATAGCACTTCTTTGGATGATCGTAGTAAGTAGTTCTTTACTATAGTAATTCAATCTACTACTAATCCCAAAACGCGCTCTCATTGGCGCTGTAAGCAATCCTGAGCGTGTGGTAGCTCCTATTAATGTAAAAGGTTCTAAATTGATTTGAACCGTTCGTGCATTGGGCCCGGACTCGATCATGATATCAATCTTATAATCTTCCATTGCAGAGTATAAATACTCTTCTACAATCGGGCTTAATCTGTGTATCTCATCAATGAACAGTACATCTCTTTCATCTAAATTGGTTAACAAGCCGGCCAAATCTCCTGGTTTATCTAAGACAGGACCCGACGTTACTTTTATTCCAACATTCAATTCATTCGCTAAAATATGAGCCAACGTAGTTTTTCCTAAACCTGGAGGTCCATGAAACAGTGTATGATCTAAGGCTTCATCTCTTTGATTGGCAGCCGCCACAAAGATTTTCAAATTTTCTATGGCTTGTTCTTGACCTGTAAAATCGTCAAATGATAGCGGGCGCAATTTTCTTTCAAGGTCTAACTCCTCATTCGAATAGTGTTCGTTATCGGGATTTAGATGTTCATTCATATTACAAATATACTAGAAATTGACCTGTAATTTACTTTGTGTATCTAAAACAAAAAACCTTTCCAGATTGGAAAGGTTTTTTGTTTTGTTTTTATGATTATGATGGCTCTTCTCCTGGTAAGAGTGGTGTGGTTTGAGACACCCAATCTTTTCCGTGTAAGTAATCGCTATCATCATCTTCTGGGTCTACTTTTTTACTGTAGTCATACGCCCAACGGTGAACTTCTGGGATTTTACCAGGCCAGTTACCATGCAAGTGTTCAACAGGTGTTGTCCATTCAATAGTATTTGAATTCCAAGGATTCTGACTCGCTTTTTGACCTCTATAAATAGAGATAAAGAAGTTCGCTAAGAAAATAATTTGCGCTACCCCTCCGACTAATGCAAATATGGTAATAACTACATTGGCATTTGCTGTGTCATCAAACATTGGGAACGCTGTATTTGTATAGTATCTACGAGGTAATCCTGCTAATCCGATAAAGTGCATTGGGAAGAATACTCCATACGCACATACAATCGTGATCCAGAAGTGCCAGTAACCCATTGCTTTATTCATCATTCTACCATACATTTTCGGGAACCAGTGATAAATCCCTGCGTACATTCCAAAAATTGCAGATACACCCATTACTAAGTGGAAGTGTGCCACTACGAAATAAGTATCATGAATATTAATGTCTAATGCTGAATCTCCTAATACTAGCCCTGTTAAACCTCCGGAAACAAATGTAGAAACCAGACCAATAGAGAATAACATGGCCGGATTGAGCTGTAAGTTTCCTTTCCACAATGTGGTGATATAGTTAAATGCTTTTACCGCAGATGGGATCGCAATTAATAATGTTGTAAATGTAAATACAGATCCTAAGAATGGGTTCATTCCTGAAATAAACATATGGTGACCCCATACGATTGTTGATAAGAATGCAATGGCCATAATAGACCCTACCATGGCTCTATATCCGAAAATCGGTTTTCTAGAATGTGTAGATATAATCTCTGATGTAATTCCTAGTGCCGGTAATAGTACAATATATACTTCCGGGTGCCCTAAGAACCAGAATAAGTGTTCAAACAGTACTGGTGATCCTCCTTGATAGTGTAATACCTCTCCACTAATAAATATATCGGATAGATAGAACGACGTTCCAAAACTTCTATCAAAGATCAATAATAGTGCTGCAGATAATAGTACCGGGAATGAAACTACACCAATAATTGCTGTAATAAAGAATGCCCACATCGTTAACGGCAGTCTTGTCATCTTCATTCCTTTTGTTCTTAAATTAAATATCGTTACGATATAGTTCAAAGATCCAATTAAAGAAGAGGCAATAAAGATAGCCATAGATACCAACCATAATGTCATCCCTGCTCCAGAACCTGGAATTGCTTGTGGTAATGCACTTAATGGTGGATAGATCGTCCATCCTGCAGATGCTGGTCCCGCTTCTACAAATAATGAAATCACCATAAGTATACTTGAAATAAAGAATAACCAATATGAGATCATGTTCAAGAATCCTGACGCCATATCGCGCGCTCCAATCTGTAATGGAATTAATAAGTTAGAGAACGTACCACTTAAACCAGCAGTAAGTACAAAGAATACCATAATCGTTCCGTGAATCGTTACTAAAGCCAAATACATATCTGGATTCATGATCCCATCTGTTTGATGCGGTCCTAAAAATGCTTCGATGATTGTAAATGACTTCTCTGGCCATGCTAATTGTAAACGGAATAGCATAGACATGAACACTCCAATGACTCCCATGATCATACCAGTTATTAAAAACTGCTTAGAGATCATTTTGTGATCTTGACTAAAAATATATTTTGTTACAAATGTTTCTTTATGATGATGCTCTGACATAATCTAATCTTTAATTGTAATCTGTATGTTTTATTTAATTACTTCTGCTAACGTTGGTTGCTCTGCTAACCATTTATTGAAATCTTCTTCTTCTTCTACTACAATTTTCATTTGCATGTTGTAGTGAGAAGCTCCACAAATCTTATTACATAATAATAGGTAATCAAATTCGTATAATTCCTCTTCTCCGTTGGCAGAACGTATTCTATTAATATCTGTAACTTTCGCTATTACCTCTTCATTTTCTCTCATTTCTTCGGTAGTAAACTTTGGCGTGAAACCAAATTGAGTTACCATCCCAGGAACACAGTTCATTTGTGCTCTAAAGTGAGGCATATAAGCCGAGTGTAATACATCTTGCGAACGGAACTTGAATAATACTTTTCTACCTTTCGGTAAATGCAGCTCTGTTACTTGCTTATCGTCTTGAGAGTTCTTGTCACTCATATCTACACCCATAGTATTTCTACCTTTGATATAGTTTACATTTCCTAAACCTAGTGTGTTATCAGCTCCAGCATAACGTGCATCCCATCTAAACTGTTGTGCGTATACTTCAATTATGATTGGGTTCTCATCATCAGATACATACATTATATTGTTCCATTGCCATAGTCCATACCCGATCAATCCCACCAATACAATCGCCGGGGTAATCGTCCAGATCAATTCTAACTTGTGACTATCTGCATAGAATTTTGCTTTTTTCCCTTCTTTTCCTCTGTACTTATAAGAGAAATAGAACAATATGAATTGCATGATAAATTGTACAATACCAATCAACCAGAATGTAACATCGAATAAAGTATCATCGTGTTCTCCTTCTACTGAAGCCGACTCAGGGAGCATCATAACATTCATACCGATCAGGCAGTATATCATCATTGCATAGAAAAATGCTGTAAATACTAAAAACAGTTTTCCTTGGGTATCATTATCTTTATCAGTTGCAATAACACCTCTTAAATTCATGATTCTGGTAATCTGCCAGAAACTTACTCCGATTGCAACACCTATAAAAATATAAAATAGAGCTAGCATATTATTTTGTCTTAATTATTTTATTATTAATGATGATTTTCTTCTCCTTCGTGTTCAATATTGTAGTAGTGGAAATGCTCACTCTCTTTTAAGAATGGGTTTCCTTTTGCTACAGGATCTGCTTTGGCAAATGAATTAAACGTAGCATAGATCAATATTCCAACAAAGAATAATACTGCACTAATTTCACCTAATCCAAATGACCAATACTCTCCAACTGTTCCTGGCATGATCATTACAAATAGATCTAAGTAATGTCCAGCTAAGATTACAATTCCTCCTATGATCACAAACCAAGGCTTGCTCTTAAAGTCACTGTTTACTAAAAGTAATATTGGGAATACAAAGTTCATTGCCACTAAAGACAAGAACGGTAATTTATACTCGTTGAATCTCATTAAGAAATACGTTCCTTCTTCTGGAATGTTAGAATACCAGATCAACATAAATTGCGCAAACCATAAATACGTCCAGAATACACTAAATCCAAACATGAATTTCGCTAAATCATGGATATGACTATCGTTTACTTTTGGTAAATATCCTTTAAATCTTAAATAAATAGTTACCATTGCAATAATGGTGATTGCACTTACTAATAAGGTTGCTAATACATACCATCCAAATAAGGTAGAGAACCAGTGTGGGTCTAATCCCATGATCCAATCCCAAGAAGCCATAGACTCAGTAACCATAAAGAATACTAAGAAAATTACCGATACATTATAGTTTTTCTTATAGATTTTGATGGTAGTTGCAGTATCTTCAGCGATAGAGTTCTTTCTAATAAACCATCTGTACGCATTCCATCCTAAAAGGTATACAATACTCATAATTAACCATCTTGGCGTGTTTAGCCAAAGTTTCTTTCCGTAAACAATTGGGTCAAAATTAGCGCTATTAGGATCTACAACACCTTCACCCATCCAGGCAAATAAGTGATTGTAATGCATTCCTGTCAATACCAATACAATAATCATAATGATCGAAGTTGGTACTAGGTTGGCAGTGATTGCTTCCATAACTCTAAATAATACAATAGACCATCCAGATTGTGCCACTCTTTGCGATGCATAGAATGCTAATACTAACAAGCTGATTCCTAAGAAAAATAATAAGGCCACATAGAATGCCGACCAAGGTTTGTTTTGCATTTGATGTAATACATGTTCTGCATGCGCATCATCATGTCCCTCTCCGTGAGCATCTGTGGTAGCATGTGCATCCTTCTTTGCATGATCGCCATCCATTTTATGCTCTTCCTTCTTATCATCTGAGTGATGCTCTTCTGTTCCTTCTTTTTTATGGTTGTCTTTTTTATCTGCATGAGAAGTATCTTCATGGCTGTCACCATGTCCATCTCCATGACCAGCTTGACTCGCCACAATTTCCATGGCCTCTTCTGGTGTTGACGGAACATTTAAGAAACTATAAGCAATACCTAACGCTCCAACCAAGATCAAAGCAATTGAGAATATTTTTAATTTACCTGAGAATTGATACATATCTTTCGTATTCTTCTTGTTGTACTATTATTTTAATAAATCGTTACGAAGCTTTTCAACATACTGAACTACTTGCCAACGTTCTTTATCAGTTAATTGTGATGCATGAGATCCCATTAATCCTTTTCCATACATGATCACGTGATAGATATTTCCTTCTGTAATATCTCTGTCTTTATAATTTGGAATCCCTTCGAATTTTTCTCTTTGCGATAATACTCCGTTTCCGTCACCTTTCTTTCCGTGGCACGAAATGCAGTAGATATCGTACATTTTCTTACCATTTTCAAGGTTTGCCTCATTCGTTTCTAACGGAGATTTCAATTCTAATTTTGCTCTTTCGTACTCTGCATTGGTATCTGCATATTCGTACGGTACATTTCCTCTTGCAATAGTTCCTGCAACTGGTTTCATGTTTACCGGCTTCCCGTTAATTCCAGCAGCTCCATTCGTGTTATATGGCACAGATACATACATATCTGGCATATATTGCACTTGAGGCTTTCTTTTATCGCCACAAGATGTCATTGTTGCTGCGATTAGTAAAACGATACTAAATTTTATATACTTCTTCATTATCATTTATATTAATGGGAATCTGAATCTACTACGTTAATTTCTACAGCTCCAGTTTCTTTTAACAAGGTCATCAACTCTTCTTCATTATTGTGAACTGGAATTTCCATTAAGAAATGGTCATCTGTAGTTCTTGGATCTGGGTTCTCTGCTTTCTTAAATGGCCAGATTCTACTTCTCATATAAAAAGTGATCACCATTAAGTGGGCAGCGAAAAATACTGTCATTTCAAACATAATTGGTACAAATGCAGGCATGTTCTTAAACCAGCTAAAGCTTGGTTTTCCACCAATATCTTGTGGCCAATCCTGGATCATCATATAATTGGTCATCCAAATAGCTACTGCTAAACCAGTTACACCGAACATAAAAGACGCTATGGCTATTCTAGTAGGTGCTAATCCCATTGCTTTATCAAGACCATGCACAGGGAATGGGCAAAATACCTCTTCGATATGATGGTGAGCTGCTTTTACTTTCTTTACAGCGTCAAGTACAACTTCATCGTCGTTGTAGAACGCGTGAATTACTTTACTACTACTCATGTTTACCGTCTCTTAATTTTTTAAAATTCTCTCCTGATGATTTCAAGATCGTTTTTACTTCCGCTTGTGCAATAACAGGGAATGTTCTTGCATACAATAAGAATAAAACAAAGAAGAAACCAATAGTACCTATAAATATACCTACATCAACAAATGTTGGCTCAAAACGCCACCAAGTCGATGGTAAATGTCCTTTACTTAATACAATTGCAATGATATCGAAACGCTCGAACCACATACCAATGTTAATCGCAATTGAGATAATGAATGACCAGATAAAACTTCTTCTGATCTTTCTAAACCATAATAGTTGAGGAATCGCAATGTTGAATAAGATCAACGACCAGAATGCCCAAGCATAAGGTCCAGTTGCTGCTCCAATAGACATATATGTATAATCTTCATATGGAGATCCTGTATACCAGGCGATAAAGAATTCTGATGCATAAGCAACGGCTACAATACCTCCTGTTAATATGATTACTATATTCATATACTCGACATGTAAACGAGTAATATAATTTTCTAGGTTCGTTACCTTACGCATAATACCTAATAAGGTTTGTACCATGGCAAATCCTGAGAAGATCGCTCCTGCCACGAAGTAAGGTGGGAAAATGGTGGAGTGCCATCCCGGGTTAATCGAAGTAGCAAAGTCCATAGATACAATCGTGTGTACAGAAAGTACTAATGGTGTTGCTAAACCTGCTAATACCAATGATACTTCCTCAAAACGTTGCCAATCTTTTGCTCTTCCAGACCATCCAAATGATAGTAATGAATAGATCTTCTTTTGGAATGGCTTGATCGCTCTATCTCTGATCATCGCGAAATCTGGTAATAAACCTGTCCACCAGAATACTAATGATACAGATAAATAGGTAGAGATCGCAAATACATCCCATAATAACGGTGAATTAAAGTTTACCCATAGTGATCCAAACTGATTTGGTACTGGTAATACCCAATATCCGTTCCATGGGCGTCCCATGTGAATGATCGGGAACAATCCTGCCTGGAATACGGCAAAGATCGTCATCGCCTCTGCAGAACGGTTAATGGCCATTCTCCATTTTTGACGGAATAATAATAATACTGCTGAGATCAAGGTTCCGGCGTGACCGATACCTACCCACCATACAAAGTTGGTGATATCCCATGCCCAACCAATGTTTTTACTTAATCCCCAAACTCCAATACCAGTTCCTATGGTATAGAAGATACATCCAAATCCCCATAGCATTGCTGCTAAAGAAATATAAAATGCCATATACCAATTTTTATTTGCTTTTCCTTCTATTGGTTTTGCAATATCTTCGGTAATGTCATGGTAACTCTTATCACCTAATACTAAGGGTTCTCTTATGGGTGCTTCGTAATGAGACATATTCTATATCTTAATTTTTAATTACGCTTCGTTTGTATTTCTTACTTTCACTTGATACACTACATTCGGTTTCGTTTGTAGATAATCTAATACGTGATAAGCTCTTTTATCTTCTACTAATTTTGCAACTTCTTCTTTCTCGTTGTTCACATCTCCAAAAGCTAAAGCTCCTGTTGTACATGCTGCAGAACAAGCCGTAGAGAATTCACCAGCTTCTATTGCTCTTCCTTCTCTTTTCGCTTTTAAGATCGTTGCTTGTGTCATTTGAATACACATGGAACATTTTTCCATCACTCCTCTAGAACGAACAACTACATCTGGGTTTAATACCATCTTACCGTACTCATTGTTCATGTTGAAGTCAAATTCATTGTTATCAGCATAGTTAAACCAGTTGAAACGACGAACTCTATATGGACAGTTGTTTGCACAATATCTTGTACCTACACATCTATTGTATGCCATTTGATTTTGACCCTGACGACCATGTGATGTTGCTGCTACTGGACAAACCGTTTCACAAGGAGCGTGGTTACAGTGCTGACACATCATTGGTTGGAAAGCCACAGTAGGATTTTCTGCAGAACGTTCTAATACTTCGAACAATTCTCCACCTCTTTTTCCTGCTGCTAATGCTTCTTCTCTTGTTTCAATCTCAGAAGAATAGTAACGATCGATACGCAACCAGTGCATATCTCTACCTACTCTTACCTCATCTTTACCAACTACAGGTACATTGTTTTCTGCATGACATGCAACCACACAAGCACCACATCCTGTACAAGATGTTAAATCGATAGATAAGTTAAAGTGATGTCCTATTTCTCTGTTATGTTCATCCCAAAGATCTACTTTACTAGCTTCAGTTTCCTGATGGTCATAAGAAACCATAGCAGGAACATTCCATCCCTTTTTGTGATCCTTAGGATCTACTGTAAGGTATTCTTTTAATGTAGCTTCTTTTAAGATATCATGACGTCCAGCAATGGTTTTTTGTACCTGCGTACAAGCAAACTCATGCACTGCTCCTGAAGTCTTCTCTATAGTTGCTCCATATTGAACGTTCATTCCATTTGCGTATAATCCATATGCGTTTACACCAACGTGCATCACATCTTTCATACCATGCGTTCTACCATACCCTAGCGCTAATCCAACAGAACCTTTTGCTTGTCCTGGTTGAATCATTACTGGAACGTTCTCTAATTTTGTACCGTTAATAGTAACCGTCGCATAATTACCGTTGATCGCTCCATTATCTTTTACTGGATTCGTAAACCCTAATTCTTTTGCATCCGCAATAGACATGGTTAAGTAGTTATCCCAAGCCGCTCTTGTAATTGGATCTGGGAACTCTTGTAACCATGGGTTGTTTGCTTGTTTACCATCACCTAACGCGGTAGATGTAAATAAGTTCAATTCAAATCCTGAAGGCTTGCTACCATTCAATGCTGCAGCCGCTGCAGAAAGATCTACTGAACCTTGGTTAACCGTAGTTTCAGTTGTTTTTGCAAAGAATCCATCATGTAATGCCTGGTTCCAAGATTGACCACCTAATACATCTGCTGACCAGAATGTTTTTAAGTAGTCATAATATGTTGTTGTATTTCCAGACCATCTTAATAACACATCTTGTAATTGATTGGTGTTAAATAATTTCTGGATCGTTGGTTGCATTAATCCGTAGTGACCTTCTGTAACCATTACATCACCCCAAGACTCTAAAAAGTGAGTTGCCGGTAATGTATACTGAGTCGCATTTGCAGTTTCATTGTTCTGCTCTGAAATTGCAACCGATAGTGTTAATTTCTTTATTCCTTCTGAGAAATCAGCTGCATTTGCTAAAGAGTATACAGGATCTACATTATAGGTAATTAATCCTGCTACTTTTCCTGATTTCATATCAGAAACTAACTGAGTTACCTCAGTGTCATTTCCTTGTCTGTTATATGTAGGATTCGCAGCATCCATGATCTCACTATTCAATGCTGAATTGATCGCCATAGCGATTAACTGTGCATTCTTATCGTTTGATCCTGTAACTACTACTGCTTTTGATCCTGCTTTTTTCAATGCATCTGCCACCTTCTTTACTTCTCCATCTACTGGAGTCGATTTTGATGGTAAACTTCCACCAGTGATCGCATTGTATAAATTGATCAATGCATACACTTGATCCGATGGTTTTGTAACCACACGACTATCAGCATTCGCACCTGTTAAAGACATGTTTGCCTCAAACTGTACGTGGTACGACATATGACCAGATTCTGGTTTTCTGCTTGCCGCATATCCTTTTTCAAAACCTCCTTGCCAATCTCCTAAGAAATCTGCTCCGAAAGAAACAATTGTTTGTGCTTTGTCAAAGTGATAATTTGGCAACGCTCTCTTACCGTACATCGCTTCAAATGCATCCAAGGTTCCACTTTCAGAAACAGCATCATATACTACATGCTTTACATTTGGATACGCTGCAACAAATTCTGAAATAATTTTATCTGTAGAAGGGCTTGCTAAAGTTCCTGTTAATAATACAACAGGTTGATTTGCATCTCTTAGCTGTGCCAATTGAGCACCAATTTCTTTATCTGCATCTGCCCAAGAAATTTGATTCTCTCCTTTTTTAGGTTCTTTTAATCGTAATTGATCATCGTACAAAGAAAGAATAGACGCTTGTACTCTTGCATTAGTAACTCCGTTAGCGTCTTTATTTGGCATTACCAAAATTGGACGACCTTCTCTTGTTTTTACCAATACGTTTGCAAAGTCAAATCCGTCTGCCATAGATGTAGCATACCAATCTGCAACTCCTACTGTAATGTCATTCGGTTTCACTACGTAAGGGATCGATTTTCTAACCGGTCCTTCACAAGCAGCTAATGACGCAGCAGCAGTTGTAAATCCAACATACTTTAAGAAATCTCTACGAGAGGTAGAAGACTTTTCTAATGTGCTTTTATCACCTAAGAACTCGTCTGTAGGAATTTCTTCTACAAACTCTTTTGTACTTAGCGTTTCAACAACAGAACTATCTTTAAGTTCTTCAACACTTTGCCAGTATTTTTTGTTTGAAGCCATGTATATACTTTTTTCTTTCTTATTTAATTAATAGTGACACTTACCGCATTCCTTACCTCCTAGTTGAGCAATAGTTACTTGCTCTACATCATACTTCTCAGCTAATTGCTTGTGAATCTTCTCGTAGTAAGCGTTACCTTTTAAGTCTACTTTTGTTTGTTTATGACAGTCAATACACCATCCCATTGTTAATGGAGAGTATTGATACAATTCGTCCATTGTCTCTACAGGACCGTGACATTTTTGACATTCTAATCCTCCAACAGTTACGTGCTGTGAGTGATTGAAGTATGCAAAGTCCGGTAAGTTATGAACACGCACCCATTTGATTGGTTTTGTTTCTCCTGTATACTCTAGCGTTTCAGGATCCCAACCAGCTGCGTCATATATTTTTTGAATTTCCTTATCTAATTCTGTTTTACCATAGGTGATTCCGTCAAACTCCATTTTCGTATCGTCTGCTACTTCTGAAATATTCTTATGACAGTTCATACATACATTTACAGATGGAATTCCAGATGTTTTACTATGTTTTGCTGAGGAGTGACAGTATTGACAGTCGATCTTATTATCTCCTGCGTGAATCTTATGCGAGAATGCAATGGGTTGAATTGGCTCATACCCTTGATCTACCCCTACCTGGAATAATAATCCAAAGATGAAGTAAGCTGATAAGAACAGCATAAAGATCGTGAACATCACATGTAAGAATGTGTTCTTTTTAATTCCTGCCCAAACTTCAGCAAGTGTACCTATCGCACCAGGTGTCTTAGGCGCACCATTTAGTTCACTGATAGTTTTTAATAAACTTGCAATAATCAAGAATGCAGAAATCACCACTACTGCTAATAAATAGATCAACCACTTTGGACTTTCTCCTCCTGAGCCTCCCTTATCATCGCCACATCCAGGGCCATTAGGATTTTTAAGACAAGGGTCTACTGGTGCAGGATCTCCAACTGTTGTATAATACAGGATATCGTCTATCTGCTTATCTGATAACTGAGGGAAAGCCGTCATTGGCGAGCCTTTGTACTCTTCAAAGATCGCAATGGCATCTCTATCGCCAGAAGCTCTTAATGCTGCATTGTCCTTGATCCATGCTTTTAACCAATCATTTTCTCTTCTCTCTTCGACACCACCTAAGGCTGGCCCAATCAATTTCTTATCTAACTTGTGACAAGAAGCACATAAAGATTTGAATAATTTTCTTCCTTCTTTTTGCCTAACCTCATCCACCGCATCTTGTGCATGTGCTGAAAAACTTAGAGAAAATAGTAATAGGAAAGTAAAAGTCTTGAGAAGTACTTTGGTTAATCGATTGTGTAGTTCTACACTTTTCATATTTACAAACTAAATTTAGTATCTTAATTTCTGCAAAAAATGCTATCCAAAAAATCTAAAAAACATTCTCTGATTAGCTGCACAAAAGTACTACATCTCTCTTTATTTTGAAATGCTAAGGGAATGTTAAATCGTAATTTATAACCGTTCTAAATAAACTTACTTTTCAATATATTAAAAAACAACTCGTTACTTTTGTATCCTCAATAACGACAATGAAAAAAGGACATTTTTATATTGCTTTAATCGCGCTGCTATTTTGCGGAGTTATGACGGGCTATTCTCAGAATAACACGGCTCAGAATGATACTTTGAAAAAGTTCATCCAGAAAAAGAGAGCCTATAACAAAAAGTACGGTTACGGCTATAGAATTCAGCTGTATAATGGTTTTGAGACAGAGGTAAAAAAGACCAGAGCTAAGTTTAGAATTAAGTTTCCAGATGTTAAAACGTACATCATTTATAAATCTCCTGAATGGAAAGTTCAGGTTGGGAATTACAAAACAAAATTAGAAGCCGATAGAGCTTTATTAGCCTTTAAGGACGAATTCTACGGAGCTCTTGTAGTTCCTTTAGGAAGGTAAGCTCAAGACAATAATAACACAAAAGAGCCGCATAATTGCGGCTCTTTTGTGTTATATACTGTTTGGAAAATCCGTATTATTTCAACTTCTTTTTAACAGCTACTTCTTGATATGCTTCAATAGTATCACCTTCTTTAATATCATTAAATCCTTTGATCTGAAGACCACAATCATATCCTTTTGCTACTTCTTTCACATCGTCTTTAAATCGCTTTAATGAAGTTAACACACCATCATGCACAACAATTCCATCTCTAATAATTCTCACTTTAGAATCTCTAAAGATCTTACCAGTCATCACCATACATCCTGCAATGTTTCCAACTTTAGAGATTTTGTACACCTCTCTAATTTCTACATTACCTGTTACCTCTTCTTTCATATCTGGAGATAACATTCCTTCCATTGCATCTTTCAGATCATTGATCGCATCGTAGATGATGGAGTAAAACCTGATATCTACCTCTTCTTTATCTGCTACTGTTCTTGCATTTCCTTGTGGACGCACATTAAATCCAACGATAATCGCATCTGAAGCAGAAGCCAATAATACGTCAGATTCTGTAATTGCTCCAACTCCTTTATGTAAGATATTTACTTGAATCTCTTCTGTAGATAATTTCTGGAATGAATCTGTTAATGCCTCTACCGAACCATCTACATCTCCTTTTAAGATGATGTTTAATTCTTTGAAATCTCCTAACGCGATACGTCTTCCAATCTCGTCTAACGTTAATGTTTTCTGAGTTCTTACAGACTGCTCTCTTTGTAGTTGAGAACGTTTCGTTGCAATTTGTTTTGCTTCACGCTCATCATCAAATACATTGAATTTATCTCCTGCTTGCGGCGCTCCATCCAATCCTAAAATAGACACTGGTGTAGAAGGACCTGCTTCCTCAAGATTTACACCTTTATCATCGAACATAGCTCTTACTTTACCACTATGCTTTCCTGCTAGGATATAATCTCCAATTTTTAAGGTTCCTGCTTGAACTAAGATCGTAGATACATATCCTCTACCCTTATCTAGCTGCGCTTCCACAACAGCTCCAACAGCATTCTTACTAGGGTTTGCCTTAAGCTCTAATACTTCGGCTTCTAGTAATACTTTTTCTAATAATTCTTCGATTCCCTGACCTGTTTTAGCCGAAATATCTTGAGATTGAATGCTACCTCCCCAATCTTCAACTAATAAGTTCATCGCAGATAATTGCGTTTTCACATTATCTGGATTCGCATTTGGTTTATCAATTTTGTTGATCGCAAATATGATTGGTACTCCAGCAGCTTGTGCGTGAGAAATTGCCTCTTTAGTTTGAGGCATTACGTCATCATCTGCTGCAACAACGATAATTACAAGGTCAGTAACTTGCGCTCCACGAGCACGCATTGCTGTAAAGGCCTCGTGACCTGGTGTATCTAAGAATGCAATCTTTTCATCACCTACATTCACGGAATACGCTCCAATATGCTGTGTGATTCCTCCTGATTCTCCTTCAATTACATTTGCTTTTCTAATATAATCCAGTAACGATGTTTTACCGTGATCTACGTGACCCATTACCGTAATAATTGGTGCACGTTTTTCTAGATCTTCTGGTTTATCTACTTCTTCAACTACTCCCTCTTCAACCTCAGCACCTACGAACTCAACCGTATGATTAAACTCCTCAGCAACGATAGATAAGGTCTCAGCATCTAAACGCTGATTCATGGTCACCATCATTCCTAGAGACATACACGCAGAAATAATATCTGTTACTGGCACATTCATCATCGTAGCAACTTCACTAACGGTAACAAATTCTGTTACTTTTAGTACTTTGCTTTCTGCTTCTGCCGCTTGTAAATCTGCCTCCGATTGCTGACGGTGTGCATCACGCTTCTCTCTACGATATTTAGCTCCTTTTCCTTTTGAAGATTTTCCTTGAAGTTTTTCAAGTGTTTCTCTTACTTGCTTTTGGATTTGTGCTTCTGTCAGTTCTTCTTTTTGAACAACCTGTCTTCTTTGACCTCTTCCTCTGTTATTTCCGTTACCTCCCCGGTTTTGACCTTGACCTCCTCTATTTTGGTTTTGACCAGGTCCTCCTCCAGGTTTACTTATTCTTTTTCTTTTACGCTTATTGGCGTCATTTGAATTGGCATTAGTGCCTGTTTTCTTTTCTTCAGGTTTCTTTTTAGCCTTTTCAAATTGTTTAAGATCAATCTTCTTACCTGTTAATCTAGGTCCATCTAATTTTTTATACTGTGTCTTTAACGTTCCAGACTCTGAAGTTTTTTCTTCTCCCTCTTGCTTCGGTGCTTCTTCCTTCTTTTCTTCAGTTTTTGGCGTCTCCGTTTTCTTTGCTTCTGCCTTTACTTCCTGTACCTTTTCTTCTTTAGGTGTTTCCTCTTTTACAATTTCTTCCTTTACAGCTTCTTCTTTTACGACTTCCGCTTCTGGTTCTTTAGGCGTTTCTTTGGGTTCTTCTTTCGATTTTTCTGGGCCGTCCAAATCGATCTTACCAACTTTTTTAAGCTCAAGCTTTTCAGCTTTCGCTTTAAAGATTTCTTCTTTTTTAGCTTCTTCGGCTTTCTTTTGCTCTAATTTAGCTTCTAGTTCTAATCGAATAGCTTCTTTCTCTTTTCTCTTCTCTTCTCCTACCTCTTTAGATGCAGCTCTTTTATTTGCATCTGTTTCGAAACCATCAAGTAGCACCTGATACACTTCTCCAGATATCTTCGTAGTAGGTCTAGCTTCTATTTCATGCCCATTTTTAGCTAGGTATTCTACTGCTCTATCTAAAGAGATGTTAAGTTCTCTTAGAACTTTGTTAAGCCTCATTGTTTTGCTTTCAGCCATAAATTATCTTACTTTATTGTAAAAATTATCTTTTACGTATTGTTTGATTAATCCTCAAACTCTTCTTTTAATATTTTTTGAACTTCTAAAATAGTTTCTTCTTCTAAATCAGTTCTTTTTAAAAGTTCTTTTACATTGGTGTCTAATACACTTTTTGCTGTATCTAAACCAATATTTTTAAATTCGGCAATTACCCAATCTTCAATTTCATCTACGAATTCTGTTAACTCAACATCCTCTTCTTCTAGACCCTCTCTTTGCACATCGATCTCGTATCCTGTTAACTCACTTGCCAAACGGATATTTACACCGCCTTTTCCAATAGCTTTTGAAACTTCTTCCGGCTTTAAAAATACGTTAACACGACCTTTCTTCCCATTTTTCTCTTCTTCAAAAGCTTCAATTTCCATAGAAACAATCTTCGCTGGACTTAACGCTCTAGCAATAAACAATTGCTCATTCTTTGTATAATTAATTACGTCTATGTTTTCGTTTCCTAGCTCCCTCACGATTCCGTGAATTCTTGAACCTTTCATTCCAACACAAGCTCCAACTGGATCAATTCTATCATCATATGAGTCAACGGCAACCTTTGCCTTTTCTCCCGGAATTCTAGCAACTCCTTCCACTGTGATCAATCCATCAAATACTTCAGGAATCTCTTGCTCGAATAATTTTACTAAGAAATCAGAAGACGTTCTTGACAATATAATTGCAGGTTTATTACCTCTAAGCTCTACTGATTTGATTACACCTCTTACTGAATCTCCTTTTCTAAAGAAATCAGATCTGATCTGTTCGCTCTTTGGTAATACAATCTCATTGCCTTCATCATCTAATAAAATAATCGCATTATGACGAATATGGTGCACTTCTGCACTATAAATATCTCCTTCTAAATCTTTAAATTGTTTAAAGATATTGGTGCTATCATGCTCGTGAATCTTAGAAATCAAGTTCTGACGTAATGCCAAAATTGCTCTTCTTCCTAAGTCTATTAATTTTACCTCTTCAGACACATCTTCTCCGATCTCAAAATCAGGTTCGATCTTTTGTGCTGCTGATAATTCAATTTCTTCATTATCGTCTTCTACCTCTCCATCTGCTACTACAATCCTGTTTCTCCAGATCTCTAAATCTCCTTTGTCTGGATTAATGATAATATCGAAATTATCATCAGAACCGAACTTTCTTTTTAAGGCTGCTCTAAACACCTCTTCCAAGATAGACATCAATGTTACTCTGTCTATACTTTTATTGTCTTTAAACTCTGAAAACGAATCAATTAACGCTATATTTTCCATTACATTATATACTTAAAATACAATCTTCACTTTTGCTTCTTTAATATCTTTATATGCCACCGTAGCCATTTTTTCTACTGTAACTTTACCTTTACCTATAGGTTTTGGTTCTCTTGCTTTCCATTCCAAAACAATTTCATTGTCATCTGCTTTGGTTAGGGTCCCTTCATATTCCTGATCTTCTGTTTTCACTTTTAGAATTCTACTGATATTCTTTAAATATTGTCTTTGGGTAACCAAAGGCTCTTTAATATCAGGCGATGTTACTTCCAAAGCAAAATCTTCTTCTTCTCTGTCCAGGTTATGCTCTACATGTCTGCTGATTCTAACAATTTCTTTTAATGAAACTCCTTCATCTCCATCAACTACTAAATGAATCTTGTTATTTGCTAGAAATTGTAGACTTATTAAAAATAATGACTGATTTTCTTCTAACGCTTCTGTAACAAGATTTTGAACTTTCTCTTGATTCATCTTAAAATATAAAAAGAGGGGACTCACGTCCCCTTCATTCTCTTTTGCTGTTATTTTCGCTGCAAATATAGTAACTAGTTTACTAATAACCAAATAGGATAAATCAATAATTTTTAGTAAATTTAGATGTGTTATAACCCACTAAAACTATCCGTATATGAAAACAATATTAGTACCCGTAGACTTCTCAAAAAAATCTGAATATGCTGTTAAGCTTGCGTCCAATATTGCAAAGAATTCTGAGTGCGAAATTCACTTGCTTCATATGGTCGAATTACCAACCGGAATTGTTGACATGGGCGCTGGAAGTAACTTTAGTATTCCAGAGAGTATGATGTACCTGAGAAAAGTTAAAGAAAAGATCACAAAACTTAAAGAATCCTTCTTCCCTGAAGATGATACTGTAAAACACGGTATTCGGTTTCAGAATCCTTATGAAGGGATTACCGAATACGGCGCTAAAATTGAAGCAGACCTTATTGTAATGGGGTCGAAAGGGATCTCAGATTTTGAAGAGATCTTGATAGGTTCTAATACAGAAAAGGTGGTACGTACTTCTAAAATTCCAGTAATCGTTGTTAAAAAGGATGTAGAGAATTTTAAAATGAAAAATATAGTCTTTGCTTCTAACTTTAAGGATGAAAGCAAAGACTCCTTTACCAAATTGGTCGATTTCTCTACACAGTTTAAGAGTAAGATCCATTTACTCAAAGTAAATACTATCGATAAGTTTGAAAGCTCTTCTGCCTCTAAAGAAAAGATCAAAGAGTTTATAAGTGAATTCAGTGTTCCAAAAAGTACGATCAATGTATACAACGATGTGTCTGTAGTAAAAGGGATTATTAACTTCTCGAAGGAGATCAATGCCGATCTTATTGCATTAAGTACACATGGAAGAAGCGGTTTATCTCATTTATTTAATGGGAGTATCTCTAAAAACTTATCCAAAAATGTCATTCGTCCATTGATTACCTTTAAAATATAAATCTTGAACATAAAAAAAGCTTCACTGATCAGTGAAGCTTTTTGTTGGCCTACAAGGACTCGAACCTTGAATGTCGGTACCAAAAACCGGTGTGTTACCAATTACACCATAGGCCAATACCTAAATGCGGATGCAAATTTAAGTCAAACTTTTTATCCTGCAAATATTTTATGCATTTTTTTGATTTTAACAAACTTTTAATAACACTCATATCTCGCTTACCACTTCTTAAACGTTTTTTCTCGTAGAAATTAGTAAATTCGCCACAATTATTCATTGGTCTATGTCATCACTAAACTATAATAAATGGAACGTCATCTTAGGATGGGCTGTTTTTTTAATCGCATTAATAACCTACACGCTAACGTTAGAACCCACAGTTAGTTCTTGGGATTGTGGAGAATATATCTCTACCTCCGTTAAATTAGAAGTAGGGCATCCACCAGGAGCCCCTCTTTTTCAAATGCTAGGAGCCTTTTTTGCTATGTTTACAAGTGATGTTGCACAGATTGCAAAAATGGTCAACTTCATGTCGGCCTTAGCAAGTGCATTTACCATTTTATTTATGTTTTGGACCATTACAAATTTGGCCAAGAAACTTGCGTTAAAAACAGGAGAGATCTCTGAAGGTAAGCACATTGCTATCTTAGGCAGTGCAGTAGTAGGTTCTTTGGCCTACACCTTTTCTGATAGTTTTTGGTTCAGTGCTGTTGAAGGTGAAGTATATGCAATGTCTTCCTTTTTAATGGCTGTTTTATTTTGGCTCGGACTTAAATGGGAAAGCGAAATTAATACTCCTAGAGGTAATAAATGGCTAGTACTGATCAGTTTTGTAGTAGGACTATCCTTTGGAGTACACATTTTATCACTATTGGTAATTCCATCGATCGTTCTATTGTACTTTTTTAAGACATACAAGAATATTACTTTAAAAACTACCGCCATAGCCACGGTAATTTCCGTATTAGTATTGGCTTTTGTTTTTAAATTTTTATTCCCTTTTACCTTAAAGTTCTTCAGTGTTTCTGAATTGTTCTTTGTAAATTCCTTTGGGATGCCGTATAATTCAGGAACCATTATTGCTGGAGTTATTTTAATCGTCCTTTTCTATTTGGGATTAAATTATACCCGAAAAAAGCAAAAGGTAACTGCAAACACATTAATTCTTTCGATCTTATTTATCATGATCGGTTTCTCTTCTTGGGTAATGCTTCCTATTAGAGCGAATGCGAACACAACGATTAATGAAAATGATCCATCTAGTGCTAGAGAATTACTTGCCTATTACAATAGAGAACAATATGGTGATGCGAATGTCTTTTATGACACCTACTACTCCAACAAATATGGAGATTCTAGAGACAAAAAGAATCCCTACAAGGATGACAAGCCTAAATATGAGAAGCGTAATGGTAAATACGAGATTGTAAATAATTACAAAAACGTAATTCCAAACTATTCTGGAAAGCACAAAGGTTTTATTCCAAGAATGACAAACCCAGCTTCTGAGGCCTGGTATAAACGAATTGCAGATATTCCGCCAAATAGCAAGAGAAGGCCCACCTTTGGTGAAAACCTAAAATTTATGGTCGAATATCAATTCGGTTATATGTATGGGCGCTATTTTATGTGGAACTTTGTTGGACGTCAAAACGATATTCAAGGTCAATATAACAGAAACGGAAACTGGATCAGTGGTATTCCAGCAGTAGACACCTTCTTTAGAGGGTCTCAGAAAAATTTACCTTCTGAAGCGTTACAGAATAAAGGGCGAAACACCTATTATTTCTTGCCGTTGATCCTTGGAATCATAGGCTTACTATACCAAGTTCGGTGGGATCAGAAAAACTTTTTCACCTTACTGATCTTTTTCCTGTTTACTGGATTTGCGATCATCTTTTATACCAACCCTAAACCTTTTGAACCCAGAGAACGAGATTATGCCGTCGTCGGAAGTTTTTACATTTTCGCTATATGGATCGGGTTTGGTGTGCTAGCCTTATACGAGTATTTTAAATCCTTTGCCAATAAAAGAATAGTAGCCATGGCGGTTTCTATTATTTCCTTAGTTGCAGTCCCCATATTGATGGGTGCTCAAAACTGGGATGATCATGATCGCTCTAACAGATATACGGCGCGTTTAAATGCGCAAGCGTATTTAGAATCATGCGATCCAAATGCGATCATGTTTACCATTGGAGATAATGACACATTCCCACTGTGGTATATGCAGGAAGTAGAAGGTATTAGGACCGACATTAAGTTGGTGAATACAAGCCTTTTTGCAACGGATTGGTATATTGATCAAATGAAAAGGAAGACCTATGACGCACCTCCAATTCCATCGCAACTGAAGCATGACGAATACAAATATGGAACGTTAGACGTTGCTTATTACTATCCACTACCTCAATTTAAAGATACTATTGTAAACATCGATTACTTTATGAGATGGATTCAAAGTAAAAGCGATGTGACCTACGTTGAAACGGAGAATGGCCTTAAAGAAAAAATATATCCAACGAATAGAATTCGTATTCCAGTAGATAAGGAAGCAGTTCTTAAGAATGGTATTGTAGCTCAAAAAGATGCTGATAAGATTGTTGATTATATTGACATTACAGTGAGCGATAGAGGCCTTTTAAAGAACAAGATCTTGATGTTAGACATTCTTGCGAACAACAAATGGAAACAGCCAATCTATTTTACAGGAGGCTCTAATGACGAGGAAGAATACATTTGGCTGAAGGATTATCTTCAGTTAGATGGTATGGCTTATAAGCTTGTGCCAATAAGAACACCGATGATACAGATCAATCCTGATGGGTCAAGAACGGAAAGAAGTATGTTTGATATGGGACGTATTGACACTGAAAAGATGTACAATAACATACAGAAATTAGAATGGGGCAGCATTAATGATGGTAAGATCTATATTGATGAACAGACAAAGAGAAATGCCATTAGCATGCGAAACAATATGCTTCGTTTGGCAGAAGCTTTTGCCGCTGAAGGAGACACATTACGATCTAAAGAAGTATTAGACCTTTCTTTGGAGAAAATGCCTATCAAAGATTTTGGGCACTATAGTATTTCTTTAGGATATCCGGAATTGTACTACAGAATTAACGAGGCTGAAAAAGCACGAGAAAGTGCGGATGTTCTTCTAGGTCTTATTCGAGAAAATATCCTTTGGCTAGAAACATTCCCTGAATCAGAAATAAACCTCATCATTGACGATTTGCAAACAAACATTTATATGTATGATGAAGTATTGCGTCAAATTGAGCTGTACGATACGCAAGAAGTATTTAAAAAATATGAAGCCGAAGGGAAAAAGTCTTTAGAGTTTTTAAAGGTTCCGCAACGTGGAGAATAGTAAATGAAATTATACACATCTAAAACGCCATCTGTATTTCCTAAACTATTTTCAAAATATAGGTGGCATTTTCATTCTGATGAAAAAATACTATACCTAACCTTTGACGATGGTCCTATACCCGAAGTAACGGAATTTGTATTGGAGCAATTAAAAAAGTACAATGCGAAAGGCACTTTCTTTTGCATTGGGAAAAATGTAAAAAAGAATCCCGATATCTACAACCGAATTCTGTCTGAAGGTCATGTTGTTGGGAATCACACACACAATCATTTAAAAGGCTGGAAAGTCAAGACTAGAAAATACCTTGAAAATATAGCCAAAGCAGATCAATACATACATTCTAAGTTGTTTCGTCCTCCTTACGGTAAGATCAAAAAAAAGCAAGCGAAAGCGTTATTAGAGCAGGGTTATCAAATTATCATGTGGGATGTACTTAGTGCAGATTTCGACACTGAAATTACTCCAGAAAAGTGTTGGGAAAACGTAAAAATGAATGCCAAAAAAGGAAGCATCATTGTATTTCACGATAGCCTAAAAGCTCGAAAAAACATGGAATTTGCACTTCCAAAAGCTTTAGAGCACTTTACAAAAGAAGGTTATTCTTTTAAAGAAATTTCTTAAAAATACTGCTGTACAAGACCAATGAGTGTATTGGCGTCTTGCTCGCCAGTTTGGCGCCACTTCATCTCCCCGTCCTTGTAGATCATAAACGTTGGGTTCCCCTTAACACGCAGTGCGTCAGCAAGCATTTCGTTCTTCTTTATGTCAATCTTTATTACCTTGGCCTTATCACCCAAAGCTGCCGCAACATCCTTTAAAGTATCTAAGCTATTATCAGCATCTTCCCAATCAAAATAGAAATCTATCAAGACCGGTTTTTTAAGACTGATTAATTCACCAAACTTTGTCATTTTTCTTAGTTTTTATAGGGGTTAAACGTAAAATTTCTACATTTAATATATACAAATATAACATTTCTGATTAAATGACTTGATTATCAAGCTTTTTTCAGCTCTATCACTGTAATTTCTGGCCAAATTCCTACCCTTCCAGGGAAGGCATGGTACCCAAATCCTCTATTCACATTTATATACCTTCCAAACTCTTCATATACTCCCGCCCATTGTTTATATCGATACTTAGCTGGGCTCCATTTTATAAGACCCGGAATTTCGATTCCCATTTGCAGACCATGCGTATGACCGCTTAAGGTTAAATGGTAGTTAAATTCATCTTCTTTTACCTGCACATCCCAATGTGATGGATCATGTGTCATCAATACTTTAAAATCTGTTTGAGCGATGTTCTGCTTCGCTTTTTCCAAATCTCCAACGCGTTTAAATCCAGTTCCCCAATTCTCTACACCTACTAACGCAATCTTTTCTCCATCTTTTTCAATAAATCGATTTTCATTTAACAAAAGATCAAAACCCATTCTAGGATGTAAGTTCTTGATCGCATCAAAATTGGCCTTTTTATGATCTTCCGTTTCCCATTGCGTATAATCGCCATAATCATGATTTCCTAAAATGGAGTACTTTCCAAAAGGAGCTTCTAAAGCACCAAACATCTCTACCCAGTCTTCCATTTCATCCGCCTTGTTATTTACAATATCTCCGGTAAATAAGATCACATCCGATTGCTGCTTGTTGATCATATCTACTCCATACTGGATCTTCTCTTTATTGGTAAAACTTCCCGAATGGATATCGGATATTTGAGTTATCTTAAAACCATCAAAAGCATCAGGCAAATCTTTAAATGCCAACTGATACTTCAATACTTTGTAATTGTATTTCCCTTGAATCATTCCATAGATGAAAGATGCAAAAGGAATAGCAGCTAACCCTAGCGCTATTTGAGAAATAAAGGTTCGTCTTCCTGGTAAGGGTTGTGTTGGACCACTAATCACAGAAATTAGTTTTACACTCCAACGATATATATCCTCTCCAAATAGGACCACCAATAGAATGATCTTTGGAATGAGCACCGTAAGCATTAATCCTGCTGCCAATTGAAATCCTTTTGTCTGACCTGCCGATCTGGGCGTTGTGAAAATGGTGATGAAGAAGTTTAGGTAGATGCCTACACCTATCAATAACCAGATCCAACGAATCAGTTTATTTTTAGAAACCGTTTTAATCGCCTGAAAGGCATAAAATTCTAGTAAACATATAACCGCAACAGCGATAATAAGAGGGATGATCCAACGTGGCATAAATGCATAAAAATTTAATGCGCTAAGATACTGCGAAAAATTAGGCATCATTTTAACGTCTTGTTAAAGTTTTGTAGCTTTAACGGTGTAACACCTCTACTATACATTTATTAACTTGAACAACCCAGAGATGAGCAAGTATCGGGAAATTGAGGCATTGAATGAGATTTATGTTAAACACAAAGTAGAAATTCGTTTTTCCACCACAGATTTTCTCGTAGATAGCAAAGAATATAGAGCCGTCACATTTAAACTAGGAGGAAAAACTTTTAACTTCTATGTAGAAGATGAACTGGATGATCTGAGATACAATTATCCTTTGCTTAACCTTTGCCTGGTTCTACGTGAGCTAGAAGGGTACGCGTATGCTCAAGATTATTTGGTTTGGTGCCAGGAACGTTATTTAGATCCAAAGAATGAGAATATTTTAGCAAACTACAGAAATTTGGCAACCATTTACAGAGAAGTAGAAGAAATCATGGGTAACATTGATAGTCAAATCAGCGATTGGGATTTTGAAATGGGAAGTGGTGCTTCCTGGGAACTAAGAAAGAAAGGATAGTTATAAGAACCCGCAAATCCCCATACCTTAAAATTACTGTGCTCAACACCTTTTAAAAACATAAGTTTTTAGTAGATTTATAATCTTAACAAAATAGATAAATGGCAGATCAAAAAAGACTTTTTTTACTGGACGCTTATGCATTGATCTTTAGAGGTTATTATGCATTTATCAAGAATCCTAGAATTAACTCTAAAGGAATGGACACCTCCGCTATTTTAGGGTTTACCAATTCATTGTTAGATGTGATTAAGCGAGAGCGGCCAGATCATTTAGCTGTGTGTTTTGACAAAGGAGGTAGTGTTGCCAGAACGGAAGCTTTTCCTGAGTATAAAGCGAATAGGCAAGAAACTCCTGAAGCCATTAGAATTGCGGTTCCATATATCGAAAAAATCCTACAGGCCATGAACATTCCTGCCGTAGTAAAAGCAGGATACGAAGCGGATGACATTATTGGAACCTTGGCAAAAAAAGCCGAAAAAGAGGGCTATAAAACCTTTATGGTTACTCCAGACAAGGACTTTGCCCAATTGGTCTCTGAAAATATATTTATGTATCGACCTCGTTTTGGAGGTGGGTATGAAACTTGGGGAATTCCTGAAGTACAGGAAAAATTTGGTGTAGAGCGGCCAGAACAGGTCATAGATTTCTTAGGAATGATGGGCGATTCTGTGGATAATATTCCGGGATTACCAGGTGTAGGAGAAAAGACGGCAAAGAAATTCTTAGCGGCTTATGGTTCTATGGAAAACTTATTTAAAAACACCCATGAGTTAAAAGGAAAAATGAAGGAGAAAGTTGAAGCCAGTCAAGAATTAGGGTTACTCTCTAAAGATTTGGCAACGATCATGCTGGACGTTCCTGTAGAATTTCACCAAGAAGATTTTGAAATGTGTATGCCAGATATACATGCTACCAAAGAGATCTTTAACGAATTAGAGTTTAGAAGGCTTACAGATAATTTTGAAAAAACTTTTGCTCCTCCAGAGGAATCAACCCAAAAAACGGAAACAAGTGCTCCAGTAGTTAAAAAACCCGTGGCAAAATCGGATGGTCAGTTCGATCTTTTTGCTGCTCCGGGAACAGGTAATGTAACTGAAGAAGAAAGTAGCAGCGGATTTAAAACCATTACCAACACGAATCATTTTTATCAACATGTAAATACACCTTTATCTAGAGCGTTATTGCTTAAGAAGTTATTACAACAACCTTCGGTATGCTTTGACACAGAAACGACGGGGTTAAAAGCATTGGAAGTTGAGTTGATCGGTATTGCTTTTTCGTGGGAAGCTGGAAAAGGGTATTATGTATCTTTTCCCGAAGATCAAGGAGAAACACGAACCATTTTAGAAGCGTTTAGACCCTTTTTTGAAAGTGAAACGATCGAGAAGATTGGGCATAATTTAAAATACGACATCAAAGTGCTATCGAATTACGATATGCCTGTGAAAGGAAAATTGTTTGATACGATGATCGCACATTATCTGATCAATCCGGATATGCGTCATAATATGGACATCTTATCCGAGACTTATTTGAACTATCAACCAGTCTCTATTACCGAGTTGATTGGGAAAAAAGGAAAGAATCAATTATCCATGCGCGTTGTTCCTGTAAAGGATCAAACCGAATATGCTGTGGAAGATTCGGATATTACGTTGCAGCTCAAAGAGCACTTCACTAAAGAATTAGATAGTGGAAATGTGACGAAATTGTTTAATGATGTCGAGCTCCCTCTAGTTTCTGTATTAACTGCTATGGAGATTGAAGGCATTAACCTAAATACAGATTTTCTAAAAGAATTATCGGTTGCTTTATCTGACGATATTGCCCGTTTAGAGAAAAACATCTTTGAACAGGCTGGGGAGGAATTTAACATTGCGTCTCCGAAGCAATTGGGGATTGTGTTGTTCGAAAATATGAAATTGGTAGAGAAGCCTAAAAAGACTAAAACAGGTCAGTATTCTACGGCTGAAGATGTCTTGTCTTACTTAGCTAAAGACCATCAAATTATTGCGGATATTTTAGAATACCGTCAGTATAAAAAATTACAAAGCACGTATGTGGATGCGTTGCCTAATGAGATCAACCCAAAAACAGGACGTGTACATACTGTATATGCACAGGCAGTTGCTGCTACGGGTCGTTTGAGCTCTAACAACCCGAACTTACAAAACATTCCGATTAGAACGGAACGTGGACGTCAGGTGCGTAAGGCATTTATCCCACGTGATGAAAATCATGTGTTGCTAGCTGCCGATTATTCGCAAATAGAATTACGAATTATTGCCGCATTGAGTGAAGAAGAAACCATGATCGAAGCTTTTAAAAATGGGGAAGATATTCATGCTTCTACGGCTGCCAAGGTTTTTAATGTGCCGCTTGAAGAAGTAACACGGGAGCAACGTAGCAATGCAAAAACCGTGAATTTCGGAATCATCTATGGTGTTTCGGCTTTTGGATTGAGTAATCAAACGGACTTATCTAGAAAAGAGGCAAAAGCCTTGATTGACACCTATTATGAGACCTATCCAAAGTTACGGGCGTATATGGCAGAACAGGTAGATTTTGCCAGAGATCATGGTTATGTAGAAACTGTTTTACAAAGACGTCGTTATTTAAAAGACATCAATTCAAGAAATGCCATTGTACGTGGTGCCGCTGAACGAAATTCGGTAAATGCGCCTATTCAGGGATCTGCTGCGGATATTATCAAGCTAGCGATGATCAACATCCATAATCGTTTTGAAAAAGAAAACTTTAAATCTAAAATGTTGTTACAGGTACATGATGAATTGGTCTTTGATGCGCATAAAGACGAATTAGAAACCATCAAACCTATTATTAAAGAAGAGATGGAGAATGCTTACAAAATGGCCGTTCCTCTAGACGTTGAAATGGGTATTGGCGAAAATTGGTTAGAGGCGCATTAAAGTTTTTTTATTATTTTTATAACTGCTATTGTTATGAAAAATGAAAAAATTACCTACCGTTTCTTTAGAAGTCAACTATTTTAAAAACGAAAACAAACTTTTTATTCGTTTCCCATATAATGAAGATTTTATCTCATTGTTAAAAACTATTGAAGATTCTCGATGGAGTAAATCTCAGAAGGCTTGGCATGTTAATAATAATCCGAAAAACTTAAAATTTCTTTTTTCGCTTTTTAAAGGAAAAGCATTGATTGACTCCAGTAAAATTCCTTTTAAAAATAAAGAACAAGTCCAGCAGGAAATTACTCCTAAGAAAGCAGTTGCGAAAGCTAAAAGATTCAATATTCCTGAAGAGTTTTTATTGTTCTTAAAAAGGAAAAGATATAGTGAAAATACTATAAAAACATATTGCTCATTTCTTTCTGAATTTATCGGGTTTATATCTCCAAAATTATTAGATAATGTTGAGTTTGAAGATATAAAAAGGTATATCAATTTTTTGGTGAATTCAAAAAGAGTTTCTTCTAGTACACAAAATCAAGCGATCAATGCTTTAAAATGTTATTACCAAAATATGTTGAGATGGGAACGATTTGCTATCTCTATTGAGCGACCAAGGAAAGAAAAGAAACTCCCTAAAGTTTTAAGCGAACAAGAAGTATTAAAAATGATACAAGTCTGTGATAATTTAAAACACAAATTAATTCTCTCATTATTATATTCTGCGGGGTTGAGAATGAGTGAACTTTTAGGATTGAAAAAAGAAGATATATTGTATGATAAAAATCTTATATTTGTTAGGAATGGTAAAGGAAAGAAAGATAGGACAATGGTCTTATCTGATCGAATCCAACAACTTTTAAGCATTTATTTAGATACATTTAAACCTAAATATTTTTTGTTTGAAAGTTTAAAAAGAACTAAATATAGTTCATCTAGTGTAAATAAAATTGTTAAATCCATGGCTAAGAAAGCAGGAATTCATAAAAATGTAAGTGCTCATATGTTGCGACATTCTTTTGCTACTCACTTACTTGAACAGGGTTTAGATTTACGCTATATACAGCAATTGTTAGGACACGGCAGTAGTAAAACTACAGAAATATATACTCATGTTAGCAGCAAGGCTTTGTCAAAGATAAAGAGTCCTTTGGATACTTTTCTTGATGCTAATACTACTGATTTTAAGATCATTAACACTAAAGACGATATAATAAATATAAATACACCTTCCGTTTAGCGAGAAGTTGTGCTTAATGCGAAAAATGAATAGAACACTAACCATATTTTTGATTTTTGTTTCAGTTAATCTTTACTGTCAAGATTCTATTGGAATAAAATCAGATTCTCTAAAACAGGAGAAGAAAATAATCCAACCAGAGGACACAGTAAAAACTAAGAAGTCGCAAAAAACTGACACTATAAAACTTAGCTTTAAAAATGACATAACAATCCCTATAGCAAAAGACAATCTTACTAAAGTTGTTATGGTAAAAGAAAAAACTAAGGTTGACTGGTTAAAATATCTTTTACCGATTTTCACCTTATTCTTAGGTATCTGGGTTAAAGGAATAATTGAAAAACGTTCAGACAAAAAGAAATTAATAAAATCAGGAGAACGTTGGATAGCTGAATTAAGAAGCGTAGAAGAACCGATAAAAAAGCAAATTCAATTCTTACAAGAATATTCGGATGAACATAAAAAAGAAGATTTTAAAATTCGAAACTTGGAATTGATTTCCTCACTAAGCGGAGAAGTCTTCAAATCTCTCGACAAAAATGATTTAATAAAGTATATTGAGCTTAATAATAAGAAAACAGACTTTAAAGAAATTGTCAAAATTTCGAATAGTACTCACGGCTATGTAAGTGTTTTAGAACATCTTTACGAAACCTTAAGAGATAAATTCAACAGATACCTAACTGGAACTTCAAAACATACTACTTCCTTAAGTTTAAGTCTGCAAGATTTTAGCAGTGCTTTTAAAGATTATGGTGTTGAACTTGAAAAGGAATTAAATTCTGACCCTTTGGATGACCCAAGGTATAGACCAATTGCAGATTTATACTCTGCCCAAATAATGCCTTATCTAAAAGAGGGAAACTTTAATCCATTTGTTTTGAGGAGAGAGTTTTTCCTTCCCTTAGTTGATATTTTAGCTCATCTTAGACTTGACCCAAGAACAAAAGGACTTGCAAAAGCTATGACCAAGGGACTGAATGCAATAAGAGGTATAGAATTAGAAAAAGACTATATGTCAAAAAACTTAGATAGTATTATTACTCAGTATAATAAACAATTGACTGGATTAGAAGAACTAATAAATAAAATCAAAAAGCACTAAGCACAACAATGGCTATAAGTAATTGCTTGTTCTCGCCTACTTCTGAAAATCCTCGCGGATTTTCAGTTTGGTGTGTACTTGCAAAGTTAAGTACTAAACCACGCAACTACTCATAGCCGAGAACGTTGTACTTCATTAAATAACAGTAATATGAAACTAACAAAGATTACAATTTTAATTATAGTAATAAGCTCAATATCAAGCATAAGTGCTCAAGAAACTTCGAATAAAATGAATTGGGAAGAAACTATTGAATTTATCAATAAGAATAAATCAGAGTTTAAAACTGCTATTTTCACATCCCCTGATGATTTTATTTTTCAATTAGATAAAACCGATTTAAAAATTACTTACATCACTGATGGTGTTTATGCTATCACTAAATGTGCTATCACAAAACTTGATAAAGTAAACAATGAAGGAGCACAAATATTCCTTGATTTTAATACAGAGAAGTGCACTAGATACGAATATAAAGGAACATATAAGAAAGGGGTTGAGAGAGAACCCGCAAATAAATTAGAAGTTGACTTTATTGATTTTTTTTTAGAAAAAGAAGATAATAGTCGTAGTCGTAAAATAATAGAAGCTTTTAAGCATTTAGCTAGTCTAGCATCTAAAAAATAATACGATGTAAACCTTTCAAATTTTAAAAGAATAACAAAGTACAACAACGTGTATAAGCAATAGCGGTTTAAGTGCATATTTGAATCGTTTTTTCATTTTAATAGGTATGTTGTAAACTGAAAAGTTGTAGCTTTAAATCCGCTACAGCTCATACACAAGGCCGTTGTGGTTAATGTCCAAAAACCGATAAATTGAATGAACAAAACGATATTTGAGATTACCAAAATGGATTGTCCTTCAGAGGAAAATTTAATCCGAATGAAATTGGATGGAATCTCAAGTATTGCGAATTTGGACTTTGACATTCCCAACCGAAAACTAACTGTTTTTCACAGCGGACAAATTGACCAAATCGAAAAGTCCGTTATCGAACTGAATTTAGGCGGAAAGAAAATCTCGACTGAACAAACCGAACAAACGGAATTTAAAGAAAATGCAAACCAAAAAAAGTTACTTTGGTCTGTACTTACCATAAATTTTGCCTTTTTCATAATCGAAATGACAACTGGATTAATCTCAAAATCGATGGGATTAGTTGCAGACAGTTTGGATATGCTTGCGGACAGTTTCGTTTACGGAATTAGCTTGTTTGCGGTTGGCGGAACTCTGACAAGAAAAAAGCGGATTGCGAAACTTGCTGGATATTTTCAAATAACACTTGCAATTATTGGATTTGTGGAAGTGTTAAGGAGGTTTTTCGGAGACGAGAAACTTCCCGATTTTTCGACAATGATTATCGTTTCAATTTTTGCGCTTATCGCAAATGGAATTTGTCTTTACATTTTACAAAAGTCGAAAAGTAAAGAAGAGGCACATATGAAAGCAAGTATGATTTTCACTTCGAATGACGTGATTATTAATTTAGGAGTCATAATCGCTGGACTTTTGGTAAATTGGTTGAGTTCGAGCAAACCCGATTTGATTATCGGAACAATCGTTTTTATTTTGGTAATTCAAGGAGCATTAAGAATTTTAAAATTAAGTAAATAAATAAAAAACACTAACCACAACAATGGCTATAAGTAATTGCTTGTTCTCGCCTACTTCTGAAAATCCTCGCGGATTTTCAGCTTGGTGTGTACTTGCAAAGTTAAGTGCTAACCCACGCAACTACTCATAGCCGAGACCGTTGTAGGTAATTTAGAAATGAAAAAAAATATCGCTAGAGAAATTGTTTTAAGAATATTAAGAATAGTATTGGTTATTCTATTGAGTTTTATTCTTTATCCATATTTAATAGATTTTATCGAAGAGCATGAAGAGGTAATAACTTTTGGTTTTGTAATTTCTTCTATAATTATTTACTTAATTATGTTAATAATTAGTGGGATATATTTGATTTTAAAAAAATTCTTATTCAAGAGTCAATTTGATAATAAAAACAAATTGATCATATTTTTAAATCACTCTTTGGTCATTTTAGTATTAATCTTTTTTACTATCAATTTTCAAGACTATCTTGGTTTCAAGTACTCAGTTTTGTCTCTTTTTGTAATTGAAACTTTTGGAGTGATTAGCGTAATCTATGATGAATATTTTGAATCCGATGAAAAAACACAGGATGATTGAATTAAACTACCTACAACAATGGCTATAATTCATTGCTAGTTGAAAGATTAAAAACGAAAAGAATTGCTAACTTTAAACCTAATAACAAAAAACAAACGCTTGATTTCTACTGCGTCTTTTTCAGCGCGACTTGCCACAGGCGCGTCGCAGTCTGAAGTCGCAACGAAATCATAGCCGAGACCGTTGGCAGTCATTTAAGAAAACGTGTCAATTTAAAAATTTAAGATAAATAGTAAATTTATGTTAACAGATATTAACCCTAAATTACCAATGCGTAATAAATCCAATACAAGAAGTTATTATGTAAACCAACTAGGTTTTCAAGAATTAGGTGATTACGAGGGGTATTTAATGGTTAAGAAGGATGGCATAGAAATTCACTTCTTTGAATTTAAAGAACTTAATCCAAAAGAGAATTATGGAATGATTTATATCAGAACTGATAATATAGAAGGTTTGTATAAATCTATGCTTGAAAATAAAATAGAAATTCATCCAAATGGACCCTTGGAAAATAAACCTTGGGGACAAAGAGAGTTTGCCTTACTTGACCCAGATAATAACCTATTAACTTTTGGACAAAGTATTTAGGTACTAAAAACGAACAGCCAACAACGTGTATAGTTCATTGCGTCTGATTTTCCTTTCGGAAAATCCTCGCTTCTGAACAATAGGTTTCTGTTAATTTACTAACTTAGTGCTTCACGCAACGAAACCATACACGAACACGTTGTAAGCAATTAAAATAAAAATAGTGCTTCAAACAAAATGAAAGAAATAATTCAATCAACCATTAATTTATCCGATGAAATTTATGAATTGTTTCTGAACTCATCAAAAAGAAAAGAAGTAAAAAAAAATCAAATATTATTCAAGCCAAATAGGGCTACAAGTAAAATTTTATTTCTTGAAAAAGGACTTTTACGAGGTTACAAAAATATAGACGGTAAAGACTACACACATCATTTTTATTTTCCCAATTGGTTTGCAACTGATTTTGAAAGTTTTTTAACAAAAAAACCAAGTCAAATCTGCATTGAAACACTTACTGAATCTGTTTACTATGAATTCAACAAAAAAGACCTTATAAACCTTTACAAAAATTATCATCAATTAGAAAAATTAGGCAGAATAATTTCAGAAAGAGCATATCTATCAACAGTTGAAAAACTATCAAATATGCAAACACTTGATTTGAAACAACGCTACAAAAGTTTAGTTATTAAAAATCCGGAATTATTTCAAAAAGTACCACAAAAACATATTGCATCATATTTAGGCGTTTCCGAACAAAGTTTGAGTAGAATAAAAAAGGATTGATTTCTTAACAAATGTGAATTTATTAAACTAAAAAGAAATGTTTCTTTGTATTGGAAACAAATAATTCGAAAATGAAATTCAATTTATTGCCATATATCCTAGTTACTATTTTTAGTAGCTGTCAAAACACTCAGGAAACTGAGCAAATTTTTAAATCATCATTTTCAGAATCAAAAGAAACAACACATAAAATTCCTGAAGAACAGAACTATACATTTGGATACTTGGAAGTGCTAGAAAACAGGCAAAACCCAAATGGTAAAACTATAGAAATCCCAGTCTATATATTCAAAAGCAGAAGTGATAACCCAAATAAAGATCCGATTTTATATACTGTTGGCGGACCAGGTTATACCTCTATGCGTGCATCAAAATATATGGAATATTACAAGTACCTTGATGATAGAGATTTAATTTTATTTGAACAAAGAGGTACTCAATTTGCAAAACCAAGTTTAGACTGTCCAGAATGGGCTAAAGCAGTTTATCATTCGAATCTTCCAAATTTTGATTCAACAAAAAATGATAGTCTATTTCAAAATGCAGCCAAAAAATGCAATGAAAGATTGCGAAAAAACGGGATTGACCTAAATAGATACACTACAAACCAAATTGCTGCCGATATAAATGACTTAATAAATGTGCTGGGAATTGAAAAATATAATTTAGCTACTATGTCTTACAGTACTAAAATTGGTCAGGTTTTAATTAGAGATTATCCAGATAAAATTAGAAGTGTAGTAATGGACTCACCACTTCCATTGGAAGTCAATTACGATGAAGAAAGTGTGAAGAATATTCTAGAATCACTAGAGGTAATACTTAACGACTGCAAAGCAGATGCTGATTGTAATAATGCTTATCCAAATATTAAAACTCGATTTCTCAAATACTTAGAAGAAAAAACAATCAATCCACTTTTAGTGCAAATAGAAAATCCTATAAATGGAAATTTAGAAACATTTTATTTAAAAGGAAAAGATTTAATAACCGTTTTTACTTCTGCTAATACAGGAAGTGTTTCTAATATTCCCTTCGAGATAAAAAAATTACTTGATAATGATTTGTCTTCTGTAAAGGAAAGACTTAAGTATGTATTCCAAGAACCCAAAAAAGGAATTGGACAAGGAATGCGGCTATCAGTATGGTGTGCGGAAGAAAATCCATTCAATTCTCAAGAAAAAATCACTCTGGAAACAAACAAATATCCAGCAGTTATGGGATTGTCACCAGCAGTTTTTAAGAATGAAGTCTGTAATATTTGGAATGTTAAGAAAGTTTCAAAAATAGAGAATGAAGCGATAAAAAGTGATATCCCAATTCTATTAATAAGTGGCGAATATGACAATGAAACGCCTGTTAAATGGGCTGAATCAATGGCCAATAATCTGACGAATAGTTTTCACTTGGTTTTTAGAGGTTGGAAACACGGCCCAACTACCAATTGGACTAATCAATGTGCAATGCAAGCAGCGAATGATTTTTTCAACAATCCGAGTATTAAACCGAATCCAGAATGTTTCGCTGAAATACAAAGTCCTATATTTAAAATTGAGGATAAATAACTGCTTACAACAACGTGTAAAGTTAATTGCTATGGCAAGTGCTTATTTGGAAAATTCCTTCGGAATTTTCTCGCGTTCGTTTTTGTTTACTAAATTAGTTGTTGAAACACGCAACTAACCATACACAAAACCGTTGGCTGTAATATAATTGAAATGAAAAATTGGAATAAAACTGGAAAAGTTAAAGCTTTAGTTATATTAGTAATATGTGTACTATCGTTGATTCTTTTTGACTACAACGAGAATGCTGAGGAACGAAATGACTTTTATTTAGGTATAAGTTTAATCACTTTTCTTGTTGCATTACTTTTTTTTCCTTTAGTGATTAAACTTTGGAGTGTATTTGGAATTAAATTCCAAAAGCCGAATTGGAATGAAAATCCAATTTCCTTAAATTATTCTAAGAGCTTAAACCTTCATCTTTTTGTTGCGTTTTGGATAATATCTTATGGATTCCTAAAAACAATTTTTATTGCTATAAAATTCAATAAATTATATGGCGAAGGAATAATGTTCTTAGTTACTGGAATTGGAATATTTATTGGAATAAAATTAGGCATAGCATGGTTAGGAGATAAAATTGAATAATTAAATACTACAGCCAACAATGGCTATAATTCAGCGAGCTGAATGAATAAAAAAGAAAAAACACTAACTTTCGAGAAACAACTAACCAATGATAAAATTCTTTAGATTATCGAAACTCAATTTTGTGAAACAAAATCAAAAGTCTAGTAGACTTTTGGTTGAGATAGCCGCTTGCGGGCATTCACTAAACATAAATAGAAATTATGATTCAATTTTTTAGACGAATCAGACAAAACTTACTTTCCGAAGGGAAAACCGGAAAGTATCTGAAATATGCTATTGGAGAAATTGTACTTGTGGTCATTGGAATTTTGATAGCACTTCAGATTAATAATTGGAATGAACAGAATAAAGCCGATAGAGTGGAGAACGTTTTCTTGAAGCGCCTATTAGTGGATTTGAATAAAGACAAGGCTTATCTAGAAAGTATTCATTCTAGGCGGGAAAACCAGATAAGAGCAGCAAAAGCTATTATTGATTTTTCAATAGAGACCAAAATAGATTCAATTATATATCAATTACCTAATATGCTGACTATTTCGAGTTGGCAAGAAACAACTTCAAATCAAAACACTTTCCTCGAATTAATGAGCAGTGGGAATTTAAATATTATTAAAAGTGATTCTATAAAAGATGGGTTATTGAGTTTAGATAGGTCTTACAAATCTTTAATAAATGATGACAAGACGAATAAGGAACCGTATGTATCAAATTTATGGCCAGCTGCCGACCTTATAGATCCATACAACTATTTAGTCCTTGAACCTAATTTAAACAAAGAATTTCGAATAAATGAGCGATTGAAACCCAGTGAGATAGAAAATATGATCATAGCGCTCAAACAAGATTTTAAAAAGGTGTTAGACTCAAGAAAATTTCGAAGTGGACTAATGAATGCTATGGATTCTTACGAAAGGTCGTTGCCTGAAATCGAATCGATGATTAAACAGGTTGAAAGTCTTATAACTAGGATTGAAATAGAAATAAAAAAATAACGAAAGTACAACAAGGTGCATAGAGCATACCCTTTGGGATACTAGCCGCACACAGACCGTTGGGCTTCATTATAACCAATACTTTTTAGTTAACAATAATTAACACTAAATAAGAATCGTTAACTACTTTATTTTCACACAATTACTACTTTCAAAAAGTGAAATATAAACACGTAACTTTTTTGAAAAAGTCTCCTTCTTTTTTTAAAAAAAATTTCAAAAGGTTCAGCAAATCGCTGGTCTTAAGTACTAACAATCAATAAATCAAACAATCATGAAAAAAACAAAACACCTTATGTTAATAATATTCCTTTTTAAAGGAATACTATCTTTTGGACAAGACAATAGTGCTTATAAAGTTATCTATGAAGCAGACAGAAAAGGCAACGCTATCTCAGGAAGCTTAGAAGAATTAATAAAATATGTAAACAATGGGAACCCAATTAGAGTTGGCTGGAGTTTAGCCATGCAAATGCCTGATAAAGAAGTAATAGAAATGTGGCATTGGACCGATGCAAATTTTATTACCACATTAAACGGGAATGTCTTCGCTCAAGTAAAGGGTATTTTTCAACAAGGGCCAAGTTTTTCAGCATCTGGAACCGCTTCAGTTGTTTTAGTGTCGGACGCTTCCGCAAATAGCTGGGTTGGTATTATTGGTACTACAGGTGTAATGCATCAAAAGTTTGCCGAAAGTAAAACAATGACTAAAATGTATAAAGACATGGGCTATTCTGACGAGAAAATTAAAGAAGAATATAAAAAACAAGAAACTATGAAATTTAAAACCAAATGGACGGTGCTAACCAGTAGTAAATAACAAATCCATGAAAAGAGCACAACAACGTGTATAGCTCATTGCAGCTGAATTCCTAATCAGAATTCCTTGCAATTTGCTATCTTTCGGTTACGGCGGAAGATCATAGTTGATTTTCTGCAACGAGCCATACACAAAAACGTTAGCAATAAGCTAAAAAAATACAGTGCAATCAATAGCAATTCTATACCAATCCAAACTTCCGCCAATAAAAAATGGCATTCAGAAACCAATGAAACCAGGTGGTTATTCGGATAGTGGAGCTGACATCGCTTATGAATTGCAAAAAAATGGTATTAGGATAGTTACGCCAATCAGTAAGCCAAACATTAAAACAGATTTAGATTGGGTATTTCCTGATACAAAAAAAGGAATTCAAGATGCGTTAGATAAAGGAGCAAACACCTTTTGGTTAAACACTGTTTTATACAAAACCCACGAAATAGAAAGCTTCTTTGAACGAAATTTTCAATTTATCGGACAATTACCAAGTCAAGTTGATATGTACGATGACAAATATTTTACAAATGAACTTTTAAGAAAAAATAAAATTTCTATTCCTAAAACGAAATTAATCTCAAAAGAAAATTTGACCAATTGCAAATTGGATATTGATTTCCCAATAGTCGTTAAGCCAATAAGAGGAAGAGGAAGTCAAGGTGTTTCGCTGGTTAGAAATCAAAGAGAATTGGACAATACACTAAAAGAAATATTCTCGAATAACGAATATGGAAATACAGTTTATGTTGAGCAATTTTTCAGCGGACAAGAAATAACAGTTACTGTAATGCCTTCTGGAAATTATTTGATTGACGAACAGGAAAAGATTTATAAAAATCCTTGGTGTCTTCCTGCTGTAAAAAGATTTAATCATAAAGATGGAATAGTACCATATAACGGAATTGTAGCAGTAATGGAAAACAGTTCAGTTCTTGAAAATAACGAGCTAAGTTCAAAAAAAATAATTGATGCTTACAGACAATGTGAAAAAGCGAGCGAATTGTTAAATATCAAAGCACCAATACGAATAGATTGTCGTGCAGACGAAAAAGGAGATTATTTCTTGTTCGATTTAAATATGAAACCTAATATGACTGGACCATCAAGACCACATAGAGGAAATCAAGATAGTTTGACTTTATTGGCTTCGAGAAAAATAGGCTGGAATTACATAGATTTATTAAGAAATATGATTAGACAATCATGGAAAGCCAGTTGCTAGTTAGAGCCTACCCTTCGACTGCGCTCAGGACAGGCTGGTTGGCAGGTTCGGTTTGTTTTTGCTAAATTAGTCGCTTAACACACGTAACGAAATCATACACTAGAACGTTAGTTACAAGCTAGATAATGATAGATTTTAGCCAGAAAACAAGACATCAAAAAACGCTCAAAATGCAATGATCCTTAAAAACATTAGAAAAATGTTTTATTATCCCGATGAAACATATGAAAAAAGCATATATTTAAAGACATATAACTGGTTGGCAAACATTAAATAAAACCAAATTCACAAAGTAATTTTCACATGAAATTTAAAATCATCATCTTTTTTTTAACTTTTAGTCTGGTTTTTTCTGCTTGTAGCGAAAATGAACTTCCATTGCCACAAACAGTAGAAATAGAGGTTTTAAATGTAAATCTTAATGATGGAGAAATAGAATTACAGGGAACTCCATTATTAGTAGGACAAACCGGAAAATGGGAAATTTTATCAAATAATCAAGTGGTCGGGATTTTTTCTGATGAATCTAGTTCTAGAACATTTTTAAAAGGTAATATTTATGAGGAATATGAAATTAAATGGACCGTTTCAAATAATAATTCTGAATCACACCATAGCATAATAAAAAGAATGAGTGAAGACTATTCTCTAGAGGAACTTTTAGAAGTAAATAGAGATATAGAAGCTTTATTAAATTTTTATACACCACATCAATTAGCAACAGCTCAATCAATCCATGCTCCTACTACTTTAGATTTTATAGAATTGGGGTATGATGAAGAAAGGTTAAAACAAGAAGGGTTAATTTTAGAGATAAATGGAACAGGTTTTTATATCATGGCTTTTCTACATGAACCTATTTTATTAAATGCAGATGAAATTATTCAGGGAATAAATGATAATCTATCCAACATGAATACATGGAGAATTCCTACTATGGATGAATTACAATATATTTATGACAATGTAAATAATTTAGATTTAGAATTAGATAATCAATTTTTATATCCAGATAATCCAGTAGTTGAACTTTCTCAAACCGCTCGAGACATAAATGAATGGCTTTCTTCTACAAGAGAAGGAGATTGTATTGTTTCAAGTATTTCAGGAGAAACAACAGATTTGATGAAAACTTTAAACCTAAAAACTGGTAATTCAGATTTAGTTTGCCTTACATATTATTTTTGTGATTGCGTTAAGTTTACCTATTTGATTCCTGTAATCCAACTATAATTTTTTTCGAATGTAGACAATTCTAAAATTAATTTCACTAGATTACAAATACCGTTAACCAACATAGTATAAGCATAATAAGGGCTAAGGGTCTAAATTATAAGGTAGTTTGTGTGTACAAAATAATTTTGCACACACAAACTAATTGCTAACAAATCCGTTGTACTTCATTTTTGAAACAGTTCTAGTTCAAATAAACTACCTTTAGAGAAATCAACTTCCAATGATAAAATTCTTTCGGCGAATTCGCCATAAACTGCTGTCTGAAAATAAATTCAGCAAATACTTGATTTATGCTATTGGGGAAATAATTTTAGTTGTTATTGGAATTTTGATCGCTCTCTCAATAAATAATTGGAATGATTACCAAAAAGACAGAGAAATAGAACAACTGCTTCTAGAAAATCTACTGAAGGACTTAGAAAAAGATAAACTTGGACTGGCTCGATCCACAGCAAACAATCAATATAGCCTTAAAGTAATGGATACTATGTTTTATAACATTAGTTCTAATTCAAATTATAATATCATGGACTTCTTAAGACACAACGCTTCTTTTCTATATTTCAACCAATTTTTAATTTCAAAAGGAACTTATGTCGAAAATTTATCTTCGGGCAAATTTTCATTGATTTCAACCGATACTTTGAAGGGGGAAATTTTGGATTATTATGAAATTGCGGTTCAAACTCTCGGTGCCGATAAAACTATAATCCCTATAATGAAAGACTTATCAGCTGATTTTAATGAATTACTTGGCGGTACCCAAGAATATGCTATGGTGTTAGGGCTAAAAACAAATTTTCCCAATATTGATATTAAAGGTATTTCTAACAATCCAAAATATCACAGAATATTAACAGGGAAATATCTTATTTTACGAGCTCAAATAAGTGATTGGAAGCGTTTTATGAGTACTAATGAACACCTCATAAAGTCTATTCAACAAGAACTTGATGTAAGATTCAAATAACGAAAGCACAAAAACGTGTATAATTCATTGCTTTAATATACCTATCTAAAATTTCTAGCTACTAAATATTAGACTGTTCTTTTTGCTATCTTAGTCCAAACAGAATAATCCATGCACAAGATCGTCGTGCATAATTTAAAACTTCACATATTTAATTTGAATCCTCAATTCTCTTTATTTGATTTATTAATTTTACTTGGAATAATCCAAGGAATCATTACTAGCATATTATTACTCAACTCAAAAAAAAATATACAAAGTAATAAACTTCTTGCTTTAGCGCTTCTTTCTTTTTGTTTTTTAAGTACCAAACCTCTTTTACATACATTCCATCTTTGGGAGACCAATTTCTTTCGGTTTTTTCCAAATGGTATCGAGTTAGCTCTTTCTCCGCTCATTTATTTTTATATAAAATCACTTGTCACTTCAAGATTTCGTTTTAAACCTAGACATTGGATACACTTTATTCCATTTTTACTAGCTCAGATCTATGCTTTTATAGTTTATTTTTCGGTTTTACGAGTAAATGATTTTAATGAAAAAGATAGTATTGCACAAAGTTTTAGTTTTGATTTTGTAAAACAGTCCGAAGAATATCTACTACTACTTTTGTTGCCATTTTATCTATTTTATAGCTATAAAGAGCTTATGAATTATAAAAAATGGCTTGACAATACAATATCAGATAGTACATTTCCTGATTTTAGTTGGTTGAAGAATATATTTAAGCTTTCTCTATTAATTGGCCTCTTTTTGCTTGTAAATCATTTTTTAGACATATTCTTTGATTTAGGAGACACAACCGTTCTGCATTACAATTTACTTAATCTATTCATTGCTTTTATGATATATTATTTAGGATTAAAAGGATATCTTCAACCAGATTATACGTTTAGTAAAAATGAAATTGCTACTACTACTAATCTCCCTTCTAAAATATCTGATGTCAAATTCAAAGAAACTGTTGAGCAACTGCAAAAAGTAATGGACGTCGATAAAGTTTTCCTATACCCAAAACTTACGATTCGAGAATTGTCCTATATGATTAACATCCCTCAAAGAGATTTATCTCACATTATCAATCAATACTATAAATTAAGCTTTAGAGATTTTATAAACCAATATCGCCTGGAAGACGTAAAATCCAAATTGAAAGATGAGAATTATAGCCACATGTCTATTTTAGGTATTGCTCTAGAATCTGGTTTTAATTCTGAAGCGAGTTTTTATCGCATCTTCAAAAAAAACACGGGAGTTTCCCCAAAAGAATTTATCCAACAAAAAAACAATGAATAACCTTCTATTATTTACTCTCAAAACACGTATTGAGAGTTAATCATTTGATTTTACAGTAACAGATTCAGTTAAGTTTTTGTCCTTTGTGTATATCAAATAATTAACACCTATGACAATTAAAAAATTCTTAAAAAGAACACTCGCTATTCTATTATTGCTCTTAACTTTTCTGTTTATCTATCTTGCCACTCCAAGGGTTACCAATACTGATCCTAAATTTCAAACTGAATTAATTTATGGAGACCCTATTGATACAACAATTAAAAACATCTTAACACCAAAAAAAGAGCCAAAGAGAACTAGGTCCATCGTTATTCTTCAAAATGAAAAAATAATATACGAATATGGCCCTACAGATAAAATCATGAATACGGCCTCTATACGTAAATCTATTCTTGGAATATTGTATGGGATAGCCGTTGACAGGGGGCTAGTTAATATTAAAAAGACTCTTGCCGAACTCAAAATTGATGAATCAATCCCTTTAACCAACCAAGAGAAAACAGCTACTATACAACATTTGTTAATGTTTAAATCTGGCATTTATTTACCATCTCAAGGAGAGCACGATTCACAAATAACGGATAGACCCAAAAGAGAGAGTTATAAACCTGGTGATTATTTTTTCTCAAATAATTTTGATGCCAATGCTTTAGGAACAATATTTATGCAAGAAACAGGAATGTCTATTGGAAAATTTATGGAGAAGTACCTTGCCATACCAATGGGACTTCAAGATTTTTCAGAACAAAATGTGATCTTAGGAGACCCCTGGTTTTGGCCCAAAAAAGAATCAAAACACAAGCAATATTACATTTATTTGAGTACAAGAGATCTAGCCAGAATAGGTGCAATGATTGCAAATGAAGGGCAGTGGGGTGGAAAACAAATAGTATCCAAAAAGTGGGTAGCTCAAAGCACTATTTCTTATAGTAACCTTAAAGAAAATCATATAAATTATGGGCGTTATGATGGGTTCGGTTATCAGTGGTGGCTTTCATCTGACACTAATACTATATGGGCAGATGGTTATGGAGAAAGGTTTCTGATCATAAATCCAAATCAAAATTTGACTTTAGTAGAACAAAATTTCACGGGTAATTCTTTACTAACGACAGGGTTATGGTTGATGAATGGAAATATGGATTCTGGTATAGAGAGCCTAATAAAGGCCCATGATCTCATAGCGAAATAGAGTTAAAAACTATATACAATAATGTATAAGGGCAATGTGCTTCACTCTCCACTTCATTATGAAGAGTAGGTTCGGTTACCTTAGGGTAAACCGATCCTGACTCGAATTGCTAACGATTAATTCTTTTAACAAAAAATCATAGTTTAATCCTATAACTCGCGTTTATCTTTCTCCTTTAGACCAGTGCTCACGATTCCATTTATTAGCCATAATTCATTGTGGCGTTATAACACACCAAAATAAAAGCATGAATCAACGGTTGATTTCTAATGAGCATTAGCAACCTAAACTATTAGACTGTAACCTCTTCTCCTATATTGTCGTCCTAGTACAAATATTTTAAATACAAATACCTTATGAATCAGTTGACAAAATACAGTGGATACGCTCTGGTAATGGCAGGGATTTTTTTTGCAATACCCAACACAATTATTTTACCCTTTGTAGATTTTGGAGCACCCTTTGGTGAATTGCAAGCATCCACTCCTTTTTTTTATAGAATGATCTTTGCTGCATCGACTGTAGCTTTTCTTTTATTTGGTACCATCGGAATTTTCTTATATCATACCGAAATTAAACATCTCAAATTATTTAGGTTAGTTACTTTTTTACTGGCTTTTTTTGGCAGTGCCTTTATGTTAGCAAATGAATGGCATCAAATATTTGTGCTTCCTGATATGGCCAATATACACCTTGAAGCCGTAAATAAAGTAGGTTCTTCCGATCATATAGGCAGATATAGTATCGGTGCTTTGATCGCATTATCGCTATTTTCCTTTGGTTGGATCTTGAATAGCATATCACTTTTACTCAGTAAAAAATTAAAACGAATAGGGCCTGCACTAGTCATTACAGGGTTTTTGATTATTCCATTTATTTCAGGACTATTGACACCTGTATTAGGAGGTATCATTGGAGGTGTAATCTTGGGAACAGGTTTTTTCTTGATCGGTATTGAGTTGATCAAAACAAAATAACTAACTTGTAATACCTTATCTTAAGATAATCATTTAACAACGTTAGAGTATGAAACATTTGTTTAAAACGGTAATTGCTGCATTGACTTGCATCATTATTACTTCTTGCAAGAACTCCGATGAGCAATCAATATTATTAAAAGATCCAACCATCATTGATGTTTCAAACGGGCAATTGTATACCAATTCAATCTTGATAGAAAATGGTGTTATCAAAGAAATGGGAGATTATAACGAGCTGGCTAAAAAGACAGCTACACAAGTAGTAGACTGTACCGGGAAATATGTTATTCCAGGTCTATTTGACATGCATATGCATCTTGTAGAAAAAGAGAATAGCATCCCTGAACTCCATAGATTATTAAAGAGTGGAATTACCGGAATTAGAGATATGGGAGGGATTGCGGACACCGTTGCACAAGCAAAAAAAATGATCCGAAATGGAGATCTACTAGGCCCAGATATTTATTTTGCAGGTTATACACTGGATGGTACTCAAACTAATGATCCCTTTCATTTAAAGGTCCATGATACTACCGATATAAAAAAGCTGGTTTCTAATCTGGAAGCTATAGGGATAGATTTTTTAAAAGTTCACAATTACTTTCCGACTCACAAATTAGTCGAACTGAAGAAAGCCGGAAATGAAATAGGTATAAAAATTGCGGGGCACATTCCCGTAGGCATTGGGCTATTTGAATTGGATTCAGTTGGAATCAAATGTATTGAGCATATAAACTCCCTCATTAGCAGCATCGTTTTAAAGAAGGCTAATGGGGTAAACAACCTTAACGAAGGTCTGCATGCTTTAGACTCCACGTATATTTCTAAATTATCGACTTACTTTAAAAAGAACGGTATTGCGTTAACTCCTACTTTGTATGCTATGAATGATATGTACGCTAATTTAGAAGGAGAAGCAGCTAGAGCGAAAGGGCTTCGTATGATGCGTGTCTTTAACAATATCATTCGATGGATGGCGCATAATGAGGTATTGTTACTAGCAGGTACGGATCGAGGTATTCTTAACGACAACAATATATATGAGCTTCAAGACGAATTAGGCATCCTGGTTGCATCTGGCTTATCACCATTACAAGCGTTAAAAACGGCAACCATAAATCCTGCAAAATTTCTCAATATTGATACGGCCTATGGTTCTGTAGAGATCGGTAAAAAGGCAAACCTGATCATTTTAAATAGTAATCCGTTACTTGACATCTCCCATACAAAAGACATTCATACTGTATTGAAGGAGGGCAAGTTATTTAGAGATTCATAAAAACTGCATATAGGAGAGAGTTTACCTAGAAAACTAAAACAAAATAACTAACTTTAATGCGGTCGATCTCCCAATTTGATTCGTACCAAAGAATGTATGACCCATATTTTTGCTAAACATTGTCTACTTAAAATAGTACTGTTTATACTTATACTTCCTATAGAACAAGTCTATTCACAGAGTCAAGAGAGCCCTTGCCCAAGAAATCAACCAGTTCTTACCTATCATAGTAAAACAAATAACATTTTTCTTTTTGGAGGTTTCTGTAGTACTACTAAAAAAAGACTCAATGATCTTTGGAAATTTGATGGTAAGAAATGGGAACTGGTAAAATCAAAAATGGCCCCTACTCCAAGAAGTGGTCATGCAATGGTGTATGATTCATTTAGAGATCGTCTAATCGTATTTGGCGGAAAGAATCAACAGAGAGAGCTTCTTAACGATCTATGGTCCTGGGACGGAACGAACTGGACCCTGCTAAGCAATGAAGGGCCAACTCCAAGGCAATCTCATAGAATAGCTTTCAATAGTGATAATGGAGATATTTTCCTTTTTGGAGGTTCAAATATTTCTAAGCAATCTTTAAATGATACTTGGATTTTTAGAAATGGTAAGTGGAAAAGGCTAACTCCGAAACAATCGCCTGCTCCACGATTTCAACACACTTTATCTTACGATCAGCAACGTAAAAAGATGGTATTGTTTGGGGGGGGTCATAGGGATGATAATGGTAAAACGATATACGGAGATACCTGGGAATGGAGTATCTCGCAGGGATGGATGCTAAAAGATGAGAACACTAAAATGGCAAGGGATCATCATGCAATGGCATATGATCCAGATTCAAAAAAGATCATGCTTTTTGGAGGCTATAACAAAGGGTATCTTGGAGATACCTGGAGCTGGAACGGGAAGAAATGGATTCTGAAAACCACTGAAGGCCCTGCAAGAGCAGGAAAACCCGGATTGATCTTCAATACTCTGGAAAAAAGTATGATGCTATTCGGTGGTGGGAACAATGAAAATATGTATTTAATGGATTTTTGGCAGTTCAATAGCACTGCGAACTCATGGAATCCGCATATAAAGAAGTAGTAGATGGAACAACTAATTTAAAATAGTATGATATCGCTATTCATACGTAACCTGCTCTTTACAATATTGCAACCAGGATTAGTAGCTGGGCTCATACCATGGTGGATTACCAGTTTCGATATCACTAGTATATTCGATAAGGCCTGGTCATGGCATCATTATATTGGGGTCCTTATATTTCTGATTGGATTTACAATAATGCTTTGGTGTATTATCAGTTTTGCTGTAAAAGGACGCGGGACACTCTCTCCTGTTGATCCCACAAAAAAATTGGTTGTTTCTGGGTTGTATTATTTTTCCAGAAACCCCATGTATGTTGGCGTAGTACTTATGCTTATAGGAGAAGCTCTGTTTCTTCAATCCGCAGACCTATGGGTGTATTCTCTTTTTATCTTTATAACTTTCAATATATTCATATTGCTTGTGGAAGAACCTCGTTTGAGAAAAGATTTTGGAGAAGAATATCATTTGTATTGTCAAAAAGTAAGACGCTGGATATGATCTCTTCAAGTAAAAACGAGAAGAATAGCTAACTTTAAAAATAAAATAATGATCAACAGGTTACAGTTTTCAATTGATATAGAAGCAGAGAAAGCCAAGATATGGAATGCTCTTTGGAATGAGGATGCGTATCGTGAATGGGCCAGTGTATTCTTTGAAGGTTCTTATGCTATTTCCGATAATTGGAAAGAAGGCAGCAAAGTATTGTTTCTAGCTCCAGATCAAAGCGGTATCTATAGTATTATTGAAACGCATATTCCGAATGAGATTATAGGTTTTAGGCATATCGGAAACGTAGTAAACGGAGAGGAACAACCGATTGATGATGAAACAAAACGATGGTCTGGAGCAATCGAAATTTACAGGCTTACAGAAGGAGTACATAAAAACATACTTTGTGTTGAAATAGATGTCATGGATGAACATCTCGATTTTATGACAGCTACATTTCCGAAAGCACTGGAAAAGATCAAAAAAAACTGCCTATAATACTTTAAGGAATGAACAAGACACTATTTAAGTTTGGTCTACTTACACTTAGTAGTCTATTTAGCTACATCAGTTGCTCTAATATATCCAAGGAACCTGCGCGACGGGTTTTTGAGGATAATAATATATCGACAAAATCAGTAGAACTTTCGCCTACTTTTTCAAGCGATGGTAGAGAAGTATACTTTACTCGGAGTACAGGCAAATGGGGCATGGGAGGAGGAAAAAGTTCAATCTACTATTCGGTTAATAAAAATGGAAAATGGTCTACTCCTAAACTTGCTTCCTTTTCTGGTGAATACAATGACGGTGCTCCTCATTTATGTGCTAATGGAAAAACCTTATACTTTACTTCTACAAGACCTGTGATCGGGGTAGAGAAAGCTTCCAAGGACATCTGGAAAGTAGAAAGAGGTATCAACAATGTTTGGGGTTCTCCTATACGACTAGCGTTTCCAATAAATTCCGAAAGAAGTGAATACAGTCCGAGCACGGATAAATGGGGTAATTTGTATTTCGCGTCGAATCGTTCTGGCGGATATGGTCAGGGTGATATCTATTTTGCAAAAAAAGAAAAAGATACATTTGCCTCGTCTGTTAATATGGGTGCCGTTATTAATGCTGATAGCGGTGAATGGAATGTAGAAATCAATGACAACGGAGATATTCTCATTTTTGAATCTTCTGGCAGAGATGAAAACCTTTCTCCTTATGGAGACCTATACATAAGCTTTCGATTAAACAACCAATGGTCAGTACCGCAAAACATGGAGGAATTAAATACAACAGGGAGTGACCTCTATGCAGAATTGACGCATGGAGATACATTATTATACTATACTTCGAGCGATAGCTTACCTAGTATTGACACGGATATTTATGTTATCGAATTTGATCACATTCATAAGAAGTATCATAAAAGGGCCATATTTAGCGAATAACGCATCGCTAACTTCTCTATTTTCCATCTTAAATCTTAGGTGGCAACAGCTCTAAATTTCGTTGGCATCAATTTTGCTGTGTTCAGCAAAAATAGTTACTCAAGATGAAAATACACTACTTGCTTGCCTCCCTTAGTTCTCTTGTCCTTATTATGGCTTGTTCTCCAATTATCGAAAAGCATATAACTATGAATCTTTTTAACAAGGAGGTCACTCTTGAAAAAGTAAAATTGGCATCTCCTGTTTCCATAGAACTGACCTACGATCCCAAAATAAACATACATATTGACAAACAATTCGGTTTCTTTTTACAGAATATTGACTCTACGTACGTGCATACTATTCGAGAGCAACTTATACAAGAACTGGCCACAGCCAATATACATGTAACAGAGAGCAAATCAGCCATCCGGTTACGTATAGACGAGATCATTCTAATAGAAAAGAATGAGGAGGGAACAGATTCCGATTGTGAAAGTACCATGGAAGTGGACGTCGAACTGTATATGAAAGGATACATTTACAAAACAACTGACAGCAATCCAAAACTGATAGAAGCCGATATCGGAACTACAACTACAACAGGGTTATCTCTTTTCAGTATCCTATTTAATGATAGTGACTTTGATGTTCAAAAAAACAACACCTTCGAAGAAGGAATAGCGGAAAAAAATCTAATCACATTATTTGTAAAAAAATGCGTAAAAAACATACACTAATCACAATGTTTATTTTGATAGTCTTCAGTTCTTGTTGCTCAAAAAAAGAATTTCTAACAATTAATAAACCCATTGCCTATAAACTGGTAAAACAGCATAGAATCTATCATAAAAGAAAAAAGATTTCATTTTGGAAAGAAGAATGGACGAAACACGCGAAAAACATAGATTCGACGCATTTCATTTATCAAAATTTTGAAACATTTTATGTATTTACACCTAACAAGATTGTAAAAAAACTGGAATTAAGAAATTATACTCCAGAAAGCATCCTACAGTATTATAAAAATGAATCGGGAAGCATTGGAACATATACTAACTGTTCTATAAAAATTGGCAGCGAAAAATTGATGTTAGAAAAAAAGGGGCTAGATACTATAGTATTAACAGATCAACTACAAAGTATTGACAACATATTGATCAGAATTAGAAGCAACTAAAATTAATGACAATTAAAACTCGTTCTTTGCACAAAGTATCTCTCAAAGAAAATATATGACTGGAAAGATTAAATATCAATTTTCAACCAAAATGTGGAAACATGCTCCCACTGGAGGCTGGCATTTTGTATCACTACCTAAAACCATCTCTAAAGAAATACGAGAGAGTTTTGGATGGCAAGAAGAAGGATGGGGAAGAATGAAGGTAATTGCAGAGTATAAACAACACTCCTGGAAAACTTCTATTTGGTTTGACACAAAAGCCGAAACCTATGTACTACCTATTAAAGCTGACATTAGAAAGAAAGCAAACCTTCAAATTAATACAAAAATTGAAATGGTTGTTTGGGTGTAAGTTAAACACAGCATTGTGCTGTTTACGATTCTCCTTCCTTTTCATTAACTTAGTGCGTAAACAACCTTTTATGAATTATTTAAATCCCTATGAATCCTGAACAAAAAAAGCTTTTAAGAGCTAGGCTTTTTCGTCACCTCGATGGTATTGTTATCGCTCCCAGTGCGTACACCTTAAAAAAACATGGTGTAACCGATTTTTTACTGAAGCACAAAAAAGCAACCCTAAAAGATCTTGTTACAAAATTTAAAGCTAATGAAGGATATCTAAATGTTGCATTGCGAGGATTATGTTCTCAAGGGTGGCTCAATCAATGTATTGATAATCAAAATGATGAAATTTATTATGAAATCAATGCGAGATCTTCAATAGCTTTTCAATATTTCTATCTCTATCTGGATGTGGTGACACTTTTAAAAATGTCAGAAAATTATCATCCAAGGAAATTTGAGATTGAACCATTTTTAAAGTTGAAAAATATTCATGAAAAGTATCAACTAAACTATGGTATTGAATTCTCAAATAATCAGCCTCAAAGAGAAATTCAGGAACAAATTTTAGCACATATTGAAGGCATTATTGTAGGACCAACTATTGTTCGACTTGGAATGAACGGAATGTTTCATAAATATTTTATGGAAACTCGATTCAAACCAGAGGAGTTCCATGAAAACCATGAAGATTTTGACCAGTTACTACATATTTTGGCAGATCTTGGCTGGTTTAATATAAAAAACGGCTCTTATGAGTTTAAGGAATACGGGTTGTTCTTTGCCAAAAGAGCTAGTGCTTATGGGGTTACTGTTTCTTATATTCCAACACTTAGAAAATTGGACGATCTCATTTTTGGCAATCCACTGATCCTTAAAACGCAAGAAACAAGTGCAGATGAGTTACATGTTGATAGAGAAATGAATGTATGGGGAAGCGGAGGGGCACATAGCACATATTTTAAAGTTGTAGATAAGATCATTATCGATCTGTTCAATAAACCCATTGATGAACAACCTAAAGGAATCCTTGACATGGGTTGTGGCAACGGTGCATTTTTAACGCATTTGTTCTCAGTGATTGAAAATCAAACATATCGAGGAACTATTTTAGACGATTATCCTTTAACGATTATTGGTGTAGATTATAATCAAGCCGCCTTAAAAGTTTCTAGGGCTAATCTTATTCAAGCCGACATTTGGGCTAAAATTATATGGGGAGATATTGGAAACCCCAAACTTCTGGCCAAAGACCTGAAAGATAATTATAACATCGAATTAGAAAGTTTACTCAATGTCAGAACTTTTTTAGATCACAATAGAATTTGGGAGGATCTCGACAAAAATGTAGTTAGAGTAAGTTCATCAACCGGAGCATATGCCTATCAAGGCAAAAGAATTAATAATAACTTAGTTGCTGAATCCTTAAAAGAGCATATAAGAAAATGGACACCATTTGTTGGCAAGTTTGGCTTGTTGTTAATTGAGTTACACACTATAAAACCAGAATTAGTTGCTCAAAATTTAGGCGAAACAGCAGCAACAGCATATGATTTAACTCATGGATACTCGGATCAATATATACTTGAGTTAGACGAATTTCTAACTGTTATTCGCGAAGCTGGGTTAACTCCAGACATGAACGCTTTTAGGAAGTTTCCCGATTCCGACATTGCAACCGTATCCATTAGCTTATTAAAATCAAGCAACACATAATACTATCTAGCGTAGATTAGAAACTTGAATTATGTCTTCTTTTAGTAGTTCTTTATAGTAAGCCCAAATGTCACAAACTGATCTTCTTCTTGTTGATTCGCAATAACAATGCTTTCATAGGTGTGCAGGTAGTTAAACTTGAAATTTACATATTTCCAAACTGGGAGCTCTATTCCAATATCCGCTTGCCAACGGAAGTTATTGCCCTCCTCTAAAGAAGGTTGAAAGTAACTTTCGTGCGTCAGGATCAGTTTCTTCTTGAACAGTTGATATTTTCCATGTAACCAAATAGTAGCCCTAAGTGTGTTAATAGATTTGCTACTGTTATATTGGCTATGATTAAAATCAGCTCTAGCAAAATTGGTCTGTTCAAATTCACTGGTAAGGGACACTTTTAACCAATTATTCTTCTTGTTCAAAATTTGATACGTTGCTCCTGCTCCAAAGAGGTATCGCAAATCGATTTCTCTTCTAAAATTTGTACTTATAAAACCTAAGAATAATGGATACAATTTTCGTTCTGGATTAATGTATAAAAAATTCAAACTAAGAATATCTTCATCTGCTTTCTCTTTTCCGAATTCCTGATATACATACGAGTTTTTAGTCTTGAACACCCATTTTTTCCATGGTTTAAAGGCCATGTCAGAACTAGCTCTAAATATCAAGGTATTTACATTTCCTCCTTGCCAAAACCCCGTTAAAGAAAGTCGTGCTTTAAAGTTCAGTGTGTCACTTTCATTAATTTGAGCTGAAAGAAATAATGGAAGGAAAAAGAAAAAATATACGACCTTTTTCATGGTGTTATATTATAAAATTATTCTCTTTAAAGAAGGTCGAAAGATACTTATTTATAACATAAAGTCTTTACGTTAATGGGTTTTTTCCTTTTAAAAAAGCGAAAACGTTTTCTTAAATTTCCCATAATTAAAGGCCTAAAAACTTTTACAACGAGCACGCTATAATGTACAATCGGGGTTATTCAACTTCCTAATTTCTCCTTCAGATTGTAACTTGCATGGTTTTTGATGCGTCATAAGCATATTAAATATATTTTCCTAAAAATTAATCCAAATTAAAGTGATCTTCTCAAAAAAAATATGTGTTTTATTAAGTCTAATTCTAACGATCTTAGATGCATATGGGCAAACAGGCAGTATCAAAACTATTGAAATCAAATCAACACAGTTAAACGAAACCAGGGGTGTTGAAATTTATCTTCCCCCTAGTTATCAAGTATCAAATAATAAGAAATATCCTGTAATGTACGTATTGGATGGACAAGAATATTTCTTGCACCCTGTTGCGTATCAGAGAATGCTTCGGTTCAAGGATAAATCGCCTGAATTTATAGTAGTAGGGGTAAATTCTGACAGAAAGAAAAGAAGGAAATTATTGTACGAAAGTGCTGATTCTTTTATTTCTTTTTTAGAAAAAGAGTTAATTCCAACCATTGACAAAGACTATCGAACTTTAAAAAATAGTGAACGGATTTATTTCGGTTGGGAAATGGCTGGAGGCTTGGGTTTAGAAGTTCTCTCTAGTAGCCCTTCCCTATTTAGTGCCTACTTCCTTGCCAGCCCAACTCACTTTACCAAAAACAGAATTTTAAACCTGAATGAGTACCTATCAATAAATGAGGCAGATAGGCCTTATTTACATTTTTCTCGAGCTCCTGAGGAAACTTATTTGAAACGATCTTTTCATAGGGTCGATAGCATTTTAAAAGCTTATCATTATGGTAATAAAAACTATAAAATCGATAATTTATTAGAAGAGGACCATTATAGTACCTCGCTTAAAACCATTAATAATGGGTTGAGAAATTATTTCAATGACTATAATACCTTGCGCTTTTATAGTTTAAAAGAATACGACAAGTTTGGAGATTTAAACGACATAAAACAGTATTACCTCCATAGAGGTCAACGTTACGGCATTTCTTCACGTGTACATAGAACGACACAGCATTTTTTATTATTTAACGCTATGAAAGAGGATAATTTTGAAAGATTTCAATTATATGCAAATGAATTCAGTGAATACTTTAAAAATCTTTCTTTAGAAATATGGGTCTTACGATTTGGTGGTTACTTAGCCCAAAATAACAAAAAACAAAAAGCTTTAGAAATTTATAATGTCGGTTTAAGTAAATTTTCTAAATCTGCGGCCATTTATGACGCTATTGGGACATTATACAAAAACAAAAAAGAGTTTCAAAAAGCCGCAGTTCATTACAAAAAAGCTATTGAGATCGCTAAAAAAAATGGCGATAAAGAATTAGAAAAATATAAATTAAATTTGGAAAAGTTATAAAAGAACATCTACTCGAAAGGCAATAATCATAAATAAATAAAAAATGACTTCGTTAAACAATCATATCAATTATGTTGAGTATAAAGCACATGACTTAGATGCAATAAAGAAGTTTTACTCCAGCTGTTTCGATTGGTCTTTTACAGATTATGGACCGAGCTATATCGCTTTTGCCGAAAGTGGTTTAGAAGGTGGTTTTGAAAAGACGGAAGATCCAATTCAACAAGGGGCTTTGATAGTATTATACCATAAAGACCTGAATCTTGTCAAAGACACTATACTAAAAGCTGGAGGCATAATTTCTAAGGATATTTTTTCGTTCCCTGGAGGAGAACGATTTCAGTTTAAAGATCCTTCAGGAAATGAATTAGCCGTCTGGAGGGAAGTGTGAGTTCTACCTTCTTTTAATCCAGGAAGAAGGGTTTAATCGTTGACTGTTTTTGAATAATACAAAGACCAATTTGGTCTTACCAGTTACCTTATCCGTAAAAATAGTTCCCAATTGTTGTCCCGTTTGTACATCATCTCCTGTATTTACATAAGAATTCTCTAAGTTTTTATAGGCTGAAATGTAATTACCGTGCTGCACTAATACATTTTTCTTTCCTTGAGCTAGTGTTTGCACGGCTAACACCGTTCCGTTAAAAATACATTCAGCACTTTTTCCTCTATCAGTAACAATATGTAAACCTGTACTGTTAATGGTTATTCCTCTTAATGTAGGGTGCGCTTGTCTACCAAAACGTCTAACCACTAAACCACTCTCTACAGGCCAAGGTAAATTCCCTTTATTTTGTTCAAACCGTGCGGCCAACGCTTTTGCTTTTGGAGTTAACGCAAATCCCTTCGACTTTTTCACTCCTTTCTTTGCATTCGATTTTGCGATCGCCGCTTTAATTAATTTATCAATATTCGCAGCAACAACTCGCTCTTGCCTCTGTTTTTTACGCAATTCCCTTTTATACTTACTTTCTTTTCTTTTGATTTGAGTAATTAGTTTCTCTTGACTCTTTTTGTCTAGTTCTATCTTTTCTTTTTCGTTTTCTTCAGAAGCGACCAGTGTATCTTTCAATACTTTTTGATAAAGTAATGAATCATTTAACTGTTTTACTACTGCGGTTTGAGAATCAATTGCTATTCCTTGTTTTCTTCTATACACAGTATATTGCTTCATATACTGTAACCTCTTATACGCCTGATAAAAATTCTTTGATGACAGCAAAAACATTGTTCTACTTTGCTGCGATTTACTTTTATATGATTTAAAGATCATTTCGGCATAATCTGCCTTAAGAGCTTCTAATTTTTTTGTAAGTTTTTCGATTTCATCTTCATTTGTATCAATTTCTTTTGATAATGCTTTTGCCTCTAAGTTTATCGTCTTAATTAACTTACTTCGTACCTCAATCTTTTGGTTAATATCTTTAAGGTCGCTCAATGCATTCTTTTCCTTCTTCTGTGCATCAAAAAGTAACTTATTAACCTTTCGAATCTCAGTCTTTAGTTTTTTTCGTTCTGCTTCTAACTGCTTTCTTGTTTTTTGAGCAACCCCTGAGGCACTCAAAAAGAGAACGAAAATGAATGATATGTATCTTTTGTAACCTATCATTTTAATTCAAGACGCTTATATGCACTTGGTACTCTATACGGAATACTTATCGGTTTATTTATAGTAACGCTTTTATAATCCAAATTCATATACGTATATTTTACCCCTTCTTTTGCATTGATAGAAATTCCTATCGGCAGCCATGTCTTATCAAATAGTTTATACCCTTTATAATCCACCCGCAAATTTTGTTCTTTCTCTTCATTCGTTAAATACATCTGATCCAACTTGAAATGATTTGCGTTGATCTTAAAAAAAACATCAAACAGCTTCTCCTGAATCTTTGGTGTCAGTTTATACGAAGTTTCCTCAATGGTTGCGCTATATTTCTTGCCTTTCATTTCAAAAATACTTTGTCCGAATAGCATGTTTTGCAACTGAGTGAAATTTATATCAACCCCCAACATTCTTTTTAACATTTCATAATCTCCTTCAAAATAGTGTTTGTTTTTTGGTACTGATACATAAAAACTAAAGGAATTAGGGGTGATCTTTGCTCTGAAAATGGTAATTACCTTATTGGCTTTGATCCAAATAACAGAATCTTTTTGCATCCTTAATCTAGCCGTGAAAGAATTCCTTGTCCTCTTGCCTTCTTTCGTTGTATTAGAGTACAATACCTTCATTTTGGCCGCCATGGTATTAATGTTAACCTTATGATTGAGGTGCTTTCTAACAATTTTTCGAGCCGACAATTTCTTGATATCAACATTCGTTTTGTCCGTAACATTTTTAACTGTTTTACATGAAGCTAATAGCAATACGCATAGCAAAAGTCTAACTATGTTTTTCATTTAATGGACCTTAATTTTTTTGCTCTATTCTTAAATTCTGTTGCCTTGGTTGCATTCTTCATACCCAAATAGGCATTTGCCATTTCTTCATAAAATGTTGCTTCCAAATTGGTATTATCAATCACAAAATCAATACCATTTTGCAATATAGTTAACGCTTTTTTATACGCTTTCTGATAATTTAAAGATTTACCTCTCATCAAGTACACAAAAGGCTGTGCAGGAAATAATGAAATAGCTTCCTCGCTATACTTACTCAAAGTTTCTTTATCTTCCTTGTCTGCTTTTTCTAAAATGGCCTTTAATATACTGAATGAAGATGTGTCATTTTTAAAACGCTCTACTAGTCCTTTTAGATCTGTCGGGTTTTTTTCCTCCACCAAATTTGGTCGTCTCTTTTCTAAACTAGATTTCAAATTTCTCAAGTTTCTTGATAATCCGTTTTCAGATTCCAGTATATTCATTAAGGCAACGGCTCGAGGATAATCTCTATCTTGTAAAAACAAATACACTAAGTCGTCTCTTTTAGAGGAATCCATCTTAACAATTTTTTGCTGAATTTCTATGGCGCTTTTAAAATCACGTTCCTTTTTATGGACCTCCACTAAATGAGATAACATCCATATATTATTTGGTTTTTGAATCAATGCCTTCCGAATATATTCTTTGGCTTCGAAAGTTTTATTCAGAAGTAAATAATTTTTAGAGAATTCAAAAAGTACCGATAAATTATTTGGCAGGATCTCATTACAATGTTCAAGGTTTTTTATAGCCTTATCGTAGTTTGTGATCGACTTTTCTGAAAGTGCTTTAAAGAAAAACTGTTGAAACCTCAATTCCTTCTCTTCTGATAGGTCTTTTGCAGCAGGAATACTATCTTGAGAAAAAGATATAAAAGGATTGCTTAGAAGTCCTAACACCACTAATATTACAATCCTTCTGTTCATGGTTTTATAATAATTCGGTATAATCTCCTATACTTACCGATGTATAATTTCCGTTGTATTTTGCATGATTTCCAATCATCGCATTCTCTAAGGTAGCATTTGTTATGGTAACATTAGATTGAATTAACGAATTTTTAACGGTAGAATTCTCTACTAAGCTATTTTCTCCTATAGAAACATTAGGCCCTATCGTTACATTTTTCAAAACTACATTATCACCAATAAAGCATGGCTGAATAATCTCTGAATTTTCTAATACTACTGAACTAGAAACCAGGTCATTCCCTTTCTCTTGTTCTATATTTAAAATGGTTTTATTGGTATCTACCGTAGGGTCTTTCTTCCCACAATCCATCCAAACATCTACTTTACCTGGAATAAATTTAGCCCCTTGTTGTTTTAAAGATTCTAAGACATTTGTAAGTTGATATTCTCCATTTTCTTTTAGGTTATTATCTAAAAGATATTGAATTTCTTCTTTTACTTTATCTCCATTCTTAAAATAATATATCCCAATAATAGCCAAATCTGAAACAAATTCTTTTGGTTTTTCAATAAAGTCGGTAATATATCCATCCTGTAATTTTACCACGCCAAAAGCACTTGGGTCTTCAACTTGCTTTACCCAAATTGCACCATCTGCTTCAGCATCTAAAGTAAAATCAGCTTTAAAAAGTGTATCTGCAAACGCAACTACGCATGGCCCGCTCAGAGATTCTTTTGCGCAATAAATGGCATGTGCTGTTCCTAAGGCTTCTTCCTGAACATACACAGAACCTTTTGCTCCTAATTCACTTGCTATGTTTAACAATGTCTCTTTTGTATTTGCAGGAAATCCTTTAGACGCTGGCCCTATGATAAACGCAATTTCATCAATTTCTTGCTTTACTACTCCAGCAATATCCTCTACTAATCTTTGTACAATTGGCTTACCAGCAATAACAGTTAACGGCTTAGGAATTGTCAAGGTATGTGGTCTTAATCTTGACCCAATACCGGCCATTGGAACTATAATCTTCATCTATTTTCTTTTCAATAATTTAAGTGTTGCAATATACTATTTATAACTGATTAGGAAAGAATCAAAATCATTTAAATTCCCTTAGGAATCGCATTGATCAAGGATTTTGTATACGTCGTTTTAGGGTTTTTATAAATAACTTCAGCATCATCAATCTCTTCAATCTGCCCATTGTTCATTACAATCAATTGATCGGACATATACTTAACCACAGATAGGTCATGTGATATAAAAATATATGTGAATTTATACTCTTCTTTAAGCTTATTCAGTAGGTTCAAAACTTGAGCTTGTACGGAGACATCTAATGCAGAAACAGACTCATCACAAATAATAACTTTAGGTTGTAATGCAATGGTCCTGGCAATCCCTATTCGCTGTCGTTGCCCTCCAGAAAATTCATGAGGATATCGATCATAATAATTAGCTTCCAACCCAACCTTCTTCAATAATTCCATTACGAATGCTCGTCTTTCCTTGTTGCTAGAAAGAATTCCGTGTACTTTCATAGGTTCCAGTATAGCTTTCCCAATCGTCATTCTTGGGTTTAAGGAAGAGAACGGGTCTTGAAAAATGATTTGAATCTCTTTACGCAACTTTTTCAATTCAGACTTACTCGTTCTCGTAATATCTCTCCCTTTATATATAACCTTCCCAGATGTTGCTTTTTCTAGTTGTAAAATTGTTCTTCCCAACGTGGTTTTACCACAACCAGACTCTCCTACCAATCCTAAGGTCTCTCCTTCATAGATTTTGAAACTCACCCCATCTACAGCTTTTACAGCAACTTCTTTTTTACGCCAAAAAGCATTGGATAAGAAATACTTTTGCAAGTTTTTAACTTCTAAAAGTGGTGCTTTCCCATATAACTCTTTGTGAAATTCTGCTCTTTCTTCATCGGTATACATCGTATTAACGACAGTTTTCTCCATGAAATCTTTCACTATTGGTAACACTTTATACCTTTTATCCATTTTGGGTTTCGAGTTAATAAGTGCCTTCGTATACTCTTTTTGGGGGTCTTTAAAAATACGTGATGTCTCTCCTTTTTCAACTAAAACACCTTGATGCATCACTATAACATTATCTGCAATTTCTGATACCAAAGCAAGATCATGCGAAATAAATAAAATGCTCATTTCATTTTGTAACTGAAGTTCTTTCAACAATGCAATTATTTCTTTTTGCACTGTGACATCTAATGCAGTTGTGGGTTCATCTGCAATTAACAATTTTGGTTTACATGCTATCGCTATAGCAATCATTACCCGTTGCTTCTGACCGCCACTTAATTGGTGCGGATACGAATTGTACATTTCTTTTGGTCTTGGTAATTTTACCTTTACAAATAATGCAATTACCTCTTCTTTGATTTCTTTATCAGAAAGTTTTGTGTGTCGCTTTAAAACTTCTGCCACTTGAAACCCACAAGTCATGGTTGGGTTTAAGGAGCTCATTGGTTCTTGAAAGATCATTCCAATCTTCTGCCCTCGAATCTGCAAGAAATCTCTTGATGTATACGCTGAAATATGTTCTTCATCAAAAATAATATCGCCCTCTATTATTGCTTTTTTTTCAGGTAGTAAGCCCAAAATGGCCAATGATGTAACAGATTTTCCGCTTCCCGATTCTCCAACGATACCTAAAATCTCATTATCTCCCAACTCGAAAGAAATATTTTTTACAACCCTATTGTTCTTTGCATTCTTAAGTTTAAATGATACAGAGAGGTGACGTACTTGAAGCATTCTACAAATATTTTTTTAAAGATACCAATATTAAAAAAAGCATCCCCATTTTAGGTGAACTAAAAATTTCACCATTTTCTGTTATTGACAGGCATGTAAAGATATAGTACTTTTATCTTATAATTTTTCTTAAATTATTCTTTGTTTTAGTTACAATATTAATCAAGAATGCCTCCCCCCTATTTCTAATTAATATTTTTAAAAACCCAAGTTTCGAGCTTGGGTTTTTTGCTTTATTATGTATCAAAAAGAAAAAACACTTTTTCAGGGATACAAAAAATTCACTGTTTTCAGGGATTGATTTATTCGTAAAAAAATTATAGGTTTGCTCCGCATTTAATAAATTTTTAAGATTTTTTAACATTATTTATTCAATCAAAGTCTGTTTTATCTACACTCTCCAAAAAGACTTGACCCCTAAATATTGAAAAACTTCTTACAGCTTAATGCATATGCGATCATCGTTAACTTAAATTAAGAATGGGTTAACCATGTCATCGTATGGAAAATTAATCAATTAACCCTAAACCAAATTTCATTATGAAAAAAAAACTATTTAGGCTACTAATTGGAGGTGTCTGTGTTACGGCATTATCCGTTGGTATTTACAAAAAGTTTGCTGAAGAAAACTCGAAGGCAAAAATCTCTGAAAAGAGACAAAAGCACCATGAGTTTTTAAAAAACAGTCCTTTCAAAGAATCCTTAACCTGGAATAAGAAAGTACGAAAGAAAAATGGCTTGCCTCCTAACAAGTATTTTGAACAGATGTGGGAATTAACTATTAATCCATCAACAGGTAAATTGGATGATGGTAATCTTACCTTACTAAGAGAGCAATTACAACAAGAAAGACAAAGTCAAAGAAACCCTGGTAATGCAGCTAATGCTTGGACAGAGAGAGGCCCAAATAATGTAGGAGGTAGAACCAGAGCAATCTTGTTCGATCCAAATGACTCCAGTAACAACACTGTATATGCGGGAGGTGTAAGTGGTGGTCTTTGGAAGAACACAAACATTTCGAGTAGTAGTTCTCAATGGTCTAGAGTACAAAATGTACCAGGAAACCTATCCGTATCTTCCATAACGGTAGATCCAAACAATTCTAACATCTGGTATGTTGGAACGGGAGAACAGTATACCGCCGGAGATGTTGTAGGTTCAGGAGTGTATAAGACCACTGATGGAGGTACCACGTGGACTGCTGTTAACATCCCGGCTGCAGGAGATGCCACATTTGAATATAGTGCTACTAACTTATTCTTATCAGGCATATTCTATGTGAACGATGTAATTGCTTGGAATAATGGCGGAAATACAGAATTATATGTTGGTGTTGGAGCTTTCGTTTATGGAGATGCTTCTTCTCCTTCAAACTGGTTAGGACTTCAAACTGCAGGAATTTATAGATCGACTAATGGAGGGAGCACTTGGTCTAGAGTAGAATCATCTAACATGAGCCATGTACAAAATGGTAAAACTTACTATTACATCCCCAATGACTTTGAAATAGGCGCAGACAATAAACTTTGGATGGGAACTATCGCAAATGCGTTTAATCAAGGCGGTGGTAGAGTATATAGCTCTACAAATGGTTCTACTTGGACTGAGGCTGGAGCTTCTCCATTAACCGATTCTAACAGAGTAGAAATCGAAGTTTCTGCTTCGAATGCTAACAAACTATATGCCTTAACACAAGGTTCAAGTTCTCCTGTTCATATATATGGGACGACCAATGGTTTTAGCAGTATTACCACAAAAGCATTACCAAATGATGCTGACACTGGAATTGCTGCAAATGACTTTTGTAGAGGTCAAGCATTTTACGATTTAGTAATTGAAGCGGACCCAGCAAATGATGATATCCTTTATGTTGGTGGAATCGATCTTTTCAAATCAACCAACGGAGGATCTTCATGGTCTCAATTATCACATTGGTACGGTGGTTTTGGTTTCCAAAACGTACACGCGGATCAACATGCGATTGCCTTTGGAAATAACTCATCTACAAGAATGGTTTATGGAAACGATGGTGGAATCTACTATTCTGGAAATGCAGGATCCTCAATTACCTCTAGAAATAACGGTTATAACGTGACTCAGTTTGTGAAAGCAGGAATTGGTCCTGACGGATCTGGAGATACCACGGGAATCTTCTCTGCAGGAGCTCAAGACAACGGAACACAAGCATTTAGAAATCCAGTAGCTGGTATTAACAGCTCAGTAGAGTCTACAGATGGAGACGGTTTTTATACGTTTATCGATAAGGATGGGCAATACATGATTGCCACTTATGTGCGTAATGTTATTTATAGGTTTAATTTACCATGGAATGGACAATCTAGAATACAAGGTGGAGCAACTACCCTATTTAATGATAGTCAAAATACGGGAGATTTCGTAAACCAAATGGATTATGATAGTAATGCAAATAGATTACTATCTAACAAATCCAATGCTTCAAGTAATGCTATTTTAAGCATTAATGTAGCTTCAAACAGTAATGGGACATTAACAAATTCAGCATTAACAGCAAAACCTACTGCTTTTAGAGCATCTCCTTTTGCAAATAACACATGGTATGTTGGAATGGCAAATGGTGGATTACTTAGGTTAACGAATGTAACTAATTCTTCTGCTTCATGGTCTACGATTACAACACCATTTGTTGGATCTGTTTCTTCTGTTAGATTTGGAGAAACTGCAAATGATCTGATTGTTACTATCCACAACTATGGAGTAACGAGTATTTGGTATTCTTCAAATGCTGGATCTAGTTGGGTAAGTAAAGAAGGAAATCTTCCAGACATTCCTGTTAGAGATTTCTTACTGAACCCTTTAAGCACAAATGAAGCTATTTTGGCAACTCAGCTAGGAGTTTGGGAAACGGAGAACTTTAATGATGCCAACCCAAGTTGGACACAGGCTTATAACGGAATGAGCGATGTTAGTGTCACTGCATTTGACTACTGGGCTGTTAATGGAGATGATACTAACAACAAGGTGATTGCTTCGACCTATGGTCGTGGAGTATTTACGGGTCAGTTCACGGCAACTTCAACTCCGGATACGGAAGCACCAACTGCACCTTCTAGTTTAGCAGCGGCTAATACTACTGAAACTACAACGGATCTTTCTTGGAATGCTTCTACGGATAACGTAGGTGTTGCATCATACGATGTGTATCAAAATGGTGCTGTTATAGGAAATGTTGGAACTACCAACTATCAGGTAACTGGATTAACTGCTAATACTGCATACAATTTCTATGTAATCGCTAAAGATGCTGCAGGTAATAGTTCTCCGCAAAGTAATACGGTAAATATTACGACGGATGCACCAGATACGCAAGCACCAACTGCTCCAACGAACTTAAGTTCTTCAAATGTTACTGAATCGGCAGCTAGTTTATCATGGACTGCTTCTACAGATAATGTTGGAGTTGATTCTTATGATGTATATCAAGGTGCTAGTGTGATCGGAAGTACATCCAATACCTCTTATCAGGTTACTGGATTAGCCGCTAGCACGAGTTATACATTTAGTGTAAGAGCGAAAGATGTGGCTGGAAATGTTTCTAGCGCAAGTAATACCGTAAACGTTACAACGGATGCTGTGCAAATTACTTATTGTTCTTCGCAAAGTTCTAATATCAATGACGAGTATATCGGTAGAGTTCAATTAAACACTATAGATAATGCCTCTGGAGGGCAGTTTTATACAGATTTTACTAGTATCTCAACTACTTTAACTAAGGGAAGTCAATACACAGTTACCGTAACACCAACATGGACAGGGACTACGTATAGCGAAGGTTATAGCGTATGGATCGACTATAATAAAGATGGTGATTTCACAGATGCGGGCGAGCAAGTATTTTCTCAAAGTGCAACACAGACAACACCTGTTAGTGGGAGTTTTACGGTACCAGCTGGTGCTACAGAAACATCTACTAGAATGCGTGTTTCAATGAGTTATAATGCGACACCTACTTCTTGTCAATCATTTACATATGGAGAGGTAGAGGATTATACTGTAGTAATTGCAGCAGCAGGGCCAGATACAGAAGCTCCTAGCAACCCTAGTGGTTTATCTGCATCAAATACTACTGAGACGACTACCGATCTTTCATGGAACGCGTCTACGGATAATGTAGCTGTTACAGGTTATGATGTATATCAGGGAGCTACAAATATTGCAAGTGTATCCGGAACTACTTATCAAGTTACTGGTTTATCAGAAAACACTTCATATTCGTTTACTGTAAGAGCTAAAGATGCTGCAGGGAATATTTCTGGAAATAGTAATACTGCAAACGTTACTACATTAGCTGCTCCAACATGTTCTGATGGAATTCAAAATGGAGATGAAACAGGTGTTGATTGTGGTGGTTCATCGTGTGCACCATGTGCGTCAAGTAATACTATCTTAAACCAAAGCTACTTTGAGTCTGGATGGGACGGATGGGCCGATGGAGGAACTGACTGTTTCAGATATTCTGGTTCACGTTCTTACCAAGGAAGTTACTCGATTCGTATTAGAGATAACTCTGGTACTGGTTCTGCAATGACCTTATCTAACATCGATACTAGTCCATACTCATCGGTAGAAATTAACTTCTTCTTTTATGTATATAGTATGGAAAACGGAGAGGATTTCTGGTTACGTTTTTATGATGGTTCAAGCTGGACAACAGTTGGTACATGGGTAAGAGGCTCTGGAATAGAAAACAACAATTTCTATGAGGCAACTATTACCTTAACTGCTGCTCAGTACAATTTTGCAGTAAATTCTGGTTTTAGATTCCAAAATGACGCTTCAGGAAACAACGATCAAATCTATATTGATCAGGTAACGATTACGGGTATTACAAGCGGAGCACCTGCAGCTAATTCTTTAGTTGCATTGGGTAGAAACATAAGCCAAGCTAGTGGAGCTAGTAATTTCAATGATGATTTGATTATCTATCCGAACCCAGTTAAAAATGTAGTGAACATAAATCCAAGCTACAATGTAAATTCTAACTTTAGAATTATAGATTTAACAGGTAAAACAGTGTTAAGCGGATCCATGTTGAATAACACAATCAATGTGAGTAAATTAAAAACCGGCGTATATCTTTTAGAGCTGTCTGACGAAGAAGAAAAATTCGTACAGAAGTTTATCAAGCAATAAATGACTTACACATATTTTAGAAAAAGAGAGCCTGGACTTCCAGGCTCTTTTTTTATCCCTGAAAACAGTGAGTCCGAAATTTCATTGTTTAAGGGGATTGACACGACTTGAAAGATGGCATATCTTTACACCATAATTGTTCATTATATTCTTGTTATAATTATAATTAATTAAGAAATACCTCCCCCTTTCTTAATTAATACATGTAAAAACCCAAGCTATTGCTTGGGTTTTTTGTTTATTTGCACTCTAAATTAGTATTGTGAATTACCTATCTGTAGAGAACATTTCGAAGTCATACGGAGAGCGTGTTTTATTCGAAGACATCTCTTTTGGCATTAATAAAGATCAAAAGATTGCTTTTGTGGCTAAAAATGGAAGTGGAAAAACATCCATTCTAAACATTATTGCCGGAAAAGACACATCAGACACAGGACAGGTAATTCAAAGAAAAGGAATTCAAATATCTTATCTTTCTCAAGAAAACTTATTAGATCAACATTTAACCATAGAAGAAACCATCTTTTCTCAAGGGAATAAAATACTTGATGTAATACATCAATATGAAAACGCTTTGAAGCACCCAGAAGAGGCCGAATTATATCAACAAGCCTTTGAACTAATGGAGCAACATAATGCCTGGGATTTTGAAACACACTATAAGCAAATTCTTTCTAAACTTAAGTTAGAAGATATTTCTCAAAAAGTCGCTACACTCTCGGGTGGTCAACAAAAAAGATTGTCATTAGCTATTATTTTGATCAACAAACCTGATCTATTAATCCTTGATGAACCTACGAATCACTTAGATCTGGAAATGATCGAATGGCTGGAAGCTTTTTTTGCCAAAGAAAAGATCACGCTATTTATGGTAACGCATGATCGTTATTTCTTAGAAAGAGTATGCAACGAGATCATTGAGTTGGATCATGGAAAACTATATAAATACAGAGGGAACTACTCTTACTATTTAGAAAAAAAGGAAGAACGTATTGCTCAAGAACAATCTTCGGTTGAAAAAGCAAAAAACCTGTTTAAAAAGGAGTTAGATTGGATGCGTAAGCAACCTAAAGCTAGAACTACAAAGTCGAAGTCTAGAATCGATGACTTTTATGTTATTAAAGAAAAGGCCCATAAACGAAGACAAGATCACAAAGTTCAGCTAGAAATTAACATGGAACGCCTGGGGAGCAAGATCGTTGAGCTTCACAAACTCCAAAAATCTTTTGACTCTATTAAAATACTTGATGGTTTCGAATATGTATTCAAAAAAGGAGAACGCATTGGGGTCATTGGTAAAAACGGTACTGGAAAATCTTCATTTCTTAATATTCTGACACAACAAGAACCTGTTGATGGCGGTAAAGTAGTAGTGGGAGAAACAGTGAAATTCGGATATTATACTCAAAAAGGAATTCAAATAAAAGAGGGTCAAAAGGTCATTGAAGTTATTAAAGAGTTTGGAGAATATATTCCGTTGACCAAGGGTAGGAAAATATCTGCGGGACAGCTACTTGAACGCTTTTTATTTAACCGTAAAAAACAATATGATTTTGTTGAAAAGCTGAGTGGAGGAGAGCAAAAACGTCTATACTTATGTGCGGTACTGATTCAAAACCCTAATTTCTTGATTTTAGATGAGCCTACAAATGATTTGGATGTTATTACCCTAAATGTTCTCGAGAACTTCCTATTAGATTTTCCAGGAAATCTTATTGTTGTATCTCACGATCGGTATTTTATGGACAAAATCGTAGACAGTCTTTTTGTCTTCCGAGGAAACGGAGTTGTGGAAAATTTTCCAGGCAACTATTCTGATTTTCGAGCCTATGATGTATCCAAACCAAAAATTAGAGAAGTAGAAACTAAGCATCCTCAAAAAGAAAAATCTAAGCAAAAAGCAAAGCTTTCTTATAATGAAAGTAGAGAGTTTAGTGATTTGGAAAGAGACATTGCTCTGCTGGAAAAACAACGAACTATCATTGAAGATCAATTCAATAACAATGAAATACCCAGTGATCAAATTGCAGGGGTATCTCAAGAGTTAAAGAGTATTATTGACGCTATTGGTGAAAAGGAGGAACGTTGGCTAACTCTTTCTATGAAATTAGAAGGCCTTTAATCTATATACTCAATTTCATTTTCCTTTACTATGTCCTCGTTGTTAAAACGTTGTAGCAATTGTGCTACGGCTATTGTATCTTTCTCGCAATACTTTACAATCCTATCTATATCTTTTTCTTGATAATATATTCGAGCCACATCACTACCATCAATATCATCTTTAGGAGATGGTATTCCTAATGTATGTGTTAGAAGCTTGAGAGAACTATAGTGTTTATAATCTCCGAACTTCCATAAATCCATCGTGTCTAAATGCGCCACTTCCCATGGCTTCTTTCCAAAAAGGTTTAGTTTCTTTGGCAATGTAATATGATGAACAATCATTCTTCTCGCTAAAAAAGGGAAATCGAACTCCTTTCCATTATGAGCACATAAAAGCTTGTTAGCATAACTAAAATGAGCGTCTAAGAGTTCTTTAAATTCAGTTAATACGACCTTCTCGTCATCCCCATAAAATGATTTTACTCTTAACTTTTTTTGATCCTTCTTCCCTACAAAATAGCCAACAGAAATACATATTACTTTCCCAAACTCTGCCCAAATTCCAGCCCGTTCATAAAAGTCTTCTGGGCTTGTTTCGTCTTTACGCTGATACGCCGTTTTTTGTTCAAATAGTTCTTTAGATGTATCTGAAAGCAATGACCAGTTCTCATATTCTGGTACTGTTTCAATATCAAGAAATAACACATTAGAAAGGGATACATTAAGATTCATACGCAGTTTTTATTTTTAAAAATATAAAAGCCTCGAATATTCCGAGGCTTTTATATAATATGTATGTAAGTTTAAATACTAGTAAACTACTATCTAACTACTAATTTTTTAGTTGCAATCTTGCTTCCTTCTTGCACTTTTAAGATATACACTCCCATACTTAAAGAAGAAACATCCATTAATTTATTATTCGAAGAAAACTTTGTTGCATATACTTGTCTTCCTAAAACATTAAAGATCTTTACCGTTTTCTCAGAAATAGAGTTAGTTGTGATCGTAAATCTCTTATTATTTACTGGGTTCGGGTATGCTGCAAAACCTTCGATAGTAGTATCTCTTAAAGAAGCAGTAGTATTCTGATATGTTCCAATAGGGAATGGTGTTGTTGCTGATCCATTATCAGACTCACCGTCTAAAGCATTCACTCCACTATACGACCAGTTACCAGACGTAAACGTAGTTCCTTCAGGCCCTGTATTTGAGTTTCTATATGCCCAACCATCTAAGTAATCATAAGCTTCTCCAGAGAAATCGTTGTTTACATCTCCGTATACATCTATGATCTGACCACTTTCGTATAACTCGATAGAGTCGTCTCCATTGATTGCTACTACACCAGTTGTATAATCTGGCATCATCCCGAAGAATGTATTAAAATTTGTTGATTCTGTAGAAACATAAATAAATGTTCCAGCTGCAATAGGGGATCCATTCGTAGGGAATCCAAATTCTACATTTCCAGCAGTAGATCCACCTCCATTGGATACTGAACTTACTCCATAAAGACTTAAATCTCCAGCAGGTATTTCAGTTAAAACAAATAGTTCTACTCCTTTAGGTGTTCCTCCAGATAACGGTCCATCGTACACTCCTGTAATCACCATACTGTTTGTTGGTGCTCCATAAGCATTACCATTTACCGCAATAGTTTGGTTTGTTACACCTGTAGAAGATAATGTAATATCTCCGTTATAATTTCCAGCAGCTAATCCGTTAGCCAACCTAATATAAACAGTAGTTGTAGCTACCGTCCCTGAACTTGGTGTTATATTTACTGATCCAGCAAAGCCAGATCCTGAAGTTAATGATACTTCAAAGTTTGCTGGCGCAGTCACAACTAGATCAGCAGTTAAGAACAATCCTTCTACAGTGAAATCTTGTTCAGCCGAAGGTCCTCCTACACTAATTACATAGTTCATATCATTTAAGAAAGCCGTATAAGAGAATTGCGGTACTGCAGGACTTACCGTTCCAGAAACTGCCATTGTCTGATTGGTTGCTCCTGTAGATGACATGGTTACATCACCGTTATATGTATTCACACCCAAACCAGATACCATTCTAACATAGATTGTCGTTGCATTGACAGTACCACCTGTTTGCGCTAACATCACTGAGCTTCCAAAACCGCTTCCAGAAGTAGTTGAAACTTCAAAATTTGTAGGTGCGGTTACAGTAATATCAACAGTCAAATTTGCACCTGAAACATTAAAACTACCCTCAGCGGATGGTCCATTATTTTCAAAGTAATCTAAACTACCAACAGATCCTGATGCAGAAATTGTAGGGCTTGTAGAAGCTCCGATCCAAGTTCCAGGATCGTAATCACCTGGCGCACTTTGCGCTCCAGAACCAAACCCTTGATCATTATCGGTGTCCCATTCAGCTGCATTCCATGAAGCCGCTGGAGCTGCAACAGATGCTACTCTTTCCGCTCTTCCATCCTCAAAATTCTGAGCATCATTAGCATTATTAGAGTTTTCTCCAGGTACACCGAAAATATCGATTATGGTACTATTATTATCTCGTATTCCTATTTTATCATCACCATTGCTATCCGCTGGACCTCCGGTACCAGCATTGATGTCAGCGGTTACTCCAGTATATACTGAATTAAACGTTGTCTCATTAGCCGCAATAATTGCATAGCTCCCTGCAGTTAGCGTCCCAAGGGAAGTTAAATCAACAGTATTACTACTTATGGTTGTATTCGTATTTGTATATCGTATTAATTCCCAGCCTGTAAAATCAACTGAATTCGGTCCAACCACATACAATTCAACATAGCGGGCTCCAGAGTTATTCGTAGGATCTGCTAATTCAGTGATAATCACTTGACCAAATGAAATGGCACTAAAGCAAAAGGTTAGTAATAGGGTTAAAAAGTAATTTTTTTTCATTTTTGGAGTTTTTGTAAAATAATAGGAGATAAAGATATGAAATATATCCACTTTTCTATCGTTATGTTCAATTAATTTATTGTTATCAAAAGGTTTTAACAAAAATAAAAGCAGGTTTTAAAACCTGCTTTTACTTAATTCAAATAATTAACTCTATTTTCTTAGAATCGCGTCCATCCGTTTGTCCAGGCAGGAGCAGTTGCGCCATTTCCAGCACCAGTTGCAGTACCTGTAGAAATGAAACCTTGATTTGCCCCAGTGTAATCTGTCATTTGGAACCCAGCTACGTTGTTTACAAACTGAACGTTTGTCATTACTAAGTCTCCATTTTCAATTCTTACTCCGGCTTCAGCATCTGAAGATTTTACCTTCACGCCTAAGTCAACACCCTCAATGTAGAAGTTATCTATGTTAAAGCTTCCTCCACCTTCTTTGAAGAACAATGCTCCTTCAGTTACAGGGCCTACTACCGTAATATTTTTCAATGTTGCATTTGTCACAGGAGTTGCGTTCCCGTTATCTCCATTATTAGATCCTTCGATACCAGCTTTAGCTCCTCCAGAGATGTACCAGTACTCTCCAGTTCCAGCCCAACCATCAGCAAAGTCGATTGAATCGTCCCCACTATTTGTTGATACCAAGTATTTTCCATTTACTGTTCCTCCGAAGAATTCGATACCATCATCTCCTCCTTCAAAAGACTGAACATACTCTACAGTAGTTCCAGAACCAACACCGAATAATGATAATCCGTTAAACTCTTTTGAGCTATTGAATGTTGCTCCTGTATACTCTATCCTTAAGTATCTAATAGACCCCGAGTTGTCGTTGTTTACAGTACCTCCATACGTTAGGTCTGCAACCTCAGATGTTGCAACAGTACCAACATTTGTTGGTGCTTTACCACATACTACTAATCCTCCCCAGTCTTTAGCTGCTGGTGTAGCAGAACCAGAAGTCATTACTACTGGATTACTTGAAGTACCATTTACAAAAATCTGACCTCCTTGAGCTACTGCAATATAAGCACTTGTTCCTCCTGTAGCTTTAATCGTAGTTCCAGCTGGGATTGTCAATTTCCCTCCATCTTTTACAACAAATGAACTTGTTAATTGATACTCTACACTTGCATTTAATGTAACATCACCTGTTACCTCTCCTGCTAAGTTTTCTGTAGTTACTCCACTATTACTTAAGCCTCTTGTCCAACCAGCAGCCCAAGTTGGTGCTGCAGCACCATTACCTGCTCCTGAAGTAACTCCTTCAGTAATAAAACTTTGGTTAGCTCCGGTATAATCTGTGAATGCAAAACCTGAAGCGTTTGATGCAAATTGAACGTTTGTCATTACTAGATCTCCATTTTCGATTCTAGTAGCAGCTTCCGCATCTGTATCTTTTACTTTTACACCTAGGTCGGTTTCAGCAATATAGAAGTTATTTATATTAAAGCTTCCTCCTCCTTCTTTGAAGAATAATGCTCCTTCAGTTACAGGGCCTACTACTGTAATATTATTTAATGTAGCGTTTGTTACAGGAGTTGCGTTCCCGTTATCTCCGTTGTTAGATCCTTCGATACCAGCTTTAGCACCTCCAGAGATGTACCAATACTCTCCAGTTCCTGCCCAACCATCAGCAAAGTCGATTGAATCGTCCCCACTATTTGTTGATACAAGGTATTTTCCATTTACTGTTCCTCCGAAGAATTCGATACCATCATCTCCTCCTTCAAAAGACTGAACATACTCTACAGTAGTTCCAGAACCAACACCGAATAATGATAATCCATTAAACTCTTTTGAGCTATTGAATGTTGCTCCTGTATATTCTAATCTTAAATATCTAATAGATCCTGAACTATCACCTGATAATGTTCCTCCATAAGTAAGGTCAGCAACTTCAGAAGTAGCAGTTGCTCCAACATTGGTCGGTGCTTTACCACATACTACTAATCCTCCCCAGTCTTTAGCCGCTGGAGTAGTAGAACCAGAAGTCATTACTACTGGATTACTTGAAGTACCATTTACAAAGATCTCTCCTCCTTGAGCTACTGCGATATAAGCACTTGTTCCTCCTGTAGCTTTAATCGTAGTTCCAGCCGGAATTGTTAAACTTGCTCCATCTCTAATAACATATGCTCCAGTTAATTCATACTCGATTGTAGCATCTAAAATTACGTCTGTAGTTACATCTCCAGACAATTGTGTTACCACACAAGGCTGACATGAAGAACCTCCACAATCAACGCCTGTTTCATCTCCATTTTGAATTCCATCGGAACAAGATGCAGTAGACGTAGTTTCACTGTCACTACATGAAACAACAACAGCCATTGAAGCTACTGCGATCATAAGTGTAAATAGATATTTTTTCATTTTTTTAAGTTTAATTGATTTAAATTTCTGATGCAAAATAAACTCGTATTCTTTAACTTAACATTGCTTAAAAATTAATGTTAAGTTATACAAGTGTTAATTAAAAGTTATATGATAATGATAGTTTAATATTAGCTCCAAGCTTATATGACTCTACAATTACATTTTGATTTTCCTGTGTTCTTTTAATTGTAGGATTCAATAAGTTCTTTGCACTTAATCCAAGGCCTAATTTCTTGTTTAGCTTTGCCTTGAAAATAAAATCTAACGTTGCTACTCCTGAATCTATAATGTTTCCTTTACCCTCAGTGCTTAGCGCAAAAATTCTATCAGAGAAATAATTAAACGCTACTGTTCCTTGGATACTTCTATCTCCAGTATATTCTTTTAGATAGGTTACATCTAAATTTGCCAACAGATCAGAAGCTCCGGTTAAACCACTTTTGGTTTCTGAAAAGTCAACACTTAATGGTGATCCTGCAGCCGTAGTTTCTGTAAAAACTTTATTCCCATCTAAATCCTGACTTGTGTTTAAGTAAGACAGGTTCATTCCTCCTGTTAACTTTGACGTTAAAGTGTCATCTCCATCCTCTACCTCGTTTTCGAAGAAATTCTTTCTCATTTCAAATTCTACTCCAAAAGCAGTTGCCAAGTCTCCTGAATTCACCCAACTCACATCATTTGACGCTGAGTTGATCGTAGCCTGGTTAATAGGGTCATTTATAAACCTTCCAAAAGTTCCTATCGAAATAATCTCTTCAGATTTCGGGAAGAAATCCCATTTAAAATCGAAATTATAGTTTGTTGAAGAGTATAAAGCAGGGTTTCCTAATGTTGTCAATGTTGTTGATTCATCAAACTGAAAAGGCGCTCTTTCCTTAAACTGTGGTAATGTATATGTTTTACTGGCCGCAAACTTTAAATTTTGCTTTTCATTCAATTCATACTTCAACGAGACAGATGGTAATATTTCAAATTGATCAAGGTTCGCATCTCCAACACTAATGGAAGTGTTATAAGAGATTGTTTGCGTAATCTGTTCTCCTCTTATACCAAAGACTCCTGTGAATTTTGGAGAAAATTTGTATTCTACTGAAACATATCCTGCATTTATATCTTGTCTTCCTCCATATGTTTGCGGTGCTAATACATCAGCTCCAGTACCTAAACCTCCTCGAAATGTTCTTATATTAAATAATCCTGCATTAAAGTTGGCTTGATTAAAATAGCTGTCTAAATTATACACATCAGTAATAAGGGGCTGCGGAACGGCATTACCTCCACTGTTATTGATTGTAAAGTTAAATTGGGTAGATTCAAAGTCTACAGTTTTAAATCTACCGCTATAACCCACGACAATTTTACCTTTATATACTTCTTCTTCGTCTTTATTAAATTTGTATGTAGCTGATAACTTCGCTGTCAACTCTTCGTCTTCTAGATCTTGATAAAATCTGTGGTTATCAGAATCGTTTAATGTTAATCTAAATGACTTTGGACCGTTTGGCACATTCCAATCATCAGGAGTTACAATATTTTGCTTTCTATTAGGGGTATCACTCTTCACATAGTTATATGCTGCTCCCCAATTGATGTCAATTGCATCATTTATTCTATGATCTCCTAATAACTGATGTACAAATAATTCTGTTCTATCAAAAGTAGCTCTTTGCACAAAAGCACCACCTTCTGGAGCGTAATCGAAAATATCTACAATTCCAGTATACTCTTGTTGTCTTTGACTAGACGTATTAATCATTAATGCATTATATCGTAATACCTGATCTTTGTGCTTTAATCGCATGTTACCCATAGCAGTAGTATTCGTTTCATAACCATAACTCATAAAGTCATAATCTCGTCTTGCTACTCCAGATACATTTACACTTCCTCTTGCAACCCCTTCTCTAAATTTATATCCATTATCATAAGAAACTACACCAAATACATTCAATTTGGTATCTTCTCCTAACTCAAAAGAATCACCCGCTTTTAAAGAAATATTCATGTTAATAGGTGAATTCGCAGAAGTTCTATCCCAACTTGTAGTAAAGTTGTAGTTGTTTAAAGGAAAAGCTGGATAGTTTTTGGTATAAAATCCTGAACGATTAGGTCCGTCAAATAGATAAAAATCGTTTTGAGCTATTGCTTCTGAGTTTACCGATGATCCAAAAGAAAGTTCAACCATTCCTTTTCCCCTATAATTTTTAGAAACTATATCAACATTTGCTCCACTGAAATCACCATAGTTCTTTAAATTGTAGGTTTTATCAATAGAAATGAACTCTATAATATCTGTAGAGAAAATATCCAGACTAATATTCTTCTTAGATGGATTATTTGATGGTAATGGTAATCCGTTTAAGGTAGTCACATTATAGCGATCCCCTAAACCACGTACAAAAACACTCCCTGATCCTTCTTGCTTTGAGATTCCAGTAGTTTTTGTCAATGCTGATGCGACATTACTTACTCCTTTTCTCGCTAATTCTTGTACTCCGATTTTTTGATCTATTGTTACCGCCTTTTTTTGATCTATTAACAACGCTGCTTCTTTTTCTTTACCCACACTAGCTTTAATCTTAATCTCATCTAATGCAACTCCTTCTTCCGCGCTCATCAATCTATTTACAGTAACGGTTTCACCTGCTTTCACTATTACAGGAATTTCTAAGGTTTTATACCCCAAAAAACTGAAAACGATGGTATAACTTCCTGCTTTAATAGATATGGTATAATTTCCATCCATATCTGTTTGTGTCCCAATAGTCGTCCCTTTTATTAGAACATTGGCAAAAGGCAACGCTTCATTGTTCATCTCTTTATCAGTAAGTTTCCCTTTAATGGTACCTTTGTCCTGCGCATTTATGTATTGGCTAAAAATGACTACAAGAATTACTAAGATTTTTCTCATGTTTTAGTTTAATTTATAACTGCAAAAGTCCAGTCATTTTGTAAAGAGAATGTTATTTGGGAATTATGCTTCCGTTATCTGAATGTTAATTGAACGTAAACACATTAAATGATTGTTAAGCGATTGTTTTTTATTCAATATTCGCTACTTTTGAGAAGCTTAAACAAAAATTATGAGTAATAATGACATAAAAATTTTGCTGGTAGATGATGAGCCAGATATCCTAGAAATAGTGGGCTACAACCTGAAAAACGAAGGATATCAGGTATTTACAGCAAAGAATGGTCAAGAGGCAGTTAAGACGGCTAAAAAACTGGTACCACATTTAATATTACTTGATATTATGATGCCTGAAATGGATGGTATCGAAGCTTGTGAGAAGATTAGAAACACTAAAAGCTTGGAAGAGGTAATTGTTGCATTTTTGACTGCACGAGGAGAGGATTACTCTCAGGTTGCTGGTTTTGAAGCTGGTGCAGATGATTATATTACGAAACCTATTAAGCCCAAAGTCCTTATTAGTAAAGTAAAATCTTTATTGAGAAGGCTGAAAACAGAAAAATTAGTAGAAACATCTACTAAAATTGGCGATATCATTATCAATCGCGATGAGTATGTGGTCTTCAAAGGTGAACGAAAAATTACACTTCCAAGAAAAGAGTTTGAGCTATTGTCTTTATTGACTTCGCGCCCTGGAAAAGTATTTAAACGTGAAGCTATCTTAGATGCTGTTTGGGGAAATGAAGTCGTAGTAGGTGGAAGAACTATTGATGTTCATATTAGAAAGCTAAGAGAGAAAATTGGCGACCACCATTTTAAAACTGTTAAAGGTGTTGGTTATAAATTTGTATTAGAGAACGGAGATAAATAACTTTGTTCTAACTATGAGGTTTAAAAAAACGTACTCTTTTGCACTTTGGTCCTCTGTGTATCTTACACTTATCTCCATTGTTTTTGCACTCTTTTCGTATTTCTTTTTTTCAAAAGAAATAGACCTCCTATCTATCTTCATTTTTGAAGTAATTGTTTTTGTATTGTCGTTTTTCATCATTCAATACAGAGCAGAACGTTTTATTTACAAAAGAATTAAGAAGATCTATGATGAGATCTCTATTTTGGATGTAGATGATCTTAAAAAGAAATCAATCACTACCGATATTGAAACACTTTCCAAAACAGTTCAAGAATTTGTAGAGGGAAAAAGAATAGAGATTCAAAATCTTACCGAAAGAGATTCATTTAGAAGAGATTTTTTAGGAAATGTCGCCCACGAGCTTAAAACACCACTCTTTACTGTACAAGGGTACATTTTGACATTGTTAGAAGGAGCAGCAGAGGATGAAATGATACGAACAAAATATTTAGACAGGACCAGTAAAGGAGTCGAACGTTTGGTTTCTATTGTAAAAGATTTAGATATGATCGCTAAATTGGAAACAGAGGGAATGAAAATGAACTTTGAAGTTTTTAACATCCTAGAACTTGTTCAAAATGTATTCGACCTGTTTGAGATGCGAGCGAAAAAGAAAAATATCACCTTGCAGTTTGATAGAATTTATGAATTTCCCGTTTTTGTTACAGGTGATATAGAACGTATAGAGCAAGTACTCATCAATTTAGTGGTTAATTCTATTAAATATGGAAAACCAAATGGTGTAACCACTATTGGAATAGAATCTTATAATGAGCAAAAGTACATTATCAAAGTAATGGATAATGGAGAAGGTATCAAACAAGAACACCTTTCACGTCTGTTTGAGCGTTTCTATAGAGTAGATCAAAGTAGATCTAGAGATCAAGGTGGGTCTGGACTGGGGTTATCTATTGTAAAGCATATTATAGAAGCGCACAATGAAACAATCCTATTAAAGAGTATCTATGGAGAAGGTTCTGAATTTTCATTTACCCTTGAAAAGGCTAAGTAACTCTTTATTTAATATCTTATCTTCAACGGTTAACCCAGACAAATCTTGAGCTCGTTCAATATCCTTAGCACAAAACATGTTTTCGCTAACGGAAACTATATTTCCTTTCTGAGCTAAATACTTAGCTAAATACTCCTGCTCTGTCTGTCCTTTTGTCGGAATTAGCACAGCTTTTTTCCCTGTAACAGCATAATCCATGATAGATGAATATCCTGATCTAGACACAACGACCTTTGCTGTATTTAGTATCTCCTGAAGTTCTTGAGACAGGACATAATTATATATAGTAATATTATTCTTGTGATCCTTTTTTTGTTCTGACTCCAGAACGCCCCGAATAAAAACAATTTTCCCTTTATACTCTTCTAAAGCTTCATGAAGTTTTTCTTCTAGCTGCGTCCTATTTGGTTCCAGTCCCGAAAGAACAACAACGACATCATGAAGGTGTTTTTTATTTTCTTTTGAAAACCTACTTAATGATCCAATATATTTTTGATGTAAACTTCGTTTTGACCTTGACAGTTTTCCTGATAGTAAAGATAACTCTTCGTCGGGAATCCAACATTCGTCAAAACGCCGAATAATCTTTTGATGCACAAAGCTTGTTAACCAGGTCCACATTCCAGAAAGTACGTTTACCTGATGTGTTATGTACACCGATGGTACCTTGTCACTACGAACCCCAAACCTGTTGTCAGAAATCACACCAATAACATCATCGTGATCTTGTATATATTCCTCTATCACCTTTCGCTCGGCAGTAATGGCTTTCAATATTTTTGGTGTTTGAAATAACAAAAGCTTTGTTAGGTTTTTACCATATTTGATATTGTAAGAGGGAAGTTGAATGGTTTCTAATTCAGGGAACTCCTTCTTTAGAAAAAGTAATGCAACGCCATCCGTTGCAATAACCGGGGAATATTTATATTTTATTAATAATCTAATAATTGGCACACAACGGGAGGCATGGCCCAATCCCCAATTTAACGGTGCAACAATTATTTTTTTCATCTTAGATTAAATCAAATCCAATATCTTTTCGATAATTCATTTTTTCAAATGAAATAGCCTCAATACTTTTATAGGATACATCCAATGCTTCCTGAATTGTATCTCCAAAAGAGGTTACAGCAATCACTCTTCCTCCATTCGTAATTATGCTATCTTCTTTTTCAGTAGTTCCTGCATGATATACAATAGACTCGGTAACAGCATCGGCTCCAGAAATCTTTTTTCCTTTTTCGTAAGTCTCTGGATATCCGCCTGAAACTAACATTACGGTTGTAGCTACCTTAGCAGTTACTTCATAGGTCTTCTCATGTAATGTTTGATTAGCTACACCTTCAAAGAGATCATATAGGTCTGATGTAATTCTTGGTAATACCACTTCCGTTTCTGGATCTCCCATTCGGACGTTATATTCAATCACATATGGGTCCCCTCCTACATTCATCAACCCTATAAAAATAAAACCTCTATAATCTATTCCATCTTGCTGCAATCCATCTATCGTTGGTTTTATAACACGTTCTTCTACTTTATCTAGAAATTCCTGGTTGGCAAAAGGAACTGGAGAAATGGCTCCCATTCCACCTGTGTTTAAGCCCGTATCTCCTTCTCCTATTCTTTTATAATCTTTAGCAGACGGTAATACTTTATATCCTTTACCATCTGTTAGTACGAATACTGAAAGCTCTATCCCATCTAAAAATTCTTCAATTACCACAGTAGACGATGCATCGCCAAACTTTTTATTCGAAAGCATTTCTTCTAACTCTCTTTTAGCTTCTTCAAGTGAGTTCAGAATTAAGACTCCTTTTCCCGCAGCTAGTCCATCTGCTTTTAACACGTACGGAGGATTAAATGTTTCTAAAAACTGTTTCCCTTCTTCTAAAGTTTCGGAGTTGAAAGATTGATATCTGGCCGTTGGAATCTGGTGCTTTTCCATAAATTGTTTAGAAAAATCCTTACTCCCTTCTAACAAGGCTCCATCTTTCTTTGGCCCAATAACAGGGACATTTTTTATATCCTTATCTTGAAGAAAAAAATCATGAACTCCATCTACTAAAGGAGCTTCAGGGCCAACCACTACCATTCCAATCTCATGATCTAATACTACTTTTTTTACGGCTTCAAAATCTGTTGGATTGATATTAACATTGGTTCCTAGTTTTTGCGTTCCTGCATTTCCTGGTGCTATAAATAATTTATCAACCTTATTACTTTGAGATAGTTTTAAAGTAAACGCATGTTCTCTTCCTCCCGAGCCTAAAATAAGAATATTCATTAGTGTGTTGTGTTTGGTCTACAAATATAAGTTGATTGATTATTTTTCCAACCTAATATCCCCATTTATTAAAGTACTTTATCGCAGAAATTAAATGTCTAAAAAATAAGCGAATACTCTTGTTTGAGCCCTTTCTGTGGATATGAACAATTTCTTCCTGAGGATAATACATCTTCTTTTTTCCAGCGGCATCTATTTTTCTACAAATATCGGCATCTTCCATATATAGAAAATAACGCTCATCAAATCCTTTAATGTCAATAAGGTCTTGTGTCTTAAACAACAAAAAACAACCATGAATAAAATCTGGGTACAGGGTCTTTGTCAAATCTTGATCTCTATATTCTTTGTTATAAACTCTTTTCTTGAAAATCCCTAACCTTCGAATGATTAAATCAAGAAATCTTGGATACTTCCTACATGTATATTGAAGCTCTCCATCCGGATATAACACTTTCGGAGAGATCATGGATACATTTTGATCTTTGCTTAATTGTTCCATTAAGTTTGGAATCACATTGGGTTTGAATGCTACATCTGGGTTTAAAAAAAGATGATATTCTGAACTATTACTACTATTTTCCAAAACTGTATTATGTGCTTTTCCAAATCCGATATTTGCAGTGCTAAAAGAGTAATTTACATCGGGGTGATCTGCATATTTTTTTAAGAAGTCATTAGGAGAATTATCAATGAGATATAACTTTTTAGTAAGTTGAGTGTTCAAAAAGCTATCTATTGTTTTTTGAAGCGTATCCCCATTCTCTTTATAGAGTACAATACTAGCTGTTATTTGGACTTTACCATCCATTTAATAGGCCTTCTCCTCTCCTTCAAATACGTTAAACAACGTTTTAATAATGATTTTTATATCTAAAAAGAAGGACCAATTTTCTATATAGAAAATATCCAATCGGATTCTATTTTTGATATCGGACTTTTTCTTTATTTCTCCTCTATAGCCACTTACTTGAGCCAACCCAGTAATTCCAGGCTTTACAATATGTCTCTTTAGGTAATCTTCTACTTCTTTTTGGTATTCAATAGACAGACTTTCTAAATGAGGCCTAGGTCCCACAACACTCATATCCCCTAACAAGACGTTTACAAATTGTGGTAGTTCATCTATACTGGTCTTTCTTAAAAACGCACCTACTTTCGTAACTCTTGTATCATTTTTTGTTGCATGGACTTTATCTGAAAGCAAGTTTATTTTCATAGACCTAAATTTGTAACAAACAAAATGCTCTCCATTTAATCCTTCTCTAGGTTGTTTAAAAATCAGTGGCCCTTTAGATTCTAATTTTACCAAAATCCATAATATGGGAATCAACCATGATAGAATAAGCACACACACGCATAATGAAAAAACTACATCAAAAATCCTCTTAATGTAAAAATTCTCTGCAAATTCAAATGGAAGCTTCTTTACATTAAGAACAACGAGAGTGTTATCGTAAAATTCTATATCTTGATTCTTACTATATAGTTCGTTGGAGTTAGGAATTAATTTTAGTATTATATTTCTTTCATTGGTGAATTTCTTAAGTTCTTTAATTTGGGATTCATTAATCTCAGTCAATGAGCAATACACTTCATCTACTTCATTATTTTTAATAAATTCAAAACATTCTTTAGTAGTTCCGAGAAAATCAGGGTTTTTATACGTTCTGCTCGAAAAAAATCCTAGAAATTTGTATCCAAGATTTGCCTTACTTTTAAAGATCTTTATTACTTTTTTCGAAGAATCGTCGAAACCAAGAACGACCGTAGTCCTGTAGTTTTTACCCAAAGATCTATACTGTTTCAACAGAAAAAATCCTAGAAATTTAAAAAATGTAACTCCCAAGAGAATTGAGATCAAAATTAACAATTGGTTATTTATTACTATCCCTTCTCTAAAAATTCCAAAATATGCAAAATAGCCCAGCGTAAAAATTAAGAATTGCCTAACAGATAATGTAATAATCCTTAATACGTTCGTAAACCTATATACTTTATAGAATCCTGAAAAATAAGAAGTTACAAACCACAACAACATGATGTAGCTGAGGAAATGCAGATTAAAAAAATTTACATCTCCTATATAATATGTTACAAAATTAATGGCAAAAATGTCCATCAATATTTGTAAGGGTCTAATAAGGTATGAATATCTCTTCTTCAACTATTTACTATTTAAAAGGTCATCTACTTTTGATCTAAAATGCAACAAAAACTGATCTTCGGCAAATTTTCCCGCATGATCTCTTATCCATAATGAGTCAAATTGGTCTTCGACATCTTCAAAATACATGATTGCTCTTTCTAAGGACTCTTCAGTTTGCTTTTCAAAAAAGATTCCTGAAGATTTAGATATTTGATCTTTGTCTTCCACTACTGTTTCTAAAGCTCCTCCTTTTTTAAATGCTATAACCGGTATACCATGAGCCATTACTTCCAAAGGAATCATTCCAAAATCTTCTTCTCCAGGAAAAAGCAACGCCTTTGAATTATAAATAATCTCCCGCAATCTTTTCCAATCAACTTCGCCCATAAAGGTAATGTTTTCTTTTGCCTTTTTCTCCAACTTCTCTCGTTCTGACCCTTCACCAACGACAATTAAGCTTTTACCGTTTTTATTAAATGTATCAATCAGTAAATCTATTTTCTTATATGGAGTAATTGCCCCAAAACTTAAATAAGTTGTTTTCACTGAAGTAACATGTTTTATATCTTCAAACAGTTCTTCAGCGATTGGCGGATATACTATTTCGGCCGTTCTATGATAATATTTAGCAACTCTATCTGCTACATTTTTGGAGTTACTGATATACAAATCCACGTTGTTTACCGTTTTTTTATCCCATTTACGCAGTCTTTCTAAAAAAAAACTCATGAATGGTCTTAGCAAAGGGTTCACAGCCTCTACATACATGTTCTTATGACTCCAACAGTAGCGCATAGGTGAGTGTATATAACATATGTGAGGTACTCCATGAATATTCTTAATTCCTTTTGCGGGACCTGATTCCGAAGAGATAATCAAATCATATTTCTCTTTTAATTTCAATGAGCTTATTCCCATTGGATACAACGGAAATATCTTTTGATAATGCTTTCTTAAAAAAGAATTGTTCAGGCTTGACGTGTGCACATTATTATTCTTTAAATAATCTCCGTATGCTTTCGGATCATAAAAAAGAGTATATATATCGGCATTAGGAAATAATTTCAACATTGATTCAACAACTTTCTCTCCGCCTCTTCTGGTTATAAACCAGTAATGAACTATAGCGACTTTCATAATTTCATTCGCAATTTTCTAGACTCAAATGTTCTTAACAAAACATACATGAGCAAGTATAAGATCAAAACTACTAACATTTGTGCTCTCATAAAATTAAACACAAGCAAAAATACGTTAGTAAAAATAAAAACGACGGTTATTGGTTTTAAATAGTCATTCTTCTCACCAAAGATAAAGGCTCTATTTTGTATACCACCGTAGAAGAACATAACAACCAGAGAGAACCAACCAAAATCCAAAAATTGCCCCCCGAAAAAAGTGATATATGTAACTCTTCCCGTGGGATTCATTAACGAGTCTAAAGGTATTTTAGTCAATCCTAATTTATTTGACAATTTTACCAGAACAAAAGAATTATACAAGCCTTTCTTTTTTGTCGGTTTTTGACTCTGAAGATAATCAAACTCGTATACCCCGTGAGTAATGTATTGACCTAGATGAACAGCATTGAATGCGACACTTCCTTTCCAATTGTTTCGATGTTCCAATATAAAGTCTTTAGTGCTAGCTTGAATCGGAACAAATTTATTGTAAGGGGCTTTCTGCATTCTTTCTAAAAACGCTTCTGACGACCATTGATCGACTCTTTCTTTTAGAATAAAATTCGATATTGGCATCACCAATAACAACCCTAAAAGAGTTACCAAAATTGCGCTTTTAGAAAATAACTTTGTATAATTAAACACCATTATAATAGTGATCAAAATTGCAATTGGTTCAAATATCAATCTTCTTGATCCTCTTAAATACCCCTCAACCATAGGAACCAAAAACAACAATAGGCAAATTACCAGTAGCTTTAAATTCGTTTTTTTCTGAATGGTATAAAATAGATAAGGCACAAAGTAAAGTATTCGCAAGCTACCCAAAAGGCCTAAAACAATAGAAAAATTTTCAGCCTGCGCAAGATTATACTTGTTTGAAGAAATAGCATTTGTGAAAGAAACATCCCTAACAAAAAACAAATCAACGTATCTAATTAAAGAGGACGTTAGTATCAATATAAGCATCACTTTAAAAAAAGCACCTCCCACAACTACCTTTTCTTCTTTTACTTGTTTATTACGAAAACATACTTTTGCGACTACATATCCCCCCATAATCGCCAGATAATTACAGATGATGTACATTATTGTACTCCAAGACAAAGGGTTTACTACATCTAAAGGGGTAACCAGGTGAAAAAAGATCCAAATAAGAATTCCAAAAACAAGAGATTTAAAGAATAAAATATCTCCAGTCCCTTTATTGGTAAAAAAATGTCGAAAAATCATCATACTAGATTATATTTTCTGGTTCTTTAATGCAATCTTATTAAGATAAATAGAATAGTTCAACACAAATGCAAATAACACTACTCCCCATTGTCTATTCAATATACTTTCAGTGAGACAGAAGAACAATATTACAGTCCAAGAAAACAATATAAGGTTTCTTTTATTGTCCAAACATTTCTTTATTACTTTGGCAAGTAATATTATTAAAATTAAAAAAATAAAGACCCCATGATGGAGTGCTAATTGTAGGTATTGGTTATGCGCATTTAACCCTACTACTTCTTTATCAGAATAATTAGTATTTAATATTTCTTGAATATCGCCAATTCCATAACCCCATAAGGGAGATTCTGTAATCAGCGTATAAGCCGTACCCCATACTTTTTGCCTGAATGAAACGCCAAAAAACGGCTTGTCTTTTGTAGCTATATCCATAATTTCATAATAGCTATATAGAATTTTATCTCTTACAAAATCATTTGTAAACCCAATAGCAATGAGTATAACCAACGCAAATAATCCTGTCCAAATAAATTTCTTCTTATAGCCTTTTTTTCTGATCTTGAAAAAAAGAAACATGGGCAAAATAACCACTCCAGTCAAAATTGCCATTCTAGAACTCAATAGTATTAAAAAGAGATACAAAATCGGCACTATAAATATTTCCCTCCCATTACGATTACGCTCTAATCTATCCATAATAGTAGCATAAATACTTATAAGAATGAGCATAGACATATATGCATGGTGGGGAATATACTTTAACAATAAAGCCACTGCTCTTCCATAATCATATCTTTCGCTCAGAAAAATAATATCATACAAAAAACGCATTATTCCATATATCAAAATGACAACAACGCCATAGAATAAATACTTAAAAACTCTTCCTTCATTGAGCTTTATTTTCTTGAAAGACAAGTATGAAAACATTATTGGAAAAAGTAAAAAAGTGCTATATAAGACAAGTTTGACTTCTGCCTTTTGATGGTCATTACTTATCACATAGGAGATGAACTGCGCTAAGAAAAAAGAAATAGAAACATAAAAGACTAGGAGATACTTAAAAGCTCTATTTTTAACCATCTTTATAAGAAAATATGTAGCAGCTATAATTGTTATAACCGAGTTTATTCTGATAGAAATTGGCAATGAGAACAGCACCATTCCTATTAAAAACTCATCTATATTTAATGCGCTAATCCTTCTCATCTTGCTTATGTAAAAAAGAGATTTTCAAAATACTCCTTTTATTCCTAATCACAATTCTTAATCCACAAATAATCATAAAGGCAACAGTAATTAAAAAGAATAAAATCATAGAACTTCCATTTTCGTAAAACGGCATCACTAACATTTTAAAAATCCAAAACACCATCACATAATAAATGAAATTATTGAGTGCATATTTCTTAATTAGAATATGAATTATATATACAAAAATTGCAAATAATATGGGTACTAAAATAATTCCAACAAACCCAAAATTGACAAACGCCTCACCAATATAAGTGGATCTCATCCCTCCAAATTCATCCGGATTCTGATCTGAAATAATGGAAGTATATCTCATATAGTTATAATTTGCCTTTAGAGAATTTATTTTGGTAGGAATAAAACTAAACACGCCAGCTACATATGTCTTCCCAAATAGATAAGCGTGTTCACCTTCGTTAAAGAAAAACAGCACTCTTGTGAGCTCCCTCACAGAAACAAAGAAAGATGTAGATAAGGTCATTAAAGTATGCTCTAATGAAAGTTCGCCCTTAACAATTTCAGAAAAATTTCTGGACAACCCTACAAGTATTACTAAAAAAGAGCTTGTGAATACGAGCTTTACAAGATGTCTTTTATATATCAAGTATGCCACAATAGATATAAAAAGAGGGTAATACAACTGTCCTCTTTTAGCAGTAAAAAACAGGGTCCCTGTTAAAAAAAACATTTTTAAAAACTTCTTATTTATCAAAAGTTTTGTAAATGACACTCTTTTGAATGAAAAAAGAAAATAGTTTATCTGCAAAAATAAAATAGTAGACAATGCATTAATTGACAGTGTATAAAATGGTCTATACGGTATAAAGTCTGCTAATCGATCTTGAAAATATTTTGAAATAAATGTTCTATCCTCGAATACTGGGATATAGATATTTATAAAAACCAAGTATAAAGGAACAGATAGCAAAATAATCAAGACCCACGAAACATCCGCTACAAACAAATTCTTCACCTTATTGTTTAGTGATTTCTTGAGGTTATATTCTTTAAAATAGAATGGTAAAATCGAAAATATTAAGATACATATATAAAATCCTATTTTTAGATACAAAATACTTCTATTGACATATTTTACATCTTCAAACCTTACCCATTTAGCACTATACAATATTGAACTCTCTCCTATATAGATGCCCATCATAATATAGAACAAAGTAATTGAACAAAGGTTAATTATCTTCTTCGCACCTAGTAGATAATTAAAAGTAATATATGCTAAAAAAGCAACTATCATATTAAGAAATCAATGATTCTAAACATTTAGAAAATTCTTTTATGTTGGTAGGAGTAAGCACTTTTGCCTTCGTATCCATTTTTGCGACATTAAATTCAAAAGGGTATGATTTTTTTAACAACGCATCTATATAAAAAGCCAATTTCTCATTATAATTTTCGAAGGTAGTATCCAAAGAAAAGCCTTCATTATTTACTTCATTCAATACTTTTTCCAGCTCTTTAAATGAATCTACTTTAAACGTCAAACCTGAATCATTGTAAAAAACATCTCCCAATAACACTGTAGGTTTTTTAATCATTAACGATTCTAACCCTACTGTACTGGATAGGTTAATTGTACCTAAAGAATTATGTATTAGTTCGAACATATTTTCACGATAAGATATCACCTTTATATTTGGGTGTCTTTTTAATTCTTTATAAAACTTTAATGAATGTTGCCCCAATGCACTTTTGTGTTCTTTTACATATAAATACGTATCTGGTGGAATTAACTTGCTGATATTTACTATACAGTCTTTTTGATTTACATAAAAAGGAGCTAATATTAACGTACTGGCCTCTGGCTGCATATGCAAGGGAAATAAAAAATATTTGTCTTCTTTTTTTACTTGATCGAAAACTCTTTTGTGTGAAAAATCTATTCTTTTAGCATTAAAAATCTTCTTTATCTTAAAACTACTCAATTCAAATGGATTCCTTGAAAATAGGTCAAATCGATGTTTATTAGAAAAGTAATACCTCTTAAACCTAATGAAAAACTCTTTTATAAAAACAAACTCAAGTTTAGACGAGTTGATCGCATTTTTCATATAACCAGGCTGAGTAGGTCTTGTTAAAAAATGATTTATAGGCTCGTACATCTCATCTTTAATTTTTCCCAGCGTAAATCCTTTATACCAATCGCGAACTTCGTTAAACGTGTTCTTTTGGTCTAAAGAAATAGCAGTTCTGTTCCTAAATCGTATTCCATAAAAGGAAACATGTCTTACATTGAACTTCTTGCTAACTTGAAATGAGATCAAATTATAGGTATATGCTATTCCGGTAGTAAAATAATGGGTTACATTTTTACTAAAAAGATCTTCAAAAAACAAATATGTGTAGACTAGCATCTTCTTTTGAAAAAACCTATCCTTTTGAATTAAATATCTATCTGATGCGTACATATTAAAATTATCATACTCATTAGATATTCGTTTTAATTCTTCATCTAAATTAACATCTTCCTTTTCTAGTTTATCAAAAAAATGAAGTCTATTTCTACATGACAGTCCTTCTACCTCTTTTTTCCATCTATTCCCTTCAGTAATGAAAACAAAGTCATTCGGCTTATTTTTAAATCTCGGCAACTCTTTTATTGCTGCAACAAACAAAGGCGCTTCATCATTAATTAAATCAAATACTATCATAAATCTTTCGTTTGCTATAAGCTAATTTAAGTATAAACATTACAAAAAACGATATCATTGTTGCGATAGATGCTCCAAAAATACCTTTATCCGGTATCAGAAATAGATTTAGAGTCACATTTGTCACCATAGCAATCAGTGATATTTTTAACAATAATACGTCTTTCTTTTTTATATATAGATCGTAATGATACACATATGACCATAAAAGAAAAAACACACCTAACAAAAGAAGGTTATAGGTTTCTAAATATTCCAAAAAAGACGGTTTTTCTAAAAATTCAAATATAAATGGTGCTATCAGCCAGCTCATCAAAATAAGTAGTGCCGCGGCGCACAGTACATACGTGATGAACTTTTTGTACAGTTTTTTGTATTCCTCTTTAACGGAAAACAGTTTAATCAATCTTGGGTACATAACCATTATAATAGCGCTAAACACAAATACATCTATAGCATTTATAAATTGAGAATACATGGAATACACACCTACCATTTTTTTCCCATGATAAAAATCAATCATATATCGATCTGAAAACTGAATTATTAAAAAAGACATAGAGCTTATAAAAAAAATCCCTGAGTTTTTAGCCCCCATTATAATCAAGCTGTAATTCGGTTTATAAAACTTAAATGCTTTAATTGCTATTGTTCTTTTAAGATATATAACGGATAGTAGCATCGATCCCCACGAAAAAATTGCCCACATTATTATATACCTAGTTAGGTCTATTTCGTTTTTAAGAATAAAATAATCAAATAAGGCAACCCAAACCCACAGTCCTGATTTAATAAAAAAGAGCATGTTTGCTATAGCCGATTTTTCTAATGTTGTAAATAATCTAAACAACTCTTGTCCTAAATGCTCTGAAAAAATCAACAACAGAAAAATCCAAAAATACTTGAATCCTACAAAATCAAAGCCAAAAATTACAGCTAAAGCAATAGGAAGCAATAAAACATAAAGCAATAGATGAAAATAGAATTGGTTCCTAACGTTAGAAATAACATTTTTAGATTTTATAATCTCTCTGGTATTATAAACATAATAATCGAACCCTATCAAATATATTATAAGAGAGATTGAAGTTGTAATTATACCGAATTCTCCCAAGTCATATTCGTCTATAGAGTACTTTCCTAAAAAGAAAACAAAAGCGAACTTTGAGATTAAAGTGAGCCCTCTGAATATTATATTCAATATACTTTTAGAAATCATCTAAGATTGATCAATCATGTTAAGAGATAAAGGGTCTCCCCTTTCTACATCTTTTGTAAACTTTTTACCCAATACCTCTTTATAATGTTTGGGATGCAATCCATATCCAGGTCTTATAGATCTAATATGGTCTTCAGTAATAGTTTCCCCCTTTTTTCCATCTTTAACAACAAACAAGGATCGAGCAAATTTTTTATTCTTTTGAACCTTTTCTGATAATTCATAAGACACTTTTCCTAATAACTTTTCCGCATCTCTTACTTTGGATACCATTTCTTTAAACTCGCCTTCATCTAAAGAGAAGTCTGCGTCGGCGCTTTCTATTGATTTATTAAGGATAAAATGTTTTTCAATAATTTTAGCCCCCAAACTCACAGCAATTGACGGGGCTAACCACCCATATGTATGATCACTAAAACCTACTTCTGTTTGAAACCGCTCTTTAAGGTCTTCAATCGTCTTGAGGTTTGCAAGTTCTAATGGTGCAGGGTAAGAAGATGTACATTTTAAAAGTGTAATATCATTGTTTCCTGTATTTCTGCACGTCTGAACTGCCAGTGCTATGTCTTCTTCTTTGGCAATCCCAGTGGAAATTATAATGGGTTTTCCTTTAGACGCTGTATATTCTATTAAAGGAATATCTTGAATCTCAAAAGAAGCTATTTTATAGGCAGGAACATTTAGCGATTCTAAAAAATCTACCGCCGAAAAATCAAATGGAGAAGAGAAGCAAATTAATCCTTCGTCTTTGGCTACATCAAAAAGTTTTTGATGCCATTCCCAAGGAGTATAAGCCTCTTCATATAATTCGTAAAGTGTCTTACCGTCCCATAACGTTCCTTTATCTATCTTAAAATGGTCCTTATCGCTATCAATTGTCAGCGTATCAGCTGTATATGTTTGAAGTTTTATTGCATCTGCCCCAGCTCTTTTCGCAGCCTTGATAGTTTCTATGGCAATATCAATATCACCTCCGTGATTTGCTGATAATTCTGCTATTATAAAACAAGGATATCCTTCACCAATATTTCTATTTTCAATTTTCATTGTCAAACTTATTTCCAATATCGAAAGTAATACTTTTTGTTCGCATACTTTCTATTAATACTCCGCCATCCATTGTTTTTACAATCAATTTTGGAAAGGTTTCAACAATCTGACCATTTTCTAGATCGTCAGAAAATGTTCTACGATCCAAAAGGACTTTATCAATAATTATTTTCTGGTCTTTATAAAAAGTAAATGCTCCTGGGTAAGGATACGCTTGTGCTCGCACCCAATTACGAATTCTCTCCGATTTCCAGTTCCAGTTTATTTGGCCATCATTAGGAGTTCTTTTACCAAAATAGGTCGCCTTTTTTTCATCTTGTTTTCTTGTATTAAGTTGATGATGTTGGATACTTTCTAACACTTTGGTAATAATGGGGAAATAGGCCTGAGTGTACTTTTCTAGCATTCTTCCTCCTGTATCCTCTTTTTCTATAGGTATTTCAATCTGTTCTATAATATTTCCGGTATCGCAACCTGAATCTATTATATGAGCTGTAATTCCAGCTTTACTTTCTCCGTTGATAATTGCCCAAACATGTGGAGTTCTTCCTCTATATTTTGGCAATAAAGATCCATGAATGTTAAAAGCTAATCTTGTAGGGTGATTTATAATGTCCTGTTCTATTAAAAACAAATAGTTTACAGAGATCAACACGTCAATGGCAAATTCTTTGATAAACGCATATCCTTTATTTTTTCTAGGATTTCCGATAAAATGTGGGATTTTTCTCTTTTTAGAATAGGCTATAATTCCCTCAGAATTCTTGTCAGTTAGCACACATAGAACATCATAGTTCCGTTCAATTTTTTCTACAATTTCTAGCCCTAGATTTCCGCTACATAAAACTCCTATCTTCAACATAACCCTTCAATTAATTCTAAATACCTTTCCTTTATTTTACTATCAAATAATTTGTTTTGCGCTACCATTAGATCTTCAAAATTAGACTTACCAATGATCGAGGTCAAAGCAATCTTAAAATCTTCAGTCGAAAAATCTTTAATATTTCCTAGCCCGAAAATTGCCTTCTCTTTTAAAAATCCATTATAAATCCGTTCTTGGTTGTCTACAAAATACCCTGATAAAATAGGCATCTTTGCACAACACAGCTCATACAAAATCGTACTCGATGGGACTATGGCGACATTCGAATTTAGCATAACCTTGGCCATCTCGGCTTCTGATAGATTTCTATGAATACACACTTCTTTCTTATATCCTTTTTTAGAAGCGTACATATTACTATGTTCATATGCTCCTCCTAATACGACATGAATCGTCTTAATATTTTCAACATTAAGACTCGCTTCGAGGGCTTTTGCCGTTAAATTATATGGATCTGCTCCTCCAAAACAAATGAAAACAGTATCTATCTTAGAAATAATTCTTGTGGTTTCTGCTAGTTGGAGAAATGTTGGACGTAACAAGGCATAATCGGGCCCTAATGCAAGTTTAGTTGTACTTTGTTTTTTATAGTTTTCAGGAGTAAGCCCTGGAGAGTGGTTCACCACAACGTCTGCAAACATGCGAATTTGCGCCAAATCATCTATATACATTACTGAAAATCCTTCCTCCTTTCCCGTTTGCTGATATGCTGAAGTAAATTGGTAACCATCTGCAATGATTATACAATTTTTTGAGGAAAAATTTTCCTTTAGCCATTGAATTTCTTCTTCAATTGAAATCGAATTTGGAACTAAAAAGGTTGAAATTGTTTTCGGGAAAACAGACAGTGCGCTATTTTCTTTTGTAATAAAAACGAAATCGTACTTTCCTCGGACAATTTCTACCAAACTAAAAAGTCTGTATAAATGACCAAGTCCTGAGCTAGCATTTCCATCAGCTCTAAATAGTATTGTTTTTTTCATTGATCATTAGTTTGTACTTGAGCTCTGCTAATTTCCAATCAGTTTCAGAGTCTATATCCTGAGCTTCCAACTCAGAAATCACAATGCCTCCTGAATTTTTCATAAACAGTTTTTTCTCATTTAAAAATGTCGATACTTTTAACCAATAAAACTGTCCAGCGTCATGATATCTAGTATCAAGATCTTGAGAACGGGAGTTCATATGTTCTTCCCATACCATGTGAATTTTGTCGTCAACTTTTTTCAATGAGCGCTGGATGGGAAATGAAAATTCCATTATCGGGAAAATACTATCAAAATTATCCGTGTGTAATTTTTCATAGGATCTTTCGAGTAAAGTAGCAGATACAAAAGGTGCCGTTGGTAAAATACAACAGACACTTTCGAAAGAAAGTCCTTCTTTTTCATATGTTAGTAATACCTCTTCAACAACATCTGCAAGTACCGCAACATCATCAGCATTTTTTGCGCTTCTTTGAAAGGGCACTTTCGCTCCATGAGCCCTTGCGATACTAGCAATTTCATCATCATCGGTAGACACCATTACTTCATCGAACAAATTACTCTTTAGTGCTGCTTCGATTGAATACACTATTATTGGCTTGTTTAGAAAAGATCGAATGTTTTTTCTTAGTATTCTCTTACTTCCTCCTCTTGCTGGTATAATTGCTAATTTAGTCACGAATGAAAGATACTACTTTTTCTATAACAAATTCCTGTTCTTGATCAGTAAGACTTGGATACATTGGTAAACTAATACACCTAGAATAATACTTCTCCGAAGCAGATAAGTCAGCTTCAAAATACCCTATTTTTTTATAATATGGCAATGTATGTATTGGAATGTAGTGTATCTGTGCAAAGATTTTATTTTCTCTTAAGAAATCATATAATCTTTTTCTATTTTCAACCTCAATTACAAATAAATGATGAGCATTAAAGCTTCCTTTGGGTAAACTTTGATACGCTATTAGATCTTTAAATGCTTCCTTATACCTATTGGCTATCTGGTTTCTTCTTTCTAATCCTTGATCATTTTTTGCGAGTTGTGTAATTCCTAAAGCACTTTGGAAGTCAGTTAATCTATAATTAAATCCAAGTTGTTGCATTTCATAAAACCAGCCACCATCATTTTTTGACATATTCTCCTTAGTGATTCCATGTGTTCTTAGTAGCGTTAGCTTGTTGTACAATTCTTCCGAGTTCGTGGTTAGCATCCCTCCTTCTCCGCAAGCAATATGTTTTACTGGGTGAAATGAAAATACACTTATCTCTGCAAAATTGCCATTTCCACATTTTTGAATTACCCCTTTACCGTCTGTAAAATAGCCTCCGGGAGCATGACAAGCATCCTCGACAATCCACAGATCATGTTCATCTGCTAATTTTCGAAACTCCTCAAGGTTAACTGGCAATCCAGCAAAATCAACTGGTATAATCCCCTTAAAAAAACCTTTGGGCTTACTTTCAATTAATTCTCTAACACTTTCAACAGACAATACATACGTATTCTTATCAATATCTGCGAACCACACTTCTCCTTGCGCATATCTTACACAATTTGCAGACGCTGCAAATGTAATGGGCGTAGTAATTACCCGTTCTCCTTCTTTTAAATCCAGTGCTAAAACGGCTATATGCAAACCTGCTGTGGCATTACTTACAGCCACTGCATATTTTGCTCCTACGTAATCAGCAAATTTTGTTTCAAACTCCTTTACCTTAGGGCCCTGAGTAAGAAAGTCTGCAGTAAGCGTTTGTGTTACTGCATCAATATCTTTTTGATCTATATGTTGTCTGCCATATGGAATTGGTTTCATCATAAAGAAAAATTAGCATCAACATGTTTTTTAATGAGCGCTCTTAAACTTTCTATAGTTTCCCACTCTTCATTTTCGCTGGAATTATAGCTAAACCCTTCGTCAACCTTTTTAGCATTGAATGTAGACATAAACTCATTAACATCAAATACTGGTTTGGTCGGAATGATAGCATAGTACTTTCCAAGATCATAGGTGTTTAATGAATCAGACGAGGTAATCATTTCTTCGTGTAATTTTTCTCCCGGCCTAATCCCTACAATTTTCTGTTCACACTCCGGAGCAATAGCGGTGGCCACATCAGTAATCTTGTAAGACGGTATCTTTGGGACAAATATCTCCCCTCCAAAGGCATTTTCAATAGCGTTAAAAACCATTTCACAGCCGTCTTCCAGGCTAATATTAAAACGTGTCATGTCTTTGTGTGTAATAGGCAATATTCCCTCTTCTTTCTTTTTCAAGAAAAAAGGCATTACCGAGCCATTGGAGCCCATTACATTTCCATAACGTACAACCGAAAACTTAATATCTCTTTTTCCTTTGATATTATTTGCTGCAACGAATAACTTATCGGAGGCTAATTTTGTTGCTCCGTAAAGATTGATCGGAGCAGCGGCTTTATCTGTCGAAAGAGCCACCACACTCCTTACTCCCGTGCTGAACGCCGCTTCAATAACATTCTCAGCTCCGAGTATATTTGTTTTTACGCATTCCATTGGGTTATACTCTGCAATGTGAACATGTTTCATTGCTGCCGCATGAATTACAATATCTATGCCTTCCAAAGCACGTATTAGTCTTTTCCTGTCTCTAACATCTCCAATAAAATAGCGAATATTCTTATAGGTGTCTTCTGGGAAGTCCATAGACATTTGGTAGTGTTTTTGCTCATCTCTAGAGAAAATAACTAAACGCTTTACATTTGGATATCTCTCAAAAATAAGCTTGGTAAACATTTTTCCAAATGAACCTGTACCTCCAGTAATTAATATTGATTTCCCGTTTAAATCTAACATAGTTCAATTTTTATATAAGTTCTTTCAAACTTTTTAATTCTTTATCTTTATCCGAAAGTAGCACTTCATTTTCATTTAACCTCCAATCAATATTTAAACTAGGGTCGTTGAATATTATCCCGCTTTCAGACTCTTTGTTATAATAATTGTCGCACTTGTATGCAAAGATAGTATCGTTTTCAAGAACGGAAAAACCATGAGCAAATCCTCTCGGAACAAATAGTTGCTTATTGTTCTCTCCTGATAATTCAATAGAGAAAGCCTGTCCAAATGTATTTGATTCGGGTCTTATATCCACGGCAACATCTAATACTTTTCCTTTGATTACTCGAACCAATTTTGCTTGTGCATAATTCCCTTGCTGAAAGTGTAATCCTCTTAATACACCTCGTTGTGAAAAAGATTGGTTATCCTGAACAAAGACCAAGTTTAAGCCAGTAAGCTCTTGAAATTTTTGCGCATTAAAGCTTTCGAAAAAATTACCTCTGTCGTCGCCAAATACAGTTGGTTCAATAATGAAACATCCTTCTAAATGTGTTTCTGTCAATTTCATTATAAATCTAATAGATTTTTACCATAACCGCTTTTAAGCAAAGGTTGTGCTAATGCAATTAATTCATCTTTACTAATAAATCCACTTCGAAATGCAGCCACTTCTATAGATCCCACCTTTAATCCTTGCCTTTCCTCGATCACTTGCACAAAATTAGATGCTTGCATTAAAGAATGAAACGTTCCTGTGTCTAACCAGGCGGTACCTCTGTCAAGAATACTAACCTTTAAGTCACCTCTTTTCAGATATTCTTTGTTAATATCTGTAATCTCCAACTCACCTCTATTACTTGGTGCAATATTTTTTGCTATTTCCACTACGGAATTATCATAAAAGTAAATTCCAGGAACAGCGAAGTTTGACTTAGGGCTTTCTGGCTTTTCCTCTATGGAAATCGCCTTTCCTTCTTCGTCAAAATCAACTACTCCATATCTTTCTGGATCTTGTACATGATATGCATAAATAATTCCTCCTTCAGGATCATTATTCGCTTTCAAAAGATCTGCTAGCCCTGTACCATAAAAAATATTGTCTCCTAAGATCAAGGCGACTTTATCACTTCCTATAAATTTTTCTCCTATAACAAAAGCTTCAGCTAACCCATTCGGGTGCTCTTGTACAGCATATTCAAACGTGCATCCTATTTGAGTGCCATTTCCTAGTAATTTTTTAAACAATGGAAGATCTTGAGGTGTAGAAATAATTAATATTTCATTAATACCAGCCGAAATGAGTGTAGAAATCGGGTAATAGATCATAGGTTTATCGTATACAGGCATTAATTGCTTACTTACTGATAGTGTAAGTGGATGCAACCTCGTCCCTGACCCTCCTGCTAAAACTATTCCTTTCATCAATTACTCATATTTATTAAGATACCACGTAATGGTTTTCTGTATTCCTGATTCAAAATTTTCTTCGGCCTCCCACCCTAAATCTTTTTCAATTTTCGTAGCGTCTATAGCATATCTAAAATCATGGCCTGGGCGATCTTTTACAAAATCAATTTGCTCTTTGTACGAGGTCGATTTTGGCTTCATTTCATCTAACAATTCACAAATTGTATGAGCAATATATAAATTCTTTCTTTCATTTCTTCCTCCGATATTATACGTTTCTCCACTTATACCCTTTTCATAGACTAGTTCAATTCCTTTGCAATGGTCTAATACATATAGCCAGTCTCTAATGTTCTGACCATCACCATAGATGGGTATAGCTTCTCCAGCAATCGCTTTTCTAATAATGGTTGGAATCAATTTTTCATCATGCTGCTTTGGGCCGTAATTGTTTGAACAATTAGTTGTAACTACTTGCATTCCGTATGTATGGAAATAACTTCTTACAAAAAAATCTGAAGAAGCTTTCGATGCGCTATATGGACTATTCGGGGCATATGGTGTGTTTTCCGTAAACAAACCTTCTTCTCCTAACGTACCATATACTTCGTCTGTGGATATATGATGAAATCTTGCTTCTATAAACTCTTTCTTATACAAGCTAGGACCATCCATCCAATGCTTTTTAGCCACATCTAATAAATTAAATGTTCCAAAAACATTCGTTCTTACAAATGCATCAGGGTTTTTAATCGAATTATCAACGTGAGATTCTGCTGCAAAATGAATAACCCCCTTAAAATTGTAAGTTAAAAATAGCTCTTCCAACAAACCCCTATCGCAAATATCCCCTTTAACAAACTTATATCTATCGTGGTTTTCTATCTCTTTTAAGTTTTGAAGATCTCCAGCGTAGGTGAGTGCATCAATATTTACAATTTCTACATCTGTATTATTCTCTAAATAATAAGGAATAAAATTAGCGCCAATAAATCCGGCTCCACCTGTAACTAAGATTGTGCGCATCAAGCTACTTTTTATAATTATTTAAAAAGCCATTTAATTCTTTCAACAATAGAACCAGAATTGTTCCTAAAATTCCAATAGCGCCAAGTACCAGCATCTTGTTCTTCAAAAGTCCTTGCTCTTTCGAGCCGATTTTTTGAAAACTAGAAATAACATTTACTATTTCGGTTTTATGCGCTTTATCTTCATTAATTTTAGATAAGTTAGAGTTTAAATTTCTACTTATTGAGAAGAGTTGAATTTCATTATTTTGATTTCCTCTACTTCCCATATCTATAGAAGTCCCCTGAGTAGGTTTTTTGGCCTCATCTAGAAGTGCTTTCATATACACCTTTCTCAAAGTATCAGCGTCTTTTAAGTTTTTCTGATAAAGATTATAACTTCTATCAAGATTAGTGTTCTCTGACTCCTTTAACTTTTTGAAGTATTCATTGTTTATAATTGAAGATAAAATGGCAGCATCAAACTTGGTAAAGATTTTATTTTGAGTAGATCTTACCTTTATTTCATGGACTTTATAATCATGATTAGTAAAAGCTTCTTTAAATTCAGTTATCTTATAGTTCCTAAGTGAAATAGTATCTACTGAAGCGAGCAACTCATTATAACCGCTAACAATGTCATTTTCATTTTTAATAGGTTTTATCGAAAACCCTCGCAATGATCTTGCTTCTTCGTCGCTTATGTTAAATGTTCCTGTAAGCAATTCGTACTCCTCTTGACCCACTAGGTCATTGTAAAATTTTATATTACTATATAGTTGTTTCGTGCTGTTAAAGTTCGGTTTTACCAACATCTTTGACTCATAAATAATTGTTTTACTACTATCTAGAAAATACCCGACAGCTCCTAAGACGACTCCCGAAATTATTATTATAATTGCGTGTTTTCTAAAGAAAAGTAATACTATAATAAGGAAATGAAATATTCCTTTGAATATGCTTACGACAAAATTTAAAAACCTTGAAAATCCTTTTCCTATTACCTGGAACAAAGATCCTAAATCTACTTCCTCTTCGCTATTATGTTGTTTTGTTGACATACTGATTGGTTAATTTTACTATATAACTCTAAAAAATCTGTTCTAGTATCTTGTGCGTAATCGCATATGTTGGTGTAACTCCAGACATCCCTAAACCTCCAGAGGCTAATGTTGCGCCTGTTTCTAAAGGGTTATCCGATGCGTAATACGCGTATCTTACTTTTACATTTTCTGATATATTCCCTCTAATTTTAGAGGCAGACTGAATTGCTTTTTGATAATGTGCTCCTTCCATCTCTAAACCGATAACATTCCAAGTAGAATCGTGGAAAAACTTTAAGATATCTTTATTTTGTAAAGAAGTTCCTAAAACAGTTACCATCGCTCCATCAAAAGACTGAACTCCAAAACCTTCTAAATCTTCCTTGGATAATTCATTTTTAAACGGATAGTTATCTGCTGTTCCTTCAAAGATATGCGAAGAAGGAATCATAATATCTCCTTTGCCTCCTTCTAAAATTCCTGCTTTACCCATAATAGAAACAGATTCAACATCTAAATGTACGGTCTCTGCTTCTGTCTTATACGGTTTTAACAGTTCATCCATGGTTTCATAAGCTTGCTCACCGAATGCATAATCCATAACAATAATTACAGCATCTTGCTCGATGGAATGCACTTTATTGTATTCTGAAGTATCAAAATTGATTTTACTTGTATCTATTATCTGAACATTAATATTCGTTCCTGAAGTGTCTTTTAAATAGATCAATCCATTTTCTGAAGCGTAATTTTTTACCGCTTTTTGCAAGGGTTGACTTTGTTCATTACTTAGTAACTCGAACAATGAAAAGCCTTGATGTTCCTTAGCTTCATTTGGAAGTGCTCCTTTCGCGTAAATAGAATTCAATACACTGTGCATATTAGCACTGATGATATGAACAGGCTTATCCAGCAGATTATGCTCTAAAAGTGTCTTCTTTATATTATTGGCCCAAATTTCTCCATAAATATGATGGCCAATTTGCTCGTTCAATACAGAACTGAAAGTTACCACCCTCTTTTTAATATGACAAACCTCATTGATAGCCAGTTTCCCTAACCAATATATTAATTGAAAGAATCGATCTGGATTATCTTTACTTGAAAAAGTTTGATGAATATCGCATACCTCATTGTATGTTCTTCCTAATATGCTCCCCAAATGAACAGTAGCAATTTCTCTTTCTTTCTGAGTTAGTTCTTTGTTATATAAAACAATTTCTTCTAAATTTTGCCACTCTCGAATACAATCTCCTCGATCATTTATAAGAACTTTGTCTTTTATTTTATGAGATTCAATAAATAAAAAGGTGATATGTGTTAGTATATCGTAGATCTCAGACCTTCCTCTTGTGATCTCAATATTCATTTGATCTTTATCTATTCGGTAACAATTACGTCTTCTTTTAGGCGGAATGATCGGTTTAAAATGAGAAGTGGCATACCCTTCATCAGCTGTCAAATTAATAAACTGACATTCTTCTATTCCTTCCGGCAATCTCTCAATAACATAAATCAATCCGTTCAATTCAACTTTATCTTCCGCTATGGAACCATATATTTCCGGTCTTAAGAGTAACAAGGACTTGCGTAATGCTTCTCCTGAGACTCCCATTGGTTTATAGAAACCTCGGCTAAATAAGTGACGCATAGAAATATATAATCTTTCTATTGCATTAGTAGATTCCTGAGCTCTTGTTCTTTCTTTATATTTGTTTTGTGCCATATAGTATTTTTCGGCGCTAAGATACTAATTTCGTCTTGAGTTATTTTTTAACTAGGATATTATTGTACTTATCAATATCCTTTAAAAGCCGCGTTGCCTCTATAATAGCAATATCATTTTTCAATTTGTTTTGATAAACTCCTTCTTCATAATAATATCTAGAGACTACTTCTTCTTGTAGCAGCACCTTTAGGATATCTTCATTTATAGAAATCTTGTTGATCTTATCCTTCTTTAATTTTTGCTGTATTTTTTTATACTCTTGACTTACCATTTTTACATCTTTAACGGTTTTCATGGCTTCTTTAAACGATTTTTCCTGCTTGGTTACGAATGTGGTATCTTTCAATAAATACTGCTCGAAACTCTTGAAATCTGCATCTGAAAAACGGAATTTCGTCACATCAGAAATTTCTTTGTTTTGATAAAAATAGTCTGTTGTAAAATTGAAAACCGCTCGAGATCTCAGTAATTTTTTTGTTTCGTCTGTCTTCTTAGATATCTTTAATGAAACATCTGGCATAACGCCTCCTCCATCATATACAGTTCTTCCGTTTTGAGTAGTAAATTTATTTACCCCTCCATCTGAAAATTTCGGAACCTTTCCATTCGTATCTCTATTCGCATAGTCTAGTTCTTGGATACATCTACCACTAGGTGTATAGTATTTAGAAATAGTCACTTTTAATTGGGTCCCATAATTCAAATTTCTATAGCGTTGCACCAATCCTTTTCCAAAAGAACGCTCCCCTAAGATCACTGCTCTATCATAATCTTGGAGTGCACCGCTTACTATTTCAGATGCCGAAGCGGAACTTCCATCTACTAATACAGTAATTGGCATATCTAGATCTAAAGGATTATTTGTTGCTCTATACGTGTTACTCCACTTTTTAACTTTGGCTTTTGTTGAGACAATAGTACTTCCTTTAGGTAAAAAGAAATTAGAAATATTGATCGCCTCTAAAAGCGACCCCCCTGGGTTACCTCTAAGATCAAAAACCAGCTTTTTCATTCCTTTTTTCTTAAGAGCTTTAAATGCCTTCTTTACTTCCGCAGATGCTTTATTACTAAATCTTGTTAATACGATATAACCCGTCTCCTCATCTATCAAATCGTAAAAAGCAACTGGATTCACCGACACTTTTTCTCTGGTCAATGTTGTCGTAAAAGTCTTCCCCTCCCGTGATATTTCAACACTAACAGAACTATTTGGTGTTCCTTTTAAAAACTCTGAGAGCTGTTCTCTTTCCATATTCTGCAAAGGCTCTCCATCTACTTTTGTAATAATATCTCCAGCTTTCAATCCCGCTTTGTCCGCCGAATACCCTTTGTAGATTTCTGCTAGTGTAATCCCGGTTTTATCATAATACACAGCAACTCCGACACCTGCATACTCTCCTTCTCTTTTGATTTTTGCCTCTTCTACATCTTGTTCGTTATAGTAATTTGTATATGGGTCCAAATCTTTAAGCGTATTTTTAATGGCTTTATTGGTAAATTCAGCTGGATTAATCTCGTCTACATAATACATATTCAATTCTTTGAAAAGTGTATTATAAATCTCTATTTGTTTTGCAACTTCGAAAAAATCAGATCTAAAAGAAAATGAGATTCCGATGGATACTAGTAGAACAACTAATATCGAATATTTTTTTATGCTTTTTTTCATGTCTCGCTTTTTAACTCTTCAACAAATACATTTAATAGCTTGTGTATGTCTTTTTTAACATTCACAAACGTAGGTTCTTCCTTACCAATAAAGGTAATCATAAAAACAAAAGAATCGTTAACCCCTTCATAAACAATTTGTTTTTCCAGCCTATACGCTTCTCTTAATAATCTTTTAATTCTATTTCTATCTACTGCTTTCTTAAACCTTCTTTTAGGAACAGAAAATGCAGCTTGGACAGGAAAGTCTGATGTGTGAGGGGTTTTTAAGTAGACTAGTTTAAAAGGGTATACTTTTAAAGAAGACCCTTCTTCAAATAATCGCTCTATTAATTTTTTGCTTTTTAATCGCTCTGCTTTACCCAGCGTAAACTTCATACTTACAAACTTACTGAAAAGTAGTGCTTATTAATCATATTAATTATTATTTTTGACGAAAATTTATACCATAAATTAATGAAACCAGATTTATTTCAAGCTCCTGATTATTACCAAATAGATGAATTACTTACCGAAGAACACAAACTCGTAAGAGATGCTTCAAGAGAGTGGGTAAAAAGAGAAGTTTCTCCAATTATTGAAGATTATGCGCAAAAAGCAGAATTTCCAACACAAATTATTGGAGGTCTTGCAGAAATTGGTGCTTTTGGCCCTTACATCCCTGAAGAATATGGTGGTGCTGGATTAGATCAAATTTCATATGGTTTGATCATGCAAGAAATAGAACGTGGCGACTCTGGAGTCCGTTCTACTGCGTCCGTACAATCTTCTTTGGTAATGTATCCTATTTGGAAATATGGGAATGAAGAACAACGCAATAAATACTTGCCAAAATTAGCTAGTGGCGAGTGGATGGGTTGTTTCGGATTGACAGAACCAGATCACGGATCTAACCCAAGCGGAATGGTAACTAATTTTAAAGATATGGGCGACCATTACCTTTTGAATGGTGCTAAGATGTGGATCTCTAATGCTCCTTTTGCACAAGTGGCCGTGGTATGGGCAAAAAATGAAGAAGGTAGAATTCATGGCTTGATCGTAGAAAGAGGTATGGAAGGATTCTCTACACCTGAAACACATAATAAGTGGTCCTTAAGAGCTTCTGCTACGGGTGAGTTAATTTTTGATAATGTAAAGGTTCCTAAAGAGAATTTATTACCTAATAAATCAGGGTTAGGCGCTCCATTAGGTTGTTTAGATTCTGCAAGATATGGTATTGCCTGGGGAGCTATTGGTGCTGCCATGGATTGTTATGATACAGCATTACGCTATAGTAAAGAGCGCTTACAGTTTGGAAAACCTATTGGTCAATTCCAATTACAACAAAAGAAGTTAGCCGAAATGATCACGGAAATTACCAAGGCACAATTGCTAACTTGGCGTTTAGGTGTTTTACGAAATGAAGGTAGAGCTACCTCTGCACAGATTTCTATGGCCAAGAGAAATAATGTTGATATGGCTATCAATATCGCTCGTGAAGCAAGACAAATGCTAGGAGGTATGGGTATTACCGGTGAATATTCAATCATGCGTCATTCTATGAACCTTGAAAGTGTGATCACCTACGAAGGTACGCATGACATTCATCTACTCATTACGGGATTAGACGTTACTGGTTTAAACGCTTTTAAATAGTAGTTTACTTTTAAGCTTTTTTATCGCTATTCATTAGAAGGAATACTGCAACCACTAGTCCTATAACAACTAGTGCAAAAACACCTATCATAATGGTTCCGTTGATCCATGAAACTAAGGGTACATGCATAATTATTGCTCTTTAAATTATTCAACGTAAAATTATAAATATGCGTTGGATTGAAATATGATAATTATCAACCTCTTTAAAATAATTAGGATACTTTTTGAAAGGAGAGTTCTTCTACTAGTTTAGGACACCTCTTGCAATTGACACCTTTCTTTTTGTACTTCTGACAACATTTGGATTTAGGCACTATACAAGGTGTATCACAACAATTTTTAATTGTTACTGGTAGTGTCTTAACCTTACTCTTTTGTTGATAGAAAACAATCACTTAACTAGATTTTCGATGCAAAAATAATCATTTATTTAGAATAAATAAAAATAAGCTTAATTTATTTTTAACATACTTCTATCTATACATTTCCTTATCTTTAAACCAAACTTATTTTTTGATCTGCAAAAGCCATCATAATACGCTGACCTTCTCAAGCATCACTGAAATTACTGACGAGATATGGCAGCAATTAGGATGTGAAGACAATATCTATTTTCATAGAGATTACCTTCTATCTTTAGAGACAAACAATCCTCAAATAGAGTTCTCCTATATTGTTTTATTGAATGAAACCGAGGAAGCCATTGCTTTCTCCATGCTTCAGATTATAGATTTTGACGTCGATTCTATAAAGAACGACCTTGAAAAATTATTGCGGAAAGTGACCGCTGTTGCTCGTAAAATACGAATTCTCCCTAAGGAAAAGCCTTTGAAATTTCTCATGAGTGGAAACGTTTTTGTGAGTGGAGAGCATGGCATATTTATCAGAAAAGGAATTGACAAAAACAAAACAATTAAGCAACTCGGAAAGGCCATTCAGCATTTCGCCAATGATAATTCAGATAAAGAAATTGCGGTTTTTATTTTAAAAGATTTCATCAAAGAATCTCTTTTTATTACTGATGAACTCTTAGATTTTAACTATTATCCTATTCAAGTCGAACCCAACATGATGCTTTCGTTAAAAGAAGATTGGCAAACTTTCGATGATTATTTGGCTGCTCTTAAAACAAAGTTTCGTGTAAAAGCTCGAAAGGCATTTAAACAAAGTAGTAGTATTCGTATTGAGGATATTACCCAAGAAAATATTGAAGAACTACTACCTAAAATGACTGCGCTGTATAAAAAAGTGGTGTCTAGAGCAGATTTTACTCTGGGTGACTTTAATCTAAACACCTATCGAGATTTTATTACAAGGTTTAATGGTAGCTATATTTTAAAAGCGTACTGCTTGGATGATAAAATGGTGGGGTTCATGTCTGGAATTATAAATAATGACTCCTTAGATGCTCATTTTGTAGGAATAGATTATCAGTATAATAGAAAATATGCTGTATATCAAAGGATGCTCTATGATTATATAACTATTGCCATTGACAAAAAATTAAGTGTTTTGAACTTTGCAAGAACAGCAAGTGAAATAAAAAGCTCTGTGGGTGCAACACCTCAAGACTTAACAGTTTATATTCGTCACAAAAAATCTATTACGAATAAACTTTTAAAGTTATTTTTGATGAATATTCAACCTACGAGGTTTAATCAAAAATATCCATTCAAAAAAGTAGTCATTGCCAATGAAAACAATTCATGATCTTATAGATATCCTTACACTAGAAGATAAAGGAGATAATGTTTTTAGTGGAGTAAGTAAAACCATCGGTAGCCCTAATGTTTTTGGAGGTCAAGTGCTTGCTCAAGCGCTTCATGCAGCTTACAAAAGCATTTCTAACGATCGTATCGTACATTCTTTGCATTCTTATTTTTTAGAACCGGGCAACTTATCTAAACCTATTTCATATCAAGTGAGAGAAATGCGAAACGGAGGCAGTTTTTCTACACGTCGAGTAACAGCTGTACAGGATAATATTACCATATTTATTATGGCCGCGTCTTTTCATAAAATTGAAAATGGACATGAACATCAAGTAGCCATTAAAAGGAATATTAAGCAGCCTGAAGAGTTATTAAGCTGGAATGATATGCTAGAAAAGTTTCATCATTTATTGCCAAGGCAAATGAAAGATTTCTTAAGTATTGAACGACCCGTTTATTTTAAACCAGTAGAAATGGTAGATCCTTTAAATCAGAAAGATCTTCCCGCAACAGAAGATGTTTGGTTTAAATTAAAAGGGAACGCAGGTACTTTAGATCTGCCCCTAAAGCAACAAATATTAACCTATATTTCTGATTATAACATTTTAAATGCCGCTTTAAAACCAAATGCCAGTAAAGCCAATTATGGAAATACGCAAATGGCTAGCCTGGATCATTCTATGTGGTTTTCGAGAGATTTCAATTTTGATGACTGGATGCTGTTTTCTGCCGCTTCTCCCAGTACTTCCGGAGCAAGAGGATTAGCCACAGGAAATATATTTACCCGTGACGGAAAATTGGTAGCCTCCGTTGCGCAAGAAGGACTCATGAGACCCAAAAAATTATAAGATGCCAGAACACTATTTATATGTACTATCCGTAAACGGATTGCTGTTATTAATCAGTATTATTTTTAACTACTTTCCACCAAAGAAGATCAATCGTTTTTATGGTTACAGAACCCATAAATCAATGTTGAATCAGGATATTTGGGATTCTGCTAATCGTGTTTTCAATAAAACGCTTATTTCTTATGCCCTGGCTAGTTTTATAGTAGCCTTGCTACTTGCATATTTGAATCCTGAGATGATGACGAGTTGGGTTCCTATGGCATTGCTATTCTTTACTGTAATTGTATGTATCTACAAAACAGAACAAGAAATCAAACAGCATTTTGATGATGAAGGGAAACGAAAGTAACTTTTAAAAATTAGCAATTACCGAGAACGAAAAGTTTCTACCGGGAGCAGAGATTCCTGAAGCAAACTCTCTATAATGCTGATCAAAAATATTATCAATACTACCTTGAAAAGTCCAATTATTATTAGCAATATATCTTCCATTTACACCAAGAGTAACCCATGAAGGGGATCCAAAATACTTATCTAGCTCATTGGTCGCATTTTCATCTACAATCGGCGTAAGATCATGATTGTCTATTCCTTCTGTAATATTAAAGTCTGTAATATCTTTTTTAGCATTAAATCTCAAGTTTGCACCAATCTCTATTTTACTATCATATTTGTAGCGTACATCAAACTGTCCAAATAATGGAGGAATAGATGATAAAGGCTCGCCAGTATCGTATGCTTTTCCTTCAGTAAAAGTGATAGACCCCGAAGTACTGAATCTATTTGAAATTTTTCCTTGATAGCTTGCTGTAAACCCTGTTATATAAGCTGTGTTCCGATTTTGGTTTGCTACTACATTCCCAAGTTCTCCATCATATAATATGGTTGAACTACCGTTAACAGTAAAATGATCTCGGATAATATAATTATCCAACAAAGTATAGTATACCACTCCGCTCACTTTAAATTTTCTGTCATTAAAGTATTTCTGAACACCTACCTCCGCGTTATATGCAAATTCTGGCTTTACATTCATGTTTGGCACGGTCACATTTCCGCTTTTCTCTCTTACTCTTCCTACATCATCAATATTTGGTGACCTAAAACCGGATGAAATTACACTATTTATTTGCCAGTTCTTATTTGGCTTATATACATATCCAACGGTTGCAGTCGCAGCTGAGTTATCCAGTGTAATGTCTGTTTGTGGTAAAGTGATAAATGTTTGATCGATCCATTTGGCCTCTAAATGTGTATGCGTAAATCTTGCACCAAAATTCAGCGTAGAGAAATCACTTATATCTTGTCTGTATCCCGCATATAGTGCAGTACTTGTATAACTACTTCCACCATCGGGATAACGCGATTGCACCGTAAAATCATTTAAAGACCCTACAACACTATTTCCAGAAACAGCTAATGTTCTTCCAAAAGCATTTGAGTGCACATCGTTATATGCGAACTCAAAACCGTAGGTTAAATGACGTCTATTATCTTCAGTTAATGGAACCAGAAAATCTCCGTTCAAGCTAAACACATCTACTTCTTCTTCTCTATAGCTCCTATCTAAACTATTAAACCTTCTTTGTATTCTCGATTCTTTTATATTTTGATACGCTGCTGTAAAAGTGGCTTTTTTCATCCAGCTTTTATTCGTGTTCACATCTAATTGTGAAGAAAGTAACAAACGTTGCTGAGGACCATAATACCACTCAGCGAACTTCAAAGTACCAGAAGAAAGTTCTGTTAATCGATCAAACCTCGGAACATCTGAAGACGTTGAATACTGAAAATTCAATTTCAGATCTGTTTTTTTGCTTAAAGGAACATAGAATTTTTGCAATACATCTGTTTGATTATACCCCGTATTCCTTTGCAGATCAAAATCAGAATTTACTGCTGGATTTGCACTATAAAAGCTGCTGGTATTTTCAGAGTACTCAAATACTTTACCCCAGTTTGCAAAACCATGTGATCTATTCTTTCCCATTTTTAGGTCTCCAAAATCGCTATACGTAATACTGGTAAAAGAAGCCCATTTTTCGAAGCTCAATTCTGCAGAAACATTCGTTGTTATTTCATTGTTCACAGATGAAAACCTCGAGAAAAAACTGCTTTTCACCTCTTCTTCCTCAGAAAGACTAGGTGTTTTTGTATAATAGTGAATCACTCCACCTAATGCATCAGAACCGTAAATCACGGAAGACGGTCCAAATACAATTTCTGTTCTGTCTAACTGGTTTGGCGAAATCGTTATGGAGTTTTGCAAATGTCCCTTTCTATAGATCGCATTGTTCATTCTAACACCATCTACCACAAGTAGTACTCGGTTCGACTCCATTCCTCTTAAGACAGGGCTTCCTCCTCCAAATTGAGATTTCTGCACCTTTATTCCAGGAACCGACGCTAACAAATCGGCCGAAGTCTGAGGAGATACTTGTTGAATCTCTCCCTTTGTTAATACCGCAATCTGCTCTGCGATTCTAGCCACCTTATTCTTGCTTTTGAAAACAGACAATACCACCTCGTCTAACTGCTCGGACTCTTTCGTTAAGAACACCACATTTTTACGCAGATCTATACGAGATTTTTTTATCCTATATAATGCATACGATATGTGAGAGAATATTAAAACATCCTCGTTTTTAGCGGTTGAAATATCTATAACTCCATCTTTATCCGTAGTAGAACTAAATGATTTGGATTCATTAAAGACGGTAACATTGTAAATTGGCTTCCCTGTTTCCTTATCGAGAACCTTGACTTGTTGGCTATATCCGGATAAACAAAATAAAAAAAAGACTACATAAACTACTAACCTCATCAACTAAATACTGCTTCTAAAATGTTTAACGATTTTGGTTTTTTAAAACCGTCCAAATGTAATTCAAAATATCGAATTATAATTTGCAAAATTAACTGTCTTTCACTTTTGTGAAATAATATGTTCTCTACACTATCAAAATCTATGCCTAACAGCCGTTTAAACTGTATTAATTTTTCTCCTGAAATAGTGTCATTTGCATTTGTAAGATCGGTAAAAATTCCTTCAATGAGATTAAATCCATTTTTACCATTATCTGATACATCTGGATAGAATCCTAGAAATTTTGTTAAGTTCAATAAAAACAAGAGGTGGAAATTTGAAACTTTGTCATGATTATCCAGCCAATAGATGGCATTCTCTAAAAATTCATATAGACGTGGGTTAGGCTCTTCTTCTTGAATACTGCTTGATAAAATTTCTGATAAGAATAATACTATGGATTGCTTTATTACATTTTTGTAAATTGAGATACTAGGATATTGAACATGTGTATCTCTTATTGTATTGAGTCTACCCTTCGCATTATGGCTTGCGGTAATGTTCAGTAATGTTAATGGTTGAAAATACGCTGGTTTTAACTTTCCTTTTTTTGACTTCAGAATCCCTTTAAGCATGTAACTCTTTAAACCATCAGACTCTGTATACAACTTCGCTATTAAGCTAGTGTCACTATATTTTATGACACCAATAACTATCGCCTTTGTAGTAAGCAAAGCCATTAATTTACAATAGCAATTTTTGTGAAAGATGTCTCGGTTGCATCATCGTTAGAAAGCAACACTATATAAATTCCAGAAGCTACTTTTTTCCCAGCTAAATTGGTTTTATTCCAAACTACTTTTCCTCCTTGCAATTCTTGCCCTTCTACAACATTGGTCTCGTATACTAAATGTCCAGCGACATCTAAGATCTTTACGTTCGTTCCTTTAGGTAAATGCGTCCCATTTCTTCCATCTATGGTCACTGTAGCATGATTCTTTAACGCCGGGTTAGGGTATGCATATACATCTCCCAATGTATCTCCAAAAGGTGCCACGTTACTTTTATAGGCTACAACTCCTTTATCAGTTGCAAAAAACACTTTTCCTGTTGAATCATCAACGGTAATTTTTATAATCTTATTGGAAGGTAGTGGCGAATTTTGTGTGCTAAAATTAGCTAACGTTGTTTGCCCATTTGGATTCGTGTAAATAACACCTCCATTATCTGTTCCCAGCCATTTATTATCCGCTCCATCTACCACAATAGAATTTACCGTTTGGTCTCCTAATAACCTTCTTGGTATTCCATCATCCAAGATAATAATCGGGTTTGCATCATATACATCCGCATCAAATAGTCCACTGGCGTTATTAAAAATAACTAATCCAGAAAGTGTTCCTATCCAAATTCTATTGTTTCTATCGACAGCAATTGTTCTAACGTTTGCATTTGGTAAACTTCCTCTGGTTGCTTGGGTGGTTAAAGCTCTCATCCTGTTCCCATTTTCATTGAAAACCAACGCTCCATCTCTTCTAGACCCAATCCACACACTATTGTTTCGATCTATAGCAACTTCCGTCAAACCAAAAGCGTCTACTTCCTTAATACTACTTATATCAAACCCAGACCAGGCTCCACCAGAAGAAAACTTCTTTAATTCTTGCGGCGTATCAATATTGGTCATCCAAAGGTTTCCCTGACGATCAAATGCAGAGCTACTAACTCGTACAGATGTTGCCGTCGGATTTGTAGCTCTCAAATCTTCTAATCCACTATTGATGTGATTATAAAAATTAGTAACGGCGTCATTTTCAACAGTTATCAAACCAGCAGTTCGAATGTCATCTACATTTTGAGTTTCATTAAAACAGCTAATAAATACTTTTTCTGGATTAGTAGGATCTATAGTGATATCCACCATATCTGGAAAAGGCTGCGTATCTGAATAGTTTACCGTAGTCCAATTTTCTCCATTATAATGGCTAAATCCTTTGCGTTCATTTGTTGGAGCAAATGTTGGTGTATATCCTCCATAAACAACCCATAAATGATTCTCCTGTGCTTGTATCGAAAATACATCATTCGTAATGGGACCTTCCGGATGTATTTCGGTTAAGTTTGTAGCATTTGAAAAAGCTGCCGATAAAATTCCAAACTCTTTCGTAGCTAAGAAGAACGTATTGTCTACTGCTAGCGCATTGTTGAGATTATATTCAAAAGGGGCATTCGCAGTTACCTGCAATACCTGATTCAAACCAACATCTAAAAAGGAAGCTGAAGTACTTAGTGAAACGGCTATATTGGAACTAGAAACCTTAAATCCAATAATCGGTTCCAAAAATGATCGTACCACATTAATTGCGGCTCCATTTATTTCATATATGTCATTACCCCTTACACTAAACAATCTATTATTGAAAGCACTTATATGAGTATAATTTCCTGGAAATCGGAGTTCCCAATTATTAAAATCTATCAAATTCGGGTTTGAGACATCAGCTCTATAAATTCCATTCTCTGTAGCCGCATAAATAACATCATTAAAGACGATTGTTTCATTGATTTTTACTGCCGTTGAATTGTTCCCAATAAAATACGTATCTCCAAATTCCAATCTGTCTATATCATATACCACTACCGCAAACGGGGTTGACAAATAGAGTTTATCATTAAATTCAGATATATGATTGATTCTTTTCTCTCCAGATTGGTTGAAATTTACAATATCTGCAGAAATACTAATAGACCCATCTTGATCTACGACTTCAATAAGTCCATTCTCATAACCAATGACTAATCTATTAAATGACTCATTGTAATGAATCGCTGAAGTAGTCTCTCCAGAAAGTCCTTGCACAGAAGATAGTTTTTGCGTCTCTTGAGTGGTTGTATTGTAAATGAAAACACCATTGTCCGATAGTGCGTAAATAGTCTCTCCTATTTTCTCAAAATCCTTCACATTATTGTAAGAAAAGAAGTCTTCCCAAGAACTGCTATAATCTACTTGAGCAGACACTAGAGTGGAATACAAAATAGCAAGAAAGAATACAGCTTTTTTCATCTATGGAATCTAAGTATCAAATATATTTATTTATTGTCATAATAACGATAAAACCTATACATTAGTACAAAATTCAAGTCATTTGTATGGAACTCGAGATTGAACGAAAGTTTTTAGTTAGGGATACCTCTTTTAAGAAAGAGGCATATAAAAGATCTCATATTAGGCAAGGCTTTTTAAATTCAGATAAGCATCGAGTGGTTAGAGTTCGGCTTATCGACGACAAGGGGTATCTGACCATTAAAGGTATCTCTAATGATTCTGGTACAAGTCGATTAGAGTGGGAAAAAGAAATTGATGCTAAAGAAGCGATATCATTATTGCAACTCAGCGAAAATGGAGTTATTGAGAAATATCGCCATTATGTTCGTAACGAACATCTTGTTTTTGAAGTAGATGAATTTCTTGGCGAAAATATTGGTTTGCTTATAGCCGAAATAGAGGTAAGTAATGAAAAGGAAACGTTTAAAAAACCTAGTTGGTTAGGCGAAGAAGTAACGGGAATAGAGAAATATTATAATTCCAACCTGTATAAAAATCCCTTTAATAATTGGGCATAAAAAAACCTCGAACGAAAGTTCGAGGAAATTTAATAAACCTACCCCCTAAAATAAGATTTATAAATTACCAAACGCCTGTTAAATAATTAACATATGTTTAGTACAGCAAATATATAATTAGTTTTCTATATATACAAATGTTCCTTTTCGCTAATATTTGGCTAAGAAATGTGGTAGTAAATGCATAGAAAATGGCTTGCACTTCCTAATAAAACAAAGACATGGAATATAGCATGATTATAGGGAATTTTCTTAATCGAATATAAGATGGCTCCTACAGTATAAAAAACACCTCCCCATATTAACAACTGAAGCCCTTCGGTTGGTAAGCTATTTAACAATGGCTTGATTGCAAATACAATCTGCCATCCCATCAATACATACATGATCGTGGATAGCCTATCGTATTTACCTGTAAAGAATAGTTTCAAAATAATCCCTGTTAATGCAAAAAACCAGGTCAACCCAAAAATAACCCACCCTGTAGCCCCTTCCAAAACGATAATTGTAAAAGGCGTATAAGTTCCTGCTATAAGCACATAAATTGCTGCGTGATCGAAAATATTTAACCTTCTTCTCAACTTATCTTGCTTAGCTGCATGATAAAAAGTGGATGCCGCATACAATATAATAAGACTACAACCGTAGACAATAAAACTAAATGGCTTCAAAAATCCATCAAAATTAAATGACCTAATGATCAAAAAAGGCAATGCAACAACACTTAAAAGCAATCCTAAGCCATGTGTTGCAATATTTAAGAACTCTTCTGTTTTGCTATATCTATGAATGATCTTTTCTTTCATAAAATTGATTGGTGTCTTTCATATATAACTCATCTTTACTTAATTCATTATATATAACCTCAAAGGTTTGATCTCTTAACGATTTCATTTCTGAAATAGCGCTATCATTTGTTTCTATAAACTGGTGTTGTTTCACTCTCAGTGTTCCCATACCTCCTCTTAAAACATCCCAAGAAAACAATCTCTTATTGTCGAAATACGTCTGTGGGACAATAGGTATTTGATGTTCAATTGCCAAGTTGAAGGCTCCATTTTTAAAAGGGCCTAATACAATATGATCATCAGGAACACCTCCTTCTGGGAAGATTCCTATACTCACTCCGTCTTTCAATTTTTTTCTAGCTCTTTCATAGACTCTTTTACGGCTAGTATGACTACTTCGATCTACCATGATTACAACTCTTTTATAGAAAAAGCCAAAAATAGGGATCTTGACAAGCTCCTTTTTTCCTACAAAAACAATGGGGTTTTTAGAAATTGCAATCAATACAAAGGGGTCCATTAAAGATGCATGATTAGGGCAAAACATATAACTCTTGTTCCTATCAAGCTTCTGAGCTTCATCAACCTTTAACCTAAACCCCATGCCATATATCAAAAGAAAGGACCATCCTCTTACTAGCTTCCAAAACGTGGCATAGTAACTCTCTTTAGCCGTTAATACCAATAACACTGGTATCATTGCAAAAATAGTAATTACCAATAACAGGTAAAACCAAAGCCGCCATACCAATAAAAAAGGTATTTTTAGGTATCTCATAAATACGAATGTAGTAATATTCTTTTGTTTGATTGATTATACTAACGAAATCTGTATTTTTGCTCTGAAAATATATCAAATGTCTAGAATTTTAACGGGTGTTCAGAGCACAGGAACCCCACACTTAGGAAATTTGTTAGGAGCCATTTTACCAGCTATTGAAATGGCAAATAATCCTAAAAATGAATCTTTTTTGTTTATTGCAGATATGCATTCCTTAACACAGATCAAAGAAGGAAATGTATTGAGAGAAAACACGTACAGCACTGCCGCCACTTGGCTGGCTTGCGGGTTAGATATTTCTAAGACAGTATTTTATAGACAAAGTGACATCCCAGAAGTAACGGAACTTACATGGTATTTGAGCTGTTTTTTTCCGTACCAAAGATTAACTTTAGCACATAGTTTTAAGGATAAAGCCGACCGTTTGGAAGATGTAAATTCTGGTCTATTTACCTACCCAATGTTAATGGCAGCAGATATATTGCTGTACGATGCAGAAATTGTGCCTGTAGGGAAGGATCAATTACAACATTTAGAAATGACCAGAGATGTTGCTAATCGATTTAATCATGTGATTGGCGACACCTTGGTTCCGCCAGTTGCAAAAGTGCAAGAGCATACAAAATTGGTTCCAGGAACGGATGGTCAAAAAATGAGTAAATCCAGAGATAACACGATCAATATCTTTTTAACAGATAAAAAACTGCGAAAGCAGATTATGTCTATAAAAACAGATAGTACTCCTTTGGAAGAACCAAAAAACCCGGACACAGATAATGTATTTGCTCTTTATAAGTTAATGGCATCCGATGCTCAAATTAAGGAAATGAGAATCAAATATGAAGGAGGTAATTATGGTTATGGGCATGCTAAGCAGGAACTATACGAATTGATTCTGGACAAGTTTGCTTTCGTGCGAGAAAAGTATACCCATTTCATGGAAAATAAACATGAAATAGATGAGGCACTTGCTATTGGATCAGGTAAAGCAAGAGTAGTTGCTAGCGAGGTACTTAAGAGAGTAAGAAACAAAATAGGATATTAAAAAAAGCTTCGCACATGCGAAGCTTTTTTTAACTTATAATGAATGTTTAATTATCCCCATTGGCAGATAATTCCTCCCATTAAAGCAATCGTTACAATCCAATATCCAGCATTAATTGCTACATACTTTACTGTTTTTTTCTCAAACATTGCTTGTGTTGCTAATACAGGGAGTACTAAGCCTATTCCTGCTAGAACGCCATGTAATACACCATGCTTAAAAGTTCTATAGTTAGCTCCATATTTTGCCATAAAAGCTTCAAAATCTGCTAAACTAGCACCTGCTAATTCTGTCGCCCCAGATTCAAGCATACTAGAATATGCCCCCATCTGATGGATAACAATAAACTGTACGAAAAAAGCGAGCATAAAGCTGAAAACATAGCTTAGAAAAAATATAAGCCCCATATTACTTCCCTTCATAGACTCTTCTGTGAATCCCATTTGTTTCATCCATGCTTTTTGAAACAACATAGGACCGTACCAAATGAATCCCATTACCAAAGGTACCAAAGCGGCAAGTGCAAGAATTAAAAAGTTCATTTCCATGATTAAAATTGTTTTGGTTAATACTCAAATATACCAAAATAACATTTTGATTTACTGATATATACAAAAAAAGCCGAAACTTTTTGTTCCGGCTTTTGTTATTTATATTGGTATTTTAATTGATGACTATAGATTTTGCGATAGCTTCTAGTTCAAATAAAAACTCACGTTTATTTACTGATGGTGCATAGGTAAAACCTTCTACAACTAACAGTCTATCATTTTTCTCATCTATAATAGAGTAATTAATAAATGGCCCGGCCATAAAAGCATTTTTCACTTCCCATTTCCCACGTGTTTCATATGCTTTAAATCCATTCAGTTCAACATCATAAGTATGTGGTGCGTAAGCTTTTTCCGTAATCATATACATACCCTCTCTCGCTCCTGGAATATATTTTTCTCCTATAGAATCTCTCATTGCCGAGATGTCATCTCTCATCGTTGCTACATCCTTAAGCGGAAGAGCATATACCAAAATGTTATTATTTCCCGCTCCTCGAGCAATCCCACTTCGCAAGTGTTGTCTTAACCAAAGAAATTCACCAGTATCATCAACCGTTTTAAATTCCTTAGGGATTGTGAGTGATATACTTAGATTCTTAAATGTTTTATACTCTGAATCGTCCAACTTTTTAGCTCGAAAAATCTTTTGAGTCTGACGAATATCTGATTCTCTGAAGATATCAATAATCTCTTTTGCTCTTTCTTTGACAACTTGTTTAATCCCTTCTTTATCTTTTGCTGAAAGGTAAACTATTGTCTGAGGGCTTGCATATTTACTCTTTAGAGCATTTACGTGTATCGAATCTCCTTCTTCTATCACTAAAATGTTCCGCGTTTTTCTCATCATACTAGAAAAACCGCTTGGCGCTACTTGTGCTAACGATAAAATGGGTTCAGATTGCGGCAACCCGACTTGCAGTTCGCTAAGAGATTTTCTAATCTCATCTCCAACTTCGCCTGCCCATAAACTCCCTTTTACCACAACTAAGACCTTGTTTATTCTTCCTACAGATGCTGGTAATACATATGAATCATTTCCTATACAAGAAGTAAGGAATAGAGAAATGCAGAGTATGGTAATTATTCTCATAATGGTTAGCTTTTAAATATTTTTAATTTAGTTCCTGGTTTTATGCTTTTAGCACTCCAAATATTGTTCCATTCTTTAATTTGGTTTATAGAAACTGATTTAAATTTCTTTGCGATGGTCCAAAGCGAGTCCCCTTTTTTAACTACATAAATGATTGGGCTCCCTTTAGGCGCCTTTTTTGACGTTATCTTTTTACTCGATTTTGGAATCCGAATTCTTTTTGGATAAATACTCAATCGTTGCCCAATTCTAAGTCGATTGCTTCTTAGCCCATTCCATTTTTTAATCTGACTCACACGTACTCCAAACCTATTCGCAATCTTACCTAGATAATCCCCATTCCGAACTCTGTAACGGATTCTTTTATCCATTTCAAAGTACCTTGGTAAAGGTTTTTCTCTTTTGGCATCGTCTTCATCGGCTAATGAATACAACTCTTTCTCAACTTTCAAAAACCCAACCGTAGAAACCTTAGGAATCGTAATCGTATAGTTTCTATTCTCTATAAAAGGAATAATATCCAATTTGTAAGATGGGTTCAAAAAAGATATGATCTCGGAATCTATCCCTGTTTTTTCTGCTATTTGGTCAAAGCTTACCGTTCTTTTTATATGAATGGTATCTGTCTCAAAATGATGTATTTTAGGAGCATTACTAACTAAGTTGTGTTCCTTCGCATATGTAAATAAATACATCGTTGCGTAAAACGCGGGCACATAACCTGCTGTCTCTCTAGGTAAAAAAGGACGAATATTCCAGTAATTTTTATACCCTCCAGATCTTCTTATCGCTTTGGACACGTTCCCTGGGCCTGAATTATACGCGGCTAAAGCCAGATCCCAATCCCCAAAAATAGTATACAAGTTTGACAAGTATTCGCACGCAGCTATAGTCGATTTAATAGGGTCTTGACGTTCATCAACATATGAACTAACCTTTAACTTATATTGTTTTCCTGTTTGATACATGAATTGCCATAACCCTGTCGCTCCAACTCTAGATCTCGCTTTTGGGTTTAACGCTGATTCTACGATGGCCAAATATTTCATTTCCAACGGAATATCATACTGATCTAGATACTTTTCAAACATTGGGAAATAATATGCCGCCTTTGCCATAAGGTTTGGATAGTATTTTCTTCTGTACTTTAAGTAGGACTTAATCACTTTCTCCAGAGCTGGATTATAAGCTATATGAAAGGGAGTTGTAGCATCTATGAGCGCCAATCTTTCCTTTAAAACATCAGCTGTTAATGCAATAGACGACACATCTTTTTTATCAATATCTTTAATAAAATATTGTACAGTATCGTATAAGGGTGAATTAAATCTTGCGTCTAGCACTAAGCTATCAATTAGTGCAACATCCAAGTCTGAGAACAAATCTTCCTCCACCAATTCTTTTATCGAATCTTTAGCAACCAACAAAGAATCTTTAGAAGTCTGTGCAACTATCGCGCAGGAAACGCATAGAAACCATAAGAGTATTGTTTTTTTCATCATCATATGTCTAATTCTACAACTATTGGGCAATGATCGGAATGTTTTGCTTCCGGCAATATATAGGCTCTAGAGATAGCATCTTTTAAAGGTTCTGCTACCATGGCGTAATCTAAACGCCAACCTTTGTTATTTGCTCTAGAATTTGCTCTGTAACTCCACCAAGAGAACTCTTGTCGGTCTTTGTTTAAGTATCTAAAACTATCTATGAATCCACTATTGATAAATTTCCCTAACCATTCACGTTCTTCCGGTAAAAACCCGGAAACACCTTTCATTTTTGGATTATGGATGTCTATTTCTTCATGACAAATATTATAATCTCCACACACCACTAAATTTGGAAGTTTCTTTCTAAGTTCGGTTACATATTCTAGTATTTCATCCATATAGTTGAACTTAAAATCGAGACGTGCATCGTTGGTTCCTGAAGGTAGGTACATGCTCATAACTGAAACATTATCATAATCTACACGAAGATTTCTTCCTTCAAAATCCATCGATTCAATGCCTGTGCCATACTCGACATGATTAGGTTCAGTCTTACAAAAAATGGCTACACTGGAATACCCTTTTTTCTCTGCTGAAAACCAATAATGATAAGGATATCCTGCATCTTCAAACTCTGATACGTCCAATTGTTCTTTATGTGCTTTTGTTTCCTGAATACAGATAACATCTGGATCTGCTTGTTGCAACCATTCAATAAAACCCTTTTTTAAGGCAGCTCTAATTCCATTAACGTTGTATGAGATTATTTTCATATTCGCTTAACTTACTTGTTTTGTTTTTTTAAAAAACAACCATGTCACTTGTTCTTGAACACCTGTTTGTGTTTCAAATTTCTTTACTCTTGGCGATAATATAAATGCAAGACCAATATTGATGAGAATTGTAAGCGTTGTTGGCTCATATCCCAATAGTTTATACATAATTGACCCAATAATGACAATCAAAATTGGAAAAATCAGGAAGTAATACTTTGTAAATTTCATCATTATAAATTCATTTCGGGAACTTCACCATCTATGATCAACGTTCCTTCTGTGGCGTTTTGAACATCTTCGATACTTACTCCGGGAGCTCTTTCTAACAGGTGAAATTGATTATTCTTAATTTCTAATACCGCCAAATTGGTTACCACCTTCGTAACACAACCCACCCCTGTTAAAGGCAAAGAACACTTCTTCAATAATTTAGATTCGCCTCTTTTGTTTGTATGCATCATCGCAACTATAATGTTATCCGCAGAAGCGACCAGGTCCATAGCACCTCCCATTCCTTTAACCATCTTTCCAGGAATCTTCCAATTCGCAATATCTCCATTCTCTGCTACTTCCATTGCTCCTAAAATAGTCAAGTGAACATGTTTTCCACGAATCATTGAAAAACTAGTAGCCGAATCAAAGAAACTAGCTCCTGGCATAGTTGTAATTGTTTGTTTTCCCGCATTGATGATGTCAGGATCTTCTTCTCCTTCAAAAGGGAAAGGCCCCATTCCTAAAACACCGTTTTCACTCTGAAACTCCACTTCTAGTTCTTCTTGTACGTAATTAGCTACCAGCGTTGGAATTCCAATCCCTAGATTCACATAGTATCCGTTCTTTACTTCTTTTGCGATCCTTTTCGCAATTCCATTTTTATCCAACATAACTAGCTCTTTTGTCTTACGGTTCGTTGTTCTATTCTCTTTTCATATTTTTCTCCTTGGAAAATTCGCTGCACAAAAATTCCAGGAATATGGATCTGGTTCGGGTCTAATGCTCCTACAGGAACTAGCTCTTCAACCTCAGCAACAGTAATCGTTGCTGCTCCACACATACAAGGATTAAAATTTCTTGCCGTTCCTTTGAATATTAAGTTTCCAGCCGCATCTCCTTTCCAGGCCTTTACAAAAGCAAAATTTGCCTTAAAAGCTGGCTCTAGAACATACATCTTTCCATCAAACTCTCTGGTTTCTTTTCCTTCGGCCACTTCAGTTCCATAACCCGCTGGGGTATAAAAAGCAGGAAATCCTGCTTGAGCTGCTCTACATTTTTCGGCTAATGTTCCTTGTGGCGTCAATTCTACTTCCAACTCACCAGAAAGCATTTGCCTTTCAAATTCGTCATTCTCACCAACATACGAAGAGATCATCTTTTTGATCTGTTTGTTTTGGAGTAATAGTCCTAATCCAAAATCATCGACTCCCGCATTATTGGAAATGCAAGTAACGTTCGTCACTCCCAATCGAACTAATTCTCCAATGGCATTCTCAGGAATTCCGCTCAACCCAAATCCTCCTAACATAAATGTCATACCATTTTCAACTCCATCTAATGCTATCTGGACATTATCTACTTTTTTATTAATCATAATAATTGTTTGTTTATTCGGTTCCGAAAATTAATCCAGAACGACATCTACAGCATCAAAAATCAGTATCATCCTCTTTTGTAGGATCTATCTTTTTATCCTTTTCTTCCTTCGAATCTTTCTCCAAACCACAATTCAAATTGATCCCTACAAATTCTGGTTTTTCAAAATCTTCTTGGCTAATATTCAGTGATTTATCGGCATACACTTTACGCATATATAATGCCCATGTTGGCAAAGACATTGTTGCTCCTTGGCCTTCAGCTAGATTTTCAAAATGAATTGCATTGTCTTCTCCTCCTGTCCACACTCCTGTTGCCAAATTAGGAACTACACCCATAAACCAACCATCGGTATGATTTTGAGTAGTTCCGGTTTTTCCGGCGATAGGATTTGTAAACTGGTACGGAAACCCTGTAATAATATTTTTATAATAATGATCTTTTGTTCTTAATCTCACTCCGGATCCAAACATGGTTACTCCTTTTAATAAATCTAAGATCACATAGGCAGATTCTTCACTCATCACCTCCTTTGTCTTTGGAGTAAATTGTGCTAGTACGGTACCATTTTTATCCTCTATTCTAGAGATCATATTTGGTTCAACACGCAAACCTTTATTTGCAAATGTAGCATAGGCACTTGTCATCTCCATTAAGGAAAGTTCTACCGCTCCCAGTGCGATGGCTGGCACTTCTGGTATCCTGCTTTCTATTCCAGCTGATTTTGCCATTCGTACTACATTCTGTGGATTCACCATATCTATTAATCTTGCAGACATCGTATTTATAGATCGTGCTAACGCTTCTTTTAGCGAAAGCTCACCTCCATAAATTTTACCAGAGTCGTCAGGGGTCCAGGCTTCTGGAATTCCATACTTTCCTTTTGGTATTGTATACGGTGAAATAGGATACGTTTCGCAAGGAGATAGTCGTAGCTGATTAATTGCTGTTGCATAGACAAACGGCTTAAATGTAGATCCTACCTGTCTTTTTCCTTGACGTACATGGTCATATTTAAAATGCTTGTGATTAATTCCTCCTACCCAAGCTTTAATATGACCGGTTTGAGGCTCTATAGATAACAGACCTGAATGTAAGAAAAACTTGTAATGTCTTATAGAATCATTAGGTGTCATGATCGTGTCTATATCTCCTTTCCACGAAAAGATCTTCATTTTCGTTTTGGTATTGAACGCTGAATCTATTTGCTCTTGACTATATTTCTTAGTCCTTCGCATATTTCTATAACGATCAGAATTTCTCTTTGCTCTTTGCAAGATGGCATCTATCTGCTCTGGTTCGAGATCATAAAAAGGAGCAGTCTTGTTCTTCTTGTGTTCTTTATAAAAGAATTTCTGAAGATTCGCAATATGTTCAGTAACCGCTTCTTCTGCATATTGTTGCATTCTAGAATCTAAGGTTACATATATTTTTAACCCATCTCTGTTAATATTGTATTTTTCACCATTTGGTTTAGGGTTTTCTTTTACCCATCGTTTTAAGAAGTCTCTTAAGTATTCTCTAAAGTAAGTAGCCAATCCGTCGTTATGGCTTTCAGGTTTATAATTTAGTTCCAGAGGTAGTTTTTGCAACGAGTCCTTTTCGGGTGTTGTCAAAAACTCATTACGTGTCATTTGTTTTAATACAACGTTTCGTCTTTTCGTTACTAACGCTTTTCTCCTTCTCGGATTGTATAAAGATGAGTTTTTAAGCATTCCAACTAACACAGCAGACTCTTCAATGCTAAGGTCTTTGGGTTCTTTTCCGAAATAAATTCTTGATGCGGAACGAATTCCTACGGCTTGATTCAGAAAATCGTATTTATTCAAATACATAGCTATGATCTCCTCTTTTGTATACTGTCTCTCTAGTTTTACAGCTACAGCCCATTCTTTCATCTTTTGAATAACTCTCATAAAGATATTTCTAGAAGCTCTTCCCGTAAAAAGCATTTTTGCTAATTGCTGCGTAATAGTACTGGCTCCTCCACTTCCAGGTTTTAAAACGGCTCTTGCTGTTCCTCTAAAATCTATCCCTGAATGGTTATAAAAACGTTCGTCTTCAGTAGCTACCAGTGCTTTTACCAAGTTTTGTGGTAAGTCTTTATATTTTACGGGTGTTCTATTTTCATAAGCGTATTTCCCTATGGTTACACCGTCAGAAGAGATAATCTCGGTCGCTAAGTTTTTTTCTGGGTTTTCTAATTCTTCAAAAGTAGGTAAAGCACCAAACACTCCCCAAGAGGCTAGTAAAAAAAGTAATAATAATACTCCAAAACCTCCCAATGCTAGGGACCAAAACCATCTGATAAACTTTTTGTAACCTGTTTTTTTCTTCTTCGTCATTTTACTCTATTTTTTCAATTTTCAGGCCAATATCGGAAATTCCTTTTAACTCTTTTATTTGATCTATTTCGCCATTTTTCCGCATAGCTTGCCAAATAGAAACACTGTATTCTCCCGACATTGGAAATGTTTTTTGCTCTTTATAAAACAACTTATTCTCTTTGATCTCGGAAAAACCAGATCCCAGAAAATTTCCTTCATTGTCAGTCATTCTATATTGCAATGTATCAACAATTTTCCTGCCATCTGGAAAATTAAGGTTAGCAATTACATATAAATTGCTATAACTATATGCATTATTATTTCTTAGATTGATAAACACATTGTTCCTAGAAATAGTATCTGTAATCAAGAAACTAAACTCAATTGGATCATCTGCTTTCCAGATACCATTATCCAATGTTTTATACGTATCAAAAATGGTATTATCCGAATTACAAGAAATGAATCCAACGAGTATCAGTATTAAAAAGACATTACTTTTTCTGATTATTGTTTCCATTTGATTTTTTATTCCTTCTCTTGTTTCTATTTGACCTATTATTCTTTACCATAGGTTTCTTTTCTGATCTCGGCTTCTGTTTACTCTCTGCTGCAACTTTCTTTTTCGGTCTTTTTCTATTTCTTCTCCTTCTGTTTTTCGGTGCATCAAAACGTGTAAGACTATCTTGCCCAACAACATTCTCGAAATCTACCTTAGGGAGTTCTTCTACTTCAGACTCATATTCATCTAACGAAAGCCCGACTTCATTATTTTTATTTAGGTCGATAATTTCTTTTACCTGTTCCAGTGTTAATCTAAACCACTTTGCTCGTTCTTCTTTGTAGGTATACCAAAGATGTTCTTTAAAGATATCCATTTTGATAAAGACCGCATCTCCTTTCTCCGTCTTTAGCACTTTGTCCTGTTTAGGGAAATCTTCCAGAGCGTCTAAATAGGTATCGAGTTCATAATTTAAGCAACATTTCAGCTTTCCACATTGTCCTGCTAATTTTAATGGATTTAAGGACAACTGTTGATATCTTGCCGCTGAAGTCGTTACTTTTCTGAAATCTGTCAGCCAAGTAGAACAACACAATTCTCTACCACAAGAACCAACCCCTCCAAGGCGTGCTGCCTCCTGTCTGGCTCCTACTTGTTTCATTTCTACTCTAATAGAAAATGCACCAGCCAAGTCTCGTATCAACTGTCTAAAATCAACTCTAGTATCTGCAGTATAATAAAAGGTGGCTTTATTTCCATCTCCCTGATATTCTACATCGGATAGTTTCATTTTTAGTCCAAGACGACTTATAATTTCTCTTCCTCGTGTTTGTGTATCGAGTTCTTTATCTCTCGCCTTTTGCCAAATATCAATATCCTTTTGAGATGCTTTTCGATAGATCTTTTTGATATCTTCACTGTCAATGGCTACCTTTCTCTTTTTCATTTGAACTTTTACAAGTTCTCCTGCCAAAGAAATTGAGCCAACATCGTGTCCTGGATTTCCTTCTACAGCAACAATATCACCAATAGATAAGGTTAGATTATTTGGATTATTATAAAAGTGTTTTCGACCGTTCTTAAAACGAACTTCAAAAATGTTAAATCTTTCTTCACCGCTTGGCAATGTCATATTAGACAGCCAATCAAATACTGATAACTTTTCGCAACCTCCAGTAGCGCAACTTCCATTGCTCTTACATCCTTTAGGCACACCATCCTTACCAGTAGCACAACTACTACATCCCATAAAACTGAGTATATTTTTAGAGAAGCTTACACTTCTATAAATTCTTATTCCTGATTATCAAGCTGATACACAGCACCAACCTTGATCCTCTGACACAAATTCAGAGTATGTGTTTAATCAGTAAATATACGGATTCTAATGGTAACTGAAAATCAAAAATTTTATCTAAAAAAGGATCTTACTTTTTATATTTCAGAACTTCAGATCGTCCTTTTTTGAATATTTTATTGCTATTGTGTTTTCCTTTTCGAAGCTCTTTTTGCTCTTCATAGGATAAATGAATTATTTCCTGACAATCTGTAGAGCATGTGTTTTCCATTTTTTCAGCACAGTCATCACATTGAATAAACAATAAATGACATGCTTCATTGGCACAATTCACATGAGTATCACAAGCCTTTCCACATTGATGGCAATTCGAAACAACGTCCTCAGAAATTCGTTCTGCTCGTCGATGATCAAAAACAAAATTCTTTCCGATAAACTTGTTTTCAACACCTTCTGCCTTGACCTGACGTGTGTATTCAATGATCCCTCCTTCTAACTGAAAAACATTTTTAAACCCTTTGTGTTTGTAGTACGCTGATGCCTTTTCGCAACGAATTCCTCCGGTACAATACATCAATAGATTTTTATCTTCTTTATGCTCTTTTAGATCTTCTTCAATAATGTCCAATGAGTCTCTAAACGTATCTACATCAGGAGTCACAGCGCCTTCAAAATGCCCAATTTCACTTTCATAGTGATTTCTCATGTCTACGCAAACCGTATTTGGGTTTGCTAACATTTCGTTGAACTCTTTTGCACTTAAATGAATTCCTTTATCCGTTACATCAAAAGTATCATCATTCAACCCATCAGCTACAATCTTATTTCTAACCTTAACTTTCAGCTTTAAAAAAGATTTATTGTCTTGCTCCACGGCAATATTTAATCGCACTCCATTTAAAAAGGAGATGCTATCTAAATGTTCTTTAAAATCCAGAAAGTTTTCAGCCGGAACAGATAATTGAGCGTTAATTCCTTCATATGAAACATATATTCTCCCTAAAACATCAAGTTTGTCCCAATTTAAAAAAAGATGGTCTCTAAAAATTTGAGGGTTTTCTATCTTGTAGTATTGATAGAATGAAATAGTAAGGCGGTCTTTCCCTGCCTCATCGATTAATGCAGCGCGTTCTTTTGCGCTTAACTTATTGTACAGTTGCATGCTATACTAATTTAGTTAAACAATATTTTTAATTATTAGACAATCATGTCTTTCTGACCGCAAAATTAGCATATTTTTTGAATCTCGTTTAAATTTCAACAATTGATTTTATTTCGATAAAATTTTAAATTTTTGCAGATAATTAGCGTTTGGAATAAACAACCCATTTCATTTTTTATCATCTTTGCATAATAATTTTAATAAGGATATGAGAATAGCAGTAGTAGGAGCAACAGGAATGGTAGGGAATGTCATGTTGCAAGTGCTTAAAGAACGTGATTTTACGATTACTGAATTGATCCCAGTAGCTTCAGAAAGATCTGTTGGTAAAGAGATCATTTATGACGGTAAATCGTATACTATTGTGAGTATGCAAAACGCAGTGGATATGAAACCAGATGTTGCGCTGTTCTCTGCAGGTGGAGGGACTTCTTTAGAATGGGCTCCTAAATTTGCTGAAGTTGGTACGACTGTCATTGACAACTCATCTGCATGGCGTATGCACCCTGAAAAAAAATTAGTGGTTCCAGAAATCAATGCAAATGCATTATCTAAAACGGATAAAATAATTGCAAATCCAAATTGCTCAACCATACAAATGGTGGTTGCCTTGGCGCCGTTACACAAAAAATATACGATTAAGAGGCTGGTAATTTCTACCTATCAATCTATTACTGGAACTGGTGTCAAAGCAGTACGTCAATTGGCTTCTGAATTTGTTGGAGAAACTGCAGATATGGCTTATCCTCACCAAATTCATAAAAATGCGATTCCTCATTGCGATGTTTTCGAGGAGGATGGATATACTAAAGAAGAATTGAAGCTCGTAAGAGAGACTCGCAAGATATTAGGAGATGATTCTATTGCCATTACGGCTACAGCTGTGAGAATCCCTGTTGTTGGAGGGCATTCTGAAAGTGTAAATATTGAATTTGAAAATGACTTTGATCTTAAAGAGGTAAAGCAATTACTCTCTGAAACAGACGGCGTTACTGTACAAGATGATATCGAAAATAATAATTATCCGATGCCTTTTTATTCTGAAGGAAAGGATGATGTTTTTGTTGGGAGAATACGACGAGACCTATCTCAAGAAAACTCCTTAAATTTGTGGATCGTTTCTGACAACCTCCGTAAAGGGGCTGCAACTAATACAGTTCAGATTGCAGAATATTTAGTAGACCACAATTTAGTATAACAAAAACACTCAATGAGTACATTTCATACACTAACAGTACAAGATATTATCAAAGAAACCGCAGACGCGGTTTCTATTGTTTTTAGCATCCCTGAGCACTTGAAGAACGATTTTTCTTTTGATGCCGGTCAGTATGTAACTCTAAAAAAAGAGATTAATGGAACCGAGATAAGAAGGGCATATTCTATTTGTTCTTCTCCAAAAAGCGGCTTCTTAAAAGTTGCGGTTAAAGCAGTTGAGAACGGAACATTTTCTACGTACGCAACCACAAAATTACAGGCAGGAGATACACTTGATGTACATACTCCAGAAGGCAAATTCGTATTATCTTCAGAAGCAAATAAAAATTATATTGGTTTTGCCGCTGGAAGCGGAATCACTCCGGTTATGTCAATGGTTAAAGAGGTTTTGGAGAAAGGTGTGAACGCTTCTTTTACATTAATTTACGGAAACAAAACGGAGGCAGATACCATCTTTAAAAATGAATTGGATGTATTACAACATGATTTTCCAAACAATTTTAACCTCCACTATGTATATAGTAGAGAACGAATTGACGGTTCTAAAAATGGAAGAATCGATGAGAGCATTGCCAATTATTATGTAAAAAATCTGTACAAGGATATTTCTTTCGAATCCGCCTTTTTATGTGGCCCAGAAGAAATGATTCATTCTGTCTCAGATATTCTTAAAAGTTGTGGTTTCGATAATGATGCTATTTTATTTGAATTATTTACAGCATCGGTTGAAGAAGAGAATACAGCTCAAATCACAGAAGGCAACTCGGAGATTACTGTATTTCTAGATGACGAGGAAACTACATTCACTATGCAACAGACAGACACCATTTTAGCAGCTTCATTGCGTAATGATCTTGATGCCCCATACTCTTGTCAAGGTGGCGTTTGTAGTAGTTGTTTAGGAAAGGTGACAAAAGGAAAAGCGGTTATGACAAAAAACAGTATTCTAACCGATTCTGAAGTGGCTGATGGTTATGTTTTAGCCTGCCAGGCACACCCAACGACTCCAAAAATTAGCATTGATTTTGATGATGTTTAAAAACCTGTATCTTTGAGCATATGGATTTTTATAACATTAAAAATGCTATTCTTTTAGGGTTCTTTTTATCTTTTATGATAGGACCTGTTTTTTTTATGTTGATTCAAACAAGTATTACAAAAGGTGCAAGAGCAGCTATTGCTTTTAATACCGGAGTTATTCTTGGGGATGTTGCTTTTATTGTTATCGCTTATTATGGAAGTAGGCATTTATTAGAGCAAATTAAAGATGATCCTCGACTATTTTTTATTGGAGGGTTGATCTTAATCATATATGGATTGATTACTTATTTAGACAAATCTGGGAAAAAGGAAGCCGAAGCCTCTATGGACCTTCCTCAAAACAACAATTACTTCAAATTGATTCTCAAAGGCTTCTTTTTAAACTTTATTAATATTGGAGTTTTGGCTTTTTGGCTTGGCCTTATTGTAGTTATCGGTCCTAAATTAGACATGAACCCTTCACATATTTTCTACTACTTTACCATTATTATTGTGAGTTATTTTGTGACAGATATTGGTAAAATTGTCTTGGCTAAACAACTAAAGAAAAGAATGACTCCCTTGGTTATTTATAGAATTAAAAGAGTAATGGGTATTATACTGATCGTATTTGGAGTTATTCTAATGCTTAATGGTGTTTTCCCAAAAGAACAGATTAACGAACTTTTATAATTGCAAGTTATCTATATAAAAAAAGCGAGGTTTTCACCTCGCTTTTTTTATGATTTTTTGTGGGTAATAAAACTTATCAAACGATACTACTTAGATATAACCTATCGGTATTACATATCGATCTTACTAAAAACACAAAAAATGAATACGAAGAAAACAGTAAAGAAAGTGATTCCTATTTTATTGGGAGTTTCTATGATCTTCTCTTGTAATGATCCATTACTTGAAGAAGAAGTTTTAACAAACGAAAAACTATCTATACAAAACACCTCAAAGGTATCTGATGTTCCTCAAGGAGATCAATTAATTCTTGGAGAGAGATTTGAAAACCCCTTCTCAGTAAAGAATATAAATGTCGCTTTACAAACATTAAGAGATCACCAGAACGAAGATGAAAGAATCTCTGAAGCACTAAAGAATGCACCAGCCAATGTTGAGAAAACTCATAGCTATATGAAATTTTTCCCGTCAAATGACACACATTTAGAATTAATGCTTCAAATGGTTAACAATGAAGAAGTGACTGTGAGCGCATACCCCATGGATTATCAAATTATTCAGTTTGGTGAAGATTATACGGATTCGGATACCACAAATGAAAATTACCCTGTCTTTTACGCAAGCATTCCAACTCACATCGATATTCCGAATATTCCAAATCAGGAGATTGCAGAACTCTATCTTCCAAAAGGGGATACAATGTTTGATAATTTACTTGAAGACATGTCTCGATATTTGGTAAACGACCCTGCCATTCTAGAAGCTATGGAGTTAGATTCTGAAAAGCTGAGTATTTTTGGGGCCATTCTGAAGTTATTGGGATTATCTAAGTATACTCCCAAAGGAAATATTCAGGTTTATGATACGGATAAAATGAGTTACGTTCCTTTTAAAAATGCGCAGCTTTCAATTTCGTTCACTATGTTTCCATTTATAAAATATACGTTTAAAACAGATCAAAATGGCAATTATGTGTCTCCTAAAGACTTTCGTATAAAAACCTATGTACATTCAACATGGAGAAACCAATCTGCAACGATACGGACTACTGGTATCCAGGTAACAGGTTTGCATGTGAGTACGTATTTCGTGGACCTTTACAGCAAATACAACAATAAGACAACGTATATTAACACATCGGATCGATCGAAGTGGAACAAATGTACTACGCATTTAGGTTTTGAAAAATTCAATGATTACTTGGATGAAAATGATATCACAACAAAAGTTGCAAATGCAAATGTCTGGGTTTTTGCAAAACCCAGTAATTCAGGAGCTGCTCCTATGTTAAATAAGTATACATGGTCAGTTACTATGAATACACTCTATACTTCTTGGTTCGGTTGGCTGAGTCCTATATCTGTACCACTAACAGCTATCTTAAACTTAACTCTCAGCCATCTGTATCCTGATCTTATCTTTAACTATAATTCCGTTGATACCAAGGTAATAGATTCTTATGTATTCCATGAATCTACTCATTACATTCATGCATTAAAAGCTGGCGGAGGATTTTGGTCCAGACTTGTTCGAAGAGAAACAGATAATATTGTTGCATCAGGAGACCCATATCTTGACGGTACGCAACCTTCTACCTATGGAGGGCAGCTAATAGCATTAGCTGAAGGGTATGCTAATTACATGGAAGCCAAAATAATTTCTCACTACTATACTCCTACCGCACCTCATACTGATCCAGAAGCTGTTGCAATGGACAACTTTATCATGAAAGATACTCCATACACTAACGGAATCGATTTTAATTCTATGGCAAATCCTACTGGATATCAAGGTTGGTTTTTAGCCGGTTTATTCTGGGATATTAGCGATGATAGCATGGATACAACAAGAAGGCATGCTTCTGGAGGAACTACAGATATTAACGACCCTAATACAGACAACGTTTATGTCACGGAAAAAGATATTTTCAACTTGCTGAATGGGCAGGTAGAATCTGGAACCGATCTAAAAAATGCGTTGTACACGAAAAACTTCCTTTTTGCTAAGCCAAATGATGTAAAAGAATTATTTGAAGCTTACGGTTATTAAACCATGAAGATAAAAAAGGGCGAGGTTTTCACCTCGCCCTTTTTTATACTTACTAAAGTTGTTATTTTACTTCAAACGTATTATTCGTTTGATTGATATCAGCCATTAATTTAGATGGATCTATTTCAACTGATTTTACCGTTTTACTTGCCTTAAATGTATAAGTCGGATGAGCCCATGTCCAATCTTTTAGTATGGTCGCTGAAGTAGACTTATGACCCCTCATCATCCTTAATGGGATATTAAATTGTTCTTTAGAACCATCCGTATAGGTTATTTCAACATCAACAGGCATCGGCATTTGACCAATTCTTTCTAATGTTATACTCGAACCATCCACAGATTTTATTCCATAATCGATCGTATGGGTAGTTTGTGTCCATTCATTTAAATACCAATCTAAATGAATTCCGGATACTTTCTCCATCGATCTTTTTACATCGTTTGGAGTGGGGTGCTTAAAACTAAAGTCATTAAAATACTTTTTAAGTCCTTTTATCACGTTTTCTTTCCCTATAACATATTCTAACTGCGCCAAGAAGATAGCTCCTTTACTGTAACTAGCTGTTCCGTAAGCATAGTTTGTATTATACCTATCTGCATGTGTAGATAGAGACTCTTCCATACTTCTGGAAACAATACCATAGTACCCTCTGTAAGATCCTGCGTGAGGGTTTTTTCTACCTCTTTTCAAAATCTGATTCCCTGCTTTTGCAGAAATATAAGAAGTAAATCCTTCATCCATCCAAGGGTGTTTACTTTCATTTGTTGCTAATAAAAACTGAAACCAGGTATGTGCAAGCTCATGAGCCGTTACACCAAATAAACTTCCGAATGATCTTTTTCCAGTAATTAGAGTACACATTGCATACTCCATTCCTCCATCACCTCCTTGAATTACAGAGTATTGCTTGTATGGATATTGTCCAACGTAATCACTGAAAAAGGTCATCATTTCTGCTGTTTTAGACTGTAATTTCTTCCAGTTCTCGATATATTTTGCATCTAGATTCTTTTTGTATAGAAAATGAAGATCTATTCCATTGGTCATCTTAAAAATATCATGGCTATAGTCAGGATCCGCAGCCCAAGTGAAATCATGTACATTTGGTGCTGTGAAATGCCAAGTTAATTTATTCGTATTTGGTCTCTTTAACGGTTTAGTTTTATCTTCATAACCATGTCCGACTTCTTGCGGATTTTGTACATATCCTGAACCTCCGACCACGAAGTTTTTATCTATGTGTAATGTTACATCAAAATCACCCCAAACGCTGTGAAATTCTCTCCCAATGTAAGGAGGGGTATGCCAACCTTCAAAATCGTATTCCGCCATCTTAGGGTACCATTGCGTCATTGACAATGCTACGCCTTCTTTATTATTTCGTCCTGAACGACGAATCTGCTTCGGTACTTGAGCATCAAAATTCATGTCAAAAGTAACACTCTCTCCAGATTTGATAGGCTGATTCAATTTCACTTCCAATATAGTTCCTACAGTTTCATACGATACTGACGCGCCATTCTGTTTTAAAGAATTCACCTTGATATATCCGATCTCTGATGGAGACAATTTGCTGATTCTATCTTTTACACGTCCATCTGGATCCATGATATTTCTAGATCGAATATCCATTTGAGAATTCGGCTGAAATGCGTTGAAATACAAATGATAGTATACATGGGTCAATTCATCCGGAGAATTATTGGTATATACTAGTTTTTGTACTCCTTTGTATTGATAATTCTTTACATCCATATCAATATCCATGGTATACTTAACTCTTTGTTGCCAATAATTACCATTGTTTGTTGCAACATTGGTAGTCGTTGACGAATTACTTTTGCTTGCTGCACAAGAAGCAATTAAAACAACACTTGCAATTAAGATTACTATTTTTTTCATTATATACTTATTTGATAATTATTTTCCATTAACCATTTGATCTGCCATCTTCAAGGCATTGTATGCATTCACAACTCTTCCAGAAACAGATAATTCAGAAAAGTTCACTTTTTCACCATCTGGTTTTTCTCTAGAAACTGAGCCAGGTCGTACCACTTCTAAATCGATTTTAGTTCCTGAATTCATCAAAACATGCTTCACCTGACTTGCAGACAATTGCGGATAATATGATCTAACTAATGCTGCCACACCCGCAGCAGACGGAGCAGCCATAGAGGTTCCGTTTTTGTAGGCATATTCATTTTCAGGAGTTGTTGAATATATTTCAACGCCAGGAGCAAAAACATCTACATTTATTTTCCCATAATTCGTAAATGATGCTGGTAACTTTTCATTGTAGTTCGCACTCATTGCTCCTACTGTTAAAAAGTTGTCGGCAATTTCATTTTTCATGTCTGGCGTATCATTAGGATAGGATACACTTACATCAATATCCTTACCGTCATTTCCTGCTGCGTTTACAATAAGAACATCATTTTTTTCTGCATATTGAATGGCTTCATATACCCATTCCTTTTTAGGGGAATATCCCTTTCCGAAACTGGTATTAATCACTTTAGCGCCATTATCTACAGCATATCTAATTCCTAGCGCAACATCTTTATCATACTCATCGCCGTCAGGAACAACACGAACTGCCATGATCTTTACATTTTTAGCGACTCCATTCATTCCTTTTCCGTTATTTCTTGACGCACCTATGATACCAGAAACGTGTGAACCATGAGATTCATCTTTTTCGGAATGACCAGATTTATTATCGCCATAAATTTTGGTTGCCATTGAGTTTTCATTATTGTTTAAAACCTTTCTGTATTCCTTTTTAATGGCTTTTTCCCCTAAAAGATCCTCTGCATTGCTAACCAAATCTGTTAATTCATCTATAGCTTCTTGCAAGGAAGTTAATCCAAGATCGAACATTTGATTTGCGATGGCCACACTTTGCGATAAAACTTGACTAGAGCTAACATCAATCTTCTTCAAATCTTCTTTTGTGTACTTTTTAGTACCTAACTTCTCAGATATATTATCATTTGCAAAATTCACGGCTTGCAATATTTGTCCAAATCTAGCTTTATTCTTAGACGCTTCTGCTATTTTCTTGTCGTACGCCATTTTAGCTTTACTATAGGTAGCTTTATCGACAATAGTCGAATCTTTTATAATTCGATACAGTTCAGCATTTTCTTTATAAATAGGGCCTAAAAAGTTCCAGCCGTTAATATCGTCTACAAACCCATTTTTATCATCATCAATCCCATTTCCTGGAATCTCCTTTGGATTAACCCAAGCCACATCTTTTAAATCTTCATGTTCTAGGTCAGTTCCAGAATCCACTACTGCCACTACAACAGTAACTCCCTTTTTATTCTGCACAAACTCATATGCCTTATCTAAACTCATTCCAGGAATAGAATCCTTTAACAAGTCTAAATGACCCCAACCTTGCTTTACATTTTCAGTTAGCGCTGCTTTTTTTGCCACTGCACTAATAGCAACTGGATTTCCTTTTGGTACCGGTAAATTACTTACTGTTTTGCATCCCGCTACTAAAATTAGCCCTGTCAGTAGATATGTTATCTGTTTTAAACTCTTCATAATCATTCTAGTTAAATATCTCATTAAATTTGTATGTTTCATTAAGTCTCACTCCTCGCTCTGTATGCTTAACGGTGCATACTTCTGAATACGCATCGTGCTCTAAGAATAAGAAGTATCCATTATCAGCAGCTTCATCTAAGAAAGTTGCCTTTTCTTTTATTGTTAATAACGGCCTTGTATCATATCCCATAACATATGGTAATGGAATATGCCCCGTTGTAGGTAACAAGTCTGCCATAAAAATCAATGTTTTCCCTTGATATGTAATTTTAGGCAACATTTGTTTCTCGGTATGCCCATCCATAAATAGCACGTCAAACCCTATCTCATTTGTGGGGTTTTGACCAATAAAATTCAATTGACCACTCTCTTCAATCGGAAGTATGTTCTCTTTTAAAAAAGATGCTTTTTCTCTAGGGTTTGGCTCAACTGCCCATTGCCAATGATTTGAGTTACTCCAGAATTTAGCATTTTTAAAGGCGGGTTCATAACCTGTTCTATCATTGTTCCATTGAATCGCTCCTCCACAATGATCAAAATGTAAGTGTGTTAGAAAAACATCCGTAATATCATCTCGATGAAATCCATGTTTCGCAAGTGATATATCCATAGAATCATCTCCAAATAAATAATAATAACCAAAGAATTTTTCAGATTGTTTATCGCCTAATCCAGTATCTATTAAAATCAACCTATTCCCATCTTCGATAAGCATACATCTCATACTCATGGAGATCAAATTATTAGCATCTGCAGGATTTGTTCTTTGCCAAATAGATTTTGGTACAACGCCGAACATTGCTCCTCCATCTAATTTAAAATTTCCGGTTTCTATTGGGTAAATTTTCATGGACAACAAATATGCAGAAAAAAGGTGACTTTTTTGTTAATGAAACTCTTAAAAAAGAAGTTGGACACTGGTATAATAAAAAAGAGCATTCATATGAATGCTCTTTTTTTAATAATTATAAAATTCCCCCAAATTTTACTATTTATTATTTTCTTCTATAAAGAAACTTATTTTTCTCCTTTTCTTGTTTTGTTTTCGTCCAGTTATGACTTCATTTAGACGAATGGTATTTTTTCTTCGATGAACGGTTTTAACTACTGTAAAGATTTAACCTATTTAATGTCCGGTTCTTGTACAAGAGTCAGATAGCTTTAAATACATTTTATATTCTGTTAATCGTAACTCTCTTTTCTTCTTATAGTTGGCTTTTGAAACTACATACATAATTCCTAATAACGCCGATGTAAAAAATAAGGTAAAAACTTCTAGATACAGATAAAAAATCACTTTTAAAATCATACTCAAAAATAGTTATCGTTCTAGTCTTTTATAGATGGTTTTCGTTCAACGACATAAAAACTTCGATGAATAGCACATTTCCTTATGTGTATTGAAAAGCGGCAAGCCCAAAGAAATAGTTCAATGGGCTCGTTACTCTTTCTTTCTTAATCATTAATTTGTACAAATGTGTCCGTCTCTAAAGCACTTGGGTTTGATGCTCTAATCTCAAAAATAGCATCGTTAAAATCATTATCTCCATTTGGTACTGTAATATCTTCAAATGCAATTACTATAGAGCTACATGTCTGATCATAGAAGATAATACTTTGTTGTCTTCCACTTAAATTGTATGCAATATCGGTGTGCTGAGAATAATATCCGTCTGTAATAGACCCATTCCTCCATCCGTTAGCAATTACAAAGAAACCAACCACTGTTCCTGGCTGGAACGTTCCTAAAAGCCTCATTGTATTTCCTCGTATCAATTCACCCCCTGAACCCTGTGCAGAAGCATTGGGGAAAATGACAATTTTATCTAATTGATCTTCACTAGTAGGAACATTTCCTTCTTGATAGGTATAATACCCCAATACATTTTTATATCCAGCTCCTTCATCAATAAATGTCATGTATAATTCTGTTTCTTCTGTAATACGAAGGTCTTTTACAGTATTTGCAAAATACTCAGGATGAGCAGTCATTGCGTTTTGTTGTTCGGGTAATACGTTCGCATAGATATTTGGCAACAACTCACTACACACTTCAACATCTTCTTCCAAACCATCTGGTGTTCCCATATTATTATACGTTGTAATCGTTTTGTATTCATCTTTTGTACGTTTTCTTAAGATCTTAAAACCTCCACCGCCTTTAGCTACAAAAACCCATTCGCCATCGGCAATAATATAGTTTGCAGATGCATCATCTTCATCCATATCCCAATGAAAGAACGGCATGATGTCTTCTCCTGAATTAGGGTGAGGTGCAATTGAAATTCCATCAGAACCATTGGCTGCATAGATATAATCTCCATCAGTTGATATTCCATTTGTATTTCCAACAACCAACATCGTTCCTTTAGATTCATTCAAGATGTTTCCATTTGTTATGTTTACCATAGCAATCCCATCTTTTCCTTTTGCGATATATAAATGCTTATTGTCTAAAGGTGAGAACTCCATAGTAGATTTCCCTCTATAGGTTTCCACCACATTTTGATGGAATATGGATCCAATATCATAAGAAGTGGTGTTCATATCATTTGTTACAGTACCTACTTTTATCGATGCATTATCTCCTGTCACCAAACTCACTACTCCGGAACCATTATTTCCTCCGTTAACAGCCACATATTTTGCATCGCTATAGCTTTCATGATCCAATGCAGATAGGCTATTTTTATTCAACAGAACCGTTCCTCCATGTGTTTTTCCTGAGGTAACATATAAATAATTGTTGGTTACTGCTATTCCATTCGCAGATGCCGAAACACCCGATCCGTCTATAATATTTGATAGATTTACTCTTCTAAAGCTCTCGGTAAAATTATCTCCTGTGGCTTCTAGTTCATATAGTTGCGCTCCGTGCGTTGCATCGGACATAGCCAACCATACTTTTAAATTTGAAGAGTTGTTGGTAAATCCGGATGTCACTGCATTGATATCTGAACCTGTAAACCATGCCTGACTTACAATACTTGGAAAATTAGCGTTGGATAAATCAATTATTTCCACCGCGCCTTTATGATTATTTCCTTGTCTATGATAACTTACATATGCTCTATTATCATTTAAAGTAATGTGCGTTGCACTCAACGTTACTCCTTCAATTACCAGGGGAGCAACTTCGGCCACATGTTCCCAATAATACATTTCCTGAGTTCCATTTACATCAGATCCATTTCTGTCTGTATTCAATCCGCTAACCAGTGGCTCTATGGTAGCAGTTCTATTTACATACGTAATTCGACTACTTAGTGCACCACTATTGTTATTGATCTTGTAAGGAAGTTCTGGGGCTTCTACTGTTTCTAAAGTGTCAATATCCTCTAACTTGGATTGGCATCCTATAATTGCAGATACAATCAACATTTTAGCCATTAAGGCTTTAGAGTATTTCATATACATATTATATTCTATTCGTTTTATTTTTCTTGTTTTATTCTTTGCGAATTGTACCAATCTGATCATCGCATAAAATGCTATCATCGATACAATTGCAATACCTGCTATTTCTAGAAAGCTTTGACCGCTTGGTTGTGTTAATAATTTTAGTAACATGTTCATTGTTTTTTAGTTATTAAATATGCAACTAAGCTACTATGAACACTGGGTTTTTGAGATCTCTTTTCGTCAAATAACGTTGTTCTATAGATGAATGGAATCGTAACGTTATTCGTCTATAATCCAGCTCGTTTCGCCTGTATAGATGACTTGTAAGGGTTCCAAACATCTTCATAAGATCTCTTGAAGAAAAATTCTTTGTAATATGCTATTGTTCTAACAATTCGAAGATATGTACCTGTGTATATAGTCATTAAAATTACATAAGGCCATAAGTACAATTCTTCCTTTCTTCTTTCCGAAAAAACATAAATACTAAACATTTGCACATAAGACATTACAAAGTATAATGTAAAGTTCATAGGGATGATGAATTGCAGTTGACTACTATAGTTGACCATAATATCAATAATATATATCCACCACATGAGGTCTAATATTACATTGTAAAAAACATTCTCGGCAAGTGAAAAGAAGTTGAGCCAGTTAAAATTCGCATTCGGGAAGTATACATCTTTGTGTTTTCGAACTCTAAATCGGATAATGGATTTATCCCATCGCAACCTTTGCTTGGTTAGTACTTTGAATTTTGAAGGTGCATTGGTCAAACACACTGCTTTAGGTTGAAAATATATTTTATATCCCGATTTTCTAATCTTCACTGTAATGTCTCCATCTAAACCTGGACCAATATCCCATCCTCCGATGCTATCAATCACATCTTTTCGAAAAGCACCAAAGGCTCCTGAGATAATTTTATAAATGCCTAAATATGAAGTAACGATTCGCCCAATGGAAACAGTTTTTAAATATTCTATTGCTTGTAACTTTGCACATAAACTATCTTTGTAGTTCCTCACTTTTACATTTCCTCCTACAGCACCGATCTTCTCATCCATGAAAAAAGGGAGTAATACTTGCTCAATGGCATCTCTATCAAAAGAACAGTCAGCATCTAAATGTACAATGTATTTTCCTTTGCTGTAACGTAACGCTAAGTTTGCAGCAGAGGCCTTTCCTCCCCTCATCTCATTTCTGATGAACATATCGATAAGTCCAAGTTTTTCTAAGTTCTTCCCAATAATCGGTGTTTCGTCGTCAGAACCATCGTCTACAATGATCAATTCGAAATTGCTAAAAGTTTGTTCTGCCAGTGATCTTGTTAATTTGTATAGATGTTTCCCTTCATTTTTTCCAGGGATAATAACAGAGACAAAAGGGTTTTCTGTAAACAATGCAGCCTTCGCTTTTTTAAACTTTTCTTCTCTAGATTTTCTTGTCAGTTGAAATATTCCTGCAATGATATAATCGATGATAATATACCTTGTGAATTCGAAAATCACAAAGTACCAGAATACGCGTAAAAACTTTTGGAAACCAACCACGAACCAATAGTTAACATATTCTGGCATTATATCATGTGTGCTTAAAAAGATCATGCGAAATATTGTTGAATAGCATCTGTTGGCTGGATTTTATGAGTTACTATTTTTATGATTTGCTCTGTATCGGCCAAATTATCTGATAGAAGTTTAGACAAGTTGTATTGTATATTCTCTAATCTTTCTAGTTGATTCTCTTTCGTCTCTGGTAACATTAAGTAATATTTATTGAATCGCTCGGCCGAGAGAATATCTGCTTCTCTTAAATACGATTTTATAATATCTCCTATTTCTTTGATCAGTGCCTTCTTAACATCTACATTTAGCAATTGTAATTCGTCATTCTGGAATTCAATCTTTGCAAATATGCTATGTCCGTTGGTAGATTTTATTCTTTGAACTTCTTGATTAAGGATAATCTTAAACAAATTTAGGCTTAAACTTCCTTTGTCTATAGAAGTTACATTTCCCGATATATAATTTTTCTTAGACTCAAACAATAACTGCTCTCCTTTTTGAGTAATCATATAGGATCCCACTGCCTTTTCTAGTAACTCATCTAGCTCATTCTCTGTTCCACAGTCCAGACATAATGCATTCATTCTTGCATTTTGAAACTCATGACTACAGGTATTACATGAGTAAATAGTAGACGGCTTATCGTAATCGATTCCTATATGTCTTAAATGCTTATCGCATTTAGGGCATTCCAACCCATCTTCTACCTTAAAGTCTTTTTCTGGAGCAACGTGTGCACATACAAAATGGTGTACCATATCGTGAGCTTTGATGTCTATCGAGTCACATTTTGGACAGCATTCTCTGAAATTCAAGTAGTTCCCTGAACAACCTTTACATAAGTGTACATAATCTTCTAACCGGAATGACAGATAATTCAATTGCTTTGCTTTTTCCAAGTTCTGCAACAGTGGTACAACTTCGGTATCCTTATAAAACAAAGAAATGAACGGAAACTCGTAGCCTATATAACTTTTTCTACTTGGCTTAGGTTGTATGTCTACATTTCTGGTATAACTGTACGCTAAAGTTTTGAATTGAATAAGTGTGTCATGCGCCACTAATTTTGGTGCAGTTACCTTTTGAATCCTTTTTGTAATAGTTACCACTCTTTGCATATAGGATCCTAGCTGGGTAAGCTCTATAAGGCCATCAGAATGAATCACTATTTCTTGTGGTAATTTATAGACACTATTAATAAAGATCGGCAACAAGCTTGTCTGAATATTGTCTTGGGTTCTTATATGCATTAAGATCTCTCTCGCATGCAAAACACTATCTGTATCTACTACAAACCCATCTAGATACTCTAGTGATTCTTGTCTTAACTCGTTCACATGAGAGACTAAAAGAAGAGAGTACCCTTCTTTGATGATCTTTCTTGAGTTAGCATTATGTTTTAGTAGATTTAACACGGTTATACTTTTTTAGTTTTGTTATTTCTTATAGAGACATATAAATATTCTCTGGAAATTGGTCTTTTTTATTTCCTTTTACATCGAAAATCACAGTTTCTTCATCTCCATTCTTTAGGTGATCATAATATGCCAAGTGGTTAAAGTTCTTGTGATCTACTGCTAACATAATAGCATCGAAATTTCCTACTGGTGTTTTTACTACATCAATACCATAATGCCTTTTTACTTCATCAGCATCTACCAATGGATCTTGTACAACTACTTCATATCCTCTTTTTATTAGCTCCAAGCACAACTCCGCAGTTTTAGAATTTCTGATGTCATTTACATTTTCTTTGAAGGCAATTCCTTTAACTAATACAGAAACTTTTTCTCCTCTAAATCTCTTGCTATACAATCTTCTTTCTAACTGCATTGCAATATGTCCAATCATACTTTCATTGGTAGCTCTAGCCTGCTCTAAAAGCCTTGGTGTAAACTTGTGTTCTTTAGCTTTACTAATTAAGTAATAAGGATCTACCCCGATACAGTGTCCTCCTACAAGCCCTGGATAATACTTATGGAAATTCCATTTTGTTCCTGCTGCTTTTAATACATCTTTGGTATTCACATCTAAGACACTGAAAATTTGTGACAATTCATTCATCAAACTAATATTTACGTCTCTTTGGATATTTTCTACCACTTTAGCTGCCTCTGCTACTTTAATACTTGGCGCTTTATGAATACCAGCTGTTACCACAGACTCATATACTTTCGCCGTTAAGTTCAATGCATCATCATTACTCCCAGATACTATTTTTTTAATCGTTGTAAATGTATGTTCTGTATCTCCAGGGTTAATTCTTTCAGGTGAATATGCCACTGTAAAATCTTCGTTTAGTTTTAATCTAGAAATTCTCTCTAAAATTGGTACACATACCTCTTCTGTACATCCTGGAAAAACCGTGGATTCAAAAACAACACAATCTCCTTTTTTAAGATATTTAGCGATCGTAGCTGTTGCCGATTGCAATGGTGTAAGGTTTGGTTTCTTTAAATGATCTATTGGTGTAGGTACTGCTACGATATAAAACTTTGCTTCTCTTAAAATCTTGTCATCTGCAGTAAAACTGATATCTTTTCCGACAAACTCTGAAGCGTCTAATTCTTCACAAGGATCTTTATGCTGTATTAATTGTAATACTTTATCTTTATTAACATCAAAGCCCACTACTTTAAAAGTTGAAGCCATATGGACTGCAAGTGGCAATCCAACATACCCTAATCCTACTACAGCAATATTTTCGGATTTATTTTTTAGCTTATCGAAAAGTTGACTTTTCTTATATGCTAATTTTGGAAATTGATTAATCTTAACTTCTGCTGGTCTGTAACTTGCTAGATTCATAATATATTGTTTTAAAGGTTTATCTTTCTTTATACTGCTAAATTAGCGCAGAGTCCTTGTATGTAACCAGCTTATTAGCTCGTAATACTTGTTTTGTAGATAAATGGGATTCAAGTTTAGACGAATGGTTTTCGTCGATACGGCTATTTCTATTGCCTTCATAAAAAAACCTCAAGAGATTCTTGAGGTTTTTGATCGAGACTTATAATTTGCCAATCTTAACTTTAAGATTCAGCTTGTAGAACTTACCCCATTCAGGGACTTGCTCTTTATCTAAAGGGACTATTTCTGTCAATATATTTCTTTCGGTGGGTTCATACTTTTTCTGAAATTCGGTAGGTGCTTTATACGTAGATATGTATAGTTTATTTATGATTCCTTCTGATATTGTTTTGTCAGGGAATTCAACTAAAACGATACTTCCTTTTTTTACGTGCGCCAGGTCCTTTAAGTCAAAGTAGGCTTTTATAAAAACTTTTTCTACATCATGAATAGTCATTACATTTTCAGCCTTGTAACAAGACTCTTCACTGTTTTTTAATATCTGACCTACCACTCCTTCAATTGGAGATATATAAGAGTTTCCGAAATTGCCCCCTCCAACACTTATCGTCGTATCCGGGCTAATATTTTTTCGCTGTAGCCTTAAAAAATATAATTCATTTTTCAACAAATTGATTTGGTTTTCTAACAACATCTTCTGCTGAATGATCGCATCTAACTTAACTTTGGTATATACATCTAGTAAAATAAGTTTTATAGCTTTTTTCTCCTGCTCGTTCAAAAAAGCTAATCTTTCTTTTAAGCTTTTTAGTTGTAGTCTTTTTAAATAAATCTCTTTGATAAGATCTTGAAGGTTCGTGTACTGCTTTTCCTTTCTGTCAAAATTTTTCAAGACCAAAGATGCGTCACTGTCAAAATCATCCTGATAATAATTAAACAATCTGCTACCCACACAAACAGTATCTCCTTCATTAATAAAGATCTCTTTTACCCTAATGTCATTCGTAAAATTCACATCAACTTTCTCCATAAGCATTTGCCCATTTCCCTCTATCCATACTGTTTTATTGTATACAAAACTTAATAACCAAAAGCATAATGCTAAAATAATCAGTATAAAAAGTATCCTGTCTAAATTCAACTTCTTCTTTTTAACCTTCGGCTCTTTTAATGTTCTAATAATGGCCTTCCCTTTTGTATAACTAAATTTATTCATAACGCTATATTTTTATTCGTTGTACTTCTTGTCGTATGTACGTATCTAAACGTATTCCTTTTACAGAATCAACCAGAACAAAAGAGATATTTTTCTTCTTTAATTGTTCTTGTATTGATTTGTCCGATGATAGCACCGTAATATTTTTAATCTTTTTTGCTCTTAAAAATGCCAGTTGAAACGCTAAAGAGTACTGCTCACTTTTCTGCAAACAAAAAACCTCTTGGTTCCTCTCAATTTCGAATTGGAACGGTTGTACAAAATTTTGAATTTCAATTGATTTATTTAATTCAAATAGGTGCGCTATTACCTGATACAATTGTCTTTTTAGTTGAAGTGTATTTTCAAGAACTTTAAATTGTTCTTCTACTAACTCCAGTAATAATAGACCCGTTTCCGCATTGTTCAATTCTTCTTTTAATACTTTCAGAATCCGTATCCTTTCCTCTAAAATATGCCAGCTTTTATATTGATTTTGTAAATCCTTTAACTTTTCGTTGTACTCACTTACATAGGTAATTGAGTTATTATATTTCCCTACAGATTTGTCAACTTCTTGCGCTTTTAAGATCTTGATTTTAGTTTCTATGATCTTTTTTCTGTGATTGAATCTAATCGGCGCACGAAATCGAATTCCTACAGATGGAAAAAATTTATGTGTATTTGTAGAGTAATTATAATTCTGAGTTGCATATAGTGATAAATTCAAGTCATTCATCGGGTGATGTTGTAACCGTACGTTCTCTTCTTTAAAGTCTATTTTTTCTACATCTTGAAAAATAGCGGCACTATCTAAAACTATTTTTACCAATGGGAGTTTCGTAACGTTCATAAAATGAACTGAGACACTGTCAGTGATCATCTCATTTTCTTTCGATAGTATTTTTTGTTGCGATTTTATTACCGCTATTTGATTGCTTACTTCAATCAGTCTTTCTCTTTTGATTAGTTTTTGAAAATACATACTGTTGAGCACATCAAAATATTCATTCTCAAATACCAAAAAGCTCTCAAGTAATTGCAGTACCTCTTTATTCAATATAAAATTATAGTCGATTCTAAATTGCCTTCTCCATAGTATCTTTTGACTTCTTTCACTTTCTATATTTAAAACTTCAATATCATTCTGAAGTCTTTTTGCTCTTAATCTATTGTATACGTATCCCATCTTAAGGATATTCCATTCTAACTCCCCTCGAACACTTCCTTTCAAATAATTTTGGGTCTCTTCTTCAATAGCATCTCTAAAGTTGTATCTGGCGGTTGTCTTAAAAACGAGCCCAATATCCTTTTTATATTGTTTGGATTGCCATTCTTTAAGTTCACTTTCAAGAAGATTTACATTTTTATTTAATGCAGTCGGGTAGTAAAACTGAATATCATCTTTATCTGTAGGTACAGATGGAAATACTAGGGACTCTTTCGTTTTTGCAAATAGTTGTTCTGCTTCATCAATAATAATGTCTATTGATTGTGCATAACTAGTAATGGATACTGCAAGAAAAAATATGCTATGTAACTTCCTTAGATTCATGACAGTAAAAGTAGTCATGACCCTTCGTTTTGGTCAATTTAAATCGCTCGAAGGGAAATCAAGTTAGACGGGAAGTAAGTATTAATAGATAAAGTGTTATAGCAAGTTCAATCTTTTCATTAATTCGCTTCGATTGGATCTACTAACTGGGATGATGTCTTGCTTAATTAGCACGCTATTATCCTCAATATCAATAATTTTGGACAAATTAATGATATAAGATCTATGTACTTTCAAGAATGTCTCATTGGGTAGTTTGTCTTCAATTTTCTTCAATGTAGAGTGAACGATATGGCTCTTATCATTGGTTTTTATCTTGATATAATCTCCTTTAGCCTCAATAATGTTGATGTCAGAGAAACTAATTTTTACCAATCTTCTATCTACATTTACATATAGTTCGTCTATACTCTCAGTATCTGTATTTGCTTTAGAACTATCTTGTTGATTTGGCATTTTAAAGTTCTTTAACTTCCCTATAGCCTTGTCAAATCGTTCTTTTGTAATTGGTTTGACCAAATAATCGACCACACAATCATACTCAAATGCATCTAAAGCGAAATTTCTATCAGAAGTAGTAAGAATGATCTTAGGTGGAGATTTCAATGTTTGAATAAAATCAAATCCCGAAAAACTAGGCATATGAATATCCAAAAATATGGCATCGATTGAAGCATCAGAGTTTAAGAATTTCATGGCATCGATCGCATTAGAAAATTCTTCAACAATACTTATACTGTCAAACCCATCACAGAGTTGACGTACAATTAATCTTGCAGTTGCATCATCGTCTATTATTAAACATTTCATCGTTAGGAGGGGTTAACTTTTTTTAAAAACAATTTTATTTGTTCCATGACTTCCATAAACGAACCGAATAAACTATCCGATTCTAATTTCAATTCATTTTCAAATGCCACAGCTACATGATAGCCGTTTACAAGCCCTAATATACTAATTTTATGTTTTAATTTGTGAACGTCTTCCGCACTTTTTTTATAATCTTTTTTCTTATAATTAGATAAGAAGCGGTCTAATTCATTAGGGAATTCTTCCGTTAAGATGGAGAGTACTTTTGTTTCGAACTGCTTATCTCCTCCTGAAAGCTCTTTAATATAATTTAAATTCGGTGTATCCATTTTTATTTTGGTAATGTAAAAAAGAACGTTGTTCCTTGTTTTAATTTAGATTCTAACCATATCTTTCCATTGTAAAATGCAATAATTTTTTTTACGATAGATAGCCCTACGCCTGATGACTCTTCTGACTCTTCTAGTACCTGAAATACTTTAAATATCTTCTCGTAATACTTCTCCGAAATTCCCATTCCATTATCCTTGATCTGAAATTCCCATTCATGCTTTTTGGAAATACAATCAATACTAATTTCTCCTCGCTCTTTATCAGAATATTTGATCGCGTTACTCAGCAAATTTTGAAACAGCTGGATCATCTTAAACGAATCTGCCTTTACTACAGGCAATTTAGCCTTGAATTCTATCTGTATATGGTCTGGTACATGAATTGTATCTAGTAAATCTCTAACCAAAACCTCTAAATCAATGGGCTTATCCTTCTTTTCTACTTTATCTACACTGGCATAACTTAAAATTCCGTTGATCAAGAGATCCATTCGATCAATTTTCTTTAAGAGCAAATTGAAGTTTGTATCTATATCTTCATTTGAAGAGTCTGAACAATCTTCTTGTAGCCAAGATACTAAAGCATTCATGCTACGCAGCGGTGACTTAAGGTCATGTGAAACTACATGAGCAAAATCATTTAACTCTTGATTGCTTTTTGTAAGGTCTTTCAACAAAATCTCTTTCTGTTTTTCAGCTTCTTCTCGCAATCTTAAACTCAATGCATTCTTTAACTGAGTTGCAGCAAGTCCGGCAATTGTTTTCAATGTTTCTAAATGATCTTTGGTGAAAAAGTTCTTACTGGTATGCTCAGAATCAATAACACCGATAATCTCTCCATCGGCGATAATAGGAACCGATATTTCAGAATAACGCATTTTATCATCAATGATATATCGTTTATCCTTACTTGTGTCTGGAATAATCTCTGGATTTCCAGTTTTAGCTACCGTACCAACAATCCCTCCTCCTAATGGAATTTTCATACTATTCAGCACCTCTTTTTCAGAAGATACTTTGTCTCCATATGCAGCAATTTGAGCCAGCTCTCTTTTTTCTTTGTCTAATAAGTAAATCACGCAATCCTCAAAACCAAGCAAACCAATCGTTTTCTGTGTAATTTCCCAGGCAATCTCATAAATATTTGTTTTACCTAAAATAGAAGACATTAGATTATTTAACGCTTCCAAAAGAGCTCCCTTTTTTAGTTCTTCCGTGATATCTTCTATCAAGGCTACCCTAAACCGAATAGAGCGGTCTGCATTTCTAACTGCAGCTACGCTTGTCTTTGCCCAAATAACTTTTCCGCTTTTTGCTCTGTATCTTTTATTGATCGTAAAATGCTCTATTTCGCCTTTGCTTAACTTTGTCAAGTTTTCCTTAGTCACCTTCTCATCTTCCCGCAATGAAATATCCGCAATCTTTAGCTCAAAAAATTCATCTTGATTATAGCCAAGTAATTTTTGAAAAGCATTATTTGTTTTTAAAAAACTTCCGTCTTCGGCACTTAAAGCAATCCCTAAAGATGAATAATCTACGATGGCATCTAATTGTTGCTTTTGTTCTTCAAATGCTACTTGTTGTTCCTTCGCTTCTGTAATGTCTCTTACAATACCATGGGCAAATGTGGGGATACCTTCTGTATCTGTAACAATACTCGAGTTAATCTGCACCCATTTTATTTCTCTTGATTTCGTATATATTCTTGCTTGATAATCACTAAAGTGTCCTTGGCTAATCAACCTATAAAAAGATTCATATGCATACTCATAATCTTCTTCATAAATGATGTCAGTTACGTTGAAACGCTCTTTTTTAATGTCAAACCCAAAGAATTTCACTGCAGGTTTGTTCATTTTTAATACATTTCCATGTAGATCCATAAGGATATAAGAATCTATTATATTGTCGAAAATTCCTTTAAACTCAATGGTTTTCTGATCAATAACCTTAGCAAGATTCTCATTTATGGATACTAGTTCTTCTCTCTTTTCGTATAGTTCGAGAGATTTTTCTTCTAAGATTTTTTCGGCTTCTTTTCTGGCCTTTTTTTCTCTAGCTAATGCCTTTTCTAATATGTTAAGTTTGGGGTTCTGCATCTTTCAAAATTACGAACTTTACATGAGAACCATCATCTTTTATTAATTCGTAAGTGATGGTCGCAGAATGGTTGTAATGTTGGAAGGTTTTTTCCATTAATCCATGAGCAAAAGCGTACATAGATCGAGAAGAAAAATACTCCAAGATCAATTTTTCTTCGGTTTGTTCTATAATGATGAATCGTGGTAATTCTGCATCGGGGTATATTTTACGCACTTCGACATGAATATGGCTTTCAATAGAAGAAATCATATCCATCGGTCCTTTGTACATTTTTAATATATCTTGATAACTATCTTCAATAACTCTGAAAAAATGATGGCCGTATACTTTAAGTAAATCGTTGATAGAAATGTTTGTTCGCTCACTAAGATTTGTTAATAACGATAACATTTCAGAAAATTTATACGTTCCTACAGAGGTATATGCGCCGCCTGACTCTAAATTGGAAACTTCAATAATCTCGTCAACCATTTCTATCCCAAACTTAGTTTCGACTAATTCCAAAAACTCTGTAAATACTATTCCTTTCATTATTAATCGGTAATTAGTTCGTTACACTCCCAATACTTTATAAGAGAAACTATTTTTTGCTTATACTCTTCAAAATGCAATGGTTTTATCATGTATCCAGAAGCTCCTATTTCATAACATTGTTTCACATCATTGTAATTGTTCGATGTCGATAACACAATAATCGGAATAAATTTTAATGCCTCTGTATCTTTTAATTTCTTTAAAAACTCAATGCCGTCCATTTTGGGCATGTTCAAATCTAACAGAATTAAATCAGGAAATTTATCTCCATTCAAAATATTTAAGGCGATTTCTCCATTAGAAGCTTCCATAAGTGTGTGACTAAAATCATTTTTATCACACACCCGCTTAAATTTCATTCTTTCAATCTCATCGTCCTCGATAAGAAGTATGGTCATTTTTTTCAATTTGAGAGTTCTTTGTTTTCGGGTACAAAAGTCAAGAATAAATATCGAACTTCTTTTTTCTTTAGTTCAATCTATACAGAACCTCGACGAATGGTTCATTTTTATCGTTAAATGGTGGTATAAAAAAAGCATCTTGATCATCAAGATGCTTTTAGAGGTGTCGAGCGGATTCGAACCGCTGTAGATGGTGTTGCAGACCACTGCCTAGCCACTCGGCCACGACACCCAATAAGGATTGCAAATTTACATCATTTATCTTTTAAAACAAGTTTTTTTAAGCTTTCCGTTTTTTAGACAGTATAATTACTACTTCTTCTACATTTCCTCCAATAGGCGGGTTAATTTTAGCAACACTTATTGTGGCTCTTTTAACCATCTTTAATTCTTTTAGTATTCTATCTAAAATTCTTCTTGCAACTTCTTCCAGCAACTTCGACCTAATAACCATCTCTTCTTTTACAATCGAATTCAAGTGAACATAATCAACAGTATCTGTAAGCTCATCCGAGATAGATGATTTTGTCAAATCGGTTCTAACCTCAAGATCAACACGATATTCTGATCCGATCTTAGCTTCTTCCTCTAAACAGCCGTGAAAAGCATAGATTTTTATATTGTTTACTTGTATTTTACCCATATCAGGATACAAATATAAACCTTTTATAGTCGTAATGAATTCCGTAATTTTGCCCTTTCAATTTTAGTTGGACACCATGTCAGAAGAAAAAAGATCGCTTAATTTTATTGAGCAAATTATTGAAGAAGATTTAGCGAATGGAATGCCTAAAGAGGATTTACGTTTTCGTTTCCCGCCTGAACCAAATGGGTATTTGCACATTGGTCATACAAAAGCTATAGGTATTAGCTTTGGGTTGGGCGAAAAATACAATGCCCCAGTAAATCTGCGTTTTGATGATACCAATCCTGCCAAAGAAGAACAGGAATATGTTGATGCAATTAAGGAAGATATTTCTTGGTTAGGTTATCAGTGGGAGAATGAGTTATATTCTTCTGACTATTTTCAGCAGTTGTACGATTGGGCAATATTGATGATTAAAGATGGCAAAGCTTATGTAGATAGTCAATCATCTGAAGACATGGCACAACAAAAAGGAACGCCAACAGAACCAGGGACAAACAGTCCGTTCAGAGATCGTTCTGTAGAAGAGAACCTTCAGTTATTTGAAGGCATGAAGAATGGTGACTTTAAAGAGGGAGAGCATATCTTGCGTGCCAAGATCGATATGACAAGCCCGAACATGTTGCTGCGTGACCCAATTATGTATCGCGTTTTATATAAAGAACATCACAGAACAGGAAATGATTGGAATATTTACCCAATGTATGACTGGACACATGGAGAAAGTGATTATTTAGAGCAAATTTCACATTCTTTATGCTCATTAGAGTTTAAGCCTCATAGAGATTTATATAACTGGTTTAGAGATCATGTTTTTGAATATAGTAAATCTGATTTCCCAAATCCACCTAAGCAGCGAGAATTCTCTCGTTTAAACTTAAGTTATACCATTATGAGTAAACGTAAATTAATGCGTTTAGTAGAAGATGGCTTAGTTTCTGGGTGGGACGATCCAAGAATGCCAACCATTTCTGGGTTAAGAAGACGTGGATATACACCTGCTTCTATTAGAAATTTTATTGAAACCGTAGGGGTTTCAAAAAGAGAAAATGTTATTGATGTGGCATTGCTGGAGTTTAAGATTCGTGAAGACCTCAATAAAACTGCAAATCGTGTAATGGGGGTTCTAGATCCGTTAAAAGTGGTAATCACAAACTATCCTGAAGGGCAAGAAGAACTATTGATTGCGGAGAATAATCCTGAAGATGAAAATTCAGGCTCCAGAGAAGTTCCTTTTTCTAAAGAGCTCTATATTGAAAAAGAAGATTTTAGAGAAGAGGCAAACAAGAAATTTTTTCGATTAAAACTGGGTAAAGAAGTTCGTTTAAAGAACGCTTATATTATTAAAGCTGAAAGTTGCACAAAAGATGATTACGGAAACATCATCGAGGTTCAATGTACATATGATCCATTAAGTAGATCCGGAAGCGGTACTGAAGAAAGTAAGCGTAAAGTAAAAGGAACATTACATTGGGTCTCTGTTGATCATGCTATAAAAGCAGAAGTAAGAGCTTATGATCGTTTGTTTTCAGATGAGGCGCCAGATAGTCATAAAGACAAAGACTTTATGGAGTTCTTAAACCCGAATTCACTGGAAATTATTAACGCATATGTGGAACCAAGTCTTCAAACGGCAAAAATCGGAGATAGATTCCAGTTCCAACGTTTAGGCTACTTTGCTGTAGATAATGACGCGACCACCGATACGCTTGTTTTTAACAAAACGGTTGGACTTCGAGATAACTGGAGTAAAAAACAATAAAAAAAGCCACTCAAATGAGTGGCTTTTTTTAAATATGTTATTCAACATCTATGGTGCTGGGTTCGGCATTAGTGCATGCACATGATTAATCTCAGAAATGATCTCTTCTGAAAGATCTATATGAATACTCCCAATATTTTCTTTTAACTGACTCATTTTTGAAGCTCCAATAATATTACTTGTTACGAATGGTAATTGATTTATAAATGCCAATGACATTTCCGCTAAGGTCATTCCATGTTTTTCGGCTATCTTTTGATATGCTGATACTGCCTTTTCTGATTGAGGGCTTGAATACCTATTGTAATTAGGAAAAAGCTTTACCCTTGAATCTTCCGGCATTTGCCCATTCAGATACTTTCCTGAAAGTACTCCAAAACCTAATGGAGAATACACTAACAATCCGATATCTTCTCGTAATGATACTTCAGACATTCCATATTCATAAGCTCTGTGAATCAATGAATAGGAGTTTTGTATCGTAGACATTCTTGGTAAATCATGATCTTTTGCAGTTTGCAGGTACTTCATGGTTCCCCATGGGGTTTCGTTAGACAACCCTATACTTCTGATCTTACCTTGTTTTTTTAAATCTTTCAGAGTTTCCAGAATCTCCAAATGGTTCTCGGCTTCCTTAGCAGCTGTTTGATACGGGTAATCTCGTAAACCAAAACAATTCACACCTCTTTCTGGCCAGTGCAATTGGTATAGATCGATATAATCTGTTTGCAATCTTTGTAAACTACCTTCAACCGCCGAAATCAATGCTTCTTTGGCAAACCCGTTACTACGGATGTGTGCCGTATAAGGACCTGCTCCTGCTATCTTACTTGCGATAACTACTTTATCTCTGTTTCCGGTCTTTTTCAACCATGTTCCAATGATTTTCTCAGTAGCTCCATAGGTTTCTGCCCTAGCAGGAACAGAATATAATTCTGCTGTATCAAAAAAATTGACTCCATTTGCTAATGCGTAGTCCATTTGCTCATGTCCTTCAGCTTCTGAATTCTGTTCTCCAAAAGTCATAGTTCCCAAACAAATCTTACTAACCTTAATATCGGTATTGGGTATAGTTGTGTACTTCATTATTTCCTTTGATTTAAACAAGGTTTTTCGACTGCGATTATCTACTCACAAGGCAGGCGAAATAACAATTGCTTATTTATTAATTTAAGATCGCTTCTATTCCTGGTAGGGTTTTACCTTCTAAGGTTTCTAGCATTGCACCTCCACCAGTAGAAACATAACTTACCTTGTTGGCAAAACCAAATTGTTTTACTGCCGCCACTGAGTCTCCACCTCCTACTAAAGAAAAAGCGCCATTCTGAGTAGCTTTGTCGATGGAATTCCCTAATCCTATCGTACCTTTTGCAAAAGATTCCATTTCAAAAACTCCCAAAGGACCGTTCCATAGAATCGTTTTACATTGACGTACTACCGCATCAAAATTGGACACTGTTTGCGCTCCAGCATCTAAGCCCATCCATCCGTCTGAGATCTCATTTACAGGAACCGTTTTTGTATTGGCCTCATTGCTAAAACTATCTGCTATAACCGCATCTACAGGTAAATGAATTTGCACATTTTTAGCCTTGGCCTTGTCTAGAATCTCAAGGGCAAGATCCATTTTATCATCTTCAACCAAGGAGTTACCAATCTTTCCTCCAAGTGCCTTTACAAAAGTAAAGGTCATTCCTCCTCCAATAATAATATGATCTACCTTATCTAAAATATTCTCAATTACCGTGATCTTAGATGAAACCTTAGCACCTCCCAATACTGCTAATACAGGTTTTTCGCTATTATTCAGCACTTTATCAATACTTTCAATCTCTCTTGCTAGTAAATTTCCAAAACATTTTTTGTCTGTAAAGAATTGTGCTACGATAGTCGTAGAGGCATGCGCTCTATGTGCAGTTCCAAAAGCATCATTTACATAAACATCTCCTGATTTCGATAATGCTTCTGCAAAAGCAACATCTCCTAATTTTTCTTCTGGATGAAAACGCAAGTTCTCTAATAATAATACTTGTCCGTTTTGTAAATTACTTACAGCCTCACTTACATTAGCTCCAACACAATCTTCTACAAATTGCACCTGTACTCCGATGATCTCAGAAACTTTTTGAACTATGTGTTTTAAGGAATACTTTTCTTCAACTCCTTTTGGTCTTCCTAAATGAGACATTAATACAGCCGCTCCTCCATCTTCCAATACTTTTATAATCGTAGATTTTGCAGCTTCGATTCTCGTAGTATCTGTTACTTCAAAATTATCATTCAAAGGCACATTAAAATCTACACGGATCAATGCTTTTTTATTTTCAAAATTAAAATCGTTAATGGTTTTCATGTATTGGAAATTTTGAACAAAAATAACTATTTAAGCACGTTTACAGAAATCCTATTTCTAAAATTTAAAATATCGTTTTCTTTGCTATTATCACTTATATTTGCCTTATGCTTTTCAATCAAATTATTGGTCAGGAACACATCAAGAAACATTTGCAGGCATCCGCTGAAAATGGACGTATTCCGCATGCTCAATTATTTGTTGGAAAGGAAGGTTCTGGAACTTTAGCTATGGCCATCGCCTATGCCCAGTTTATCTTGTGTAGTTCTTCTCAGAATGCAGAAGTATGTAATCTAAAGTGTGAAAAGCTTCAGCATCCAGACCTACACTTTGCTTTTCCCGTTACTACAAACGACAACATTAAAAAACATCCTGTTAGCGATCTCTTTTTAGAAGATTGGCGTGATTTTATAGGTTCACAGCCTTATGGAGGATTATTTAACTGGCTTAGACATATAGGTGTAGAGAATAAGCAAGGATTAATTGGAGTTGATGAAGCAGAGGGTATTGTTAAGAAGTTACAACTAAAATCGTACGAAGGAGGATTTAAGGTTATGATCATTTGGATGGCTGAAAAAATGAACATTGCTGCCGCTAACAAATTACTAAAGTTGATCGAAGAACCTCCCGAGAAGACTATCTTTTTGTTGGTGACTGAAAATGAGGAACAGATCATTAAAACTATTACCTCTAGATGTCAGGCATTACACTTTCCTGCATTGAGTGAACAGGATGTTGTTCAGGCATTAATGGAAAGAGAACGGGTATCAGAAAATGAAGCTGCTAAAATAGCGCATCAGGCCGAAGGCAATTTCAATAAAGCTGTACACCTATTACATCATGATTCTAAAGACCTTGTTTTTGAAGAATGGTTTGTTGCATGGATAAGAACTGCTTTTAAGGCTAAAGGAAATGCCGCTGTAGTACAGCAATTAATTGCATGGTCGGATACCGTAGCAAAATCAGGCAGAGAAACACAAAAGCAATTTTTACACTATTGCCTGCAATTCTTTAGACAGGCATTGCTTCTCAATTATAAAAGTCCTGACTTAGTATTCTTGGAAACTCAAACAGGATTTGATATTTCTAAATTCGCTCCTTTTGTACATGCAGATAACATTTTAGATATTCAGAAAGAACTAGATGACGCTATCTACCATATAGAAAGAAATGGAAATGCTAAAATTATCTTTCTAGACATGTCTATGAAATTGACGCGATTATTACACAGAAAAGAAAAAACGGTATAAGCCAACTTCCTGTTATTCTTACTTTTTAAAAAAATTTACTACAAAATGTAACCTTTTTGTAAATTGATGGTTTTTACTACAGAAGCTAACCAAAACTATTACTCGTTGAAAGCATTAACTGACGAAGAAATCATGTTAAAAGTATCTAATGGAAACTTAGATATGCTTACCACTCTGTTTGACAGATATCATATAAGAATATTTAATTTCTTATATAAAATGACGAGAGATAAAATGGTTAGTGAAGACCTGACGCAAGATGTATTTGCAAAGGTAATTCGATATAGAAGTTCTTATAATAGTGGCAATTTTGCTTCCTGGATTTATACGATAGCTCGCAATATTTTTTCGAGTTATTACCAAAAGCAAAAAAAAGAACGGAGCTATATGATCCATGACGATTCTTTAGATTCTGGAGAAGTTTTGATAACAGATAGTAATAAAGAAGAATTAGATCATTTACAAAAAGCATTAGCACAATTAAAGCCTTCAGATAGGGAATTAATCGTGATGCATAGAATGCAAGAAATAAAATATGCTCAGATAGCAGAGATCATAGACAGCACGGAAACTGCTGTTAAAGTGAGGGTGCATAGAGCAGTAAAGAAATTAAAGGAAGTATATTTTCAAACGGCAACCAATGAAATGTAAAGACATACAATATCAATTAGCAGATTACTTAGACAAGCAATTGTCTAAAGAAGAAAACATTGCTGTAGAAGCTCATTTAGAAGATTGTGCGGATTGTAAAAAAGAATTACAGGAATTAGAACAGTTGTTTACTGCGATTTCTGGAGAGCCTAAAGATCAGCCATCAGCTAAGTTACGTGCTAATTTCGAACAATTGTTAGCTGAGGAAAAAGCCGCTTTAGAGCCGAAGGTAATTTCAATAGACCGTTCTACAAATTGGAAATCTTACTTGAGAGTGGCGGCAAGTATCTTCATTGTAGTGAGTGCATTTTTACTAGGAAGGTTTGCTGATTCGGAAGGAAAAATTGATCCAAACGAACTAAGAACTGCCGAAGTATTGGCCCAGTTTGAAAATCAATCGGCTAGTAAAAGAATACAGGCCGTAACCACTTCGGAAGAAGAATTTACAAGTAAAGACACAAAAATAATCGAAGCTTTAATAGAACGATTGTATTTTGATAAGAACACAAGTGTGCGTTTAGCTGCAGTAGAAGCGCTCTCTAAGTTTACATCAGAAGAAATTGTAAAAACAGCTTTAATAAAATCTTTAGAAACAGATAAAGATCCGGCGATTCAGATTGAATTGATTCAAATTTTAGCTAAAATTCAAGAAAAAAGAGCCTTAGAACCTATGAAGAAACTCTTAGAAAATAAAGACGTGCCTTCATATGTTAAACAAGAGTTACAATCAAATTTACCTAATTTATTATAAAAGTAAAATCATGAAAAAATTAATCATCATAGCATTATTCTTATCAGGCACAGTTTTCGCCCAGAAAAAAGAATACAAACACTCTTTGCAAGGAGTTAACAAAGTAGTCATAGAATCAAATACTACTGTGAGCGTTGTAGCAAGTAGCACCACCCAGTTAGTTATTAAACAAGTACGTAAGGATGGAAAAAATAATTACAACTGGAATGACAATCACAAGGACAAATCAAAAGAAGATAAAAGAAAAGGGTTAAAACCTATTTATCCAGGAGGAGAAGATAATACCAATGGGTTTGGATTCTCTATTTCAAAAGATGGAACTACATTAATGGTTAGAGATCTAAAATCTCAATTCCAAAGACATGGAGGTTTAGAGATCAATTTACCAAAAACGATGAATGTTTCTGTAGATTCTGGAAATCTAGGTTCTCTAAAAGTAGATGGATTCACAGGAGAAGTAGAAGCTGAGACAAATGTAGGCTCCATCAATATGAAAAATGTAACAGGTCCTTTAACTGTTCACACAAGTGTGGGGTCTATTAATATAGATTTTGATAAAGTGAGTCAATCCTCTCCTATTACCATCAGTTCTTCAGTATCTGAAATTGACGTAAGTATCCCAGGAAGCACCAAAGCCGATTTAGAATTAAGAACGCAAGGTGCCGTATATACCAATTTTGATTTTCCTGCTCCACCTAAAAAAGGATTGAAGCGAGTGAGCCCAACAAAGAGTATCAAAGCATCCATTAATGGTGGCGGAGTTAAAATCAAAATCAAATCATCAATGGGTACTATTTACCTAAGAAAAAAATAAGTATCTCCTAGCAAATCGCATAAACCTTTTAAATTAAACATCATGAAAAGATATATCTTATTCATAGGATTGTTACTGACCTTTAGCAACCTAACAGCACAAAAGAAAGTTACTGAAAATCAAAACAGTAGAGGAATAAACGATGTGTATGTACATGTCAAATTTGCAGACAATATCGAAGTAAAAAACTGGAATAAAAATGAAATCTCTGTACAAGCAACGGTGAATATCAATGACAATGAACACAACGATTATTTCAGTTTAAAGACCAATAAAATTGGAGATTCGTACACAGTAAAGTCTGATTATGGAGACTTCTTTAAAAAGTATCGTAATTATTCTCGTAATTCAGATGACGGAGATTGCAATTGTTATAACCAAAACACTATGGAGATCAGCTATGTGATCTACGTTCCAAAAAACATGGAGCTAAAAGTAAAAAGTATCTCGGGAAGTGTGGTGGCAGATGCCTATGTAGGTGCATTGAACTTAGACCTTATTAGCGGAGATATTACTGTTAAGAGACATTCAGAAAACATGTTCTTAAAGACGATCAGTGGCGATATTGATGTCGTAATTTCAGATGCAACTTTTGAAGCAAAAACCCTAACTGGAGGAGTATACTCTGATTTGGATATAGATTTCACTTCTAATAAAAAGAATAAGTACAGCGGACAACAAAAAGTACGTGGCAAAATTAGAAATGGTTCGGCTTCATTGGAATTAAAGACAATCAGCGGCGATATTTTTCTCAGAAAAAGTTAGATCCTTATTCAAATAACTTTTAACCTCAAAGACCTAATGAAGTTTTTGAGGTTTTTTATTTCTTAGTCTCGTAAACCTCTGCAATGGTTGGATTTTCAGGACAACTTTTTAATTGTTCAAACACATCTCCTGCTTTGACATTTCCGATTTGTAGTATTTTAAAATAGATGCCACTCATCGTTGTATTCCAAAACTGTTTTACCACCTTCATATTGTTAAAACGAACGCCCAATTTCATACATGGTTGTCGTGGTTTCGTTACCTCTACAATACATTCGCCCACCTTATAAGTATCTCCAACATGAATCTTTGTTTCATCTAGGTCGTCAATGGTTAAATTCTCTCCAAACATTCCATAGCTCCAATCTAAATTTGGATATTTCTCTTTCCAGAAATCGTAGTGTTTTAGAGAATATCCATAGACTGCCTGATCAATTCCTCCGTGATAGTTGCGATCACAAATAGTATCTTCTTTTACGGTTTCAACATCCAGAAATATGGAATCATCAACCGGGAATTTGAAAATTCCGGTTGTTACCTTTTTCCCTTTCCAGTCGATCTCTCTTTTATCTCCTAAATTCGTTGAAATGATCTTCATATTCTTATTTTTTGGTCATTGCGAGGAAGAATGACGTGGCAATCTCATTTCAATTATGAGATTCCTTCATTTCATTCGGAATGACATTTACTATTCTTTTAAAAAATTCTGTAACACATCTGCAATCTTTCTATTATCAGATAACTGAGGTATCTTATTTTGTCCACCAAACTTCCCTATCGACTTCATATACTCATGAAAACCTCCTTTTTTCACTTTTCTGATGATCAGAGGTTGTAATACTTTTCCTTCGATAAGATCTTGATAATATATGTTTTGCGTTTGCATGGAAGCGTCTATTTTAGTCGCTAAATCCACTATATTTTCTGGTTCATTTTCGAATTCAACAAACCATTCATGATAGGGTAATCCTTCAGTCGGATTTACTTGCGGCGCCACTGTAAACTCACTAACCGTAGTATTGGTATCTTTTATAGCATCGTTCAATGCTTTCTCCACCTCTTTCCCTATCACATGCTCCCCGAATGCTGAGATAAAGTGTTTGATTCTTCCTGTTACTTTTATCCTATATGGTTTAAGCGAAGTAAACTCTACGGTGTCTCCAATATTATACCCCCAAAGTCCAGCATTCGTATTTAAGATAATCACATAGTTTACTCCCAATTTCACATCGCTTAAAGATATTCGGGTCGGGTTTTCATCAAAAAACTCATCTGCAGGAATAAACTCATAAAAAATACCACTTTTTAACTGTAATAACATTCCTGGCTCGGTTTGAGAATCCTGGTATGCTATAAACCCTTCCGAGGCTGGGTATAGTTCTATATAATCAATCTTTTTTCCAATTAAGGATTCGAACTTGTTTTTATACGGTTCAAAATTGACACCTCCGTAAATGAAGAAGTTGAAATTAGGGAATAGTTCAGATACCGATTTACCAGTTTCCTCGATCAGTTTTTCAAAATACATCTGAACCCAAGAAGGAATTCCACTGATCACAGACATGTCTTCATGAATTGTTTCTTTTACAATTGCATTCACCTTGGTGTCCCAATCTTCGATGCAATTTGTTTCCCAACTTGGTAGCCTATTCTTTAATAAATATTGTGGAACATAATGCGCTACGATTCCACTTAGTCTTCCCAACTTCACCCCGTTCTTATCTTCTAAAACAGGACTTCCTTGTAAAAAGATCATCTTTCCATCTACAAAACTTGCGTCCTTTTTTTCCGCAATATAAAACAGCAGTGCATTTCTAGCTGCCTTAATATGTGTAGGCATAGAGTCTTTTGTAATTGGGATATATTTTGCGCCCGAGGTGGTTCCTGAAGTCTTGGCAAAATAAATAGGTTTCCCTTTCCACAACACATCCGATTCTCCAGCAACGATTCGATCTACGTAGGGTCGTAAACCTTCATAATCTTGTACTTTAACTCGTTTTTTAAAATCTTCGTAGGAAGTAATATTTTCAAAATCATGGTCTTTTCCAAAAGCCGTATTTTTTGCCTTCGAAATCAGTTCTTTAAATACTTTATCTTGAGTTTTATGTGGGTTGTTTGCCCATTTATAAACTCTTCTAGCAACTTGTTTGGCAAAAGGGATCGCAAAAACGGATTTAACACTCATCTAATTAAAATCAATATAATTTAGAGGGTTCACGGCATAACCACCACTCCACAATTCAAAATGTAAATGTGGTCCTGTAGTCAGTTCTCCTGTAGATCCTACACTTGCAATTACTTCTCCTGATTTTACCAAATCTCCTTGTTGTTTCAATAAATTACCATTGTGCTTATATACAGAAATATATCCATTAGCATGTTTTAAAATAATCACATACCCCGTCTCTGCAGTCCATTCAGAAAAAATAACAGTCCCATCTGCTACTGCTTTGATCGGAGTTCCTGTTTTTGCTACAATATCTACCGCAAAGTGCTTGTTATTAGCATTAAACGTTTGTGATAAACTTCCAGTAATAGGTGCAAAAAATACTATTTTGGCCTTATTCTGTAATCCTTCTGATAGTGGAAATCGATCTTTTCGATCTACCTCTTCCCTAAAAATAGAATCTTCTTTACTTGCATTTAGTTTAGACACGTCAACAGTATATTTTCTTGAGAGGTCCGTAATAGAGTCTATCGTTTCTTCATCATTTATTTCACCTGTTAATACAGGACGAATTGCTTTTGTATAATTCTCTAACATCGCCAGTTGAATCTTTAGAGAATCGGACTCAATGGCCAACCTAGTTGCATCTCGCTTCAATTTTGTAGAGGAATATCCAGGAATGTATTCTTTTAGTGGTGTAAATGCAATTAACACAATAGTAAGACCTATTAACACTACTGAAAATACACCGCTAAAAACAAATACATTCAGGCGTGAAAGTTTCAAAGAAAATCGTTCTTCAAAAGTATCTTCATTCAACATCACTAACCGATACTTATCAGTAAGTTTTTGTTTAAGTTTCCCTTTCCTTTTTTTGCTTTCAGCCACCAAATAGAGTGTTAGTTAGACAAATATACAACGAAAAAATAGTCAAACTATTTTCTGTAAAAATTCATTTCATCCACATACTTCCACACTTTTTCATTTAGCATAGGGCGTACATTCTTTTTGGCCTTTATCCCATTTCTGATGAGCGTTGATGAAATTTCTACAATAGGAGCATCGACCTTGTGAATTTTTTGATGATTATCAAAGCGTGTTTCTATTTTTCCTTTAGAGATTCTTGGATATACATAAATGTGATAATCGTCTAAAATAGCGTCATAATTTTTCCATTTATGAAAACTCTTCAAATTATCCTCTCCCATAATTAGGCAAAAATCGTGTTGTGGGTATTTTTCAGAAATATGAGCCAATGTATGAACCGTATAATTTGGCTGCGGCATTTTAAACTCTATATCTGTAGGTTTAATAGCATCGTATTCCTCCGTTGCCAAATACACTAGCTCTAAACGATGGTGGTTGTCTAATAATGAGCTTTTCTTTTTATGTGGATTGTGTGGTGTGACAACCATCCATATTTCATCCAGATCCGAATATTCTAAAAGATGATTCGCAATGATCATATGCCCTACATGAATAGGATTAAATGTTCCAAAATACAATCCAATTTTCATTCCCTATTGTTTTAGAAAATCCGCTACCAGTTCCTCTGCTTCTTTGAGTGCTACTTGTAAATCATAGTTTTTAATCACGGTATCGAATTGAGGAGCTAGTGCCATCTCTACTGAGGCTTTGGCCACTCGCATTTTAATTTTGTCATCACTTTCAGTACCTCGATTCTTCAATCGTCTAATCAATTCGTTAATATCTGGAGGTTTTACAAAAACAGCCAATGTTTCTTCTGGAAACTTCTTCTTAATTCGAAGACCTCCTACGACATCAATATCAAAAATGACGTGTTTCCCAGAAGCCCAGATACGTTCAACTTCGGTCTTTAAGGTTCCATAAAAAAGATCGTGATAAACTTCCTCCCATTCTACAAACTCTTCTTTTTTAACCTTTTGGATAAATTCTTCTTTGTTTATAAAATAATAATCTGTACCATCTACCTCTTCTCCTCTTGGTTCTCTGGAAGTAGCCGAAATGGAAAATTCTAAGCCTAATCTTTCTTGTTTTAACAAATGACGTACAATGGTAGTTTTTCCCGATCCTGAAGGGGCTGAAAAAACAAAAAGCTTTCCTTTAAAATCTGACATTTATAGTACGTTTAGGATTTGTTCTTTAATTTTCTCCAACTCGTTTTTCATTTGAATAACGGATTTCTGCATCGGTGCAAAATTTGCTTTAGAACCTGTAGTGTTAATCTCTCTACCTATCTCTTGGACAATAAAACCTAATTTTTTCCCATTAGAATCACTACTATCTAATTCTTGCAAGAAATAATCTAAATGGTTTGCCAATCGCACTTTTTCTTCATTGATATCAAGCTTTTCTAAATAATAGATCAACTCTTGTTCAAATCGATTTTCGTCTACCTCTACTTTTAGATCCGTTAACGCCTTTTGCAATCTCTTTTTTACATGTTCAATTCTATCTCCATCCAAGGATTTTACAACTTCTAAATGCTTTTTAATGTTGAGTATGCAATCTTTAAAATCAGTTTCCAAAGAAGCTGCCTCATCAATTCTATATTGTACAATTTCTTTTATTGCAACATCTATGTGACTATCTATTTCTTTCCATTCATTTTCATCCAACTCTTCTCTTTCTACTTTCAGCGCGTCTGGCATTCTCACAGCCATTTTCAAAAGCTCAACATCATCAGAGCTTCCAGTCTGAACAACATTTCTAAGTTGCTTCATGTATTCGGAAACCACACCACTGTTGATCGTAGAAGAAGTTTCATCCGCCGTCATTTCTACATAAATCGAGAAATCTACTTTTCCTCTTACCAAATTACTTGCTAGTTTTTTTCTAACCGCTAGTTCTTTTTCTTTATAGAAAGAAGGAACTCTAACATTTAAATCTAAATTTTTACTATTCAAAGATTTTACTTCAATAGTAACTTTTTTAGTAGGTAAGTGGAGTACGGATTTACCGTAGCCAGTCATAGATTGAATCATATACTATTATTTAATAATATCGCACAAATATACATTTTATTTAGAGGATAAACAGCGCTGTTTTTTATACTCATAACACAATAAAAACACCATGTTGTTCACTAAAATTGAGGCTCATCGAAAAGTCAAAAAAAAGAGTACTTTTACTTACAAATACTCGACGTGCATACAAAGACGCATATTTTAGTGATCCGATTATCAGCTATGGGCGATGTTGCTATGACTGTTCCTGTAATTAGAGCTTTTGTACAACAACATCCGTCTGTTAAAATCACCTTTTTATCTAAACCCTTTTTAACTCCATTGTTTGAAGATATTCCAAATGTTAGCTTTTACGCAGCAGATGTTATGGGGAAGCACAAAGGTTTTCCAGGGTTGTTAAGGTTGCATAAGGAGCTGAAGAATTTGGGTGTTACACATGTGGCAGATCTCCATAATGTATTACGCTCCAAAATACTACGACTCAACTTCAAGCTTTCTGGATTTAAAGTTGCCTATATAGATAAAGGAAGAGCAGAAAAGAAAGCTCTAACAAGAAGTAAAAACAAGGTTTTTAAGCAATTAAAAACTTCACATCAACGATACGCAGATGTGTTTGAAAGTTTAGGGTTTTTAGTAGGTCTGGATAATCCAGCACCAGTATCAAGATCTACTCTTTCGAAGAAGAGTTTAGCTCTTACAGGAGAAAAGCAAGGAAAATGGGTTGGGATCGCTCCGTTTGCGGCATTTGATGGTAAAACATACCCCTTACGACTAATGGAAGAAGTTATTTCTCAAATTCAGGAGAACAATGTGAGATTGTTTTTATTTGGAGGTGGCGAAAAAGAAATAGCTCTTTTAAGAGATATTGAAAATAAATTCTCTAATGTTCTTAATCTTGCAGGTACATTGTCATTAAAAGATGAATTGAATGTAATATCGCAACTCGATCTTATGGTTTCTATGGACTCTGGAAATGCTCATCTAGCTGCTATGCAACAGGTAAAAACAGTAACCATTTGGGGAGTGACACATCCATATGCTGGATTCGCTCCTTTTAAGCAACCTTTAGACTATTGTGTTCTTCCTGATTTAAAAAAATATCCTGGTATTCCGTGCTCCATTTATGGCAATAAAGTATACCCTGGCTATGAAAATGTAATGGCATCCATCCATCCATCAGTTATTAGCGCCAAAATCAAAACTATCCTTGATATATAAAAAAAGAGCTTCATGACTGAAACTCTTTCATTTTGGTTAACTAACTTTTGATTGTTTTTTATAAAAAATGATTTAAAACCAATAAAAAAATTAATTTTGGATGCTAGCAAGTTACAAAAATTTAACAAACTTTAACAATTTTTAAAGAATAATGAAGATTCACCATATTTCAGAAAACAACTCCATTTTAAATAAATTCATCTCAGAAATTAGAGATGTACAGGTACAAAAAGACGCAATGCGCTTTAGAAGAAATATTGAAAGAATCGGCGAGATTATTAGCTATGAGCTAAGTAAAGAATTATCGTACAACATTGAAAAAATCACTACCCCTTTGGGCTCTAAGGACATTGCTCTTTTTGAAAAAGATGTGGTAATTTGCTCTATTTTAAGAGCAGGTTTACCCTTACATCAAGGGATTTTGAATTATTTCGACCATGCCGAAAGTGCCTTTATATCCGCTTATCGATACCATCCCAACAATGATGCAGATTTTGACATTAAGGTAGAATACTTCGCGTCTCCTAGTCTTGAAGGAAAAACGTTGATTTTGGCAGACCCAATGCTAGCAACAGGTCAATCTTTAGTCGCAGTTTACGAAGCCATTAAAAGGTATGGCACGCCAAAGAAAATTCACCTAGCTTCGGTAATTGCATCAGCAGATGGCATCAACTTTATAAAAGATAAATTTGGTAGTAATGCAGATCTTTGGATTGCCACAATTGATGATAAACTCAACGACAAAGGGTATATTGTTCCTGGTTTGGGTGATGCAGGAGACCTCGCTTTTGGCCCTAAACAATAAATAAAATTGTTGGTCCTAAAAGAAATAGTAACAAAACGATTTCTTTTAATATTTTACGTTCTATCGACTCTATCCAATTCGTTATCATGATTGAAATTGGAAAAAATACAATCAATAATTCCGATCCATTTTTTTCATTCTTAAGAACTATATAGGTAATTGACAGCAATAACGTTATAGTGATTATAATCCAATATTTCCTATAGTTTCCGCTTATGAGAATTACTTTAGGGGTTTTAATAATCAATGATAGCAATGAAAATACTCCGATCAACATTAGGGGCACTCCGTAGGTGCTCGAATTATACACATCTAAACTCAATGAAGAGTATCCATCGAACAATTGGTAAAAATCATCTAAAATGTCATACCAAAAACAATAGGTAAAATAAATGATCAAAGGAGTAATAAATCCAACAACCGGAATCAATAGCGTTTGGTAATTGGTTTTCTGAAATAATGAAACGGCTACGTAAATCAGCACAGAAAAAATCAAAGAAAATGGTTCAATAATAAACAATATTGCAAGCCAAAAACCACTATCAAACAACTTCTCAAAAAATGATTTAGCCGTTCTTAAACTTACAACTCTCCTGAAAAAAACCAGCATTACTATATTAAAAAAGAGTGTGTCGGCGTGTTGATAGATTACAGGAAAAAAACCAAAAAGACTCACCAAAGTTAAAAAGCCATACGAATTACCTAAAGTCAGTTTGTTTTTCGACAATATAAATCCAAACATAAAACAATACATTAATAGTAATACCAGTAAACCTGATTGTTTTAAGACAAGATCAAGGTCAATATTTTCTATAGAAAAAACACCAAAAAAGGAAAAGGAAAAATACGTCAATATTAATACAAGAAGTACGATGTAATTGATTGGTTTTGATTTTCCAAAAAAGTTGGTTAGCATGAATTGTTTTTATATTTTTGCAGTGTAAATATAGTAAGATATGATAGCATTCAATATTTTTAAATGGATCGGCCAGTTATTCACTGAAATTCTTTTTATTCCTTTTGATTTTTTGCGTAAAGGCGATTTAAATTGGTGGATGAACAATGCTGTAAACTGGATATTTTTAGCGGTTCTTTTAGTATTATTTTATTATTGGATGAAAGAATCTAGACGTTTCGTAAAAGAAGGAACGGAAGATTTACCAAAATAGTTCCACTTTGGGAAGTAAAAACAAGTTAAAACGTTTCAAAGAAAATGAAACGTTTTCCAATGTCATTCAGCCTACAAGAGAAGAAGTTATTAATGATTTCTCGCACAAGGGCAAATGGCATTCTTTTTTTAAGAACAATAATCCTATTGTTTTAGAGCTAGGTTGTGGTAAAGGCGAGTATACAGTTGCTCTAGCTAGAAAAAATCCTAATAAGAATTTTATTGGTATAGATATTAAAGGCGCTCGTTTTTGGCGAGGTGCTAAAACGGCCCTTGAAGAAAACTTGGATAATGTTGCTTTTATTCGAACTCAAATAGAGTTGATCGAATATATTTTTGCTAAAAACGAAGTGTCAGAGATCTGGATTACCTTCCCAGATCCACAAATAAAGTATAAGCGAACGAAGCATAGAATGACCAATAGTGAGTTCTTGAAAAAATATCATCATATTCTAAAAGAAGATGGTATTATGAACTTAAAGACAGATAGTGAATTCATGCATGGCTATACTTTAGGGTTACTGCATGGAGAAGGTCATGAGGTTATGCATGCTAGTCACGATGTGTACAAATTAAAGTCATCTCCTGAAGAAGTGACACAAACCCAAACCTTCTACGAAAAACAATATCTTGAAAAAGATAAGCCTATTACCTATATAAAATTCAGGATAAAATATTCCTAGGTTTTTGTACTTTCACAATGTGAAAGAATCAGATAATTTTTTTGAACGAGTATACGGTGTAGCTCGTTTAATTCCGTACGGAAGAGTTACCAGTTATGGTGAAATTGCTAAATACTTAGGAGCCGCCCGTTCCGCTAGAATGGTTGGTTGGGCCATGAACAGTTCTGGAAAACATGAAGATGTACCAGCACATAGAGTTGTTAACAGAAAAGGACTCCTGACAGGAAAACATCATTTTGATGGCACGAACTTAATGCAACAATTACTCGAAAGTGAGGGTGTTGTTGTCGAAAATAATCAGATTCAAAACTTCGAAGAAATCTTTTGGAATCCAACGAAAGAACTCTCATAAAATTCCTTGATTGATTTATAAATAATTGGAATACACTCCCTTTATTATCTAAAGTGTAAGCACTATCTTTGCAATTTAGAATGAATTTATGTAAAATTCATTTTTGTCCTCTCGAGCGCAGTCGAGAGATTGGACAATATTAAAAGAGGTCTCGACTGCGCTCGACCTGACATTTTATAAAAAGCATGCCTTTTAAAAAGCAAGATATATATAACGCATTAGAAACCATTACAGCTCCAGGTGAGGGGAAAAGTCTAATCGAAAATAAAAACGTAACGAATGTTGTTACTTTTGGAGATGAAGTGATAGTAGATGTTACTATTAGTAACCCTACATTACAAGCAAGAAAAAAAGTTGAGGTAGAGATCATGAAAGCCATTCATCAACATGTAGATCAAAAGATCGATGTAAAAGTGAATGTAAAGACAGTTGCAAAACCAAAACAAGAAGAGAACTTAATTAGAGGTAAGGAAATTCCTAATATTAAGAATATCATTGCGGTTGCTTCAGGAAAAGGAGGCGTTGGTAAATCGACCATTACCGCAAATACAGCTATCACCTTAGCAAAAATGGGATTCAGCGTAGGTGTTTTAGATGCCGATGTATATGGCCCATCCATGCATTTAATGTTTGATGTAGAAAAAGAAAGACCCTTATCTGTAAATGTAGATGGTCGCTCCAAAATGAAGCCCGTTGAAAATTATGGGGTTAAATTATTGTCATTAGGATTCTTTACGAATCCAAATCAGGCAGTGATCTGGAGGGGGCCCATGGCTTCTAAAGCTCTAAATCAATTGATCTTTGATGCAGATTGGGGTGAGTTAGATTTTCTATTAATCGACCTACCTCCAGGGACAGGAGATGTGCATTTATCTATTGTACAGGCCCTTCCCATTAATGGTGCGATGGTTGTAAGTACACCTCAAAATATAGCGCTAGCTGATGCCAAAAAAGGTGTGGCTATGTTCCAACAAGATAGCATTAAGGTCCCTGTGTTAGGGATTATAGAAAATATGGCATATTTCACACCGGAAGAGTTGCCAGATAATAAGTATTATATTTTTGGTAAAGATGGTGCAAAGCATTTAGCCGAAGATATTGATACTCAATTTTTAGGAGAGATTCCATTGGTACAAAGTATTCGAGAGTCGGGAGATGTTGGACACCCTGTGGCTTTACAAGAAAATACTCCTTTAGAAGAAGCTTTTTCTAATATTACTAAAGAAATGGTTTCTCAACTATTAAAAAGAAATGCTAACTTGCCACCTACAGAAGTTGTTAGAATTACAACGATGAGTGGATGTAGCGCAGTAAAAAAGTAAGTCATGACACATCAGGAAACACAAAATAATGTAGAAAAAGCCCTTGAAGAAATTCGCCCATTCTTAATAAGCGATGGAGGGAATATTAAATTATTGTCTATAGAGGATGCTATTGTGAAAGTTCAGTTAGAAGGTAATTGCATTGGCTGTTCTGTCAATCAAATGACCTTAAAAAATGGTGTGGAGGCTACTATTAAAAAATACGCACCTCATATACAACAAGTTATTAATATTGATTAACTGATAAAAGTCAGTATTTACAATCCAAACAACTTTTACATTTACCTGATTTTTAAAGGATGATTAAAACAGATATTTTAATAATTGGCGCGGGGCCTACAGGCTTATTTACAGTTTTCGAAGCGGGTTTATTAAAATTAAAATGCCACTTAATTGATGCATTGCCTCAACCAGGAGGACAATGCTCAGAAATATATCCCAAAAAACCGATCTACGATATTCCTGGCTTTCCAGAAATTCTGGCGGGTCAGTTAACGGATAATCTTTTAGAACAATGCAAGCAATTTCAACCTGGGTTTACGTTGGGAGAAAGAGCTGAAACCATTGACAAACAAGAAGACGGTTCGTTTATTGTAACCACTAACAAAGGCACAAAACACCATGCTCCAATAGTTGCTATTGCTGGAGGATTGGGCAGTTTTGAACCTAGAAAACCTCCTATCCCAAATATTGGAGATTTTGAAGATAAAGGTGTTGAGTACATTATTCGAGACCCAGAAGTATACCGTGATAAAAAAGTAGTGATCGCCGGAGGTGGAGATTCCGCTTTGGATTGGTCTATTTTCTTAACTGATGTAGCTTCAAGCGTTACCTTGGTGCATAGACGAAATGAGTTTAGAGGGGCTTTAGATTCTGTGGATAAAGTGCAAGAATTAAAAGATGCTGGAAAGATCAATTTGATAACTCCTGCCGAAGTAAAAGGTATTGAAGGGGATGATAAAGTAACGGGGGTTTCTATTGTTCAAAATGGGGAAGATGCCTTTATACTAGAAACGGATCATTTTATTCCATTATTCGGGCTCTCTCCAAAGTTAGGCCCAATTGCCAACTGGGGTTTAGAGATTGAAAAAAATGCAATTAAAGTAGATAATACATTAGACTATCAAACCAATATCCCTGGTATTTTTGCCATTGGAGATGTAAATACCTATCCTGGTAAACTAAAGTTGATCTTATGTGGATTCCACGAAGCTACTTTAATGTGTCAGAGCGCATATAAGATTATTCATCCTGACAAAAAATATGTGATGAAATACACAACTGTGGGAGGTGTTGAAGGATTTGACGGGACTAAAAAGGAAGCCCCAAAAGCAGTGGTGAAAAAAATTGAGTAATATTTCTTAACTTTATAAGAAAACAAAGATTATGACTGCATTACGAACATTCCCTGAGAGATGGGGTTGGTGGCATACATTTGATCTCTTAGATCTGATATTATTTGGAATCATTTCTTTTGTAATGATTGCTTTTTTGTTACTGTATGGAAAAAAAATATCTACTGGTAAGAAATCAATATTAAATGATTTTAGCGAAAACCCTTTTTATCAATCTAAAGATATTTTGTTACAGGAAAAATCAGTAAATGATACTCTCGAGTATATTCCTGTAAAAACATCAGCATCTATTTTTACCAAAATACTATTAACTATTATGGCAATAGTAGTTCTCTGCACACCTTTATATAAACTATTAAATACAGGATATTTTATTTAAATGAATCCCGACGTAACCCTAAAAATTACTGATAGAGAAGGTGTAGTACATGAAATTCAGGCACCAACAGATATGGCAATGAACTTGATGGAAGTAGTACGCTCGTATGAATTGGCTGAAGAAGGAACCATTGGTGTATGTGGCGGAATGGCCATGTGTGCCTCTTGTCAATGTTATGTAAAGTCAGATCATACACTCCCAGAAATGAGTCCAGATGAGGACTTAATGTTGGCTGAAGCTTTCTATGTAGAAGACAACAGTCGATTAGGGTGTCAAATTCCTATTACACCAGAATTAGACGGATTAGAAGTAGAATTAGCTCCCGAGAGTTAATATCCTAAGTACTTTTAATTATATTTGTAGAGCGTCACTCTTAAAACGCTTGATTATGTATTGGTTAGAGTTGTTAATTTTATTAAAAAACCTCATCAAAAGGAATCCTGAGTAGTTAAGTAATGTAACTATTGAACCGTAAAAAAAGTGTATCGATGATCACACATTGTTACATACATTCACTAATTCATTTTTACATTATATATTATGCCTTTTTATCATAAACTCGGGAAAATTCCTCCCAAAAGACATACTCAATTTAGAAAAGCTGATGGTAGTTTATACTATGAACAATTATTCGGAACCATTGGTTTCGATGGAATGTCTACAAATTCTTACCATGAGCATAGACCAACTATGGTCAAAGAAATCAAAAAACAATACTCGGTTGCACCTAAAGTAGCCAAAGCAAATAATATACAATCTTATCGCTTTAGAGGGTTTCAAGTGCCTTCAGAAAATGACTATTTAGATAGTAGAAAAATCGTATTAACAAATTCGGATTGCAACATTATTCTAGCAGCTCCAAAGCAATCGACCAAAGACTATTTTTATAAGAATACAGATGCAGACGAAGTAATCTTTGTGCATAAAGGTACTGGGAAGCTACGCACTCATTTAGGAAATTTGGATTTTAAATATGGTGATTACTTGGTGATTCCACGCGGAATGATCTATAAGCTAGATTTTGATTCGGAAGACAATCGATTATTTATTGTCGAATCGTATCGCCCTGTATATACGCCTAAAAGATATAGAAATTGGTTTGGACAATTACTAGAACACGCTCCATTCTGTGAGCGAGATATTCGCCAACCACAAGAATTAGAAACGCATAACGAGAAAGGGGATTTTTTGATGAAAATTAAAAAGCAAGATGAAATTATAGAAATGGTATACGCTTCACATCCTTTTGACGTGGTGGGTTATGATGGCTACAATTATCCGTACGCTTTTTCAATTCATGATTTTGAGCCTATTACAGGAAGAGTACATCAGCCACCACCGGTGCATCAAACTTTTGAAACCGATGCCTTTGTGATTTGTAGTTTTGTACCTCGCCTGTACGACTATCATCCAGATGCCATCCCTGCGCCATATAACCATAGTAATATAGATTCTGATGAAGTGCTTTATTATGTCGATGGTGATTTTATGAGCAGAAATGATATCGATGCTGGGCATATTTCATTGCATCCTGCTGGGATTCCACATGGTCCTCACCCGGGTGCCACAGAGAGAAGTATCGGCGAAACCGTTACAGAAGAGTTAGCCGTTATGGTAGATACTTTCAAACCTCTAAAGGTTACCGAAGAAGCTATGAAGATTGCAGATGAGGATTATCATAAGTCTTGGCTAGAGTAATACAATTAGTTAATTCGAACATTAGAAAATGAATCAATGATTTTTTCTAAAAGCGAAAAATATCAGAATAACCCAATCTTAAAAGAGACTTTCGAGTTTTCTCTTTTAATTATAAAATATTCTGAATCACTGGAAGAAAAAAGAAAATATGTTCTTGCTAAGCAAATTATTAGATCTGGAACATCCATAGGAGCTAATGTAAAAGAAGCTGACGAAACAGAATACTGGTTGTTTTTATGTGAGAATTTAGATTCTTACCCAAATCCTAATCAATTAATTGACAAACTAAATATAATTATTAAAATATTAAATAAAATCATTAGCAGTTCTAAACGTAATTAATCAATTGCAACAATTAGCTATGAGCAATTCATTCGCTAACCTGCTAATTATCAAATAAGCTAATTATCATGAGTAAAGAAATAAAATCAGTAGACTACGGTCTAGAAAAAATATTTGAAGGAGCAGAAGACTTCCTTCCCCTACTTGGTACGGATTACGTAGAATTCTATGTAGGAAACGCAAAACAGTCTGCACATTTTTACAAAACAGCATTTGGATTTCAATCCTATGCATATAAGGGATTAGAAACAGGATCAAAAGATTCTGTAAGCTATGTACTAAAACAAGATAAGATTCGATTAGTACTAACTACTCCGTTAAATAGCAAATCACCAATAAATGATCATATCGTTAAACATGGAGATGGGGTTAAAGTAATCGCATTGTGGGTAGATGATGCGAGAAGTGCTTATGAAGAAACCACCAAACGAGGGGCAAAATCCTATATGGAGCCGGTTGTTGAAAAAGATGAACATGGTGAGGTTGTAAGAGCAGGAATTTATACTTATGGAGAAACCGTTCATATGTTCGTAGAACGTAAAAACTACAATGGATCATTTTTACCTGGTTTTGAAGAATGGAAATCTGACTATAACCCTACTTCAGTTGGTTTAAAATATATTGATCATATGGTAGGTAATGTTGGTTGGAATCAGATGAATAAATGGGTGAAATGGTACGAAGATGTGATGGGGTTCGTGAATTTCCTTTCTTTCGATGATAAGCAAATCCATACGGAATACTCGGCCTTAATGAGTAAAGTAATGAGTAATGGAAATGGACGCATTAAGTTCCCAATCAATGAACCTGCAAAAGCCGCTAAAAAATCTCAAATTGAGGAGTATTTAGATTTTTATGAAGGCGAAGGTGTTCAACATCTTGCTGTGACTACTGATGATATTGTAGGAACCGTTGCTCAGTTAAAGGCAAGAGGTGTTGAGTTTTTACCTCCTCCTCCACAAGCATACTATGATGATATTCCTAGGCGCCTAGGTGTACATATGGATATTATGAAGGAAGATATTAAGGAACTTCAAAAATTATCAATTTTAGTAGATGCGGATGAAGAAGGGTATTTACTACAAATATTTACAAAACCTGTTGAAGACAGACCTACCTTATTTTTCGAAATTATTCAAAGAATGGGAGCTAGAGGTTTTGGGGCTGGTAATTTTAAAGCCTTATTCGAATCTATAGAAAGAGAACAAGCGAAAAGAGGAACGTTATAATGGGTAAGGACGAAATATTAAAAGCCATAGAGGAGAAATATGAGAAACTGGGGGTTCCTTTAGATTCAATGCTAGAGGGTTTGCTTTGGAGCACTCCCATTACCTATTGGGATTACATTCAAACAGATGCCTTGTTAGGTTTACAAACTCCAAGAACAAATCAGCCAGATGAAATGGTCTTTATAATGTATCATCAGGTGAATGAGTTGTTATTCAAAATGATTCTTTGGGAGATTGATCAAGTGGCGAAACCCACCACAGTTTCTGCAGAGAAATTCGCCATGCATTTAATGCGCATAAGTAGGTATTTTGATATGCTCTCAAGTTCATTCACAGTAATGGCGGATGGAATGGAGAGAGAACAATACTTAAAATTCAGGAATACCTTGACACCGGCAAGTGGTTTTCAAAGTGCTCAATACAGAAAAATTGAGTTCGCTTCAACCGAGCTGATTAACTTGATTGATGCTCGATATAGAGATACTATCGATAGGAATTCTTCATTTAAGAATGCTTACGATCACTTGTACTGGCAAGCCGCTGGTGTGAATCATACTACCGGCGAGAAATCTATCTTGATCAAACTATTTGATAAGAAATACATGGGAGATTTTATTGATTTCATGGAAGATTATAACGAATCTAATCTTTCTAAGAAGTTCAAGCAACTCCCAAAAGAGGTACAGGAAGATCCTGAATTGATAAAAGCCATGCGTCATTATGATCATACAGTAAACGTAAAATGGGTTCTAGCACACTACAATGCGGCTGGGAAATATCTAGGCGGAGAAGACAAAGAGTTAGAGGCAACAGGGGGAAGCAGTTGGAGAAAATACTTACACCCAAAATACCAAAGGCGGATATTTTATCCCTATTTGTGGAGTAAAGAGGAACTTGAAAATTGGGGAACCTTTTAAATAAACGTTAAAAAAGCTAGTAATCACCTATTTTTACTAGCTTTTTTAATTTTTGGAATACGTTTTGTCATTCATTTTTTATAAGTTTGACATTTATGAAAAGAAATCTAATTTTACTCCTACTAGTTATTACTACCCTGGCCGCAAACGGCCAAGAAAAAACGACCCAAAAAGCCTTTAAAAGTGGTGAATGGTTACGCTATAAAATGAGTTATAGCGGGTTTTTAAGAGCTGGTACGGCTATTCTGGAAGTAAAAGAAGAAGATTTTGAAGGGAAAAAAGTATTTCATGCCAAAGGTACAGGTTGGACATCAGGAATGATTAGTTGGTTCTTTAAGGTGAAAGACGTGTATGAATCCTATTTTGATACCGAAAAAGTAAAGCCTTATTTATTTAAAAGAGATGTAAACGAAGGAGGATATACCATCAAAAGGGATACGAAATTTGATTATGATACCAAAAAAGCTAAAGTGGTCGATCATAAAAGGGACACTACGAAATACTTCACAATTGCAGATGTGCAGGATATGATCTCTTCTTTTTATTATTTGAGAAATCAGAAAGTAGATACTTTAAAGACAGGTGATAGTATTAAGATTGATATGTTCTTCGATGGTGAGACCTTCCCATTCCAATTAAAGTATCTGGGCCGCAAGAAGCTTCGTACCAAATTTGGAAAAATAGAAACGTATGTTTTTAAACCATTGGTTCAGGCTGGAAGAGTATTTAAAGAAAATGAAAGTGTTACCATTTGGGTAACGGCCGATAAAAATAAAATCCCAATAAAACTGAAAGCCTCTTTGGCAGTTGGATCTTTGCGAGCCGATTTGGAAGGTTATAAGGGGCTTGCAAATTCTTTTAAGATTATAGTCGATTAAGTTGTATTTTTACCCCCATATTAAAACTACAAATATTCTTTCTTTGAAAAAGTTAGTGCTTTTTTTTATGGTTTCCGTTTTTTTATGGTCTTGTAAAGAAGATGATAAAAAAGAACTTTCTGTTGAAACGAAAATCACGAAACCTAAAGACATTTATGAATTTGGCTATAAGTTGAATGATTATAAAGTTATCAAGGATACGATAAAAAACGGTGAGAGTTTCGGAATCATTTTGGACAGACACCATGTTTTCTACCCAAAAATAAACAAGATTGCAAGATCTATTAAAGACACTTTTGATGTCAGAAGAGTTAGAGCTGGAAAACCCTATCTGATCTTGGCCAAAAAAGATTCTACTGAGAAAGCGCAAGTATTTATTTATAAAGATTCAAAATCTACTGCTACAGTAGTGGATTTTGCTGATTCGACAATAACGGCCTATAAGTATAGAAAACCCATTAAAATTGTAGAGAAAGAAATAGCGGGTAAAATTTATTCCTCTCTTTCTCAATCAATGGATAGCCTTCATTTGAACCCAAATCTAACATACGCTATCGCGGATATTTATGCCTGGACATTAGATTTTTATAAACTACAACGAGGTGATACTTTCAAGTTTATTTATGAAGAGAAATTTATTGATGACACAGTCTTTGTAGGTTAGGGAAGGGTTAAAGCGGCTGTTTTTAATCATAATAAAAGAGATTTATACGCCTATCGATTCATTCCGGACTCTATAAAAGGTATTCCAGAATATTATGATGAAGCTGGTAATATGTTACGAAGTCAGTTTTTAAGATCTCCCATAAAGTTTAGGTATCGTGTCTCTTCTCGGTATAATCTGAAAAGAAGAATTGCTTATTACGGAAATAGAATAAAACCTCATAAAGGAACTGATTTTGCGGCGGCTGTAGGCACTCCCATTATGGCTACGGCAAGTGGAACCGTAACAGAATCAGCTTATAGAAGAAGAGGAAATGGTCATTATGTAAAGATCAAGCACAATAATACTTATTCTACCCAATACCTTCATATGAAGAAGCGAAATGTTCGTAGAGGGCAATACGTAAAACAAGGAGATATTATTGGTTGGGTAGGAATGACTGGTAGTACGGCAGGACCTCACGTTTGTTATCGATTCTGGAAATACGGAAGACAAGTAGATCCTTTTAAACAAAAACTCCCCTCAGCTAAACCTCTTAAAAAGAGCTTAATACCAAGCTATTTAAAATTTATAGGTCCGTTAAAAGAGCAGTTAGATGCAATTACTTTTAATGTAGAACCTTCTCAATTTATAGTCCAAAATTAGACCCTCATGTCCTTAAAGAATATCAACCCAACCAAAACACAAGCTTGGAAGAACCTTTCTGACCATTACCAAGGTTTCGCATCTTTCTCTATTAAAAAAGCCTTTGAAAATGATGCTAATAGAAAAAAGAGATTCACTATTGAGCAGGGTGATTTAACTCTTGATTATTCTAAAAATAGAATTGATCAGGAAACTATGGACCTGTTGGTTCAATTGGCAGATGAAGTAGCATTAAAAGATGCTATTGAAAAATACTTTTCTGGCGAAGCGATTAATGAAACAGAAAAGAGAGCTGTATTACATACTGCTTTAAGAAGTAGCTCTAAAGAACCGCTTAAAGTTGGGAAAAAAGATATTCGTCCAGAAATAGCAAGAACACTTAGAAAGATCAAATCTTTTTCCAATGAGGTAATTTCAGGTAAATGGAAAGGATATACAGGGAAATCCATTACTGATATCGTAAATATTGGTATTGGAGGCTCAGATCTGGGTCCGGATATGATCGTAGAAGCTTTACAATTTTACAAGAACCAACTAAATACGCACTTTGTTTCTAATATTGATGGAGATCATGTTTCTGAGGTTATAAAAAAACTAGACCCAGAAACCACTTTATTTGTAATTGTATCTAAAACGTTTACAACTCAAGAAACACTTACCAATGCTAATACTATCAAAAACTGGTTTTTGAAATCCGCGTCACAATTTGATATCGCAAAACACTTTGTTGCGGTTTCAACAAATTTAGATGCTATTTCAGAATTTGGTATCGATGGCAATAATGTATTCCCAATGTGGAATTGGGTTGGCGGGCGATTCTCTTTATGGTCTGCTGTAGGGTTGTCAATTAGTTTATCTGTTGGATTTAACAATTTTAGAGAACTTCTGGATGGTGCAGAAGAAATGGACCTTCATTTTAAAAATGAATCCTTCGACAAAAACGTTCCAGTAATATTAGCGCTTTTAAGTATTTGGTATAACAACTTCTTTAAAGCAGAAACCGAGGCCATATTACCCTATACACAATATTTAACTAAACTAGCTCCTTATTTGCAACAGGCTATTATGGAAAGTAATGGTAAAAGTGTCGATAGAAACGGTGAGGTTGTAGATTATCAAACGGGGACTATTGTTTGGGGTAGTACAGGTACAAATATGCAGCATGCATTCATGCAATTAGTGCATCAAGGCACAAAATTAATTCCTGCAGATTTTATAGGATATCAACAATCTTTGCATGGATTATCTGATCATCATAAAAAACTAATGGCAAATTTTAATGCTCAAATGGATGCTCTCGCTTTTGGAAAAACGCTAGAAGAAGTTCATTTAGAATTAAAAACATCTGGGAATGTTAATGATATTGCAACCTTGATGCCTTATAAAGTATTCGAAGGCAACAAACCTAGTAACTCAATCATTTTCAATAATTTAACACCAAAATCCTTAGGCAAGTTGGTATCTATGTACGAACATAAGATATTTGTTCAGGGCGTTATTTGGAATATTTACAGTTATGACCAGTTTGGTGTAGAGCTTGGAAAAGAATTAGCCAAGAAGCTTTTAAACAACGCTTAATATTTTAAATTAGTATACTTTAACAGTCTCTTCAAATTTTGTTAACAACTCGGTTAATATCTATATAGCCTATTAACACTATATATTTACAATTATTTATAGATTTAAAAGTCTTAATTTTTTGTTAAACCTTAACATTAAATTAACATTGGGCGCTCTAAAAAGAAGGACTTTTGCAGTGCATTTAATAACATTAAAATTTAACAATGAAGAATTTTAAAAACTTATTACTAGTAGCAGTACTATTTATTTCGGCTACGGTTTTAGGACAAACTAAACTTACAGGTACGGTTGTAGACGAGACTAACGAACCATTACCTGGCGCGACTGTTGTAGTGAAAGGTACAACAAACGGAACATCAACTGACTTCGACGGAAAGTTCATGTTAGATTCAAAAACAACTTCAGGTACTCTTATAGTATCTTTTATCGGTTACGAAAGTGTTGAAGTAGCATTTACTTCTGCTGGAGACCTTGGAACGATTCAACTAAAAGAAGGAGGAAATCTTTTAGAAGAAGTAGTTTTAGTAGGTAAAGGGGTAATCGATTTAGCTGGAGGGAGAAAAACTCCTGTAGCTGTAAACACTATTAAAGCCGCTGAAATTCAGGCAAAAATTGGAACACAGGATGTTACAATGACTCTTGTAAATACTCCTTCTGTATATGTTGCAGGTCAATCTGGAGGATTCGGAGATTCAAGAATTAATGTTCGTGGTTTTGGTCAAGACAATACTGCATACATGTTAAATGGTCAGCCAATTAACGGTATGGAAGATGGTAAAATGTACTGGTCTAACTGGTCTGGGATTAATGATGTTGCTTCGGCAATTCAAATTCAAAGAGGTCTAGGAGCTTCTAAGCTTGCAATATCTTCTGTTGGAGGTACTGTAAATTTTGTAACTAGAGCTACTGATAAATTTGAAAAAGGATACGCATCTGTACAAACTGCCAACAACAATTACTTTAGAACTACTTTTTCTTACAGTACAGGTAAATCTGAAAAAGGATTTGGTACAAGTGTAATGTTATCTACATGGCAAGGAGATGGTTATAACGAAGGTAACAAAGGACAAGGTCAAACGTATTTTGTTTCTTTTGGATACCAACCAAACGAAAGACATAACTTCAACTTTTTGATCACTGGTGCTCCACAATGGCACGATCAAAACTTTTCTAAGAACATTAGTAGTTATTTACAATACGGAAGACAATACAATGACAACTGGGGTACTTACCAAGGTCAGTACATGACAGAAAGAAGAAACTTCTATCACAAGCCAGTTGCTAACTTAAACTGGGATTACGAAATAGACGAAGACACTAATTTATCTACTGTACTTTATGCATCATGGGGACGTGGTGGTGGAACGGGTAACCGTGGTAACCGAATCAGAACTTCTGAAGGACGTATCGATTATGATGCAATTTATGCTCAAAATGCAGCGATTCCTGGAGGAGCTGGTGTATATTTCGGAAACCAATCTTATGTTACTAGAGCTTCTATGAACTTACATAGTTGGTATGGTGTAGTATCTAACTTTAACAAGCAGTTAAGTGATAACTTATCATTTAATGTTGGAGTTGATTTAAGAACGTACTACGGAGAACACTTTAGAGTTGTAGAGAACTTCCACGGATTAACTTCATGGCAAGAGAACATCAGATTAAGAGACCCTAACAGTCCTGGTCATGGTTCTTATATCGGAAGTTTTGGAACGTATAAAAGAGTTATCGCTACAAATAGCTGGAATGCAGATCCATATACAGCAACTTGGGCGGATATTCCAGAAGATCAAAAAATCGCATATAGTAACGATGAGAGAATCTCTTATACTGGATTGTTTACACAATTAGAGTATGCTAAAGATGATCTTTCTTTATTCTTCCAAGGAGCGATTTCTAACCAATGGCACCAAAGATTTGACAAGTACCAGTATGCTGATGCTTCTTTAATCGCAGGTACATCTACACAAAGTTCTGGCACTCCATTACCAGCAGGTACTACAGACGGTGTTAACTCTGAAAAAGTATCTAACTTTGGATTTAACGTAAAAGGTGGTGGTAGCTATACATTTAGCGAAACGAGTACAGCATATGTAAATGCAGGATACTATTCTCGTCAACCTTATCACGATAACATTTACTTAAACTTCTCAAATTACGTAAACCCAGCAACAGAAAATGAAAAGATCACAGGTCTTGAAGCTGGATATGCATATAAAGGTGAGAAGTTAGCTGTAAACGTAAACGTATACAGAACTTCATGGAAAGACAGAGTTGTAACTTCTTCTAGAGTAGTAGGTGGAATTGTACAATTAACTACAAATCAAGGTGTAGAGCAATTACACTCTGGTATAGAGGTTGATTTCAACTACAGATTAATGAAAAATCTTACTTTAAAAGGATTTACTTCTTTAGGTGATTGGAAATTCAAAGGTTCAGGTATTACAAGAATTACGGATGAAGATCAAAACGTAATTAGTACAACTACTACAGATTTTGATGGTGGAGAAGTTGGTGATGCTGCTCAAACTACGCTTGGTTTTGGACTTGACTATAGATTAAATAAAAATTTCTCTTTTGACTTTGACTACCGTCACTACGATAGATTATTCGCTAACGTAGGTGCTGTTAAAACAAACCTAGAGTTACCTTCTTATGGAATCGGAGATTTCGGAGCTTCATACAGAATGTTTGTAGGTAAAGAGAAAAACAATACAGTAAACGTAAGATTCAACATTAACAACGTATTCCACAAAATCTACTTATCAGATTTAAGAACGAATATCGTTGCTGGAGATTCTAATGCTGATGGAGTTTCTTACCAAGGAATTGATACTGCAAACCAAGGATACTTTGGTTTAGGTAGAACTTGGAACATATCTTTAAGATATAACTTCTAAGAATTTCATTCTAAATTATAAAAACCACCTCAATTGAGGTGGTTTTTTTATGCCTAAAATTTGTACTTTTACAATACTTAAATTCAACAACCATGATGAAAGATATCCACTCTTATTGGGCTTATATAGTTTTAATTATTTTAATATATGCGGTTTTCAATGCCATTACAGGTTTTAGAAACAAACGCAACTTTACAGATAAAGATCTAAGAATTGGGCTTTTTACATTGATCGTTTCTCATATTCAATTATTGATTGGCTTAGGCTGGTATTTTATGAGTCCTTGGTATAAAGCTTTAACAACAAATGGTAGTGAGGTTATGAAGGACAGTACTAGTAGGTTATTGGCTTTAGAACACCCATTAATGATGATTATTGCCATTGCATTGATTACTATCGGTTGGTCTAAACACAAAAAGAAAACAGAGGATACAGCAAAGTTCAAAACATTCATGATATTTTATGGACTTGCATTAATTATAATCTTGTTAAGAATCCCTTGGACAAACTGGTTTAATTAAATCCAATATTTAGTGATTTTCAATGAAAATTCTAAGCTATTTACTCTCCCCTATATTTGGTCTTGTTTTTTTCTTGATCTTATTACTATTCCATCCATTGCAATGGATTGGATTAAAAATAGGATACAGGACACATAAGTTTGTTGTAGATCTTATGAACCTATGTTTAGTGAGATCTCTTTTACTGCTTGGAAATACCGTGAAGTTTAAAAAGCATTATGAAATCCCTAAAAATGCAACGATTATATTCGCTGCAAACCATCAAAGTCTCTTCGATATCCCACCAATGATATGGTGGTTACGAAAACATCACCCGAAATTTGTATCTAAAATAGAGCTCGGCAAAGGAATTCCTAGTGTATCTTTTAATCTAAAATACGGAGGTGGTGCGCTTATAGATAGGAAAGATCCCAAAAAAGCACTACTGATATTAGCAGATTTTGCCAAAAGGCTGAAAAAAAACACCTGGTCCGCTGTTATTTTTCCTGAAGGAACACGAAGCCGAGATGGTAAACCAAAATCCTTTTCTGTTAATGGGTTAAAAATGATGATTAGGCATAACCCTGAAGCCTATATTGTCCCAATTTCTATAAATAATTCTTGGAAAGTTTTTAAGTATGGGAGCTTCCCTTTAGGATTGTTTAATAAGATTACTGTAGAAACACATCAGCCAATTCACCTAAAAGATAAGGACATTAATGAAGCTCTTTCTGAGACAGAGGTATCAGTAAAGAAACACATCACTCAATCGTAAACGCTCCTTTATCATTTAAGAAATTAAGTCTTTGCCTTGTTTTATTCTGCGCATCTTTATCAAGTACAACTACGAAGATTTCTTCTTTATTCGGTGTTGTTTTAAACGTCGCTTCTCCTAAAAAATCGTATGCTGCTGAATGTCCTGAATATTCATAGCCATTAACGTCAACACCAACCCTATTGACCCCAACACAATACGACATGTTCTCAATGGCTCTTGCTTGTAAAAGTGTGTTCCAGGCATGTATTCTAGGAGATGGCCAATTTGCAACATACACCAAAAGGTCATAATTTTCAACATTCCTTGCCCATACCGGAAAGCGAAGGTCGTAACAGACAAAAGGGCATATTTTCCATCCTTTATAGTTTACAATCAACTTTTTTGTGCCGGCCTTATAAGCTTCATCTTCTCCTGCTAACGTAAATAAATGTTTCTTATCGTACGTATTTATTGCTCCGTCGGGGTGGGCAAAAATAAGTCTATTGTAGTACTGATTGTTTTCTTTGATCACTACACTTCCCATGAGTGCAAAATTATTCGACATAGCAGATTCTTTCATCCAACTTACCGTTTCACCATTCATTTCTTCAGCTACTTCTATTGGATCCATGGTAAACCCAGTGCTAAACATCTCTGGTAATACCACAAGGTCGACATCTAGATGTTGCATAAGCTCCGTAAAATGTGCTCTATTAATAGAGGCATCTTCCCAAGCAAGCTTAGTTTGAATTCCGGCAACTTTTAAGCTATTTTGCATGATCTTGTTTTTTAAACAATATTATAAAAATTAATCTTACCTATTTTGTAAATTGTTCCTTCTATTTTTAGTCCATCTATGCAAACATTTATCACCGAAACAATAGAAGACATTTTAAAGACTACGGAGTCTTTTAATAATGTCGTTCTTATTTTGCCTTCACAAAGAGCAGGTGTATATGTCAAGCAAGCCTTAAGAAAAGTAATTCCACAAGGGTTTTTACCAGAGCTTTTAACCATTGAACAGTTTTTGGAAAGAGTCTCTAAATTAAGAAAAATAGAAACACTTCCGTTGTTATTTGATTTTTATAAAATTTACAAAAATGTAGTTTCTGATCCTGTTTCATTTGATGCCTTCACTTCATGGGCCATTACCGTTTTGCAAGATTTTAATGAGATTGATCAATATTTGATAAACACACATGATCTTTTTATATATGTCAGAGATATTCAACGACTAAAAAAATGGTCTGTAAAGGGAGAATTCAAAGAAACTGAACTAGTTAAAAACCATCAGTCTTTTTTAGAAAAACTACATCTTCTCTACCCAAAATTGTATACACACTTAGTGGAGAATAAGTTAGGATACCAAGGGTTGATCTATAGAGAAGCTACGACGCGTATTGATGATTATTTAGAAAAGAATAATCGCAAGAAACATATTTTTATTGGGTTCAATGCTTTGAACAAGGCAGAAGAGCATCTAATTCAAAAAGTATTAGAAGGGGGAAATGCATCTATTTACTGGGATATTGATGATCAGTTCTTAAACTCAAATCATCAAGCAGGATCCTTCATAAGAAAATATAAGACCCAATGGAACTACTATCAGAAAAATGAATTAAAAACGATTGGAAATTCTTTTAACTCTCAAAAGAACATACAGGTTATAGGCGCTTCCAAAAATATTACACAAATAAAGCAGGTTGGAGAAATTCTCAATGGTTTTACAAACTATGACAGTACTGCGCTTGTTCTAGGGGATGAAACTTTATTACCTGTAGCACTTTCATCCTTACCAAAAAAAGTATTAGATATTAATATTACCATGGGGTATCCGCTAAAGAATATTCCAACCGTGCAATTGATTCATGCTGTTTTTCATTTGTTTTTATCACAGGAAAGACTACATAAAAAGGAAGAAAATGCTTTTTACTATAAAGATATCTTAGCGATTATAAAAAATGCCTCACTTTCCACCTATTTAGCATCTGAAAAAAAAGCTACTGAGAAAATTTCCGAACATATTCTTCAAAAGAATGCTTCTTTTTTGACAGCCGACGAGGTTATATTAATTTTTGGTTCGAGTGAAAACAAACAAACCCAAACAATTCAAACTATTTTTTCTTCTGTTGAATCTGTTTCTGACTTTATCAATAAAGTACTGACAATTATTCATGATTTAAAGGACGATATATCAGCATTAGAAAAAGAATATTTATATCGCTTCCATCAAGCTTTTACGCAATTAAAGATGCTACAAGCCGAGCATCAATATTTTAAAGAGCTACGGACGTTGTTTCAGTTTTTCAAACAAATCATCTCTTCGGAAAACTTGTTCTTTCAAGGAGAGCCTCTGCGAGGGTTGCAACTTATGGGAATGTTAGAAACAAGGGTTCTAGATTTCGAAAATGTGATCATAACATCCGTGAATGAAGGTAGTTTGCCTTCAAACTCAAACAGTCATTCTTTCATTCCTTTTGATGTGAAAGTTTATTTTGGAATCCCTACCTATAAGGAAAAAGATGCTATTTTTTCATATCACTTCTTCAGGCTGCTTCAACGCGCAAAAAATGTGTACATATTATATAACACAGAGAATGATTCTTACGGTAGTGGAGAGAAAAGTCGTTTCTTAATGCAGCTAGAAATGATGAGGGGTGACATTATTCACAAAAGAGTAAGCGCAAAGGTGAAAACAGAAAAAGCAGTGCTCACCGAAATTTCTAAAGATTCAGATATCTCTCAAAAATTAAAAGAGCTCGCTCAAAAAGGCATTTCTCCTTCTGCCCTAACCAACTATCTGTACAATCCTATTGCGTTTTACAAGCAGAAAATATTACGTTTAAAGGAACTTGAAGAGATTGAAGAGACGGTTGCTGCAAACACATTGGGGAGTGTTATTCATGATGTTCTCGATGAATTATATACCCCTTTCATTGGTCATTTTATTAAAGAAGAACATATAGGAAATATGGTCCAAGCATCTCCTGATCTCATTACAAAGAATTTCAAGAAACATTTTAAGAGCGGCGATGTTACCACTGGCAAGAACAGGTTGATCTTTGAAGTCGCTCATAGGTTTATAGAACGTTTCTTGAAAAAAGAATTAGAAGTGGTAACGCACAATTCGCTAAAAATAATCGCTACAGAAGAACATTTGGAAGCTACTATTTCTGTAAAAGGAATAGACTTTCCTATAAAGATTAAAGGAATTGTGGATAGAGTGGACGAATTAAATGGAGTTATTAGAGTTATTGATTACAAAACAGGTATTGTAAAACTGGCTGGATTAAAACTTGGAGGTGTAGAAGATGTAGAGGATTACAAATACAGCAAGGCTATTCAGCTTCTCCTATATACTTTTTTATACGCGCAGAACACTTCTGACTTCAATTTTAATACACCAATTATCGCTGGCATATTATCGTTCAAAAATTTAAAAGGTGGTTTATTAGAGGTGAATTTTTCTGAAGCCTGGGGAAAGAAAGATCCTACTATTTCGCAAGAAAGACTTGATCATTTTATGCAACAGATAGAACAGCTTCTATTAAAAATATATAGTACTGAACATTCCTTTAAAGAACCTAAGGAGTTATTGTTTTAAGACTATTGATCTCCACTTAAACCACTCAACACCAAGAGCGGGATATCGCAGTAAAATTCAGATTTTAAAATCGTATTTGACTCCCATAATTTTTTAAAGAAGCCTCTTTTTCTCCTAAATACACATAGCATATCTGTAGTATTTGATTCAAAATACTCTAATACTCCAGCAAAAGTGGTGTCTTTTTCAGTAATCGTTAAACTTTGTTGAATTTTACTCAATTTAGCATCTAATAAAAGGTCCTCCTCCGTGGTTGCCGGAGTTTTTACCAATAATAGGTCTACCTCTGTGTTAAATTTGCTAGCAATCATTTCCAAAGGATGCAGTGCATCTTCCTTAGTGATTACTCCAGATTTAAACGCCGTTAAAGCCGTTTTGAATGGGCTAAATGTTGCGCCGTTTGGCACAACCAGCACAGGGATTTTCGAGTACTTAACAATACTTCCCGAAGTGCTTCCTAAAAATACCTCTTCTTTCACAGAATTACTTTTAGGGCCAACTACAATAAGATCAATACCTAATTCTTTATCTACTTTATTAATGCTGTCAATAACATCTCCATTGGCAGAAATCATTTTTACTTCAACACTTTTAGTATTCACTACATTAATAATAGACCTTAAGTATAAGTTTGTTTCTCTTTCAATAATCTCATTTACATTGATAATGGTACCTGCTTTAGAGATGACTCTGTACGCTCTAAAAACAAAAACTTTTGCATCTATTTCTGACGCTAGATCAATAGCATATTGTAATGTGTTAGATGCATTTTCTGTAGATCCTATAGGGACTAAAATATGTTTCATAATGATAATTAATTATGTGTCAACGTAAAAGTTAGAACGTTACAAAGGTACATTTTTTTTAAATGTAGTTTTATCCGAAAGAATCCTGATATCCTTACCTTTGTGTTTCATTTTTTTTCCTTGAAAACAGATATTAGCTTTAAGAGAATTAACAAGCTCGCCATTCCTGCTCTAATTGCCGGAATTGCAGAACCACTGATATCTATTACTGATACCGCAATTATTGGTAACATTGATTTTCATGGAAAAGAAAGTCTAGGAGCTGTCGCTATTGTTGGATCCTTTCTTTCTATGCTTATTTGGGTATTCGCGCAGTTTAGAAGCGCTATTTCATCTATCATCTCACAATATTTAGGAGCTAATAAGTTAGAAGAAGTTAAATCTTTGCCCGCACAAGCTATTCTAATTGTGGTGACCATAAGTGTGGCTATCATTACTATTACCTATCCTTTTGCAGAGTATATATTTCGTATTTATGGAGCAGAGCATCAAATATTAGCGTACTCCATTGACTATTATGAAATCCGAATCTTCGGCCTCCCTTTTACCTTGTTTGTGTTTGCTGTCTTTGGTACTTTTAGAGGTCTACAAAACACCTACTACCCTATGATTATTGCCACGTTAGGAGCTGTTTTGAATGTTATTTTTGATTGGGTATTAGTCTACGGAATAGAAGGTTGGATTCCTGCTATGAATATTGAAGGTGCTGCCTATGCCAGTGTCCTTTCGCAAATGATCATGGCTTTTGTCGCAGCCCTACTATTGGTTAAAAAGACATCCATACGCTTACAACTTGTATTTCCTTTTAACAAAGAAATACCTAGGTTGGTTAAAATGGTCTTCGATTTATTCTTAAGAACAGTTGCTTTAAACGCCGCACTCATCTTTGCTGTATACAGTGCTACCAATTATGGCACCGATACCCTTGCTGCATATGGTATTGGGATTCAGCTATGGTTCTTTGGCGCATTCTTTATTGATGGTTATTCGAGTGCTGGTAATATTTTGTCTGGAAGGTTATTAGGTGCAAAGGAGTATGGTACTTTAGTTACCCTAGGTAATCGTTTAATCCGTTATGGTTTTTTAACTGGGGTTGGATTGGCCATTGTTGGTTTCGCTTGTTATTATTGGATTGGTGAAGTCTTTATTCAGGATCAAGCCGTGCTAGATCGATTTTATGAAGTCTTTTGGATTATTCTCATTATGCAACCTTTATGTGCTATTACATTTATTTTTGATGGGATGTTTAAAGGTATGGGACTCACCGCTTTTTTACGAAATGTACTACTCTTTTCTACCTTCATTATTTTTATTCCCTCTTTAATTTTATTTGATCGGCTTAACTTGGCGCTACATGGTATTTGGTACACCTTTATTCTCTGGATTACGGCTAGAGGGATTCCTCTAGTCATAAAATTTAGAAGAAAGTTTTTACCGCTAGTCGAAAAGAGTTAATTTTGACGCATCTAAGATCTAAGAACACACATGAGTACAATACGTATTACGAAACAGTTTAATTTCGAAACCGGCCATGCTTTATATGGTTATGACGGCAAGTGTAGAAATGTACATGGGCATAGTTATAAACTAGATGTAACTGTCATTGGATCTCCGATTAGTGATAGTTCGAATGTGAAATATGGGATGGTCATCGATTTTTCTGATTTAAAGAAAATTGTTAAAGAAGAAATCGTTGATGTTTTTGACCATGCTACTGTATTTAATAAGAACACTCCACATGTAGAATTGGCAAAAGAGTTAGCAGATAGAGGTCATCATGTCATTTTAGTTGACTATCAGCCTACTAGTGAGATGATGATCATAGATTTTGCTTCCAAGATCAAAAAGCGTCTTCCTAAAAGCATCAATTTGTTTAGCTTAAAATTGCAAGAAACGGAAACCTCATTTGCACAGTGGTTCGCAAGTGATAATTAATTACTTCCCATTAAAGTTATTCATCGTGTTTTGAATGCCGTCTGTTGCAAAAGATAATACCGCTTTTGTAGCTATAGGTAGTCGTTCTATTAATTGACTTTCTTCGTCTTTATTCCATTTCCCCAGTACATATTCGACCTGACGCCCTTTAGCGTAATTTCCTCCTACTCCAAATCTAAAACGGTTATACTTCTGAGTTCCTAATTTTGCTTCTGTATCTTTCAACCCGTTATGTCCTCCCGCACTTCCCTTCGTTTTAATTCTAATCATTCCGAAGTCAATATTTACATCATCTGTAATAACTAATACATTTTCTAAGGGAATTTTTTCTTTGGTCATCCAATACTTAATTGCTTTTCCACTTAGGTTCATATACGTACTCGGTTTTAATAATACGAATGTTCTTCCTTTAAAACGAAAAGAAGTAATATCTCCTAGTTTTTCTGTTTCGAATTTCGCATCATGATCATTAGCCAACTCATTAACAATTTGAAATCCTATATTGTGTCGCGTATCCGTATAGTCGCTGCCAATATTTCCCAAACCTACTATTAAAAACTTTTTCATACTGTATTCGTTACTTGCGTCACTTGCATTCTTTCTAAATAAAAGCCGCCATATCTTCATTTCGCTAAAATACTAAAATAAAAAAGCGTTACACTGTGTGTAACGCTTTCTATATATAAAAGATATTTCTTTTTATTCAGCTGCTGTTGCTTCTGGAGTATCTGCTCCTTCTGCTGCTTCAGTTTCTTCCGTCTCTACTTCATCATCTACTGCATTACGAGAAGTTCTAACTTGAACAACTACGGTATTGTCTGGGTGCATAAAAGTGTACTTGTCGTTAAACAACTCAGTAATAAATAGTTTATTTCCGATTTTTAACTTAGAAATGTTTGCCGTTACAAAATCTGGCAAGTTAGCAGGTACTGCTTTTACTCTTAATTTACGATTTGTAAAACGTAAAGAACCTCCATTTAAAACTCCAGGAGAAGTTCCTTCAAGTCTTACAGGAATGTTCATTGTAATTTCCTTATCGTCAAATAACTGATAGAAGTCTACGTGTAAAATCTTATCTGTTACTGGGTGAAATTGAATGTCTTGCAAAATAGCTGCAATTTTCTGCCCGTCAACCTCAATTGCTGCAGTATATACATTTGGAGTATACACCAAGTTCTTGAATGCTTTTTCTTCTGCAGAAAAATGAACTGGCTTATCTCCTCCGTATATAACGCAAGGAACCATACCAGCATTACGTAAGGCTTTAGTCGCTGACTTACCTACGCTTTCTCTTTTTGATCCTTTGATTGTAATTGATTTCATTACTTCTTTTTTACTTATTTATTTACATTAAAAATTGATCACTGATGGATGTGTTTTCTTGTACTTTATGCATCACATCGGCGAATAAGGGCGCGCAAGATACAACTTTTATCTTAGATATATCCTTTTTTAAAGGAATTGTATCTGAGACAATTAGCTCTGTTAATTTTGACTTTTCAATTTTATCATATGCGTCTCCAGAAAGAATAGGATGTGTACAAATTGCGCGTACACTTAGCGCTCCTCTTTCCATCATTAAATCGGCTGCTCGAGTTAACGTCCCTCCTGTATCTATCATATCGTCTACCAAGATCACATTCTTACCTGCTACATCTCCTATCAGTTCCATATGACCAATAACATTAGCTTTTTTACGCTGCTTATAACAGATCACAACATCAGACATCAAAAATTTAGAATAGGCATATGCTCTTTTAGAACCTCCCATATCTGGTGAGGCTATCGTAAGATTGTCTAATTTTAAATTGTTGATATAGGACATAAAGATCGTAGATGCATATAAATGATCTACCGGTTTTTCGAAAAACCCTTGAATCTGATCTGCGTGCAAGTCCATCGTCATAATTCGTGTAGCTCCAGCTGCTTGTAACAAGTTTGCTACTAGTTTAGCTCCAATAGCTACTCTTGGTTTGTCTTTTCTATCCTGACGTGCCCATCCAAAATAAGGCATTACTGCCGTAATATGTCTTGCAGACGCTCTTTTCGCAGCATCGAGCATTAATAACATTTCCATGAGGTTATCTGCATTGGGAAATGTAGATCCAATAATGAATACTCTTCGTCCTCTTACCGATTCTTCAAAGGCGGGTTGGAATTCTCCATCACTAAAATGTGTAGTGATTACTTTTCCTAATTCCATTCCGTATTCTTTTGAAATTTTTTCTGCTAGTTCCATGCTTTGCTTACATGCAAAAAGCTTGGGAGACAATTGATTTGGTGCCATGTAGTTGTGTGTGCTTTGTTATTAGTTGTTGTTGCAGACAAAAATAAAATTATTTGATGAGTTTTAAAGTCTATTTTAAGTTTTATACTAAAATATTTTTATAGCTTTGCAGTCCGCAATACAAATGCTCAAGTGGCGGAACTGGTAGACGCGCTGGATTCAAAATCCAGTTCTTTCGGGAGTGTGGGTTCGATTCCCACCTTGAGTACGAATAAATCAAAAAGCAAGCAATAACATAAAGCTTGCTTTTTTGTTTTTGTGGGTTTTTGATTTTCAAAGCGACGCTTTGGGAACACCGAAGGTATCTCCCACCTTGAGTACAGATAAAAACCAAGACATATGTCTTGGTTTTTTGTTTTCTTAAACGAACGAAGTTTACTTTAGCGAGTATAGAGAAAACAAAAGAATACAGCAATAGCCATCTAGCACATCTGAAAATACCTTTATCTCTTGAATAATGCTATTAAAGCATTTTTTTTAGAGGTCTAAGACATTTTTTTTTGCAGAACGAACTACTTCGTTACTTTCATTTTTCAATAACGTTAATAACCTTAAAATATACACTATGAATAGAAAAACTGCGTATATATGCAAAAGCAAACCACTCTTTTTGGGATATTTCCTATGTATGTTTGGCTTTTTTACCATAACAACAAACAGTCAAACCTTTAGTTCCTCAACACCAACTGCCAATAGTATAAATGCGGCCGTAAATGCAAATGTTGTTATGACATTTTCTGCAGCAGTGACACTGTCAGATACAAATACAATTATTTCCGGTAGTTTATCGGGTGAAATAGCCGGAGTGTTTTCCGGAGGAGGTACTATGATCAATACGTTTAATCCTGACAAAGATTTTAAGTATGGCGAAATCATTACCGTGCAACTTACTACAGCTACAGGAGGTCCTGCAACTGCCTATAACTTTAGCTTTCGAGCGCAAACCGCAACAAGTTCTGTGACCCCTTCTACAGGTTTTGAAAAGCGTAACATTACCACCTCGGCAAACGGAATTGAAGATATTGCCGTTGGTGACCTGGATAATGATGGAGATTTAGACGTGATTACAGCAGATTATCTCGGTAGTTCTTTAAAATGGTATAAAAACAATGGAGCCGCTACCCCTGTTTTTGGAACTCCAACAACTTTACGCGGTCCAAGTGTTGGTCTAGGCTTAGTTAGCGTTGTATTGGTAGATTCGGATAATGATGGAGATTTGGATGTATTTTATGGAGGATATTTATCTGGAAGAGTTTATTGTAAAAAGAATACGGGTGGTGGTAGTTTTGACGTTGAGGATGTTATCAATCCTTCAACAACTTATTCTCAGATTACAACTGTATTTCCTGGAGATATAGATGGCGATGGTCTTGTTGATATCGCTTTTTCTTCCAGGGGCAGTAGTAGAATTGGTTGGTTTAAAAATTTAGGAAACAACAATTTTAATGCTCAAGTAACCATTACTAGTAGTCTTAGCGGTCCTTATAGTGTAAAACTGGCCGATATGGATGGCGACGGTGATCTAGATGCTGTGGGAGCAGCTTCTACCGGAAATGACATTTTTTGGTACGAAAACACAAATGGTGATGGGACTACTTGGTCTGTAGCTAAAACTATAGATGAGGATAATGCTGCAGGAGTTAGAAGTGTTGCAGTAGGAGATATAGATGGCGATGGCGATCTGGATGTAGCAGGAGCTATTTATGGAGACGATACTATTGCCTGGTATGAAAATACGGCCGGAGATGCAAGTACTTTTACCAAAAGAACTGCCTTTTCGGGAGCGGATGCTGACGAGGCGTTTAACGTAGATCTGGCGGATATGGATGGAGATGGTGATCTGGATATTATTTGGGCTGCGGAGAATGGATTTGGCGGAAACCTGGCATGGAGTAGGAATGATGGAGGAAGCCCCATTAGTTGGACCTATATTCCAGTTGATGCTACTGTGAACAGAGGGTATAGTGTAGATGCGGCAGATTTAGACGGCGATGGATATTTAGACTTTTTAGGCGTTTCTTATGGAGACGATACCGCTTCTTGGTATGAGTACCATTCAAATACCTGGTTAGGTGGTGACAGTAACGATTGGAATACTGCTGCTAACTGGTCTGAAGGAGTTGTGCCCGGGAGTAGTGCTAAAATAACAATATCGAATCAGACCAATACACCGATGATAACAGGAACCCGTACAATTAATCAGTTATCTATAGAAAGTTCGGGTACCCTAACTATTGACAATGCGGCGAGTTTAACGGTTACAAATGGTGCGAAAATTGACCACGGAGGGTCATTATTAGTGAATGGTACATTTACAGGAACCCTTACGTATAAAACAAGTATTTCTGATACTAATTGGCACTTGGTGGCTGCTCCTGTAACAGGAGAAACGTACGATAACTCTTGGATTTCAGGCAATGGTATTGCTTCCGGATCGGGAATTAACAGAGGTATTAGTACGTATATAAATACTACAGATGCGAATGGAGACTGGGTGTATTTTCAAGCAGGAGGTAGTGCAACATTTAATTCGGGACAAGGATATGGAACATTAAGAACCGGCTCCGGAAATTATTCATTTATAGGTTCTTTACAAAACACGAATCAAACACCGACCATCACAGCTAGTGACATAGGGGGTGCCAATGAGAACCGATGGAACTTATTAGGAAACCCGTTTCCTTCCTATATAGATATTAATTCATTTTTAACAACAAACCAAAATGCTCTTTTCGATTCCAACGAAGCAGTATATGTATGGAACGGAACAGCGTATGTGCCTTTAACAACAGGATATATTTATCCTGGCCAGGGCTTTTTTGTGAGTTCAGACTTGGCGACAACTTCAGTGGCCATTAACAAGGGCATGTTAAGCCACCAAACGAGTGCCACTTTTTATAGAAATGCGAACAACCACCCTGAAATGGAGATTCTTGTCTCTGATGAAGTAGGAAATAACAGTATGACCACTGTAAGCTATGCGCCAGGAAAAACTAACGGCCTAGATCCAAGATTCGATCTTGGTGCGTTTCCAGACAGTTCAAATCCTATCAGTATTTACACCCACCTGGTCAATGACAATCAAGGAATCAACTTTATGCAACAAGCATTGCCAGATAATGAGCAAGGTTTTAACAACACAATTATTCCATTGAGTTTGAGAACACCATCAGCAACTAAACTGACTTTTGAGGTAAGAACAGCTCATTTTCCAGAAGAAGTGAAAATTTATTTGGAAGACTTAGAGAAGGGAACATTTGTCCGTTTAGATGAGGACGATGCCGTATATAATGTCACCGTTAATGAGAATATAAACGGCGCGGGTCGCTTTTATATTCATACGATATCTAAATCTTCAGATTTAGAAATATATCCTTTTGATGTACACATGTACTACGTAGAAAGGGCTATTCATCTTAGAGGAATTGAAAGAGGCACTTCCGTAAAGGTTACCGTATATGATATTTTAGGGAAAAACATGTTGGAAAAAGATATGGTTGGTGATGATTTGAATAAACTGATCGTACCAAATTCCATAAAAAGCGGTGTATATATTGTGCGCGTGAAAGCGAAAGAAGGGAGTATCACTAAAAAAATAATCGTAAAGTAGCGCTATCGAAAAACAAATACCCATTTATTAAGTGCGTGAGTAGGCTAGTAAATAGCCTTCCCTAACCTTAAGAGCATCTTGAAAGACAAGATGCTCTTTTTATTGTAGTATTTTTATGCAACTCCTACTTTAAAAATTTAATAGAGGTTAAGACATTTTTTTTATAAGAGGGCCCCAGGGGTAATTTATGATCTTCAATTAACACGTAATTGGACCCCACTTTTTTTATTCTATTAAAGTTAACCACATAAGAACGATGCACTTGAATAAAAGGATGAGGTTGTAATTGCTGGATAATGTCAGACAAGGTATACCGCACCGTGTATCGCATATTCTCTGTATGCATATCGATGTATTTCATTTCAGAATGAAAGTATAAAAGGTCCTCGATTAACACCTTCGTATACACTTCTCTTTGTTTTACGAATAGAAATTGTTCTCCAATAAAGGTTTTATTCACATCTTTAGAAATAACCGTATTATGCTCAATATTGGCTTCCCTGTTTTCTGTATAATTTCTCAATGCAACTTCGATACTCGTATAGACATCTACTTTTGAAAAGGGTTTTACCAGGTATGCTGAAGGGTTTGTTGCTAATGCAGCATTTACAGTTTTATCATTCATAAAGGCGGTTAAGAAAACAAAAGGAATCTTGTACTTCGCATTAATGATCTTTGCCAGATCGATACCATCTTTTTCTCCGTGAATGTTAATATCTAAGAGTGCAATATCTGTATCTTCTTTATCCAGGATAAAACAAGCTTCATCAACACTTCTGGCGATTCCTGAAATCCGGTATCCGATATCTTCTAGCACATCTTTTATAAAGTCTGAAGTCAAAAATTCATCTTCAACAATTAATATAGAAACTGAGTTTTTCATATTGTGAATTAATAATTGGTATTTAAAATAATGGTAAACTCACTACCATTACTATTCTTATAATTAAAGGTAGCTTTCATTTGTTGGCAAAGTCCGGCTATTAAACTCATGCCCAGCGAACTGCTGTTTTCAATTTCCAAGTCGTTAGGGATTCCGATGCCATCATCTTTTACTTTAATCTCATGCAGACCCTCTTTTTTTTCTATGGAAACAAATACATTACCATCACTATTATTAAAGGCATGTTTGTAGGTATTGGTGAGTAGTTCGTTTAAGATAAGTCCTAGCGGAATAGCAATGTCCATATGAAATTTGGTGACGGCCATTTTAACCTTGGTATGTATTTTCTGATTCCTGTTTTTAAATGTAGCATCAATATCTTTAATCAATTCGGTAATATAGCTTTTCATATCAACCTCTTTAAAACTATTATTTTGATATAGTTTTTGATGAATCATCGCCATGGACTTTATTCTGTTTTGAGAATCTTCCATTAAAGATTTAAATTTTTCATCATCCGAACTTCTAGATTGTTTATGAATTAAACCATAGACAATTTGTAAATTATTTTTTACCCTATGGTGAATTTCTTTCAATAGCAATTCTTTCTCAACCAGCGATTCTGCCACTTTTTGCTCCTCTTTTTCTATTTGATTTTTTTGCGAAATAATTTTACGTATGAATAAAAAAGCACCTATTAAAATCAGAGTCAAGCCAACAATACCTATAATTAAATAGGTTTGTTGTGCTGTTTGGGATTCTATTTTAGATTGTTGTATGGCCAGGTCTTTTTCTTTTTTTTCAGTTTCATATATAGTCTGATAGTACACTAATGAGTTCGCTTTTTTAACACTATACACAGAATCTGTTAAGTGGGTATAACGTCTAAAATGGTTGAACGATTTTTTATAATCTTCTTTGGCTTCATATATCAGATATAACAATTTATAGATATGAATTCTTTCAATTTGTTCTCTTTGAGGAAAATCTTTAAATAATGACAAGCCTAGCTTCTCAGCATCTTCAATTCGACCCAGCTTTAAGTAATATTCTGTTGAAGTTAATCTGTAATCAAAGTCTTTAAGTGGGTCTAATTGATTTTTAAGAAGATCTTGCTTTCCCAATTCTAAATATTTTTGACACTGGTTCAACTGACCATTTCGAATATAAGCGCTGGCTAAACCCAAATAAAAATAACTCAAGGAAACAAATGAATTAGCTTTAGACTCTTCAAGAGCGGTATCCAAAGCTAACTGTGCATACTTTCTCATGTTTTTCACATCATCAAGATCCGAGTAGCACCAGGATAAATATGCATAATCATGGGAAAGTAAGTCGTTGTAGTTGATTTTTATTTTTTCAGCAATCAGTTTTTTTATTTCGTCAATAGACTTTTCTTCCAGACCAAATTGACCATATAACCTTGACAGGGTGTATTGAGTACTAAAAACATAATAGAGGTTATTTACTCTTTTAAAGTAACTCTGGGCCTCCGTAACATCTTTTAAAGCGTTATCGTATTTCGCTAGTTGTATGTAATCCTCTCCTCTTCGATATAATGCGGCCATGATCATTAATGAATCTTTGCCATAAAAACCTGAATATATTTTTGTATATATCTGTATGGCCTTTTCGATTTTTCCCACCTCACGATATAAAACCCCTTTCGCAAAATGATATCGTATAACTTTATACGGGTCAGTGGCTTTTTCAAGGTGTGGAGCCATCAATTCTAAAAATTGAATGCCTTGAGCTGCATTACTTAAATTATACGCAGATTGGTAACAATATTCAGTTATTTTTTCGATAGACTTATTGTATTCCTGCATGTCAACGGCAAGTGCTACATATTCCTTGGCAACGCGTTGATACACTTGGGGTTGAACATTAATAGTTTTAGCAATAAGGCTATCCAATGCGGTTAGTTTTAACGTACTATTTTGAGTCGTATCCACTATTTTTTGGTAGTAAGAAAGTCCTTTAATTCCTTGGGGTACGGCACTAGAATCTTTCTCCAATACAGCATAAGAATGAAGCAAAGTCTTGTTTGTTACATCAATTTTTGGAGAATGATGACCATATAATACTCCAGTAAAAAATAAATATATAACAACAACAGTAAAAGCATTCTCCCCCCGAAAACACATACTCTTAGTTCGTTTATAATTCTGTTATCAATATACTAAAAAAAAAGAATAAGAAATAAAATTTTCCTTTTTTTCGTCACATCAAAACACTGTTTTGATTCCTTTTTTTAGATGATTTATGACATATTTTTTTCGAGAGCCATAGAATGAGGAAATTTGTGGATTATTTACAAGGTTTTTTGAGAATTAATGAGGGTTCTAAAAGTTCAACAAAAAGTAAACATCAAATATAAACTGTCTCTGTTATTTTGCAAGTGTAGTTTCTTTACACATCAAGGACAAGGACAAATAATGCTCAAAATGTATAATAACAGGAGCAACAATCCTACTAAACAATTTAAGCACTGCAAAAAAAATTAAAAGGAGTAAAGAGTAATATCAATAAAGTAAGTGCACTTATTACTATATATAAAAAAACACTCCTCATTTTTCTTCGTCACGCTAAATACTGTCTTAATCGCTTTTTTTAGGCGGTTCAAGACATATTCTTTTTAAAACTATTAAAAACGGAGATATTCGCAGACTAAATAACAAAGATTTTTATTGAGAATTATGAGGACGTTTAAACAAAAACTACTGCTATTTTGCGTGTGCGCCTTTTTTGTACATCAAATGCAGGGACAAATAATATATGTAGATGCTAAATCAACAAATATGACTCAAAACGGAAATTCTTGGGCAACTGCGTTTACCAGTTTAGAAGTTGCTTTAGTAGCAGCGAACGCAGGAGATGAGATTCGTGTGGCAGGGGATCAAACCCATAAACCAAGTACGAGTCGTGAGTGTACAGGTTGCACAACTAGTAGAGACTATTACTTTTTACTAAATACAAATATCAAACTCAAAGGGAGTTATAATACTACTACGGGTCAACAAGAGTATAACAACCCTACCCTATTAAGTGGAGATATAGGTACAGAAGGTGATGTTACAGACAACACCTATCATGTATTAGTGACCAGAAACCTAACGGCAGCAGCGGAGATAGATGGCTTTACCATTACCCAAGGAAATGCAAATGGTACGGGTACAAATACGATAGATACTGAAACGGTGAGTAAATCTGCCGGTGGCGGGATGTTCAGTTACAATTCTTCACCAAAGATAAACAATACCATTTTTAGTGCGAATCAAGGTAGCTTCGGAGCAGGAATGTACAACACAAATATTGCTTCACCAGAGATAAGTAATACTGTTTTTACCAATAATACAGCTACTAATTTTGGAGGAGCTATGCTCAATACATTTGCTTCTGCTCCCAAAATAATCAATACTGTTTTTACTGCGAATCAAGCAAGCCAAGGAGCCGGAATGTATAACATAAATGGTTTCCCGGTGATAATCAATGCTACATTCTTTGGCAATACTGCTACTGTTAATGGAGGAGGAATTTTTAACATGACTTCTACAATAACTATGTATAGCACCGTACTATATAATAATGTGAACAATGATATTTATAGGGATGGTCAATCTATAATTACAGCTAGCCATAATTTTTCTGAAAACTATACAGGTACCGGTTTTACAACATTAACATCGGATCCTTTTGAGAACAGTAGTGACCCTGACGGTGACGACAATACTTGGGGAACGATAGACGATGGTTTGATTCCGAAAGTAGGGAGTACACTCATCGATGCCGGAGACAATAACCAAAACAATACAACTACCGATATTACAGGACGAACAAGAGTGCATGATGGTAGTTTTAATGGCACCACTCAAATAGATGTAGGTGCGTATGAGTCTCAATATGATGCGTGCTCGGGAGAAGTACCTTCTATATTGTATGTAGACAGCAATGCATCAGGAGCTAATAATGGGAGCTCCTGGACAGATGCATATACCAGTTTAGAATCTGCTTTGGCGAGGCAAGGATGTACAGGAGTGACAGAGATTCGTGTAGCGGGAGGTCAAACTCATACACCGAGTACGAGTCGTGAGTGTACAGGTTGCACAACTAGTAGAGACTATTACTTTTTACTAAATACAAATATAACCCTCAAAGGGAGTTATACTGCAAATACTAGTAATCCAGAAGAACGAGATTATAGCAACCCTACGATGTTAAGTGGAGATATAGGTATAGAAGGAGATGTTGCAGACAACACCTATCATGTATTAGTAACGAGAAACCTAACGGCAGCAGCGGAGATAGATGGTTTTACCATAACCCAAGGAAATGCAGATGATACTACGAGTGCTACAAACACCATAGATGATGTAACGGTATATAAATCCAGTGGTGGCGGGATGTATAATGGGAGTTCTTCACCAAGTATGAGTCGTATCATCTTTATGGCTAATAAAGCTAGATACGGAGCAGGTATGTACAACCGAGACGGTTCACCAGAGATTAACAATACGATTTTCACAGGCAATATCTCTAGTTTTCGAGGAGGGGGAATGTTTAACACAACCTCTTCATCACCAAGGATCATCAATACTATTTTTAATGCTAATGAAGCGCTTGATTATGGAGGAGGGATGTATAATACCCATTCAAATGTTAGTATTATTAACAGTACTTTTTTTAACAATACGCTTACGACTACTCAAGGACAATCATCAGGAGGGGGAGGAATGTATAACACAAGTAATTCCTCGATAACGCTCCACAATACGGTATTGTATGGTAATGGAGCCACAACACAAGGCCGAGAAGACATTTTCAATGGTTCAGGTTCTAGTACCACCAATACAAGTAGCCATAATTTTTCTCAGAACTATACAAGCAGTGGTTTTATGCCATTAACATCGGACCCTTTTGTGAACAGTAGTGACCCTGCCGGAGTAGATACTATTTTGGGAACTGCAGACGATGGTTTGGTGCCTGCAGTAGGGAGTGAACTAATAGATGTCGGAGATAATAACCAAAACAATACGACCACCGATATTGCAGGACAAACAAGAAAATTAGATGGCAATGCAGACGCTACTGCTACCATAGATGTAGGAGCGTATGAGTATAAAGCTACGCTAAAATTAGCGATAAAAGTCTTTTTAGCAGGTGCTTATGATACCAATGCGAGTTTGATGCGAGCTGACTTAGGATCTGCACGTCTACCAACGAATACTCCCCATACTGATGGAGCTATAGCAAATTCTAGTGTATTTGATGTAACTGGTGCTAATGCCATCGTAGATTGGGTTTTTGTGGAGTTACGAGACAAGAATGCTATTACTACCGTGTTACATTCCTCATCGGCATTGTTACAAAGAGATGGAGATGTTGTCGCTATGGATGGTACTTCAGTACTAGCCATCACTGCAACTGCAGATGACTACTATATTTCAATATCGCATAGAAATCACCTTCCTATTGCGACAGACATGACCTTTAGTTTAAGTAGTACAACGACTGTAGTAGATCTCACAAATTTGTCAAACATACGAGGAGGAAGTGTAGGAACCATAGAGATCGATGGTGTACGCGCATTATATGGAGGAGATTTTAATGGAGATGGTCAGGTAGATGTTCTAGACTTGGTAGCTGGGCTTTCTCAAGGAAGTTTAGGGCAATCAGGATATAGAACTACGGATGTGAATTTAGATGGTCAGGTACAAACTGAGGAGTTAGTAACGATCGTTGCGGCTGCCATAGGAAAAGGAAAACAATTTTAACAAGAGAATATCATAACATGATGGAAAATCAAGGAAAAAAGAGGATATACTAAATACGTTTTTATTAAATAATAACCTTCAAAATAATATGATGAAAAATTACGAGAAAAGATTTGGAAAGATTGGGACATTCTTCTGGATGTTGGTGTTCTTTCTATTAAGCGGAAGTGTATTAGCACAGACCATTACCTATTCTTTTGCCAACGCAAAGATGACCGATGGTAGTGGAGGAGCTGGAACGACACACTACGAAGTAGATGTTTTGATTAGTACAGATACTGATTTCAAAATGGGAATAGGGCAATTTTATATCGACTATAATACAGCTGCATTTGGTAGCAGTGTTTTTGGGTCAGGAAAATTAACGAATGCCCATCCTGCAAATGGAGCTACCGGTCCTTATTTAGCAGGTTCTTATATTTTGGATGAACTGTTTGTATCTATTCTAAATGTATATAATCAGCCTATTTATGCCGACAATACATCTTCCAAGTTATCTATAGCCTGGACGCAAGGACAAGGTAGCGACCAAATTAGCACAAATGTGACCGTGGCAGGATCTCCAAGGCTACTGTTTCATCTAATATTAGAATATACAGACAATACACAAGACCCTATGATCACTTTTGATGCGGGACTTTCTGATAATTTAACATTTACAGCGGGACCAACAGCACCTGGTGCAGGAGGAACTAATTTAACCGATGATACATATGATTCATCTGGTTCAAAATTGGTCAATAACTGGACAGGAACTACTGATACAGATTGGGACACCACAACGAACTGGTCTTTAGGTTCTGTGCCTACAGGAACAACAAGTGTTACTATTTCTGATGTAGCGAATGATCCTGTAGCAGCAGGAGCGATTAGTGTTGATGGGATGACATTGAACGCAGGAGCAAAACTAACAGTAAATGGAGCAGTAACCAATAACAGTACCATTGTTGTAAACTCGGGCGCTTCGTTGATTGCGAAAACATCGGTTTCTGGAAATATTACCTATAACAGAAGCTTAGCAACCACGAATTGGTATTTAGTATCGTCTCCAGTTACAAATCAAGACATAGATGTATTTGCTGGAGCAGAAGGATTAGCAGCAGGAAGTGTGAACAATAGAGGTTTAGCAACCTATAACAATAGTACACCAGGTTGGGTGTATTACCAAGATGGCGCTTCAGGTTCAGGAAACTTTACCCAAGGAGAAGGAAGAAGTATAAAATTAGCAGCCACTGGCGATATTGCCTTTACAGGAGCTATGCCGGTCTCTGATGTAGGTATAGCTATCACATCTAATACCAATGGATTTAACTTAGTTGGTAATCCATACCCATCATTTATACCAGCAAATACCAATGCAGATGGGACCAACAATGTATTAACGATCAACTCATCAGATTTAACTGAACAAACCGTATGGTTTTGGAATGAAGGAACCAGTGCATACCAGCCTATCAATCAGGCTTCAGGAGCAAGATACATTGCTCCCGCACAAGGGTTCTTTGTGAGTTCTAACGGAAGTAATACGTTCAACTTTACAGAGGCAATGCAGAGCCATCAGGCGGATAATTTCCAGAGAAATGCGAATGTACGACCTGAAATAAAGCTAAGCATAACAGATGGCAGTCAAACCAAAGAAACAGAAGTCTTTTATATCGCTGGAACAACAACAAGTTGGGATAACGGATACGACAGTAGCATGTTTGGAGGCGGAGATCATTCCTTTGCGATTTATACACAATTAGTATCAGACAATGAAGGAGAGAATTTAGGAATTCAATCATTGCCAGACAGTGGTTTTGAGACGATGATTATTCCAGTTGGAGTAAATGCTACATCAGGTATGGAAATTACCTTTAGCACTGTGGCGATAAATATTCCGAATGGATTGAGCGTGATCTTAGAAGATAGAGTTGCCGAAACATATACGGTGTTAGATGAAGACAGTGATGTGTATACAATAACTCTTAATGAAGACTATAGTGGCATTGGACGTTTTTACTTGCATGTAAACACTATGAGCACGCTTTCTGCGGAAAACTTGGTTCCTCAAAGCATCAGCATGTATACAACAACGCCAAGAAACCTGCATGTTTCAGGGCTGCCAAACGAACAAGCTGCTTTAAAAATGTATTCTGTTTTAGGGCAGCAAGTATTTAGCACCTCTTTTAACGGAGCGTCAGTAAATGATATTAACCTACCTGGAGCAATAAAATCAGGGGTATATATCGTGCACCTAAAAACAGCATCAGGAAACAGCTTACAGAAGAAAATAATTTTAGAATAGAGAAACAAAAATATAATATTATGAATGGTCAAGTAAAAGAAAACCAATTTGAACAAGATATTTCGAGAAAAGAAGCACTGAAAAAAATTGGGAATTACGGAAAATACGCAGCGTTAACTGCTGTGGGCACCTATATACTGTTAAACCCTAAAAAGGCACAGGCTGCGAGTCCAGAGTCACCGGGAGATGGATTTTAAAATGGAGACCACTATTTAGTAGTTCTAGAGTAATAAAAGTATCGTTTCTGTAATGTCTTGTTAGAGTACTTGTTACTCTAGAACTTAGTTAAACTTACCCCTCATACTTACTTAATTGTATACCCCCTATATACTTACTTAGTGAATACCCCCTATATACTTATATACCTAATTATGGAAGATTGCCAAAATTGTGAGCAAAGAACAGTACAAAGGACCCCCAGAAAACGCATACACAAAATAATATTACCAAAAAGCAAAAGACTCAGATGTTCTTTTTGCTATACAAGGTATGTTGAAATACCTCTCCTTAGAAAGAGAATTATAATAAATAAAGGAATAGAACAAACCAAAAAATTGGAAAAAGAAATGCAACGAAACCAAAATACAAAGAAAAAGGCGAATATACTGAAGTTAATATACTTTATAAAGAGGAAATCAGCTAGTTAGTTTGACATGAGATACTGGGGTGAAACGATGACTCCCGAATCCTTCAAATACGCTTACACGATTATGTTGTCCTCTCCTTCATTGACTTGAGTTTACCTGTTCGCTACAACTAAAACAAAGAAAAATGGAAAACCGGAAAACATTTAAATTTAGAGAAATTGAAGAAAAAGAAGAATTAGAAAAATTTATGAAACTAAGGTATCGTACCTATTTCAATTGCTCTATGCGAAATTTTCTCCAGAAAAATGACCATAAAATTGACATCGATATTTATGACTTGCATTCAAGGCACTTTGGATTGTTTTGCAATGATGAACCCGCAGGATTTATGAGAGTAGTTGAGCATAAAGATGAAATTTACAATTCTAAAGTCTATTCCATCGGAAGAAAATACAACATATTTAACGAGAGGGACCACAGCAAGAATGGGTTGAAGAAATTTTACTATCCCGATTTCCCATTCGTTAACCATCCAAAAATTCCCAAATCCGTAAAAACGTTTTATGATAAATTGAAAAAAAGCGGAGAAGGATTGGCAGAAGCGAGTAGGTTAATGTTAATGGGAGAAAAAGGCTTGAGTAAAGCAAGATTTTTAATTGAATGCGGAGTTGTTTTGTATGTTTTGATTTGTATTGGAGAAAAACATGCTGTCATTAATTGCGACCAAGGTCATGAACGATTTTACAGACAATACGGATTTAAAACCATAAACGAGAGCGAAAGATATCATCTAAGAGGAAGAACTACAGCATCTTCTCATCTTTTGTCATTGTCATCAATACCTGAAAATTATCATGAAAAATTTGAAGAAATGGCAGATGAATTCCTAAAAACTAAGCAAATGATTAGAGAAATGTAAAAGCGAGAATAATAGCAACATTTGATTGGAGAAAATATCCATCCGACAAACAAAAGCCTTAACGTATGTTGAGGCTTTTTAATTTCTTCTAAAATTAACCAATCACCGAACTCATTTTAAACATCGGTAAGTACATCGCTATCAATACTACTGCAACGATCAACCCAAGCACCAATACTACAAAAGGTTCTATGGTGGCACTGATCATTTTGGATTTATAGGCGATCTCTTCGTTATACTGATCCGTCAACCTTTTAAAGATCGTTTCGTTCTGGTTGGTCTCTTCTGCTACTTTGATCAAAGACCCCATCTTCTTATCAAAAATAGAAATCCCCTTTACGCTTTCGTAAAACGTTTTCCCTTGTAAGATATCATGCTCTACCTGAGTCAAAGCTTTTTGTAATGGATAATAATCAATCATTTGCCTGGTAAGCTGAATTGCATTCAATAAAGGAATCTTAGCGCTGGTTAATAAATTAATTGCTTGTGTAAACTGCGCTATTTTTACTTTCCTAATAAATTCTCCTACAAACGGAACTCGTAACCAAAAAGAGGATTTTGCCTTTCGATACCATTCTTTTTTCTTAGAAAACTGAAAGAAGATAATCATCGCCAAAAGTACCAGTACACCAATCCCAAAATACTGTCCAAATGCATTCGATAATTTAATAATTACCTTGGTCAACCAAGGTAATTCCATATTATTCTGCCTAAAGATCCCCTCGAACATGGGTACCACAAACTGAAGCATAAACACAATGGCTCCAAAAGCCGTTAGTAATACGATAACCGGGTAGGACAACGCGCTAATAATAGTTCTTCGTTGCTCATTTTTTCGTTTGTAAAACAACCCTAATTCATCCGAAACACGTTCTAAGGTCCCTGTGCGCTCTCCTATTTGCAAAGAATACGTCTCATATTCAGAGAACTCTTTTCTTTTTTTTGTGGCATCCGACAGATTCTTTCCTGTGATCAACTCATTCAAAATTTCTTTGATCAGGTTTTTATCAGCTTTTTTCTTTTGCTCTTCTCCAATCAACTCCAGTGCATCTTTTAAGGTAAGTCCTGCTTTTAACAGCACACCAAGCTCTACATAGAAACTTTCTTTTTTCTTATTCGAAAAGGATGGACCAAATAGGGTGATCTCCTTTTTCAGCAGCGTATCTACTGAAGAAGTTAAAGAAGTACTCCCTTTCTGCTTTTCTATGTTCTCTAATTTAAATGCCATTAGTATCTATATAATGCGATGCGTCATTTTTTTTATACACAAATACTGTGTTCGTGGAAAACGTATCTGAAAATTCCAATTCGATAGCGTCTATAACCCCCTTTTTTACTTCCTCTCCATGTAAGTACAACTGTTTCATGGTCAATTTTAAGGGAATCGTATCTCCATTCCTTACAACGACGTCCTTCAAAAAATGATACTGTAAGGAGTCTTCAGTGTTTTCAAAAAACAATTTCTTTTTAGTATCATCATATATTCCTTCATAGCTATTCAAATCCCCAAATAAAACACGTTCCAGGTATTGAATCTCTTGCTGTTTCTCATAGGTGTACTGAATATTTCTTACTTGTTTTTGTATAGAACTCAGTGCCAAAAAAGCAATCGTAACAACAATACTAGAAACAACCAGTACCACCATCAATTCGCTTAAGGTAAATGCCTTTACTTTTTGGGGTATCATTCTACTATTTTTTTTATCCTTGTTTTTTGATTCTGTCTGTTTTTTGCAGTAAAGACAATAAAAGAAATATCTTGTTCTGTAATTCTTTTTGTTGCTATATCCCAGGTGCCTTTTTCAAATACATCTGGAACTTTTAATAGCCCATTACGCTGCAAATAGGTTAATTTTTGTAATTCTGTATCTATAAAATGTGTGCTGTTATCAACAGATTGTTTCAATATTCGCGTTACACTCACCGTTGCAATCGTAAACACGATCGTAATAATGATCGTCGCTACAATGGTTTCTACCAAAGAGGATGCTTTTATTCTATAATTCCATTTTAGTGTACCCATTTCGCTACTGATATAGTTGTTCTGTTCATAAATAAACCACTCAACTGATCCGTTACTGCATCTCCGTCAATTAAGCCATTATAAATATGATTCACATAAACACTTCCATATTCGCGTGCAATAAAATTACCCGTAAAAACAGACCCTTTTACACTTCCTTTCAATTCTAAATTTTTCTTGCAATAGACTTCTCCGGTGATCACCGTTCCTTCTCCTATACTCACTTGTATATCATAATCAAAAGGCTTTTTCTCAGTATCATAGACCACAACTCCTTTCAATCGAGAATTCTCGCCAATCTTTATTGCTTCTTTATCTTTACCTCGATTTTGGCTTCGGGACTCAGCAACGATCAAAGCTGAAGGATACCCCAGATCACATTGTTCTGCTACTTGAATCTCCTGTGATGCCAGCGCCTGAAATGTACCTTTGGTTTTGGGTAATACAACTATTTTTGGAGCTACTAAAAGAACATGTTCTAATAGTGCAGAAGGATGCACAGTAATAGCTACTTCTGAGGCAACAATGATATTCCCTTTTAATGATATGTTCTGCAAATAGAGGCTATCTAAACTAATATGTACTTGTGTTGATTGAGCAAAAGACCTTCGTCGTTGTATGCCATCTTCCAGTTCGAATTCTTCATAATCCGAAAAAGGTTTATCCTTGATAAACGCTCCCAAAAATTTAATATTCTGAACACCTGGTAACGACGTACTGCTCTGCGCAGTATTTCCATAGATCAAAGAGGACCCATAATACGAGGTACCCCCAATACTCCCTGGCTTAACGCTTAATCTTGGTAAAAACACATTTCCCTTAATTTGAGTATCTCCTACCAATACCAAGGGCTTATTCGTGTCTTGTAAATACATAGCGGTTCGTCGAGTGCTCTTTCCTCCAACAATTCCTATCTTTTGAAATTGCTCATTATTCAAGGTAGCGGTAACAGAGATTAGGTCAAAAATACCCCAATGCGTTCGTTCAACTTTAGTGGTTTCTGAAGGGTATTCGGAAAAAGAAAGATCAGTTACCGTATTGTAAGGAATCGCCGCTTGTGCTATATAGTCAAATGCCTGATTGGTATGACTAACCGTTTCTTTAAACAAGGTGCTTTTTTGCGCAATCCTCTTTTGCAAATAGAGCAATGAAACAAAAGCAGACAGTACAATAATAATGATCACAGAGATCACAAGTACATATTGTATGGAGGCAGCTTCTATTTTTCGTTGGACCCATTTCATTGCATTCTTGTAATTGTTTTTGAAGCTCCTTTATACCTAATTATAACGCTCTTTGTATCTCCCTTTTGCAACATAACTCCTTGATGTGTTTGTCCTTTTTTAAAAATTTCCTGTTGACCATTGATCTGTATGATAAAGGAATTTGTATTCCCTGAAATTATCCCTATAAACTCAATAGGCGGAAATATGATCGGATCTTTCTTTATTGTTTTCTTTTTCGTTGTGGGTCGTACTTTTTTCCGGTAGATCTTTCCTAAAAAAGGATCCCTGTAATCTGGTTGAATAGTTCTTTGCTCTCCTTTTGACGTTTGAATTCGTTTAAAATCCGTATTTGCGATGACCATAGCTTTCTCGGTTGACGGATTCATATTAGAATAGAGTTTATAACCTATAGTTCCCCACACCGCGGTAACGGCAACTAATAGGATGTATGTTCTGTTCTTATTTTTCATATGACTTAACTAAGTAATAGCGGGTATATTTCTTCTATCGATGTAATTCCTTCTGCAACCAATTGTATCGCATTCGATTGTAATGTGTGTATCTTTTGTTCTTTGATATACTGTAGTACCTCTAGCTCTTTGTCCTGTATCTTTTGCACCAACTCTTTGGTAATTGGAATAATCTCATAGATCGCCTTTCTTCCTCGGTACCCTGTCTGATAACAATGTGAGCAACCTTCTGCTTTGTAATGAGTTTGAACATTCGCTGGTGCTTCATATCCTTTTGGCAAAGAGTCTTTCGCTAACGGTACTTCTGTTTTACAGTGATCACAAAGTTTTCTTACCAACCGTTGTGCAACACTTACATTTAAGGTGCTGGCAATCAAAAACGGTGGAATCCCCATGTCTATCAATCTGGAAATGGTTGCCCAGGCCGAATTGGTATGAATCGTGGAAAGCACCAGATGCCCTGTTAATGATGCTCTGATGGCCATATTGGCTGTTTCTACATCTCGAATCTCACCCACCATAATGATGTCAGGATCTTGACGTAAGAATGTTCGTAATGTACTCGCAAAATCTAAGCCTATATTCTCTCGTAACTGTACTTGATTTACTCCTTCCAAGGTATATTCAATCGGATCCTCAATGGTCAGAATATTTGTGTCTTTCTTATTCAACAACTTAAGTGTCGCATACAGGGTGGTTGTTTTACCAGAACCTGTAGGTCCAGAAATTAAAATAATCCCATTGGGTTTCTTAACAGAACTGGTATATGTTTCCAATTCTTTCTCGGTAAATCCTAGATTCTCTAGTTGTACTGTTAAGTTATTTTTTGACAGGATCCGCAGTACCAATTTCTCGCCATGTAATGTAGGTAGGGATGATACACGAATATCAAAATCTTCTACCTCTGTAGTTAGGTTGATTCTTCCATCTTGTGGCAGTCGTTTTTCAGAAATATCTAAGCCCGACATGATCTTAATTCGATTAATAATCTTTGGGTATTCATCTAATGCAATCACATATTTCTCTATCAATTTCCCATCGATCCTGAATCGTACTCTATGTTGTTTTTCAAAAGCTTCAAAGTGAATATCACTACTACCAATCTCCTTGGCTTCATAAATAATATTCAATAAAAAATCTTCTGAATAACTAAGTGAGCTACTGGCCACACTTCGCTCACGCTTTCTATAGTTCTTCTGTAAATAACTTTCTATAACAGCGCTTTCCTCTGACAACAATTCTACTGGTTTTCCAAGCATGATCTGTAACTCCAAACTTAAGGATTGTACATCTTCTTGATCCGTTTTTAAATAGACTTTCCCTTCGGCTTCTTTAAATGGAATAATCCTATAATGATACGCTTGTTCCGAACTGATTAGCTGCAAGATCCTAGTTTCTATATGTGTCATTTGATCCGCCATTATATTCGATATAGATCTGTGAAATTAAAAATAAGGTTGCTTACCATGATCAATAATACAAACAAGGCCTGAAATCCTGCTAGCGGAATCGTTTGTTCTTTTAAAGATGGTCTTACTGCCATATAAACTATATATGCAAACACTAAAGAGCTGCTAAATACAACTAAAAATGTGGGCACTGGAAAGCTTACGGCCAGTATTAAAAAGAACAATAAATCCCCAAGACCAAATGCTTCAAACAATTGCTTCTTCATAATCCATTTCGTATATAAAAACAGGATCAATAAAATGCATCCAACCACTGTTACATTGATACTAATATGTATCAGAAATAGCTCTAATATTTGAAATTGACTATGTAAAAAACCACCCAACACCAACAATCCCAGAAATAAAAGCAACATTACCTCTCGTTCTTTCAGGTCTTGATAAAAAACCCAGAACAACAGTCCAATAATTGCTATGTTTAAAGATAGGATCATTTACTAAATCTTTGTAATAATAGTTTGCATACCAGGTAATCTCTTCTGGTTCTATAGTTTCTTTTTTTTACGAATTGTAAGGAAGATAGTTTTGCTAATCGCTGTTGCTCCATATCGTTTGCAAACAACATTAGGTTTCTAAAGCTTCCCTGTACCTCTACTTCATAAGTCAATAAATTAGCCCCATCCGCAACGAAAGAATGTGGCTCATTAGAAGCAATCAACTTTAGTTTATGCTTTGCTACGAACTGAGTAACCTTTATTAATAAGGTTTGCTGAAATGTGTTTTCTATAGAGAGATCATTCGATTGTAAAATAGAATCTAAATACTGCCCTTCTAGTTTTAAACCTTGAATTTGCGATTCCGCATTATCTAACAAAGCTTTATCTTTTTCTAGCTTTTCAATCTTTACACCCAGATCCAACGTCCTTTTAATTGCAAAACGATAAGAGATCAAGAGCATGATTATGAACCCAACCACTAAAACGATATTTCTTTGTTTGCTATTCATTGAGTGTGATTATAAGATCGAAAGAAGATCTAGTCTTCTTTCCACGACCGTAATTAATAATCCCAACCTCATCAATCCAGGTTTTCTTTTCTAGTGTTGCGACCCATTGGGTAAAATCTTTATCATAAATGCTTACTCCACTTATCTCAATCGTTTTATTCTTAAAACGGACTCTTTTATTTTCTTTTATGGCGCCATTTACCGGTTGATAAGCCATATTTTTCAATAATATAGAGCTTGGTATAGACGCCGATATTTCATTAAAATACCAGGCAACTTTAGAATTTGAAGAAGATGAAATGCTCTCTACCAGCTTCCGTTTTCTAAATACCAAATCTTTTAATCCTGTCAACTCCTTTTTCTTTGCTTCATTCACCTGTAGTTCGGCCGAATACCTTTGATCTTTACTTTGGTAGCTGCTAAAGATCAAAAAATTGATCAGTAGTATCACAAACAAAAAGCCAAGTACAAGCTTAAACCCAAGGTTAAAAAAACGTTTTTGAATGTATTCTTGCTGTAATTGTTTTTGAGTTCTGCTCTCTCCTACTCCTCCAGCATAATAATCTATAACCCCTGCTAAGGGTAATACATGCTTATTAGAAACTTCTAAATCATTGATCGTATATATCTTTTCCGCAACTGTTTTCTTTTCTATGCTTGCAATTCCCAGGGCATTGGAGGTGACTTCAGCATTGGAGGTCTCTATCCGTTCTGAATCAATAAGGTCTATTAATCTTTCTAAGGATAGGCTTCCTAATGAGAAATCGACTACAGAGATCTTTTGTCTTTCATAGTCTGCAATAATCCCATTAACGTACTCCTTTCTGCTAATGGCCACAAAAGCTTCCTGATCGTTTGTGTATACTTTATAGTAAAAATCAGAGAGTGCGATATTAGGAAAAGCTACCTTTACCAAACGCTCTTCGGTGGTATGTGTATTGACCACTTTTTTAGTCAACACCTGCTCATTGTTAACAACTAAAAACAGGTGTTTTTGTCCTTGTATTTTAGATACAAGCTCATCAAAATTGACTGCCTCTCCTTTGCTAGAAAGCACCAATTCTTTTTTCTTCCTCTTTAACTTTAAAAAGAAAAATTGGTCATTGTCTGCATGTTCTACAGCACAATAGTGAACACCATATTTGACTAATTTCCGAATCATTTACCTTAGAATCGTTGGCTTTATCAATACCGAAAGTTTTCTATCCGATTTGGTGCGTACTCGTTTACTAAACAAATACTTAATTACTGGGATTCGTGCTAGAAACGGAACTCCCGAGCCTGTTTTTGTATCTTCATTATACTCTAGTCCCCCCAAAATGATCACATCCTTGTCCTTTACTCGGATCGTAGAACTAAACTCTCTAGAATCTATTCCTGGAGGAGCATCTGCGGCTATTCGGTCACTATTAAAACTCGATTGCCCGACATTAATACTAAGTGTAATATTTTCATCACCAGATACCAGTGGTTTTATACTGATAGAAAGGTTTGCATCTGTTGGGATATACTCAACAGAATTGATCACTTGTGGATTTTGAGATCCAATCGTATTCGTTTGTTCAATTCTATAATAAGAACGAACGCCATTGGTTAAATGCGCTGTATGTCCATTTAAAGTAGATAGCTTTGGAGTCGATTTAATTTTAATATCACCATTGGTCTCTAATGCTTGAATTCTTGCATAGAAATTAGGAACTACGCGTCCCAGATTTCCACTTCGAACACCGCTGAGTCCACCAATAATATTATTGATACTATTTGCTCCTAACGTTAAGTTCGTTCCAGCAGTCCCATCTAAAATTGTTCCTTTATCAGCAGTAGGATTTTCTCCAATACCGAGATCTAATCCTGCCGAAAAAGAGACTGTTTTGTTCACTTCAATGATCATCACTTCTATCAAAACTACTGGAACAGGTTTATCAATCTCTTTTAAAAACTCTTTGAACTTATTAATGCGAATGGCATCTCCATTCACAATAAAACTATTTCGTTCTACATCTACGTTGATCGCTAAACTATCTTTTACACTTTCAGGAATGATATTTAGTAATGCTTCGGCATCATTTTGGAAATCCGAAAACGGTTGTCTATTGGACCCTCCATTAAACCTTCTTGATGTAGTATTTCTAGAAGCATTTGTATTTCTATTATTAAAATTGTTTGTGTTTCCGTAGGTATTGTTTTGCCCAAAATTATTCGTGTTACCAGTAGCTCCTGAAGGAAAACTACTATTGCTTTGAATAGGTTCCATCATCATCTGAATAGAGCGATGCATTAACGGTATGATCACAGTATTACGAATAGAAGACTGCTTTCGATCTCCAAAGAAGTACATCCCGTTTTGTTTTTTGAAACCAAATTTGGTATCCTCCAGTACTTTTGATAATAACATATCAAAAGAAATACTATCCGATTTTACAGAGGTCTTTCCCATATTTTTCAAAGGCTTACTAGTTGCCATATTGATCTTTAGGTCGAATCCAATATCGTTAATAATGGCTTCAATGGGTGTATCTATAAAATCAACCTCTAGGAGTTGATTAATGGTGTCTTTTATTTTAAAGTAAAAATTTGCGGTTCTGGGACGCCTCGGTCTTTCATTCCGATCGAAAGTAGCATCCAAACTTTCAAATACATAAAAGCCATCTGCTGTTCTGTTGACTCTTAAGTTATTGGTTTGTGCCAAGATATCAACCGCTGTATCAAAAGTTTTTTCTTTAATAAAACCTGATAGACGCCTGCCTTCTAAGCCTACAGAATATACTAAATTCTTTCCTGTTCTGCTGGTAATCTTCTTCAATACTTTTGGCAAGGAATCTTGCTGCAAATCGATAGAAAATAGTGATGTTTGTGCATTATATTCAATGGGGATCTCGCGCGCCACGTATGGAGCTTTATACCTTTTAACCATCAGAATATTCCCAATCACATCTATGGTCAATTGATGTTGATCACATAAGTGCAATAGCACATCTTCTAAAGATGCGTTACTTAAGCTTTGTGTTAGTTTCACATTCTCTAATGAGCCATCTATACTAATATTCACACTATTACTAGTTGCCACTGCTCTTAAAAAAGTGGGAATCGTAGTATTGGTGATCGAAAGATCGACTGTTTTTAACAAACCAGGAATGGCTGTCTGTAAACTATCTAATTTTGTTCTAAGTTGTTGTATTCTTGTATTGGGTTGTTGTGCCAGTACATTTGCGCTTATAAAGAAGCAGCATAGCCATAGCCCAATATATCTTTTCAGTAGCTTCATTTTTTCTTAATTTACAGTAAAGTTAATGGTGGTATATCCTGTAGTATACTCTGAATTTGACGCGCTAACACGCCATTGATAGCTTCCTGCAGTTAACGTGGCAGTTGCACTATTATCGGCAGTGTTAGTATTCACTACTATCTGCGTGGCATTCGCAAAATCTGGTGTCGCTACTTGTATGGTGTAAGACGTAGCATTCTCTAAAGTTTGCCAGCTAAAGGTAGCGTCTCCAACCGTAAGTTGTACGCCTTCAGCAGGTGCCAAAATCACCACACTTTCATTTGAAATATCGTCCTCTAGAATTGCTTCGCATCCCATACATAGCCATAAGGATGCACATAAAATGATCAGTTTTTTCATAACAAAAAATTATCTATAAAAATAACAAAAAAATTCATATTTTAGTACATTATATTTATATGTAGTCTAAAATGAAAAAGCTTACCCATTATTAGGGTGACAAATTCCAAAAATAGACACAGAAAAACAACAACATATAGTATACGCTATGAAAATTTTAAGAAAGAAAATTCCCGCATACAATTTACAGGAACTACTGGTCGTACTGGTTATTATTGGTATCCTTATCTTAATCGCAATGCCAAATTTTGCCGGTGTTATCAATAATGCAAAAAGTACAGAAGCAAAAACGAATTTGAAAACCATTGAAAGTTTTCAAAGCAGCCACCGTTTTATGCATAATAGTTACTCCAGAGAATTGGATAAAATAAGTTTTATTCCACCAAAAACACCTGAACAGGGCGGCAATGCTTATTATACCTATGAAATCTTAAATGCAACCAAAACAGCTTTTGTAGCCAGAGCTACAGCTGTTGATGATTGGAATGGTAATGGTATTAAAAATGTTTGGGAAATCAATCAAGATGGGCAATTGGTGGAAGTCACGAAAGATTAGAATGTCTGTCCTCTGTAATACTCCAATACTTTTACGCGTAGCACATACGAATACTTAGCGTTTGACAGGTTTATCCTAGCGCTTTCTAAATTGTTTTTACTAGTGATATAGGCCAAAAAATTCGAGACTCCGCTGTTAAAGCGTGTTTCGTTTACCCGAAAAGATCTTTCGAAAGCCTCAACTTGTTTTTGAAAACTCTGATATCTGGCAAAAGCAGCTTCCATATCAAAATGCACTTGTTTGATCGTGTTTTTGATCTCTATTTGCGTTCTTTCCAATGCTACTAGGGATTCTTCTACTTTCACTTTTTCTAAGGCTACATTATTCTTTGCTCTGAAGCCATTGAACAATGGAATTCGGACAGACACCCCCATCACTGAATTCAAATTGTTTTCAAACTGATCTAAATAGGGAATTTGTTTTGAACTAAATGAGTTTTGTTCCCGAAGTACAGGTATATTCTGACTGTTAATCGTTACAAAATCGCCCGTTTCAACAATAGAGCTTCCCACTTGTGTAAAGGTTTCTGCAGCACTCGAATAATTGGTATTGACTTGTCCAAAGACGGAAACTTCCGGAATGTATTGTGCTTTGGCTACGTTCATTCCCTTTTTAGCTGCTTCTACGCGTAGTTCTCTCGCTTTAAACGTTGCTAGCCCACTCAGTGCCTGTTGATATACCTCCTGTGATGTGAGGTTATATTTTCCTAGATTTAGTAAGACAACATTGGCATCTACATCTATTTCTCCATCAAAGTTGAGCAACCTTGTTAGACTTAGTTTAGCATTGTTCAATACAATCTGCGAAGACAAAATGCTGGTTTCGTCTATGGCTTTTTGACCCAGTAGATCTGTATAATCTGCAGGATTGGATCGCCCTTCATCATACAGATCTTTTTGAATCTTTAGTTGATTTTTGGTGGCCGTCAAACGTTGCTTGTTCAACTGTAATACATCTCGACTATTTAATACTTGCAAATAAGCTAATGTAACAGATAACACCAGGTTTTGCCTTTCTTGTTCGACTTCCATATTCGCAGCCTTGGCATTCATCTTTTGCTGCTTCACGCTATTTAACAATCGAAATCCGTTAAAAACAACGGCATTTAGATTTAGATTTGCATTCGAAAATGTCAGTTTTTGGTTGATAAAATCATTGGTAAATGGGTCGATACTTCTCCCGTTATTCACCCCAATATTATAGCTTCCATTCATACTAGGAAGTAAGTTGGCTTTGGATTGCTTAAGGTTAATGACAGCCGATTGTTCTCTGATCTTCGACGATCTAAGTTCCAGGTTGTTTTTTAAAGCAATTGAAATGCATTCCTCTAAAGTATACCGTTTCTGTGTGTCTTGTGCAGTGCACAAGGAGCTAGATATCAAAATAAGTATGTAAACAAAATTCTTAATGCTCATGATCATTCTTTAATCAGTAGTTATTCTTCCGTCCAACAAGTTCACGATTCGAGAACCATAGGATGCATTTTCTTCAGAATGTGTAGCTTGAATAATGGTTACTCCCTCTTTGTTTAATTCAGAAAAAAGTTCCATAATCTCCTTACGTTGTTTCGAGTTTAGGTTTCCGGTAGGTTCGTCTGCCAAAATAAGTTTGGGATGTGCTACTAGGGCTCTGGCAATACCAACCAATTGTTGCTGCCCTCCACTCAATTGCTCCGGAAACAAGTCTTTTTTTCCTACAATATTGAATCGGTCCAACATATCGGCAACCATTGCTTTTCGCTCAGATGGTTTTACTTTCTTGTAGATTAACGGCGTTTCTATATTTTCTTGAACTGTCAACTCATCAATCAAATGATATGCTTGAAAAACAAATCCCATATATTCTTTGTACAACTTGGATCGATTTCTATCTTTCATTTTGTGAACATCCTGATCTAGAAAGGTATACTCTCCTTGAGTAAAAGCATCCAGCATTCCGATGCAATTCAGTAGCGTGGATTTTCCAGAACCTGATGGTCCCATTAAGGAAATAAATTCACCCTCATGCACAGTTAAGTCGATCTCATCTAAGATGCTCACTTGACTTCCTCCAGATTTTACAACTCTTGAAGCTTCTTTTATATTTAATAGTATTGGTGTCATTTTTCAACTATTTTTCTAATTTACTCCGTTCTTAAAGAATCAACAGGGTTGGTAGTTGCCGATCTGATCGCTTGAAAGCTTACTGTGATCAATGTAATGGCTAGAGCTCCTGAACATGCAATGGCAAAGATGACCAGGGAAACATCGGTTCTATAAGCGAACTTTTGCAACCATTGTGTCATCATATAATAGGCAATTGGAGATCCTATGATCAAAGAGATTAGTACCAATTTGATAAAATCTTTGGATAGTAACATCCATAATTGGCCCACAGATGCACCCAAGGTTTTCCTAACACCTATTTCTTTCACACGTTGTTCTGCGACAAAGGAAGCCAAACCAAAGAGCCCTAAACAGCTAATAAAAATGGCTAATAAGGTGAATACCTTAGACAAGTTCGCCACACGTTCTTCCGACCTAAATTTTCGTCCATATTGCTCATCTACAAACTGATATGAGAATGGTAAGTTTGGAAAGTTCGCTTTAAAAGTTCTTTCAATAGCATTCAAGTTTTCTTTTATACTCTGCGCAGGATTCAATCTAATATTGTAAAAGTTTCCATTCCCATTTCTATCAAATGCATACATAGATTGCTTTACAGGACTATAAGGAGATTGCATAATCATGTCATCGATCACTCCAATAATTTTTAAAGGGGGTGCTGGGGTCGGGTCGTCCACATCAGAATCTCGAATATATTTCCCAATAGGGTCCTTAATTCCCATATAATCTACGGCAGTTTTATTCAAAATAACAGCCAACGAATCCGAAGGGAATTCTCTAGAGAAACCTCTACCCTCTATAATTTTTAACCCTAAAGCGTCCGTAAATTCATAGGACACTGAGGTAAAGGCAAAATCTTCTTGAAATCCAGGAGGTTTTCCTTCCCATGTATATCCACTTCTGTTAGACCATACATTCGTTGTTGGACTGCTCGTAGTTGCCATTTCCGTAGCTCCTCCTGACGCAATGAACTGGCTCCTCATACTATCTTCTTTACCAATAAATTCTGTACTCATCACTGGAATCTGAATCAAACCTTCCTTGACATATCCAACAGGTCTATTTTTTGCATGATCCACTTGGTCTATTACCGTCATCGTTCCAATGATCAGTGCCACTGAAACAGTAAACTGCATCACTACTAAGATCTTTCTGGGTAATGCAGAATATCGCCCTGTCTTAAAGGTGCCTTTTAATACTGTTACTGGATTGAACGACGATAAATACAAGGCTGGGTAACTTCCTGCCAAGAATGAAGTAATCATAATAAACACAAAAGATATCAGCCAAAACTGAACATCTGACCACGGGAATACAATAGTTTTACTAGCCAAATCATTAAACCCATTTAAGAATAACAAAACAAGTCCAATAGAAAGAACAAATGATAGTAGAACAATTAAAAAAGACTCACTCAAGAACTGCGAGATCAATTGCCCACGACTGGAACCGATGGACTTTCGAATACCTACTTCAGTAGCTCGTTTTTCAGATCTTGCCGTACTTAAGTTTACAAAATTGATACAGGCAAGTAGGAGTACAAAGATTCCGATAATCCCAAAGAGCCAAACGTTTTCGATTCTTCCTCCTGTTTGAACACCATTCTCAAATTCGGAACGTAAGTGCCAATCCTTCATGGGAAATAGAAACATTTGCGGATTGAATTCAGCTTCATTTGGTGAGGCATTCTTTTTTACATCAATAATCTTAGCTGTCACTGCATCCATAGTAGTGTTTTCGTTGATCTGAACAAACATTTGAAAAGAGTTATTTCCCCATGATGTTTTTGCTCTTTCAACCCAGCTTCTCGAAGAAGTATAAAACTTCCAAGGGATAATAAAATGAACATCGTTAAAGTTATTATTCGTAGGAATGTCCTTATACACTGCGGTCACTTTTAGATCGAATCGATTGTTTACTTTGAGTATTTTCCCAACGGGATCTTCGTCTTTAAAAAGTGCCTTTGCCACGGACTCATTGATCATGATAACGTTTTTGTCCTTTAACCCATCTTTTTCTCCTTTTACAACTTCAATTCCTAGCATATCCAAGGCGCCTTCTTGCATAAAGTTTCCTTCCATATTCAAGTTCACCTCTCCATATCTTAGGTATCTCGTTTGATTCCAGGAAGACATGACGATATGCTTAAAGTTATCTGCATGATCCTTTCTCAATGCAAACTCTAAAGGTCTAGGAATAGCTGGACCTGTATCTACCATACCATTGGCAGACTCGTGCTGGTAAATTTGCGCAATGGTTTCTTTGTTAGTGAAATGATCGTTATAACTCAACTCATCATGTATCCATAGTCCGATCATGATCGTAGCGGTCATTCCGATAGCCAACCCTGCAATATTGATCAAGGAATACACCTTGTTCTTTAACAGGTTTCTAAGTGCTACTTTTAAATAATTCTTAAACATTTCTATCTTTTTTATTCCGTTCTTATTGAGTTTACTGGATTGGATGTTGCCGATTTTATAGCTTGATAGCTTACTGTAAGTAGGGTAACAATTAGAATGAACCCGCTCGATAGCGCAAAGATCCAGAAGCCTATTTGAATGCGATAACTATACTCTAGTAACCATTGTGATGAAAAGTAATATCCTATGGGCAGCGCAATAACCAAAGAAATTAAAATCAAGATCACGAACTGTTTAGAAAGTAATTGCCAAATCGTACTCACAGAGGCCCCTAAAACTTTTCGGATGCCAATTTCTTTTCTTCGTTGTATGGCCATATATGTTGAAAGACCTAAAACGCCTAAACAGCTTATAAAAATGGCTACTAAAGAAAACCATCCAACCAATTTGGCAATACGTCTTTCTGCATTAAACTTGCGTTCGTACTCTTCATCCATGAAGCTATATCTAAATATATTTCCAGGGTCATGCTTTTGAAAGACTGTCTTAATTTTGTCCATTGCTCCTTCTACTGCTCCAGTGTTATTTGACGCTATTTTTATATTTACATAGTTTAAAAATCTTCCGTTATGAAGAATAAATAAAGAAGGTGTTATGGGGTCGAAAGGCGATCGGGTTACCATATCTTTAACAACCCCTACGATTTTATAATTACCATTATCTCCCCATCTTACATACTCTCCAACGGGATTTTCTAGGCCCATATATTTAACTGCCGTTTCATTCACTAAAAATGCTAGTGTATCACTCGGAAACTTTGCTGAAAAATCTCGTCCTTGCAGAACTTTCCAATCCACCATTTTTCCAAACCCAAGCGTAGCTCGAATGGTATAAAACTCTGGGCGTAACTTTGGGTCTTTGTTTTTCCATTCAAAACTCCCTCCATTTGTAGTATACGCTGCAGTAATTTTTACATCCGAAGCTGTTACCTGATTGATAAACGTTGATTCTAACAACTCGCTTTTGATCACATCAAAACTTTGCAGTACTTTGTTATTGTTCATTGGAACACTTACCAGTAAATCTTTATTAAACCCTATGGGTCTGTTTTTTGCGTGATCAATTTGTTCGATAACGGTTAGCGTACCCATAATAAGTATCCCGGAAATAGCAAACTGCACTACAATGAGTACTTTTCTTAAGTTCACTGCTGTTTTATTATTACTACTTAACCCTTTTAATACGGTAACTGGATTGAATGCCGAAAGGTAAATGGATGGGTATAGGCTGCTCAAAACTGCTGTAACACCTAACAATAAAAAGCAAACCAACCAAAATGAAGGTTCTCCAAAAGGAATTACAATGTCTTTAAGAGTAATTGTATTGTATTGAGGAAGTAATAAGAAAGTAAAGACAAGAGCAACAACGAAAGAAAATAAGATAATCATAAACGACTCTGTAAAAAATTGAAAGATCAATTGCTTACGAGAAGAGCCTAGTGTTTTTCTTACGCCCACTTCTTTACTTCTTTTTAGGGCATTTGCCGTGCTCAAGTTCATAAAATTGATACAGGCCAAGAGCAAAATAAAAATCCCAATAATACTGAATATTCTTACATATTCAATTCTTCCCCCAACGCTTACACCATTTTCAAATTTTGAATATAGATGCCATTTAGACAGTGGGAAAAGAAATAACTGGTAATCTCTTTCTTTACTTTTATTTATATAATTCTCATTAAAAACGTCTTTAATTGCTGTAGCAGCATTCTCTAGAGAATGTTCATCATTTAATTGCACATACACCTGAAACCAGTAGTTCCCCCATCCTAGTCTTTTTTCATAATTTGCACTCTTTTTTAGCAAATCCCAGGGTGCAATAAACTTGACATTTCTAAACGAAGAGTTTTGGGGTAAATCCTCATAAACTCCTGCTACTTTTACATCCATAGTGGAATTAATTTTGATCGCCTTCCCCATAGGGTCTTCGTTCCCAAATATATTTTTCGAAGTACTTTCGGAAATCAGTACAGAAGAAATATCTTGCAATGCATCTCTACTCCCAACAATCATTTTTAAATCGAGTATCTGTGCATAATCAGGTTCCGCAAATCTTCCTCTGACCATTTGCATATCGCCATTGTACTTTATATTGTAATTTCGGATCCTTGAGCTCATAGCTATATGCTTAAAGTGATTCCCGTATTCTTTTCTAAGCACAGGCGATAATTGCATGGGTAAGCCTGTATATGTTTTCACTTCGCCTGCAATCGTTTGCTTTTGCATGATAGCGGCAACGCTATTATAATTGGTTACGGATTTATTGTAGTTTAACTCACTACCTACCCACAAGCTAATTAAAAGCACAGCCGTTAATCCAACAATTAAACCTCCTGCGTTTAACGCAAAAAAGCCCCGGTTTTTTAAGATGTTTCTAAAACCTATTTTAAAATGTGTATTGATCATATTTTCAATTTTACTGTGCTAGGAATCTCTATTTACACCAAAACGTTTTCGGTTACTTTCTGACCATCCAACATTCTAATAATTCTATGACTGTATTTCGCATCATGCTCACTATGTGTTACCATTATGATGGTGGTACCAGTATCATTCAGGTCGATTAACAAGTCCATTACTTCGTTTCCGTTGGTACTATCCAGATTTCCCGTAGGTTCATCTGCCAGGATCAATTTTGGCTTATTTACCACCGCTCTTGCTACAGCAACTCTTTGTTGCTGTCCTCCCGACAATTGTTGTGGAAAATGATTTCGCCTGTGCATAATTTGCATTTTCTCTAATACTTCTTCTACACGACGTTTACGTTCTGATGATTTTACACCTGTATAGATCAGGGGTAATTCTACATTTTCAAAAACGGTAAGCTCATCGATCAGATTAAAGCTCTGGAACACAAAACCTACATTGTGTTTACGAAGCTGTGCCCGTTTTCTTTCGTTGTATCCAGAAACCTCTTCTCCATTGAATTTAAAACTCCCTCCATCCGAATCATCTAACAATCCAAGGATATTCAATAAGGTTGATTTCCCACATCCCGAAGGTCCCATAATGGCTACAAACTCTCCTTTTTTTACTTCAAAAGACAACTTGTTTAATGCGATAGTTTGCACTTCATCGGTTCTGTAGTACTTTTCTAAATCTGTAATCTGTATCATTGCTCTGTATTTTTATTGCTTTTATTTCAGTATTAATTGTTCTATATCGTTGTATGAATCATAACTCGAGGTAATCACCTTGTCTCCCGCATTTAATCCACTTATAATCTCATAATATTGTGTGTTCTGACTTCCTAATTGGATATCTACTTTATACGCTGAGCTACCATCTTCACTCACTTTGAAAATCCAATTACCGCCTGTTTTTTGGAAGAATCCTCCTTTGTCTACTACCAAGGCCTGCTTTTCTGCACTCAAAGCTAAACGGATTTGCAAGTTTTGTCCTCGACGAATTCCTTTCGGGACGTCGTTTTCAAACTGCATATCTACCTGAAATCGCCCTCCGTTTACCTGTGTAAATACTTTTCGAATTACCAAACTATAGGTTTTATTATTCAATGTAAACGTTCCTTTTTGTCCAGTATAAATTCTTGAGATATAAAACTCGTCTACCTCTATTCTTACTTTAAATACAGTAATTACATCTAACTGCCCCAAACGTTGTCCTTTAGTTTTAGATTGCCCTATTTCGGCATCTAACGAAGTAAGTTGTCCATCAATAGGAGCTCTTACCACGAGGTCTTCTACTTTTTTACGCATCAACTTTAAGGCGTTTTGGGTTCTCTGATACGAGCTTTTTGCCTGCCCGATTTCTTGTTTAGTAGCAATAGAGTCTTGTTTTAAGATCTTTTTAGTCAGTTCCATTCGCTGCTTTTGGTAGTTGTAATTGTTTAATGAAGATTCATAATCTTGTCTTCCCACAGCGCCTTTTTCATATAGCTTTTTGTTTAGTTCATAGAGCCTTTTTGCTTCTATTAAATTGTTTTCTACATCCGTATATTGATTCAATCTATTAATCGTGTTTTGTCTTGCAGCATTTTGCGAGATCTGCATTTGCGTTAACAAGTTATAAACAGCCGTCTCCTGATTGACCAAACTCAACTCCAAATCTGTATTTGACAATCGTAAAATAGGGTCTCCTTTTTTCATCATAGCACCGTCTTCTACAAATTTTTCCTCCACACGACCCCCTTCTACTGCATCTAAATAGATGGTTGTACTAGGCAATACCGTTCCGCTTACCGGAATGTTCTCTTGAAAAACGACGCTGGATATCGTACTGATTCCCAAACGCTCTTTATTCACGGTAAGCTTTGCACCACCAGCGGTGTTCATGATCACATAAATGATAAAGATCAATAGAAGAATAGCCCCGCCCACCGTGGCAATTTTTCCTTTTGAAAACCTCTTTTTCTCTATTTGTACGTCCATCACTATATTTTTGTGCACCTACTCTATAGGCAAGATGATGCCAAAAACACAACAGTCTTACTGTCAGCTATTTATGTGTTTTCAATTTTTTAAAAGTGTTCGGTTTTGATACACTTTATGTCCGATATCGATACACTTTTTCGAGGTTCGTTTTTAGTGCAGTCTATTTTTTTCATCCTGCATAGAATATCGTAATATTGTATTTATGGTTTTAAAAAAGGCGCAAATATTAGTAATTGATGACGATGCTGATGTACTTACGGCCTTACGTTTACTATTAAAACCTTTGGTAAAAGAGATCGTTACCGAAAAAAATCCCGGAAATATCAACCTTCAGATCGAAAGCAAAAAATTTGATGTGATCATTTTAGATATGAACTTTAATGGTCTCGTAAATACGGGTAATGAAGGCATCTTTTGGTTAAATAAGATCAAAAAAGCGAGTCCGGAAACCGCTGTGATCTTAATGACAGCTTATGTGGATATCGATTTAGCTATTAGAGGCCTAAAAGAAGGAGCTTCCGACTTTTTGGTAAAGCCCTGGAACAATGAAAAGGTGATCAATACCATTACCACTTTGGTGAAATCGGAACAAACCAAAACCAAGAAAAAAAATGCTCTTACCGCGAGCAATCAACCTATTATTGGCGATAGCGATGCTATGGAAGATGTCTTTACCAAGATCCAAAAAGTAGGTCCTACTGATGCAAATGTGCTGATCCTGGGTGAAAACGGAACAGGAAAAGACCTGATCGCGAAGGCCCTTCACGATAATTCACATAGACGAGATCGTCCTTTTGTAAAAGTAGATGTTGGGTCTTTAACAGCTTCGCTTTTTGAAAGTGAATTGTTTGGTTATAAAAAAGGGGCTTTTACAGATGCGCGAGAAGATAGAAAGGGACGTTTTGAAACGGCCAATGGTGGAACTTTATTTTTAGATGAGATTGGGAATATCAGTATCGGGCAGCAGGTACGTTTGTTAACCGTATTGCAGAACAGACAGGTTACCCCTATCGGTTCTAATACCGCCGTTCCTATAGACATTCGATTGATTTGCGCCACCAATGTAGCGCCACAAGCACTCGCCGATGAGAAGAAATTTCGGAAGGATCTGATCTATCGAATCAATACGGTAGATATTACCGTTCCTCCGTTGCGCCAGCGTGATGCAGACATTGTTTTGCTCGCCAGATATTTCGTGTCTGTCTATGAAGAAAAGTATAGCAAAGAGCCTTTTGAGTTCGATGCTTCCTTTCTTAAGAAGCTTAAAAGTCATGATTTTCCAGGTAATGTTCGGGAGTTACAATATGTTTTGGAACGCGCAGTAATTATGAGCGATGGAAATGTGTTGCAGCCAGAAGATTTGGTTTTTTCTTCGATAGAACGTTCCGTTGAGACCGTCACTCCACAAACCACCAATCTGGACGACCTTGAAAAAAACACCATTTTAAAAGTACTGGAACAAAACAAAGGCAACATTTCTAAATCGGCCAAAGAATTAGGGATTACCAGAGCTGCTTTGTATAGACGATTGGAGAAGTATGGATTATAGAGGATACATACTCAAGTTTTTTTTACGAGCCTTTATTTTTATCGGACTCGCTCTGGGCATGCTTTATTGCATCCAACAGGAAAAGGTGACCTACATCGTACTGCTTAGTTTTGCCATACTCTATTCGGTTATAGAACTGTATAATTTCATCAAGCGACGATTTGTTGCTGTAGATGACTTCTTTGAAGCCGTAAAATACCGTGATTTTTCTCGATGGTTTCCGGAAGACCGAGGACCTAAGGACATTCGGTTTTTGTATGCTGGTTTTAACGAAGTGAACAGGACCATTAAAGAGATCAATTTAAAGAACGAAGCGCAATATGTATATCTTCAGAAGATCCTGGAGATGGTAGATATTGGTATTGTAGCCTATAATCTAGAAAATGGCGATGTGCTTTGGATGAACCAATCGTTTAAAGATATTATCGATTTTCCTTCGTTTAAAAATATTCGTTTTGTAGAGAAACGAAAACCAGATTTGTACAATGCTATTTTTGAAACTTATAATAAGCAACCGAATTCTATTAGTATTGCTTTGCAAAATGAGCAGTTAAAAGTATTGATCTCGGACACCATCTTTCAGGTAAATGAAGATTCTTTTAAGTTGGTGGTACTACAAAACATAGACAGTACCTTAAACAAGAACGAGTCGGAAGCATGGAAGAAGTTATTAAGTGTGATGACACACGAGATCATGAATTCTATTGCACCCATTTCTTCCTTAGCCGACACCTTACAACGAAATATTCAGTTGCATATTGATGCTGCTAATGACAATCCTTTGGAACTGGAAGACTTAAATTCAGGTATTAAAACCATTAAGAATAGAAGTCAGGGGCTTTTAAAATTTGCCAATACCTATCGTAGTTTAAGTAAGGTTACCCATTTGAATCTTCAAAAGATTAAGGTAACGGAGTTGTTTCAGAATATAGAATTATTGATGGGACCTTCGATACAAGCCAAGAATATAGACATCTCTTTTTCGGTATCCTCTAAGCGTTTACAACTAGATATCGATGTACACCTTATTGAGCAGGTACTTATTAACCTTATCTTAAATGCCCGAGATGCATGCCAACATGTAAAAGATCCTTTTATTAAAGTGCTGGCTTCTCAGACACAAAATCATACTACGGTTATTAAGATCTATGACAATGGTGTAGGGATCTCCAAGGAGATCATGGAAAACATCTTTGTGCCTTTCTTTACCAGTAAAGCTGCCGGAAGCGGTATTGGTTTAAGCCTGTGTAAACAGATCATGCTCTTACATAAAGGGCGTGTTTTGGTGCATAGTAAAGAAGGAGAAGGGACCGTGTTTAGTTTGCTTTTTTAAGAACTATCCCTCGCTCCCGAACGATTGTATCGTATGGTTAATATTGACTTGTTAATCATCTCCCTTACAAAACATACCTGTCCGCTTGCTTGATTCCTCATAGTCCTTTACATACGAAGTATAATTTATACACTTCTCCCTAGATGGGGTATTCTCTAACACAATTACAAGTCCACCATCTTCATTGATCATTTTCATTTCTGGAATTAGCTCATTTTTATCGGGGTCAAATTTTAAAACGTAGGAACATTTTGATAGCCATTCAACCGTATAAAACACTTTATTCCCTCTAGTGTCTAGCTCTAGTTGTTCATTTTCTGAGCGATCGATTTTATAATACGATTTCCTTTCCCCATCGAAAAACATATAAAATTCCCCGAGCTTAAATGATTCACATTTTTCCGGTTCCTTAGCACAAGAAATGATTAAAACCAGTGTTACTAAATACAACAATTTTTTCATACTATATTTATTTCCCGATGGCGCGGAACTTATCTGACGGTAGTCAAGATTGAAATCCGTGACATCTCTAAAATACAACTAAAAACAAAACCACCCCATTACAGAGTGGTCTTATTTCATCTAAAATTTAATTTAGTTCTTTTTATGCACGGACTACAAATCCGCGCCATCGGGTTCCTCCCTGTACATCCAGCAAGGCAGTTCTTTTTCAACTAAAATCTTATTACTTATAAAAATTGCTCCTAAGTTTAATTCTGACATACTTTTTTCTTTATTCGAAATTATACGTACTTATTCTTTTCCAATTTCTGAAATTTCATTGACATCATTTCCTTCTCCTTTTGGATTTGGTCCATAGTCATTGGGTCCATAGTCACTATTTGCAAATAACATCCAAAAAACATAGAATGGAATTAACTGATACCAACCACTATTTCCTCGATCATGACATCTTTTCGCTCCTTGTGCAATAGACACCCAAAAAACAGGAATATTATACAATGAAAAGGCCCAGTGATAATTGTAATATTCCAATATACCATCAATGATAGTAGATAGAATAGCTAAGAAAAGATATGTCAATCCATATTCCAATCTTCTTATTCTTCCTTTAAAGGAAAAAATATCTTTAAACATAAAAATAATTGATTTGCAATTTTCCGCTAAAATACTACAAATTCTAAATAACAAAAAACCTAGTGTCTTTAAACACTAGGTTTTTAGTACTTAACCATCTTTTTTATGGCACGGATTACAAATCCGCGCTAACATACCTGCCTTGTCGGCAGACAGGTCCGAGCGATCGGGTTACAAATCCGCGCTATCGGGTTTTTAACTAATTCCCTTATGAGAGACACGCCTTTGTAAAAACATCTCGTACAAAGCAACGCGCCATCGGGCTATCGGGTTTTATTCATTTTTTTCAAAAATTTTAAATTTAAATAAAATAACACACCCATTAATAATGTGCTAAAATATATTTTGCTTTTATAGTCTTGGATAAAGAAAAAGGTTTGCCTGAAATCAAAAAAATAAAAAATAACAAAACCAATCGCCGAAAATGCTATAAATCCCTTAAGATTGAGCATTATTTTTCTTTTGTAAAAAAGAAGAAATAACAAAGTTATCAAATAAGGAGAAATATTAATAATCAACATCTGCGATGAAATCGATTGAAAATTAAAATTATCAATGTTTAATTGTTCTTCCCAAAACCCTTTTACCACTAAAGACATTAGTAATATTATTAGCAATTTTATAAAACTTAATAAAAAATATGAATTTAGAATCAATAGTGTTTTTTTCATTTTTACTTTATTTAATTAATCATCTTTTAATTTATCTAGTGTTTCTCTAGTTTTATTCTTAAATGCCTCTTTAGTTTCTCCATATAGTTGATGATTATTATTTAACCTTCTTTGAGCATATTTTCTAAAGGCTTTTGTGGCATCATCAAAATTTATTGTTTTAATAGTACTAGTAGATTCATTTTTAGCATTTATCAACTCTTTCTTTCCTGCTTTATTAGTCCTAATGCCATAAGTTGTAACTGATTTTGTTGTTTCCACTGTTGCGGTTTCACTTAAATTAAGTTGTCCGTCAAACTCCACACTTTCAGTAACAGAATTCTCTGTGACAATTAAAGAAGATGCTCCTTCTGCACTATCAAGTTCATTCCCATCTGCATCATAAAATTGTCCTGAAATATCCTCTACAGATCTTGATGCCGAGTCCGACCAGTCAACTGGATTAGGCATACCACTTCCCTCTTTAACAAGAAGTTGTTGAAAACCAGACAATTTTGATTTAGTAGTGGAATAATTAGTTGTTTTTGTTCCAGCAAAACTTGAGTTTTCAGTTAAATATGTATGACTGTGCATCCATGAGCCTCCTCCTGCCCAATTCTTAACATATTTAGGATTGTATGAACTACCTCCATAACCTCTATAGTTAACTGTTTTACTATAATTTACTTTTCCCGATGTAGTCGTTGTTTTATCATTAACTGGTCTATTCGGATCTTCTGGTCCAGAGGGAGCCATCCCATCATAATCTATAAAATAGACAGGATTATTAAATGCATAATTATAAGGAGAGTGTCTTCTCATTTCTTCCGCGAGAGGATCTAAGTTCATCCAACGTCCTATAGCAGGGTCATAATTACGTGCAGAGATATCATACCAATCTAATCCTAATTCTTCATTATATTCTTTCCCTCCAAATTTCCATCGTTGTGCCACAGAATTCCCATTAGAAGAAACTACGTTATTATATCCTTTATGTTTTAAGCCAAAGGGATAGTAATTAGATTCTTCTATTATTTCTGTAGTACTAGCGTCAAACTCATATACTGATACATTGTCTATATAAAAGTCTTGTGGAGTACTATACGTAACTCCATTTGCCACTGCAGTATCTTTTCCATAAAAACGTAACTTATACTGAACAGTTGCCGCAGCTGTAAATGTAAACGTAAAAGTGCCTCCTTGCGTAAAATATCCACTGTTATACAACTCTGTAGGTCCATATACATTGGCCATAAACTCCAAATTAGTAGCACTTAAATCTACCGTATAGGTTACCTGATAGGTTTTCCCTGCTTCCAGGTTCATATTAATATAGGTACCCTTTAAATTTTGGTCTATAGTACATTTTAAACGATCATTGTCTATTGCTAGAGTCTCATCTCCAAAACTCTTACGCCATGGAGTTACATCGGTAGTACCATCAAAATCACTTTCATGAACAGTACTTACAGCCCCAGTACTAATAACACCATCATTATTGGTATCTGCATAAGAAAGTCTTACATTTCCTAAATGATCTTTGTATTGGTAAACTGACCTGAATACCATAGGACCTCCTTGAGTTTTCGGCGGAAGTACATTTACATACCCCTCTGCATGGTTAAAGAATTGGAGAACGTCGTTCTCATAGATATGATTACCTGCATAGTCAGTAGTAGCTAATTTAACACCGTCTTTTACCGTCTTCTTTAACTTCATCCCTGTTGCGTCATATACATATTCAATGGCTTCTGGGTTTTGAGAAAACAACGGATCGTTATTGTTAAAGACCACCTTGGTAGGCAGATTTAAGTGATTGTATTCAATGTTAGTAATATCTTTGTTCTTATCCGCGATCATATTTCCATTTACATCATAAGAATAATCATTCCCTGTATTGGAGCCATCTTCAAAACTTCCTGCTCCAGGAATCAATTCATCTACTTTTTCCAACCTATTTCCTGCATCATAACTATACGACAAGTAATCCAATGCTACGCTTTGGTTCATACTTCCTTTTTTATGTCTTTTTAATAGATTCAAATTTCCGTTCTTATCGTATGAAATATCAAACACCCTAAACCAATTGGTTTCCGTATTGTCTATAGCATCATAGTTTGCCTCAGTAATTCTATTGAGTGCATCATAATTGTAGGTATAAAACCGTTCTTTATTATCATTGGCCGTTTTCCAACGTGTCTGACTGATATTTCCGTTAAACAACTTTTTTGAAGCATCCGCAATATCATTGTACTTCAGGTTAAAGTTAAACAAATCGTTGTCATTATCTGCATCACTGTTGATGTTTTTTAACCATCCTCGAACATTATAGGTAAAATCCACTTTTTGTAGCCCTTTACTGTTGTCTACTAACTCCAAGTTTGTAAAGCTTCCGTTTTGAGTATACATACTTATGTCTCCCAACAATGTATCCGAAGAGCTTACTGTAGACACATAGAATACCTCATCGTTCCAAAGATAATAAATGGTATTCTGACTACGTCGTACCTTAAAGACATCTCCTATAGCATACCTATCAAACGTACCCTTATGTACTCCTTTTTCGTACACACTTACATTTCTGGCATTACTATAGATCGCATAGTCTATAGAAGAATAACTGGCATCTGTATTACTCGCCGAAAGCCCCACCATAAAATGAATGTTGGTTTGTGTGATCTCAAAACTAATAAAACCATCTTTTTGTATGGTACCTAGTGTAGCCAATCCTTCATTCCAACCATCCGCACTGGTTTTGGTTATTGTGTTCCCGGAAATGTTTATGCCACTGGTTACATCCTCATGACCGGATTGCTGGGTTCCGTTTCCTACCAATTTATTTTCTAATTGCCCCAACTCATCGTAATGGTTCTGCACTAAACGCTCTGAAGGGTTAGTATTTATCTTTTGCGTTTGAGAGATCAATCGATCCATATGATCGTATTCAAAACGATCGATCGTTACCACATCCGTATTTCCTGTCTTTTGATGGGTACTTTTGGTCTCTAGCACTTTTCCAGTAAAGTCATCTAGCTTACTTTCTACGATATCCGTAGCACCTAAATAAGTATTGTTGCTATATACATAGATCGGACGTGCTTTTTCGTCGTAATAACTTACTGTTGTGATCCAGTTACTTGTACCTAATACTTTTACCTTACTCCCTGTTGCCAAACTTTTAGTGTTGGTCGTAGGTGCAATGGTATAGACTGACACAGGAGCTGTACCTCCTGCCAAATCAAATACATAATCATCATAATAGTTCACAGTAAGGAGCTCTACATTACTCGTAGGAAAATTAGCATTGCTGTAATAACTATTATCGACACCTGTTCCTGAAGATACCTTAGTTTCATACTGGTCAAATACTGCATCATTCTGACTGCTAAAACTACTTTGCATGGCTGTTCTTGTACTGGTCGACCCATGATCGTAGACACCTGTATATACAACTCTACCCAAGATATCATACTTTGTAAACAACCATTCGTTGTTGCTTGCTTGTACTGCATCTTGAGTCATTACAGGTCTATCCAACTTATCATACACAATATACTCCCATCCTTTTCCTGGAATCTTTTTCTCTACCAATCGGTTTCTGTGATCGTATTTGTACTGGTAACATAACTCACTCAGTACAGTACTTGTTGGAATACCGATGCTACCTTCTGCTTTAGGAGGTAATACATAGGTCAGATTTCCATAATCGTCATACACATAATAGGTATCATGGGGCTGGCTATTATTGTACGTTCGTTTTAGAAGTACTTGTCCATTTTTATCTTTAAACTCTTCGGTGGTATGATTCACTCCATCTGCTACCTCCCAGTTTTCATCTTTGGTTACGGTTTTTGTTAGTTCTCCCAACGGATAGTGGGCACTACCACCAGTTAAGGTTGGCGTATAGGTGTTATTGGCAAAGCTTAAAGAAACATCATATAGTTTTACCTCTGTAGCCGTATTGGTATCATATTCAAAACGGATGCTATGCCCGTCGGAATAGCCTTTACCTGTAATCGTACCCGTTCCTTTTTTCCAATCCTTTCCAGGAGCCGTCTGTTCAAAGATTCTTCCAAGCGGAGAGTTCTCCAAGGTCTTTTCTGAGTAGGAATTCACCTGAGTTGGATCTGTTATTCCTACAAAGTCTGCCGCATGTTTTGCAAGATAGTACTCCTGATTCTTTAGGATAGCATTGCTATTGATCCTTCCATCGGTATATCCAGATGCGTAGGGTAAATATTCTTTAAGCTGTCTACCATACGTATCATATTCAATGAGTGTTACAATGTCATTAGCGGTTTCTTCTGAAATAACTACAATAGGTGTATTAATCACCTGATCGAAGGGTAACTCATTGCCATCTATTTTTTGCACTAATGGGCTCCAAAAATACTGCCGGGTATTAGGATCTGTTGTATAAAACATCAGGTTTCTAAAGCGAGCGGTTGTACTTGTGGTAGTATCCCATTTAAACTCGGTACCGTCCAAGACTTTAGTTCCTTGAATGTCATACACACCACTAATACCTATATCTGCTCCCGTATAATCTGAAGGATGAATATATCCTACCAATAAATACCAGGTATCTAATTGAGGTAAATCTCCGTACCAAAAATATGGATTGGGGTTAGGTGTTCCATCTAAATTGTTTACCTTCTTAGTACCATGATATACTCCTCCATCAGAGAGATTACCTGTTCTTTTAACCCAAGTTGTATATCGGTATGGTTTGGTATGATCAATAGAAATGTCTTGGGTGCTCCACCCTCCGTCTCCACTACTATTACCGTTACTATCATCCTTACACTCCCATAATAGATCTGTATCTCCAAAGGGTGTGGTACCATTGACAATTTGATTTTCTGAGGTATCTCCATTTTGATTGTAAAAAGGTGTAGATCCTGTATTCCCTAAACTCCAATCGTATAACAGTCCATTTCGATGGGTAAGCATCCCTCCTGCCTGTACCGCTATACTTTGAATCGGGCGCCCAAGTCCATCAAAATAGGTAATACTCGTGGCTACACTATCCTTATCTTTGGTGATTACTGCTGTGGTTGTTGCTTTTTTATAGACCTTATTAACAATATGGTTTTCTGTTTGCGTTTGTGCGCTTAGCGCTATGGGTAGCATCGCTACCATAGCACCTACTATATATTTTTTAATTGTTGTTTTCATAGCTGCTTAGTTTTTGTAGTGGTACTGGTTCTCGCTCAGGATATTACCATCATGGTCTTTTACAGATACTAATCTGTTAAAGCTATCGTAGTGGTAATAGATCGTTCTCCCTCTAGGATCTGTAATACTGGTCACACCGATCAGCGGATCGTAGGTAAATGAGGTTACTAGTGCATTTGGTAATGCATTACGAAGGTTCGTTAGCGCCGTTCGTAAGGCTCCTTCATTTCCTGTAGCACCTTCGGTACGATCGTTGTCGTTGTTAGAAGCTGCTTGAATACCTGCTATATAACTATCTACTTGTGCAGACGTTGCGTTCTCTATTTTAGCAACAGGAACCGTTTGGTCATAACCCCAGATATAGACAATATGAGTACCATCTTTCTTGCTCACTTCTTTTACATTCCCGTTGTCGTAATAACTATGATAAACGATTCTATCTTCTAACGAAACGCCTCCTTTTGAAGTTTCTACGTTTTTCGGTAACACCAATCCTGAACTCTCAATATTAAAATTCGTTCTAACAACGGATATTACATTGGTATTCTTCTTCGTTTCTACCTGTACCGGAGTGGCAAGCTGGTGCGTTCTTGTTGGATTATTTGTATCTGGAGCGCGCATTTTTAATATGGCACTAAGTTGTGTTGGCGATAAATTATCATGCCCTAAGTCTGAAGCCAAAAGGACTTCCGATGGGTAGTAATTGATCGTTTCCATTACATCACCTTTACTGTCGGTAACATTGGTGCTCTTTAGTTGATAATGCTTGTTATAATCATAACCATGCGTTGTTATCGTTTCTATTACTCCAGCATCATTATACAATTTTTCTGTAGTACTCCATAAGTCTTGGGTTCCTGATGTGCGTTGGTGTATGATCTGATTATTAGAATCACAAACTTGAACAGTTGCCGATAGATACCCTCCTTCTCCCCATGTGAAATGTCGTTCTGAGTAAATAGGAGGAAACTTAATAAAATGTTTTTGCGATTTAGTTCTATCCAAAACATCGTTTGTTCCAACAAAATCACCGCTAACAGAGGAGTAGTTTTCAGGCACGTTTGCATATATATACTTGTTTATAATTTCTTTCTCAAGTGTATAGAGTTGTGTCTGTTGGTTGTAGCTAAAATACTTAGTACTCAGGTTTTTCCCTCTAAGCCATTCATTATCATTAGGCGTAAAATATGGGTACGTATAAAAAGCTCCTCCGTCTAAAAAGGTGGTAAACTCATGCACTGTTTTTCCTACATTATCTTCTTTTTCTCCTAAGTATTCTGTTACCATGCCATAGGCTACTTGATTAGGTTGATAAATATTTGTCTTACTGCCGGCCATTACGCCTGTGTGATACTGAAATTGAGGCTGAGAAAGTGCTGCAATTGAATAAAAATCTGGAAGTCCAATAAGTACTCCACTCGAAGTCCCTTGATCATTCATGTACTCATATTCTTTGGAAGAAACACTTTGCCCATTAGTATCAAAAAAATCTACTCTTTTGATTCGTTTTCCTGGTCCATATATCAAGTCGCTTGTACTCGATGTACTTTCATTCCAACTAATGGAGACGCTAAATCCATCTAGAGCTAATGGATCTATTGGAGTATGAGCATTGTCCATCGGCTCCACCTTTAATTTATATACTCCATTTGTCAGGGATATATTATGTGTTCCCTTAAACAATTCGAACACTGCAGGGCCTCCGGCACCAGACACTTTAGTTACTGTTACCCTGAACTTACAACCGCTATTCCATGCATTATCCAGGCAATTCGTTTCATCATCAAACCAGATACTACTAGTAGCATCATCCTGAACAATATTGGTAACCGTAAATTCTTTCTCATAATAACTACCATTATATATGGTAGGGTCCGTATGCTCTAAATGACCCAGTCCTACATTTTCTCCTGTAGTCGGGTTTAGGTCATATGTTAAAAACTGACTCATTGTATATGATGGTATAGCACGATTATGCTCATACGTAAAAGTCGTATAACCACCTGTAGGGTACACCACTTTTTTCAAAATCCCAGCTTCTGATTTTAATGTATCCACTGCTCTGTTTGGTTGTAGGCTAGGATTATAAGGGTTTAGGGTCAGGAAATTTCCATTGGAAGCACCATTAAAATAGCCCCAGACATCTTTGGAATTTGAAAATCTATTCGGTAAGGTCTCAGAATTATATTCAAAACTATAAGGTGGTAATGTATTGTTTGATGCGTCTTTTTCCTGAACTGAGCTCAGCATCAATCTATAATGACTTGCTGCATCATTTTGAGCTAGAGCAAACAAATACCCTGTCGTAACAGTATTGTGAGAATAGGTATACGAAAGGTCAAACGTCTTTATTAAGTTATCATGCTCATCGCGAATATCAATACTTTCCAGTGCATAGGCTCCTGTAAGATCCTGTCTTGAAGTAGTCGCTTTATTAAAGACCACTTTCTTTAATGAACTACTGCCAATAGGTCCGTATTTAATTTCACTTAATTGGTATTGTTTTTCTCTAATTAAAGAAAACATACATTGTTTTTCGGATTCAGTTACGGGTCTCCAACCAGTCAACCATGCGTCAGGAGAATCTGGTAATTGAGGCGTATAAGAGTCTGAAAATTTACTTACATAGTTTACCGTTTCTGCATTATAGAAAAACTCTATTTTCTGGTTATGTGGAGTTTCGATCTCAATAAGATGCCAGGTATTATACGTTTTATATACAGTCGCCGCACCTATTCCATACTCTATTCCACCTGTCGTCCTGTATATTGAAGTATTGTCTATCTCTTTTTCTGAGAAATACTCTCTGGTACCATCTTTAGACTTTCCAAAGTAATAGGTATTCCCTAATTTATCTATAACTGTAAAGGCAACAATAATTCCCTGATCCCATGTGGCTGTAACCTTTATATCATCAAACTCTTTTAACACAGGATTGATTTTATCCGATTGTTCGAAGAAAAATTTTCCTGATACTCCTCCTGCACTTAAATGAAACACATCTGATTCTAAATCTAGCTCTCCATTAGAAGAGCAATAATCATTAAAAACAGCTTGTTGAGTTAAAGTGTTGGAAGCAAGGTCTGTTGCATAATTTCGGTTTAGATACGCCCAAGGACCTGCGTCGTCTGGTCTACCTAAGGCTGTTCTAGAGATCATTCCACCGTAATTTAAAGCCCATCCAAGGCCTGTTCTAGAGGCAATCTCATCAACCTTAACACCTCGCGTGTGATAATTCAAGCTTATGGGAATACTGATTCCCTTTACCTCCACCGTGTGAATAGGAATGGACACGTAGGCCGCTCCATTGTTTAGTGTAACAGGCACTTCCGTAAATTTCGCAAAAGAGGCTGCCTCCGGAGCTGGAGGAATAATCTTTGGTAGTTCTTGAGACCAACCACAATAGGTCCCTAGCGACATAATAGCGCCTAGCAATACTTTTTTCATAAAATTGGTTTTTTGATTGTGTTTGTTAGCAATTACTTCTTTTTCTTTCATCCTGAACTTGATTCAGGAACTAGCTAATTTATTTATCCATTAATAAAGGGGTTCTATAGCTAACCTCTGTTAAAAACAAATGTTAGTATAGCATATAGTTATTGCAAACAGCAATACTATTCAGTCTGGATAAAAAAGTTTTGTAAAAAATGGTTGTTGATCCGTAGCAATTTTACATAGCATTTTTTTTATCCTCTTTTCATACTTCAAATATAACGGAAAAAATTGTACGTTCATATCTAAGCACTGTAAAAAACTTGTTAACAAATTTTAATTGACTGACAATCAGAATGTTTCTCTACTTACTAACGTGGTTTCAACAGCTTCATTGGTCAAGGTCTTAGCTCCAATTTTTAATTTTTCCAGCAAGATCTTGGCCGTTTTTTCTCCGATTATCCCTCCATGTTGATTCAATGTGGTTAATGTTGGCGATAAGTTCATGGCCATTTTTTCGCTCGCATAACCAATAATTGCCACTTCTTCAGGAATGGACTTCTTTAATTTTTTAGTCACACTCAACGCGGTTAAAGAGGCATCTTCATCTAAGGCGATAATTCCATCTACGCTATGCTTGCTCATATAGTCTCCCAATACCTTATCTATGGTTTCTGGAGTGCCTTCTAACTGTACTTCTTTCGATACGGCATCTGCATATCCTTTGGCTCTGGATTTACCAACGCTTAAGTTTTGTATGGTAGAGACCAGAATAATATGCTTTCTACCACGCGCTTGCAGCTGTTGTACTGCATCAAACACTACTTGATAGTCGTTTACCTGCACTTTATCGCAAGGAAAGTCTTTGAACACCCGATCGAACATCACCACTGGTTTTTTTAAGTTCAAAGCCGTGTCAAAATGTGAGGACTCCCGAGCCAGTTGCGTCTCTTCTGCCAAGGCTACTATAATCCCATCGACCAATCCATTTGAAAATGTGGTCACCGCCTTGGTTTCTTTTTCTAAGGATTCATGCGTAATACTGACAATGATATTGTAATCGGAATCTGCAATTACCTTTTCTATACCAAACAGCACCTGTGCGAAGAAGTAGTTTTGAATGCTGGGAATGATCACGCCAATCGTTCTAGTCTTCCCAGATTTTAAGCTTACTGCCAATTTATTAGGCTGATAGTTATGTAGTTCTGCCATTTCACGAATCCGTTGTTTGGTACTTTCACTGATCTCATGACTGTCGTTCAACGCTTTTGAAATGGTAGAAATAGAAACGCCTAGTAATTTTGACAATTCTTTTAAAGTGATGGATGTTGACATAGATCTGGGTTGAATGATAAAAATACAGTTTTTAGGACAATCTCGGTACTAAAATTATCTTAACAACTTTGTAACATTTTTTTAGATAAAATGTCTGCATTTTAAACGGCTCATTTAATATATTTGATTCTCAATTTTTTATATGGACGATTTTATTACCTATTTTAAGCTTGGTTTCAATCATGTATTGGATCTAGAAGCTTATGACCATATTCTTTTTCTGATCGTTTTAGCCGTAGTGTATAGCTTCGATTCCTGGAAAAAGGTATTGTGGCTCATTACCTTTTTTACCGTTGGACACTCGTTAACACTGATCTTATCGGCCTATGGATTGCTATTCGATCTGAATAGTAAAAACATGAAAGTAGTGGAATTTTTAATTCCGCTTACCATCTTTATAACTGGTGCTATTAATATTTTACGATCGAACGTTTCGAACACCCTAAAAAATAACACCAATATTATTCTAGCGCTCGTCTTTGGCCTTATCCATGGTCTTGGGTTTTCTAGTTATATTACCCGATTGGTTACAGGGTCTGATAACAAATTAACCTTACTCCTAGAGTTTGCATTGGGTATTGAGGCATCGCAAATTGTCATTGTATTGTTTATTTTGCTTGCAGGATTTTTATTGAAAACCTTCTGTCGTGTCAGTAATCGTGATTGGGTAGTTGTTACCTCCGCTATTGTGATAGGTTTCGTGATACCCATGATGATCGAGCGTGTTTTTTGGTAAATTATTAACGTTGTAGTTCTACATTTTCTTTACATTAGCTTATGCTTACAAAACAACTGAAATACGATACTGCCTATATGAAAATGGCCAGGGAGTGGGCAAAATTATCGCATTGCGAAAGAAAGCAAGTAGGCGCGCTTATCGTAAAGGATAGGATGATTATTTCTGATGGTTTTAACGGAACACCTTCTGGTTTCGACAATTGTTGTGAAGATGAAGATGGGCTGACTAAATGGGAAGTGTTACACGCAGAGGCAAATGCCATTTTAAAAGTGGCTTCTTCTACACAATCTTGTTATGATGCCACATTATATGTTACACTATCTCCATGTATCCATTGTAGTAAGTTAATCCATCAGGCAGGTATTAAACGCGTTGTCTATGGAATTGCGTATAGAGATACTGCTGGATTGGATTTCCTAAAAAAAGCAGGTGTTGAATTAATGCATTTATCTGATGAATAAAAATAACCTTCCCATATATCTATCATTAGCAACCATTTTTGGTATTGTTATCGGTGTGCTTTTTAGCGGTTCTTCGAATAGTCTTTCATTGACAGGAAAAACCAGTAATGAGGCAAAGATCAAACGTTTGATCGATTATATACAACGCGATTATGTAGATGACGTAAATACGGATGAATTGCTTGATGGAGCGATTACTCAGATGCTAGGGAAACTAGATCCACATTCGGTATATATTCCAAAAGAAAACTTACAACAAGTAACGGAGAACATGCAAGGTAATTTTGTGGGAATTGGGGTACAGTTTAGAATGATCAAAGATACGATTACCGTTATTCAAACGATTAAAGGAGGTCCTAGCATTAAAGCGGGGATCAAAGCGGGGGATAGAATTCTGGTCGCAGATAACGATACTTTATATGGAAAACGATTGCTTTCTGGTAATGTACCAAAGTTCTTAAAGGGAAAGCCTGATACACAAGTAAATTTACAGGTGTATCGAAAGTCGAATGATTCGTTGTTCAACATCAACATCAACAGAGGAAAAGTCAAAATAAAAAGTGTTGACCTATCGTATATGATGACGGAAGATTTAGGATATATCAAACTCAATCGTTTTGCAAGAACTTCGTATGACGAATTTAAAACCGCTCTAACTTCTTTATTAAATAAAGGTATGAAAAACCTGATTCTAGATATTCGAGGTAATGGAGGTGGTTTTATAGATATTGCCAATCAAATTGTGGATGAGTTTTTAGAAGATGATAAACTAATTGTATTTACCAAGAATAATAAAGGGCGTGTAGAAAAGTCTTTTGCTACTTCGAAAGGAGATTTCGAAAATGGTGGTTTATATGTATTGATCGATGAGAGTTCTGCTTCAGCTTCAGAAATTGTTGCGGGTGCTTTGCAAGACAATGACAAAGGGGTCATTATTGGCCGACGATCTTTTGGAAAAGGATTGGTACAGATAGAAATGAACTTAGGAGATGGTTCTGCCGTGCGCTTAACTACCGCACGATATTATACCCCAACAGGGAGGTCAATCCAAAAACCTTATGATAAAAATGGGGATGAGAATTATCGCCGTGATTATGCCAATCGTATGCGAAATGGCGAATTGCTTAGTAAAGACAGTATCCCTATCGTAGATTCATTACAATATAGCACTCCAAAAGGAAAGATCGTATATGGTGGTGGTGGAATTATCCCAGATGTTTTTGTTCCTATTGATACTACTGCATACCTGAATAACTTCTATTTTAGAACCATTAATAATTTTGCGTTCGACTATGTAGATAATGACCGAAAGAGCTTATTAAAGGCCTGGACCTTAGAACGCTTTATAAAGGATTTTGATGTCGATGGAAGTGTTTTTAACACCTATATTTCAAGAGTGATGGATGATCAGCCTTCTTACCGGACTAGGCAAACGATCCAACGCTATTTAAAAGCATCTATCGCCAATGAATTGTTTGGGGATATTGGTTTTAATCGAATCATCCATCAAGATGATAAAATGCTTCAAAAGGTTTTGGAGTTGGAAAGTACTCAAGAATAGCGTTACTTTGCAGTAATGATAACAATCAACGTATCGGATACTAAGAAGGTCTATTTTGCTTCAGACCATCATTTAGGAGCACCTACTCCAGAAGCAAGTTTACCTAGAGAACAGAAATTTGTTGCCTGGTTAGACCTGATCAAAAAAGATGCAGAAGCTCTTTTTATTCTAGGAGACCTATTTGATTTTTGGTTCGAATACAAAACAGTGGTTCCTAAAGGTTTTGTAAGAGTATTAGGAAAGTTGGCGGAGATACGCGATAGTGGTATTCCTATTTACTTTTTTGTAGGTAACCACGATCTTTGGATGCGTGATTATTTTGAGAAGGAACTCGATATTCCAGTATATCATAAACCGCAGGAGTTCACTATTAATGAAAAGACTTTTTTAATTGGTCATGGCGATGGATTGGGCCCTGGAGATAAAGGATATAAACGTATGAAAAAAGTGTTTACTTTCCCTTTATTTCAATGGATGTTTCGTTGGTTACATCCAGATATCGGAATGAAGTTAGGGCATTATTTCTCGGTTAAGAACAAGATGATCTCTGGAGATGAAGATGCACAGTTCTTAGGTGAAGACAACGAATGGCTAGTACAATATTGTAAGAGAAAATTGACAGAAAAACACTACGATTATTTTGTGTTTGGACATAGACACCTTCCTTTAGAAATTGATCTAGGCACCAATGCTATGTATATCAATTTAGGGGACTGGATCACCTATTTTACGTTCGGAACATTCTCTAAACAGACCTTTACACTGCAGCCCTTTAAGTAAGACTAATTGCTATTCCATGCTTTTTACAAAAGCTTGAACTTGAGTTACACCATTATAAATACTTGGACAATGTTCTTTTATGAAAAGTGCATCGATCTTTGATCCTTTTTGATAAGCGTCCATCACATTGGCACCATCAAAATCTACAAATGCCAGTCTGAAGAAAAGTTCTTCTTCTTGAAAGCCAAAATCAACTCCCGGTAACATAGCTACCCCAAAATGCTCTAATATATAGTGCGCCAAGTTGCTACTAGTTCTAACATTCATCTCCGACAATTGCTTCTTAAAAGTGTTAAATCCGATGACCATATAGAAGGCTCCTTCGGATCTTGTGCATTGCACACCTACCTTGGTAAACTCATCATACATGAATGCAGAAACTCCTTTTAAAATGGCTGATGAATCTGCTACGTATTGCTTCAGATCTTTCTGATACTCATAAGCATTGATCGCTGCGTATTGCACTGGTGAAGAAACACAACTAAACGTCTCGCTGAATAATGATTTATATACATTTTGAAGGTCTTTAAGCTTCTCTGGTAACATCATATACCCCAATCGATATCCGCCAGCAGAAAACACTTTACTTAAGCCTCCAAAGACAATAGTTCCTTCGGGATAATGTGCTGAAATACTGGGTGAGTATGGCTGATTAAAATTGATCTGAGAATAGATCTCATCAGACATTACCATTATACTGTATTTTTTGCATACTTCCGCCAATGCTTTGTATTCCTCTAAACTATATACGGTTCCTGTTGGATTGTTCGGAGAGTTTAAGATCAGTACAAATTCTTTTTCCTTAGGTTGGTCTATTAAAAATGCCTCTAATGCATGGGCTGTTAGTTTAAAATCGTGCTCTAGATCAGTATCCAAAATATGGTATGTTCCTCCTTTGGATTGAATCTGCGGAATATAACTTACCCAACTCCCTTTGGGAATTAAGTACTCTGCTTCAAAGATCAATATGGTTTGATACAGTAATTCCTTACTCCCTGGGCCGATAAAAACAGCTTCTTTTGTAGTATGGATACCTTGTTCTTTTGCTAAGAAAGACACAATATGTTCTCGTAAACTCTCTAATCCCGCAACAGGCAGGTAATGATTATTATCAGCGTGTTGCTGCAAAGAAGCAACAATACTTGGGAAGATTGGGAAGGGAGATTGCCCAAAACCAAAATGGCTAATCGTCCTTCCTTCCTTTCTTAGGTCTTTTACCTTTTCATTTATTAATAAGGTAGCAGATTGCTTTAACGAAAGCACGTTCTTGTTAATCATATCCAATAATTTTATGGTCTATGTAAACGTTATTCTTTTATGATAAGTTGATTCTTTTTGACATTGCCTTCACCATCTATGAATTGGGCAATATAGGTCCCTGTTTTATAGGAGTTCATGTCAATATAAGCGCGGTCAACAGTTACTGTTTCAGTGCTAATTAGCTTTCCGTAGACGGCATAGATCTTTACCTTATAGGTTTGATCTATTCCTGATATCTTAAGCTGGTCTTTTACGGGATTAGGATATGTAAAAAACTGATCTAATGCTTGCTCTTCTGGAGTACTTAAGGTAGACCCTTGTACAAGGCTATATCGGGTATTCACATCTAGATTTGAAAAAGTTTGTGTATCCGTAGCGGACCAGATTACTTTTAACTCATCTATGGTTGTATTGCTTCCTAATCCAAAGTGTAAGGTCAATGAATGTTGACTACAGTGACTTCCTTGCCCGTGGACTTCTTGAATCAGTTTTTCTCCGTTCACCGTAAGCTCTACCATTGCGCCCATCGCATCTCTATTGATTGTAGTTCCTTCCAATGTTACTTGAGCCCAGTTCTTATCAGTAGATCCGTTAGGGTTTAGCTGATTCTGATACAGTATCGTTTTGGCACTAGTACTTGTCGTTCCATCTTGTACTATAACTACAACATCAAGATCTCCATCTTTATCATAATCTGCATATGCCATTCCTCTTCCTCTGTTATAATCATTAACTCCAGCGACGTTTGAAACATCTGTAAAAGTTCCATCTCCGTTATTCACAAATAATTTGTTTGGATCATCTTCTCCAGTAGCGATAAAATTCACCGCAGGTACCCTTCCGTTTGCTACGAAAAGATCTTGCCATGTATCATTATTAATATCTAAAAAAGCGGTTCCCCAACTTGTGCTATATAAGGTGTTTCCCGTGTTTTCTGCATAGGTGTTTTCCACTCCAGCAGTAGAAGTAACATCAGAGAAACTCTGGCTTCCATCGTTCTGTATCAGTACATTTCTACCTAAGTTGGTAATGTAGTAATCGAAATCGCCATCTTTGTCGTAGTCTCCATAGGCTATACCCATACCGTATATACCGACATCCATTCCTGTAGCTACAGATACATCTGTAAATGAATTTGAAGGATAGTCGTTCTGGAGCATGGTATTTGCTACTACAAACTCGCCAAAATCATTAGCGATATAAATATCTTGATCTCGGTCTTGATCGTAATCTGTTGGCATCACTGCCAATGCACAACCGTTATTGTTTAAACCTAAAGCCGCAGCCATTTCGGTAAAACTACCATCTCCATTATTCCTATAAAAGATATTCTCATAACATTGATGGTCAAAAGCAATAGCTTCGCCCTGACTATCATAAATAATAGAACTAGCTTCTACATAATTAACTACATAAATGTCTAAATAACCATCTTTATTATAATCCAGCATAGTTGCTCCCATTGAGAATGCAGGGTCGGTAATTCCATAATGCGTGCCTGCCTCAGAAAAAGTACTGTTTCCATTATTAATGAATAGCAAATTTCTTGTTAATGGTCCTTCATTGTCCTCCCCTCTCCAGGTTGTAACAAAAAGATCTCTATCGCCATCATTGTCAATATCTCCACTAACTACTCCAATAGTATAAAAGTCTTGTGTAATATTGATCCAGGAGTCAGTAGTTAATTGAAAGTTTCCATTTCCTAAGTTTCTATATAATTTGTCTTTATCTAGGCCTCCCGTAATGTACAGGTCTTCCCACCCATCATTATCATAGTCAATAAAAACGGCTCCACCTCCCATATTACTTGCTTGCTTAAAGAGGTGATTGATTCCTGAAGCTGATGTGACATCTGTGAAAACCTGACCAAAGATAGCGCCAGAAATTAATAAGAAAACTGCTGAGATACAATTTCTAAACATAGGGTTATAAATTAAAAAAGGCTTAGGTATCAAGTTGATTCCTAAGCCTTATATTATATACTTATAATTGTTTTTTACAATTGATTTGTAAGTGTAAATGAGCTTCCAGAAACGCTTAGTCTTCCAAATTCCTCAATAGTATTATAAACAATATTAAAGAATCCTCCGGCCGCTAATCCACTGTCTACTGTTCCTACAATAGTACTTGCAGAAGTACCCATAACCACAGTTAATGTAAACTCAATTGGCGTATTAAACGCAGCATAAGGTACAACACTTAACGCATAGTCTCCATCAGGTAATACTGCTGGGAATGTAATTACCTCTTCAGGTACTACTAAGATACTTAATCCAACAATTGGAGTCGTTGGTGCAGCAGTATCAAATGGAGGTGTTGGTGCCGGAGCAGCCGTCATTAACAGATCAATATCTGTATTATTACCCCATGTCATTACTGCAAAATTATCTGTTCCTTTTACAATCGTCGTAGACTTATTAGTGCTAGATACTGTCATATTGTAGTTCTGTGCAGAAGCATAGAACATAATAATATCTTCTAGAGTCACTGTTCTAAAAAGTGAAGAAGACATATCTACAGTAATCGAAATTGTGTTCGACCCTTGATTTCCTTGCACTACTAAATCAACACCATCTAATTTATAGTCTAGCTGAGCAGATGTTGGTAAAACACCTGATAAGTTTACCGTTAAATCATAAGATGTATCAGTTGCTGCAATCCTAACTACCGGATTCGCTAAAGACGCTTCGATAGTTCCCACAGGGTTTCTTACCGGATCGTCGTCATCTACAGCACAAGATGTAAGTACAAGCGCTGCAACGATTACTAATTTTATTTTATATATATATTTTTTCATATTTCTTATTTTTAAAGTTCAGTAATATTATACGTTACATCGGCTCCAGAAGTAGATTTCGTAAATGTAAATACGAAACTATCTTGTGTAATTGTAGAATTGATGATTCTTTCTTGCCCATCAGGGAATCTAAATGTCATCGTATAATCTACCACCGCTGTAAATGCATATTGGTTAATATATACACTAAAAACTCCATCAGGTTGTGCTCCAGGGAATACAGTCGCCTCTGTTGTAGTAAATCCTAAACTAGAATCGATTACTGTACCTCCAAAATCTTGATCACCTGTTACTAAAAATAAGTCCATATCTCTTGAAGCATCCGCCCAAGTTAATACTATATCAACATCTCCCACTGTGGTTACAATTGGCACAGGGATATCTTTTACAGTAATACTTCTCGAATAATCTCCATTATATACATAATATTGTGTACTTCCATCTGCAAACTGAACATCAACTCCAGTAATAGTAACAGTGTACACCTCGCCTGACTCTGCAATTCCATCGTCAGTAATAGCAAAATCGATATACTTAGCTGCTTCTCCATTCTCTAAAGTTACAGAAGTTGGGTAGGTTGCCTCTACAGCTCCATCCGAAGATGTAACACTTAAAGAAATTACCACTTTACCGTTGATTGCTTGATTCATCCCAAGTCTAAAAGATGTCATATCTCCTTCAGTTACTTCAGGATTTGGGTTCGTGTCAGTAAAACTAACTTTTACTTCTTCTGGTAAGGTAAACGTACCAGGGTTCGTAACACTTTCTGTATCGTCATCACAAGAAACAACTAGCAACGACATAGCGAAAATGTATAGTAAGTATTTAAAATTTTTCATTTGTATTTTTTTAAATTATAATTTATAGTTTAAACGAGCAAATACAGATCTTCCGTTAATTCCGAACTGAGAAGTAACACGTGGGTAAACGAAGTTGTTTCCACTTGTTAAATCAGCTGGGGCAGCATCTGGGTACACGTCAAAAATATTACTTGAACCAATTGTTATAGTTAAGTTTTGATTAAAGTCATATCCAAAAGATAAGTCTGTAATAATCTTCGCTCCAAATTCTGGATGTGTATCTCTAGTTCCGTCTCCAGTAGTATCAGTTAAGTCTGGGTTAGTAACTGATCCAAAGAAAGAGTTTCTTAAGAATACACTAAAGTTATCTCCTCTAAGCATGTTAGATAAGTTTGCTTTTACTCTTGGTGTAGCGAACTCTAAGAAATACTTTTCTCTTTCTCCAAAATACGTGTCGATCTGAGAAACTAACTGCTCTGAAGCATGAATATCGTCTACTCTGTTCGTCTTGTTAAATGAGAAAGCAAAATCACTTGTTAACGTGTAGTCAGAAACATTTGCTTTATGAGACACTACGATGTCTATACCTCTTGTTTCTGTATCAATTGCGTTTGCAAAGAAACGAGCTCTTGTTGCATTAGCAGCATCAAATAATGTTTGTAACTCTCCAGCCGTATCTGGTCTAGCAAAGTTTCCAGTTAACACTACTCTATCTTCAATTGCTGTAAAGTATCCATCAACAGTTAATGTTAAATTTAAATCTGGCACCTTAGCAGTAAACCCTAAGCTTGCGCTAAAAGATTCTTCTTGCTTTAATTCTGGGATACCTAAAATTTTCGCTATTCTACTATCGTTAGAGAACGTACCCACTTCGTTTGGAATTCCATTTACAAAGTTTGTACTTGTAGCGTTAAAATGTAACTGGTGTAAAGATGGTGCTCTAAAACCTGTACTTGCAGCTGCTCTTAAGTTAATGTTATCTGTTAACTTATATAAAGAAGCTAATTTCCAGTTTAACGTTGTACCAAAGTCACTGTAGTTTTCATATCTCACGGCTCCAGTTACTGTCCAGTCTTCCGTAAAGTCTGCCTCTACGTCACCATACACAGCATAACTGTTTCTGTAAGCGTTTCTTTCGTTTTCTGGTCTAAATCCAGGGAATACTTGGATTCCTCCTGCTCTCGCTCTTCCAAAGAAGTCAACAACCTGTAATGAAGTATCTCCATTCCAGATATCTCCATTGGTATCATACGTAGCCCAAGACTCTTCTTGTCCTTGGAAAATTTGATAATTCTCCATTCTGTACTCAGCACCAAAAGCAACGTTTAGTCCGTTTAACTCATCTTCAAAGAATCTAGTAAAGTCTAAGTTTGAAGTATTTTGTGCAAATGAGAACCCTCCAGCATATGCTGTTAAAGGAGAACTATTTAATAAGGTAGCGTTCATTGAGTTTCCAATAGTAAAGTCGAAAGAGTTTTCACCCCATGTATTACTAAAGTCAACATCCCAATCTCCTTGCTTACCTTTAATTCCGAATGCTAATGATTTATCTTTGATATCACTATTGATCTCTGGTAAAAATCCTGCTGGGTATAATCCTGTGAAAGCTCTAGACTGATCTGGTCTTCTATAAAAACCTGCAGCATTTCCTTTTCTGTAGCTAATCCCACCAAAAGAGTATAATGTAAAGTCGTCCGATAATGGAAGTTCCATGTTTCCAAAGAATTTACCACTTCTTAATTTAGATTGACCAACTCTCATGCTAAAGTCTCTTCTAGTTAATCCTCTAACTCCAAGTTCTGCATCTGTAGTATCGAAGTTTAACAACCCTTGAAGGTCAGCCATAGAAGTTGCATTTTGAATGTTGTTTTTTAATGCCAAATCAAAGTGCGTAACTCCTTGTGCTAAAAATTGAATATCAGTGAAAGAATACTGCGTAATATCAGATCCTAAACCACTATTTGCTCCAACCCACTCAACTGAGTTTGCACCGTTAAAGATTGATCCAGTAAAACCATCTTTCCCTGCTCTAAAGCTTGGGTTTCTTGTAGAAACTGATCCTGTTAGGTTAAGGAATCCTCCTTTATCACCTAAAGCAACTCCGTAGTTAGCGTCTAACTGGAAGCTTTCTCCATCAGTATCTGTGTGCAATGGAAACTCGTTGTTTAAACTACTCGTTTCTTTTCCTGAGTTTGCACCAAGGTTCATTTGTATTTCAAAACCTTCTTTCTTTTTAAGCACAACGTTAATAACACCAGCAATAGCATCACTACCATATTGAGCAGCCGCTCCATCTTTTAACACTTCAATTCTTTGAATTGCAAAAGCAGGAATTGCATTCATGTCTGTTCCGACACTACCTCTACCTACAGTACTGTTGATGTTTACTAATGATGTTGTGTGTCTTCTTTTTCCATTTACTAAAACCAATACTTGATCTGGTCCTAAACCTCTCAATGCAGCCGGGTCAATATGGTCAGTACCATCAGACACAGTTTGAGCGGTTGAAGTAAATGAAGGAGCTACGAAATTTAGTATATCATTGATACTTGTTTGAGGACCGGCACTTACCAGTTCAGAAATGTCAATAATATCAACAGGTACCGGAGTGTTAGCTACCGTTCTGTTTTTGTTTCTAGATCCAACCAACACTACTTCGTCTAAAGCTACACCACCTTCTTCAACAACGATTGTTAAATAGGCAGTACTGGTAACTTCTTGCTCCGTAGTTTTAAATCCTAAAGATGAAACGACAAGTGTCGTAGGCATCTTAGTAACAGTTATCGAAAACTCCCCATTCTCATCAGAGGTAGTCCCGTTTGTTGTTCCTTTTTCTACTACATTCATATACGGTAATGCTTCACCGTCTTTGTCTGTAATTTTACCCTTTACTGTCTGCGCATTCACAGTAAATGAAAGCATAAAAACAAGGATAAATGAGAAAATTTTTAATAAGTCATTGTTTTTCATATAAAATTTGATTGATTATTATAGGCAAATGTTCATTTTTTTTATGGTAAAAACAAATTTTTAGCCCTTTAATATTAAGAAAACCTGATTGTTATTTTCCTAATTCTGCGTTTTTTAGATTTTTTACAGAACCCTAATACCCTGCTTTATCTTCGCAATCAATATCTTTAACCTATATTTAACAATAAAAAAATAGCTATTATTGTAGTTTTGTTTTCCTAATTTTTTAATACTAAAATTTCATACTAAATGGATGTAGATGTAAGAGCTATCAACGAGAAAATAGAAAGAGAAAGTGCTTTTGTTGATTTGTTGACTGGCGAAATGAATAAAGTAATTGTTGGTCAAAAACAAATGATTGAACGATTGCTTATAGGACTACTAGGGAACGGACACATTTTATTAGAAGGTGTTCCTGGTCTTGCAAAAACACTAGCAATCAACACCTTATCTAAAGCTGTTCAAGGCTCATTTAGCAGGGTTCAATTTACTCCAGATTTATTGCCTGCCGATGTGGTTGGGACCATGATCTACAATATTAAAGAGAATGATTTCTCTATAAAAAAGGGACCAATCTTTGCAAATTTTGTTCTGGCGGATGAGATCAATAGAGCTCCAGCAAAAGTACAGTCGGCGTTATTAGAAGCCATGCAAGAAAGACAGATCACAATTGGAGACACTACCTTTAAATTGGATGAACCATTTTTAGTAATGGCTACTCAAAATCCAGTTGAACAAGAAGGAACCTATCCTTTACCAGAAGCGCAGGTAGACCGTTTCATGTTAAAAGTAGTGATCGACTATCCTGAATTAAATGATGAGCAAACTATTATGCGTCAAAACCTATCTGGCGGTTTCGCTACTGTGAATCCAGTAGTTTCTACAGATCAAATTATTAAAGCAAGAGCTGCCGTCGATGAAGTATATATGGATGAGAAGATTGAAAAATATATTTTAGACATTATATTTGCTACCCGCTATCCAGACAGGTACAATCTTTCGAATTTAAACGGACTCATCAGTTTTGGAGCTTCTCCTCGTGGAAGTATTAATCTTGCAAAAGCATCTAAATGTTATGCTTTTATTAAACGAAGAGGTTACGTAATTCCTGAAGATGTGAGAGCTGTTGTTTACGACGTGCTAAGACATCGTATTGGAATAACATATGAAGCGGAAGCGGAAAATATTTCGTCCTTAGACATTATAAATCAAATTGTGAATCAAATAGAAGTTCCTTAAACAAAATTCTTTCCCCCGATTTTATAAAACTACAAATCGAAGAAATGAATTGTAAATTAATTACGTACAAAACATTATCGGGCGAAAAAAAAATTGCTCGCTATGAAGAAAAAAGTACAGGAAAATGGATTATTTATCAAAACAAACAACCAAAATATCATTTAGATTGTTTTGACCTTAAAAGTGAAACAGGCTTGTTGTTAAATGATCTTTTATTTTCCGAAAAGAAAACGATAAAGCAGATCGTAAAAGAGGTTAACAAGAAATATGGCAAAAACTTATCTATTGAAAAACCTCCTTTGATCGAAATTATAAAAAATACAACCATAGAAGATGTTCCGCTGGAAATGCTTCCAGTTGAATGGCTAAAGTAAAATGGATACTAAAGAGATATTAAAAAAAGTTCGGAAAATTGAGATTAAGACACGACGTTTGTCTGATCATATTTTTGGGGGAGAATATCATTCTACCTTTAAGGGTCGAGGAATGACATTTTCTGAAGTAAGACAATATCAATTTGGTGATGATGTAAGAGCCATAGATTGGAATGTAACCGCTAGATATAATGAGCCTTATGTAAAAGTTTTTGAAGAGGAGCGTGAATTAACTATGGTGTTAATGGTTGATGTTTCTGGTTCTGAATTCTTTGGAACGACCAATCAATTTAAAAAAGATATTGTTACCGAAATAGCAGCTACTCTTGCTTTTTCGGCTATTCAAAACAATGATAAAGTTGGCTTAATTCTTTTTTCTGATGATATAGAGTTATTTATTCCTCCCAAAAAAGGAAAAAGCCATGTTTTAAGAATCATTAGAGAGCTTATAGAGTTTAAGCCTAAAAGTAGAAACACCGATATTGGGGCTGCATTCAAGTTCTTATCAAATGTGATGAAGAAAAAAGCCATCGTATTTATGTTATCTGACTTTATGGACGATACGTACGAAAGAACATTAAAGATTGTTGGAAACAAACACGATATCACTGGAATTAGAGTCTATGACAAACATGACGAAGAAATTCCAAATCTCGGTGTTGTTCCTATGCTAGATGCTGAAAGCGGAAAAGTTCAGTTGGTAAATACTGCTTCGAAAGCAGTTAGAAATAACTATAAAACCAATGCAATTAGGTTATTGGATTATTATTTCACCACCTTTAAAAGAAGCGGAGCAGGAACTATAAATACTAGAGTAGACGAAAGCTATGTAAAAAAACTATTAGGATATTTTAAACACAAAGGAAGATAGTCGTAGAAGATGAAGAAATTAGTTTTATATGTTTTAATGATATCGAGTTCTTTTGTTTTTGCACAAAGCACTCCAAGAGTAACCGCAAAAGTTGATACGACCAGTATCCGAATAGGAGAACAGTTCGAACTAAAAATCGAGGTGAATGATACCACCAATGTTATTATTCCCAAACTTGATAAACTGGTTGGTCTAGAAATTGTAGAAGATGATAAAATTGACACCATAAAAAGTCGTTTATTAAAACGATATGTGTTAACCGGTTTTGATAGCGGTGCTTACTATATTCCTCAGCAACAAATCTTTATTCGCAATCAGGCTTTTTTAACAGATTCTATTTTAATCAATGTTGCTACAGTACCTATTGATACTACAAAGCAAAAAATGTTCCCAATAAAATCAATCCAAGAAGAGCCTTATGTTTTTGACGATTTTAAGCCTTATTTGATCTGGGTTATTTTGGGATTACTTTTAATTGGACTATTACTCTACTTTATTTTAAAGAAAAAGAAAATAGAAGAGCAAGAAGAAATTATTCCGCTACTTCCTCCATATGAAGAAGCACTAGAAAAACTAAAAGTTTTAGATCATAAGTTATTATGGCAAAACAATAAAATAAAACAATATTATAGTGAATTAACCGAAATCATAAGGGAGTATATCGAAAAGGAGTTGAAAGTTCCTGCTCTAGAAATCACTTCAGATGAGTTGATCAATTATATCAAAGATTTTAAAGATGCTGAAACGTTGGATCTTTCAAAAGAAACATTTGAAAAGTTGAAAGGTCTTTTACAAGAAGCTGACCTGGTAAAATTTGCGAAATCTAAACCACTTTCGCACGAAATTGAAGAAGATAGAAAAGATGCTGAAGACATTTTAAACAGCATGAAGCCTAAACCTGTAATTGAAGAGGAAGATGATGAATTGGAATAATTTTGAATTTAATAATCCAGAGTTCTTTTGGTTGCTTTTGCTAATACCTCTTTTAATGGTTTGGCACTTCTTTACTCGCAAAAAAGAGGCAGCAATACTAACTATGCCAAGTATAAAAGGTTTTACTACAAATGGCTCATTTATCTCTAAACTAAAACCGTTACTTTCGATCATTCGCTTATTAGCCATTGCAGTATTATTTATAGCACTAGCTAGACCAAGGAATAAATCGGTAACTACTAAAACAAAGGCCAATAAAGGAATTGACATTGTGATGGCCATTGATGTCTCTGCAAGTATGCTTGCAAGAGACCTTAAGCCTAATAGATTAGAAGCGCTAAAAGTGGTAGCTAATAACTTTGTGAATAGAAGGCCTAATGATAGAATTGGAGTTGTTTTGTATGCTGGAGAAAGTTTTACGCAAACACCTATTACCAGTGATAAAGGAATCGTGAAAAGAACCATTTCAGAAATTAAGTGGGGGCTGCTAGAAGGAGGTACCGCTATAGGTATGGGGCTGGGCTCTTCTGTAAACAGATTAAAGGATAGTAAAGCAAAGAGTAAAGTAATCATTCTATTAACCGATGGAGTAAATAACTCTGGAAATATAGATCCAAGAACCGCTACCGAACTCGCCAAAGAATTGGGGATAAAAGTATATACGATAGGATTAGGAACAAACGGAATGGCGGATTTCCCGTATGCTAAAGATCCTAGAACTGGGAAGCTGCAGTTTAGAAAACAACAAGTTGAGATTGATGAAGAGCTATTAAAATTCATTGCTTCCGAAACTGAAGGGCAATATTTTAGAGCAACCAATAACACAAAGTTAAAAGAGATCTACGACGAAATTGACAAGTTAGAAAAAACAAAAATTGAAGAATTCAAGTACACCAATTATCAGGAAAAGTATAGGTTTTTGGTTTTTATAGCCGGAGGGTTATTATTACTGGAGTTTTTATTAAGAAACACCTTATTTAGAAGTTTTATATAGAGAGAATGTATAGATTAGAAGAACCTTTTTATTTTTATTTCTTTACAATTATACCAGTTGTAATTGTTGTATTTCTCTTGACGCTGTTTTGGAAAAAAAGAACACAACGTAAATTTTCAAATGCTCAGTTGCTCGAAAGATTGGCACCAAATCATTCTATCTTTAAATCAACTTTAAAGCTGATATTCTTTAGTATTGGTATTTCATTCTTAATATTGGCCTTGGTGAATCCAAAAATGGGAACCAAGCTAAAAACTATCAAAAGAGAAGGAGTTGATGTTGTATTTGCTTTAGATGTTTCTAAGAGTATGCTGGCGGAAGATATTGCTCCAAATCGCTTAGAAAAGGCAAAACAGATTATTTCAAAAATAATAGATAAGCTTGGAAGTGACCGTGTTGGTGTAATCATTTATGCTGGAAACTCTTACCCATTATTACCTATAACCACAGACCATGCAGCGGCAAAGATGTTCTTGCAAAACGCAAACCCAGATATGGTATCGAGTCAAGGGACGGCAATTAATGAAGCCTTAAACTTGGCAAAGACCTATTACAACAATGATGAGCAAACCAATCGTTTTTTGATTATCATTTCTGATGGAGAAGACCATCAAGAAGAAACAAAACAGGTTGCCGAAAATATGGCTAAGGATGGTATAAAGGTATATACCATTGGTGTGGGAACTGAAAATGGCGGTCCTATTCCTATGAAAATTAATGGCTCACTTATTGGGTATAAAAAAGACAGGAAGGGAGAGACGGTAATCACCAAACGAAAAGCTGATGTACTACAAGCTATAGCCGACACATCAGAAGGAAGATATATAGACGGAAATAAAACCGACAAACCGGTAAAGATGATCGAAGAAATTATTGGTAATGCTCAAAAAAGTGAATTTGAGACCAAACAATTTTCAGATTATAAAGATCAGTTTCAATGGTTTTTGGGATTAGGAATTTTGTTTTTAATTTTGGACATCTTTTTATTAGATAAAAAAACAAAATGGTTACGTAAAGTTGATTTATTTAATGAAGAAAAAAGTAACTAATGAGGTTTAATAAATACATAGCTCTTGTAATGTTGATGATCCTATCATCGACCGCTCTTTTTGCGCAAAAAGATACTATTGCCGAAAAAAGAGAGGCTAGAAAATTAGTACGCGAAGGAAACAACCTGTATAAGCAACAAAAATATACAGACGCTTCTGTTTCGTATAAGAAAGCACTAGAAAAAAACAGCAAGTATAAAAAAGCAAGTTATAACTTAGGGAATGCTTTATATCAAGAAAAATTATATAAAGAAGCTGTACCTCAATACGAACTGATGTCTAAAAGTGCTAAGACCAAGTTTGAAAAAGCAGAAGCATTTCACAATATTGGAAATGCGATGATGGAGCAAAAACAATATCAGCCGGCAGTAGATGCCTATAAGAATTCGTTAAGAAATAATCCCAACGATGATGAAACTCGTTATAATTTAGCTGTAGCTCAAAAATTATTGGAGAAAGAAAAAAATAAGGATAAGGATAAAAATAAAGACAAAAACAATAAGGATAATAAGGACAAGAAGAATAAGGACGATAAACAAAAAGATAAGAATAAAGACAAAAAAGAAGGAGATAACAAGGACAAGAAAGATAAAAAGGACGGTGATGGCAATAAAGATCCCAATAAGGACAAGAAGAAAAATGACAAAAAGAACAAGCAAAAGCCAAAACCTAAGCAAGGAAAAATGTCTCCTCAACAAATTAAGCAGTTGTTAGAGAGTCTTAAAAATGAAGAAAAGAAGACTCAAAAGAAAATGAATGTTAAAAAATCTAAAGGTAAAAAGGTTAAACAAGAAAAGGACTGGTAAGCAAGTTTTGACTACCTGTTTTGAATGATCATGAAATTAAAGCTAATTTACATATCTATTTTATGTGCTTTCTTAGGCATGTCTGTTGCGGGTCAAAACCCTCCTGTTAAGAGCAAAAAACCTGCTTTAACAGCTACCGTTAGTAAGAATAAACTCGGTGTAAACCAACGTTTGCGTATAGAGTTTGCTGTTAATAAACAGGGAGCTGATCATTTTAAGCCTCCTAATTTTCGAAACTTCCGAGTCGTGGGAGGTCCAAGTCAATCCATTCGTCAATCCTGGGCTGGTGGAAAAGCTAGTTTTACCCAATCTTACACCTATATCATTCAACCAAAAAAAAAGGGAGAGTTTATAATTCCTGCTGCAAGCATTGAACTTAACGGTAAGGTGCTTAAGTCTAAACCCGTTAAAATTATTGTACTTGACGCTGTCGAGATTCCAAAAAACCCGAACGATCCAAATTATATTGCACAGCAGAACATTCATCTGGTTGCGGAAATATCGAAATCAAGACCTTACGTTGGAGAAGGTGTATATGTAGAGTATAAATTGTACGTGAGCCAAAACATCAGCGTAAATGACTTCTCCATAACTGAATCGCCGCAATATAATGGCTTTTGGAATCAAGACATCAAAATAAATGGGCTACCTATAAAACAAGGAAAATATAACGGAGAGTCTTATCGTTATGTCGTTTTGAAAAAGGCCCTTTTAATTCCTACCAAATCAGGAAAATTATCCATAGACCCAATGAAGATGGATATCGTTATTGGAGTTCCAACGGGAAGAGCTGATTTCTTTGGAAACGCCATTACGCGAAATATTACACGCCCTTTTGCCTCTGCAAAAAAGACCGTCAATGTTAAGGATCTTCCGTTAGAAGGAAAGCCAGAAAATTTCAATGGAGCTGTGGGTAATTTTAATTTTACCGTAATCTCTAGTAAAGACGTTTTAAAATCCAATGAGTCTGCACTAATAAAGGTAACTGTTTCTGGCAAGGGAAATCTTAAGCTTTTCGAAATTCCAGAGATCACCACTCCTTCAGAATTGGAAGTATATACTCCAGAGCAAAAAGAACGTGTAAATGTGACTACAACGGGTTTAAGTGGATTTGTTAGCAAACACTATACAGTAGTGCCGCAATTTAAAGGGAAGTATAAGATTCCAAACACTTCTTTTTCTTATTTCAATCCTAAAGAGAAGAAATACATTACACTACAGTCCGATGATCTGTTTGTAAATGTCCTTGAAGGTAAAGAGCTCATAACAAACTCTGATCAAAAAAATGTTACGAAAAAAGACATCGCTGTTACAGGGGCTAACTTCAGATATATTCAAACCAAGACTACCTTTGTTAAAGCGAAGAATGATGATTTCTTTGAGTCAAACTTATTTTTCGTTTTATTGTTCTTACCCATTATTTCTATCCCAATTGGCATTTTCATTGCAAAAAAACAACAGGAAAGAAACAACGATATTATTGGTAATAGACTAAGAAAAGCCGACAAGCTTGCTAAGAAGTTCTTATCGGAAGCACAGAAACAGCTAGGGAAAAAAGAAGCTTTTTATGAAGCCCTGGAAAGAGCCTTACATAATTTCCTAAAAGCAAAATTAAATATTGAAACTTCAGATATCAGTAGAGAAAAAATATCTGAGTTATTATCCAAAAGAGGTGTAAACAATGCGACGATCAGTTCTTTTATTGATGTACTAAAGAACTGTGATTTTGCGCGTTACACACCTATAAGCGATGTAGAAATGAAAAGCGAGTATGAAAATGCTAAAGAAACCATTGCTCAAATAGACAAACAATTATAACATGAAAAAAATAGTATACATATTGTTTTTTATCTCTTCATTGCTGTCTGCACAAAATGTTGAGAAGCTTTTTGAAGAAGCTAATGATATGTATAAGATTGGTAAGTATGAGGAAGCAATTGCCTATTATGAAAAGATTGAAAGTAATAATGATATCTCTTCTGAATTGTACTATAACCTAGGAAACTGTTATTACAAGCTGAACAATATCGCCGCAACCATCTACAATTATGAAAAGGCTTTACTTATAGACCCTTTGAATGCTGATGCGACTAACAACCTAATTTTCGCAAAAAGATTAACTATTGACAATATAGAGGCCTTACCTAAATCTGTGTTTCAGAAATTTGATGAAAACTATATAAAGAAGTTATCTTATAACAACTGGGCTATTGTAGCCGTTATTTTTTCGATTTTAGGGTCTTTGTTATTTTTACTTTTCTACTTCTCTTATACACCGTCTAAAAAACGATTTTTCTTTACTGGGAGTATTGTATGTATGATATTGTTAGTGGTTAGCGTTAGCTTATCATACAAGGAGTATGCGTATAGTATATCAAATATCGATGCAATCGTTTTTGCAAACAAAACAGAAGTTAAAAATTCACCTACTTTTAACAGTGATGATATATTCACTTTACACGAAGGCACCAAGGTTAAAGTTCTAGATAGTATTGATAATTGGAAAAAAATTAAACTTGCTGATGGCAAGATTGGATGGATCGATGCTGAGGACATAAAAGTGTTGAAGATTTTTTAATTTTTATTTAACAGAATATTCAACACGCTGTTGTATATTTGTTCTTCAAAAATCAAAAATGGCCAAAACTTTAGCTACTTTATTTTTTTCTTTAGTACTCTTAATGTCTATTGTAACTCCTACCTACATAGTTTTAACGGAAGGTAATTGTGAGATTACTGCAATGAAAGATAAGGTTGGAGAGGATGAAGAAAAAAAAGGTAAAGAAGCGGCTAAGGATTTAGAGGTTAAAAATTATTTTCCAAATGATAACTCTTATCTTTTTATCGGTTTGGAAAAGAAAAAGAGAATCAGTTTTTACTCAAAGAACTACGTCTCTTATCAAAAGAAACAACTCTCTCCACCACCAGAAATGCGTGCTTAATTTTTCGGGATTTTTATAATCAAAATTATTAAGTAAAACGTTAGCGTTCATGCTAACACTATGCATATTTATATCATGTTTAAAACTATTAAAAGCGATTTACCCGCTAGTATAGTGGTGTTTTTCGTTGCATTACCTCTATGTTTAGGTATTGCTTTAGCCAGTGGAGCTCCTTTGTTCTCTGGATTAATTGCCGGCATCGTCGGAGGTATTGTTGTAGGAGCTTTAAGCGGCTCTAAAATTGGAGTAAGCGGACCTGCTGCAGGTTTAGCTGCTATTGTATTATCAGCTATTGCTACCTTAGGTAGTTACGAGAATTTTTTATTAGCTGTAGTTCTTGGAGGAGTTATTCAACTACTTTTCGGAGTGGTCCGTTTAGGTATTATTGGGTATTTCTTTCCGTCGTCCGTTATCAAGGGAATGTTAACCGGAATAGGGATCATTATTATCTTAAAACAAATTCCTCATTTCTTTGGATACGACAGCAGCATTGAAGGAGGCTTTACTTTCTTCCAGGCAGATAGTGAGGGTACATTCTCTGATATCTTTAACTCCTTAAACTACATTAGTTTAGGGCCAACAATTGTTGGTTTAGTCAGTCTATTTATTCTTATTTTATGGGATAGAGTTTTAACCAAAAAAGCCAAGATATTTCAACTGATCCAGGGACCTTTAGTCGCTGTTGTAGTCGGGATATTATTTTTTGTTTTCTCTCAATCATCAGATTCACTAGGTTTCAGATCGGCGCAATTAGTAAGCGTTCCTGTTCCAGAAGATCTCGATTCTTTCTTTGGGCAGTTTACCTTTCCAAACTTTGGCGTATTAGGAAATCCAGAGATTTGGATCGTTGCTTTTACCATTGCTTTAGTAGCTAGTCTTGAAACATTATTATGTGTAGAGGCAACTGATAAATTGGATCCTGATAAAAATGTAACGCCAACCAATAGAGAACTATTGGCTCAGGGGACAGGGAATATTATTTCAGGTATGATTGGTGGTCTTCCTATTACGCAAGTAATTGTTAGGAGTTCTGCAAATATTCAATCTGGAGGAAGAAGTAAATTGTCTGCTATTGTTCATGGTTTTTTCTTATTGATCTCTGTGATGTTAATTCCTACATTGTTAAATAAAATACCTTTAGCAGTATTGGCAGCAGTGCTATTTATTGTAGGATATAAATTAGCAAAACCTGCATTATTCAAGAAAATGTTCCAGTTAGGTTGGAAACAATGGATTCCTTTTGTAACTACTGTTGGTGGGATCGTCTTTATTGATCTATTGAAAGGGTTAGCGCTAGGGTTAGCTGTTGGAATCGTAGTTATCTTAATTAAGAGTTTTCAAAACTCACACTTCCTACATATTGAGGACAAAAGTAATGGGGTTCATAAAATAAAAATGACCTTAGCAGAAGAGGTAACCTTCTTTAATAAAGGAGCTATTTTAAAGGAGCTTGATAGCATACCAAGAGATACTTATTTAGAACTAGATGTTCGAAAAACAAGATATCTTGATAATGACATTGTGGAGATTCTACAGGATTTCCGATTAAAAGCAAAAGATCGAAATATCGACATTAAGCTTGTTTCTGAGAGGGGTACTGTTGAAAACCCTGATAACTTTATCGAATTTTTTAAACTAAGACCTAAAACCGCTTAACACACAACATCATGAAAAATAATTATAAAATATTAGTATTATCAGACCTAAAAGGAAATACAACCAGCATGCTAAAAAGCACTGTACGCTTGGCTCAAATGATTGGAGGCTCTATTGAGTTCTTTCATGTAAAGAGTCCTACAGAAATTGTTGAAAACGATAATCAATTATCTGCAAACCGTGCAGTTAATAAAGAGTTTACTACAACGGACAATAAGATAAAGAACCTAAGAACTCTTTTTTCACAAGAATACAATGCAGATATTAATTTCACGTTTTCGTTTGGTAATGTAAAAAGCGAAATCGAAAGACGAATTGATGAATATGCTCCAGATATTGTTGTCCTAGGAAAAAGAAAAGTAAAACCCTTACGCTTTATTGGAGATCGTATTACCGAGTTTATACTAAAAAAACACTCGGGTGCAATTATGATAGCAGCGAGTGAAAATGGATTAGAACCCAATAAAGAAATTTCTTTAGGAGTGCTTAATGGCACAGAAACTTCTTTTAGCATGGACTTTGCCAAAGAACTACTAGATAACGCTAAAGAGCCTTTAAAGTCATTTCAAATGATTAAGAATCCGACAACAGTGCAAAAACCACATATTCCAACTGATAAAAAAGTATTAGAATATGTCTTTGAACACAACGATAGTGCGGTTAAAAACCTCTCTAAATATGTATCCAAAAATAATATTAACTTGCTGTGTATAAACAGGGCACAGAAAAAGCGAAATATTGCCTCGGACATAACTGAGATGGTTGGGAAATTGAACGTTTCCCTATTAGTTGCTAATTAAAAAACAACAATAATACAATCATATTTAATTTAATTTAATATTATGAAAGCACATACATTAGAAACACAGTCAGCAATCACGCCAGATGCTGCAATTAATTTATTAAAAGAAGGGAACGCAAGATTCATGGCCAGTCAAGGTGTAGATAGAGACCTTCAAGAGCAAGTTACTGATACAAGTACAGGTCAGTATCCGTTTGCAACAATCTTACACTGTATTGATTCTAGAGTATCAGCAGAGTTAGTTTTCGATCAAGGAATCGGAGATGTTTTTAGTATCCGTATTGCAGGTAACTTCGTAAATGAAGATATTCTAGGAAGTATGGAATTTGCCTCAAAATTAGCAGGAACAAAAGTAGTTGTCGTTTTAGGGCATACTGCATGTGGGGCCGTAAAAGGAGCTTGCGATGACGCAAAACTTGGAAACTTAACTACATTAATCAGTAAACTAAAACCAGCTGTTGCAGCTGTTGATGCACCTAGTGACCCTAATGAAAGAACCTCTAAGAACATCGATTTTGTAAATTCGGTTGCCGAGAAGAACGTATATATGACCATGGATAACATCAGGTCTCAAAGTACTGTTCTAAAAGAAATGGAAGATAATGGAGAGATCAAGATCGTTGGAGCAATGTACGATATCAAAGATGGTTCGGTAACATTTTACTAAGAAAGATCAATGAAAAAACTTGTATTAGCAATAGTATTCATCTCATTTTCCTTTACCGCTAAAAGTCAAGATAGCGGTTTAGGAAATTGGTTGATCTATATTGGAAGTAAGCAGTTAAATGAAAAATGGAACCTGCACCATGAAATCCAATACAGGAATTACAACGGTATTGGAGACATGGAGCAATTGTTGATCCGAACAGGTTTAGGATATAACTTGGGTTCTAGAAGTAATGTTCTGCTAGGGTATGGGTATATTAATTCTGAGAATTTTACTGGAAATGGGAATGACCAGATAACGGTAGAGGAGCACAGAATATATCAGCAGTTCATTACCAAGCAAAATATAGGAAGTGTTAGCTTGCAGCATCGATACCGTTTTGAACAGCGTTTTGTAGAAAGCAATTTTAAAACACGTTTTCGTTATTTTTTAAGCATGAACATCCCTTTGAAAAAAGAATCGAAATATTACCTGTCTGCTTATAATGAGATCTTTCTAAATGGAGAATCTAATGTTTTTGATCGAAATCGTATTTATGGCGGTTTGGGTTATAAGGTTAAAAAAGGGTTCAAAATTGAATTGGGATATATGAGCCAGGTTTTTGAAACTTCTAGTCGAGATCAGATCAATATTATTACGCTCGTTAATTTCTAACATCTTTAAAATATCTGTTAAAAAAGCCGTTGAGACTTCTCAACGGTTTTTTTTTGAGTATAAAATCCCTATTTTTAGAATCACAATCAACAAAATACTACATGAAAAATCTATTTTCGAATATTAAAGGAGATGCTTTTGGTGGAATTACCGCTGGAATTGTAGCCCTTCCACTTGCTCTTGCATTTGGTGTATCCTCAGGGTTAGGTCCTGCTGCCGGTCTTTATGGTGCTATTTTTATCAGTTTCTTTGCTGCCATGTTTGGTGGAACCAATACACAAATCTCTGGACCTACCGCTCCTATGACAGCCGTAAGTATGGTGGTTATTGCAGGGATTATTGCCGCGAACGATGGAGACGTGCAAAAGGCTCTCCCAGCAATCTTGACCGTATTTTTATTAGCCGGTCTTATGCAAATTGGGTTAGGCCTTATCGGATTAGGTAAATATATTCGATATATTCCATACCCTGTAGTTTCAGGTTTTATGACCGCTATTGGTGTCATCATTATCATTACGCAAATCTCTCCTTCTGTAGGATATGACGCGAAAGAAGACGCTGAGTATGTAAATAGGTTTAAACCGCAAGCAGAGGAGCTTATTTTAGAAAACATCTTAAAGGAGGAGGCCGGAGAAGGTATACTGGTGTTAGAAGATTTTAGAGAAACCGTTACCAGAGCAAATAGAATAACACAGGAAGATATTTTACGAGAATCTAAAACCTTGGCCGCTAAGGAGGCTTCAGGGGTTGTAGGTACGTTACGAGTTTTACCTAGATCTTTAAAATCAATTAACTGGTTAGAATTAATCTTATCTCTTGGTACTATTATTATCATTTTTGGTTTTAAACGAATTACCACCAAAATACCCAGTACGCTTGTAGCTTTGGTGGTCATGTCTGGAATTGCCGTAGGGTTTGGACTGGATTATAGACCTATAGAAGAAATCCCTACAGGCTTACCAATACCTAATCTGGAGATTATTACTGGTTTTAGTTTTGCCAATATTACACCTTATATTTTTACTGCATTAGCATTAGCTTTATTAGGGGCTATTGACTCTTTATTAACAAGTGTGGTAGCCGATAATATGACAAAGACCAAGCATAAGCCTAATAAAGAATTAATTGGTCAGGGAATTGGAAATAGTATTGCATCCATCTTTGGAGGAATCCCAGGAGCTGGGGCAACTATTAGAACTGTGGTAAACATTAATGCTGGAGGAAAGACAAAATTGTCGGGAATGATTGCCGGACTTATGCTTTTAGTTATTGTATTAGGTCTCGGTCCTATTGCCTCTAAAATTCCAGCAGCAGTATTGGCAGGGATATTAGTTACCGTTGGTATTAGTGTAATGGACTACAAAGGTTTAAAAGCAATTCCTTCTTTACCTAGAGACATCAAGTTTAATATCCTTCCATTCAAGTTAAGTTCAGAAGTATTAATTATGTTAGTCGTTTTGATCCTATCTACATTTTGGAATCTGGTAAATGCGGTTGGAATAGGTTTAGTTATTGCTTCTTTAGTATTTATGAAACGAATTGGAGATCTTACAGCAGAGAGGTCCAATGTAAAGTCTTTAAAAGAAGAACCGTGGGCTGATGAAGTTGGACTTACGAATTCATTACAGGAAGAAGTCTTTATCAAACATATTAAAGGACCATTATTCTTCGGTTCTACAAGTGACTTCCAACAATTAGCACAAAAAATACCTAATTCGGCATCTACCATTGTCTTTAGGATGGATAGAATGCAATATATAGATCAATCTGGACTATATACATTAGAAGATATTTTAGTAGACCTTAAAAAAGAAGGTAAGAACGTACTCTTTGTAGATGTACAAAAACAACCCAAGTACATGATGGAACGTATAGATATCATTCCTGATTTGATTTCCAAAGAATGTATGTTTGACGATTTTAAATCTTGTTTAAAATGGATTAAGGAACACAAAGATTCTTAATAAAAGGTTCTTAAAAACTAAAAAACCACAGTATATACTGTGGTTTTTTTATGAGTTCTTTTAAGTTCTTCTTTAGTCAGGTGTTTTGTTTTTCATCATTCGCCCTTCCCAGGATCGAGTTCCCATGGTAGATTTATAATAGATCTTGTTTCCTTTGATCTTCGTTATCTTTATATGCAATCGGGTACCGCTAGAAAAAGGGAAATCAGGAAGCGTAGCTTCATCTATGGTTAAGTAGTATTCACAATCAGAAATCCAGTCTATAGAAGACTTGATCGTATACTTCTTATCATCATGATACTCTGTGTGACTGTTCTCTGTAAAAACCACCAACACATCTTTTTTACCCAATTTATATGTGAAGGAATTGTTTTTGAGAACGGTGCAGTCTTTAACCCTTGGGGTTAAAGAAAACAGGAGTACAAAAAAAGATATTTTATAAATTAAATTCATTTCCCCAATTAAACAGCAATTTACGTTTTTTTAATGATAATTCTATACAATTTTATATTTCTGGTATTTCTACGCTATCCTCTTTAATGATCGATGGAAAAATAGCGGGCGCAATACTCTTTATTGGCTCATACAAAATCGATTCCTCTAGAGTTTCTTTTTCTACAAAGGAGAAACTATAATTGACTCTATTAAAAAAGATTAACAGAATACTCAAGATAAAAGCTGTTTTAAGAAACCCAAAAACGGCTCCTAAAATCTTATTTACCAAACCTAGTGCCGCAAAGTCGGCTAATTTAGTAAACATTTTACCTAGAGAAGAAACTGCTATAACAATCGCAATAAAAGTAATCGCAAAAGCCGTTAAAGAAATATAATTTTCCTCCCAGGAAACATACTTTTTTAAAATCCCTGCCGCAAAATATGAAAAGTGAATCGCCCCCCAAACTCCACCTATAAGGGCTACCAGAGAGGCAACCTCTACAAACAATCCTTTTATAAAGCCTTTAACAGAACCATATATTAAGAGTGCGGCAAGTATAATGTCGAAGACATTCATCTTTCTAATTTTTTTCAAATATAAGTAACTAGCCGTTATCTATATAAAAAAAGTTACTGGATTACTTTCCCTGTAAAAGCTTCTAATTCGACCTTTAGATCATTGAACATTTTTAAAATACTACTGATCTTTAGATCTCGTTCGTCATACTCTTGCGTGTTAATAGCGCAGGTAAACTCCCAAAGCTCTAACACTTCAGAAATTGGAACATGGTAAGATGCATACTCTTTGTTATCCGGCGATAACAGTAATGCTTTCCTTTCCTCTATTTGATTGTACACTCTTTTATAGGTCATTCCATCATTCGCTGTAACAACAACATACGTTCTCCCATTTCTTACCTCTCGAATATCATCTATAAACTTTGCCACAACATAAGAACCATCTTTTAAAGGCAACATAGAATCTCCTTTGATAGGAAAAGCACGATGCTTACCTGTAGGTAAAAAAGGCAGTTTTATTTTTTCAAGTTGTTGAATATACTCGGGATCGTCGTACCCTAAAAGGTATCCCGCAGAAGCTTTTATTGGAATCACTTCAATCAGGTTTTCATTATCTTCATCAACAGCAATTGGAAATAAAACTCGCTGATTTCCTACTTCTATAAACGAAAAATCATCTGCATAACTTAAATCACTCTTCACTAAAATATCAATAGGGAGTTTAAAGTATTCAGAAAATATAACCAGTAGTTGTATAGGAGGCTCCGATCTTCCTTCTTCATAAGAACCAATTCTAGATCGTGTTGTCTGTATTTCTTCTGCTAGTTGTTCCTGTGTAAGTCCTTTTAAAGATCTTAAATGCCGTATGTTCTTTGCTATATAATTCATTTGCTACAAATGTAAGCAATCATTGCTACAATTAATAGTTATTTTTGATAAATGTTTTTGAATACTAACTCCCACTTTAGTCTTAGGTATGGCACAGTCTCTCCTAAAAAACTCTTACAATTGGCGCAGCAGATGTCGATCAAAACTTTGTGTCTTACAGATATCAACAATACTTCTGCTTGTTTAGATTTTATTCGGTTAGCACCTTCTTTTTCTATTCGTCCTGTTGTTGGTGTCGATTTTAGAAACGGGGCAAAACAAGAGTTTGTGATGTTGGCCAAAAATAACCAAGGCTTCCAAAACATAAATCAATACCTCTCTGACCTTCTATCTGAAAAGGAATATACGGTTCCTTATAGAGCACCTTCTTTAAAAAATGTTTTTGTGATCTATCCTTTTGAAAAACATTTTGACACTAAACTGGAGGCTCATGAATTTATAGGAGTCTCTATCGAGAATGTAAAAAGAATTCCTTTTTCTATATGGAAAAATCACACAGATAAATTGGTTGTTTTTCATACAATCTCCTTTCAAAATAAAAGAGGGTTTAATGCGCATCGTTTACTCAGGGCTATTGATAATAATGCACTCCTCAGTAAACTCCCTCTTTCCGAACAAGGAAAAGAGTCCCACGTATTTATTTCTCCTGAGGAGCTAACACGATCCTTTGAAGAACTTCCTGAAATTCGTATAAATACAGAACGTTTACTGGAACAATGTGCTATCCATTTCGACTTTTCTAAAGAAACCCCCAATAATCAGCGATCATATACGAGTAATGAAGCTTTGGACTATCGGTTATTAGAAAAGCTTTCCTACGAAGGGCTTCACTATCGTTATAAAAATCCCGACAATACTATTCTTTCTAGAATTAAAAAAGAGTTGGGTATTATTAAAGAAAAAGGGTTTGTTTCTTATTTTCTAATCAATTGGAAGATCTTAAAATATGCCCGTTCAAAAGGATATTTCTATGTAGGTAGAGGGAGTGGCGCAAATAGTATTATTGCATACCTTTTAAGGATCACAGATGTAGACCCTATTGAACTAGATCTGTATTTCGAGCGGTTTATCAACTTATACCGAAAGAACCCTCCTGATTTTGATATTGATTTTTCCTGGACTGATCGAGACGATATTACTCAATTTATTTTCAAAACGTTTCAGCATACAGCACTTATTACTGTATACAACACCTTTAAGTACAAAGCCTCTATTAGAGAAATAGGGAAGGTTTTCGGCTTACCAAAATCAGAAATTGATCTCTTAAGTTCGGGAAATTATCGTTTTGATCAATTAGATAAACTTTCTAAACTCGTCGTTATCTATAGTAAGGAAATACAAGGGCTTCCAAATTATCTGGGTATTCATGCTGGAGGTATTATTATCTCAGAAAATCCTATTCAATATTATACAGCAACTTTTATGCCTCCAAAAGGGTTTCCAACGACTCAATTCGATATGGTTGTTGCAGAAGATATTGGCTTGTATAAATTTGATATTTTAAGTCAACGAGGTTTGGGTAAGATCAAAGACACTGTGGCCATTGTTCAAAAAAATCATCCTGATAAGCCTCCCATCGACATTCATGACATTCAGCGATTTAAACAAGACAAACGTATTCGGTATTTACTAAAACACGCCAAAGCTATTGGTTGTTTTTATGTAGAGTCTCCCGCCATGCGTATGCTACTTACTAAGCTAAGAGTGGATGACTATTTAGGGTTGGTAGCAGCAAGTTCTGTAATTCGCCCTGGTGTAGCAAATTCTGGGATGATGAGAGAGTATATTTTACGCTATAGATATCCTGAACGTCGAAAAGAGGCGCATCCTGTACTACTCAATATTATGCCAGAAACCTATGGGGTCATGGTATATCAGGAGGATGTAATTAAGGTTGCTCATTATTTTGGAGGACTTACCTTAGGAGAAGCCGATATGTTACGTAGAGGGATGTCGGGGAAATTTCGTTCTCGAGATGAGTTTTTAAAAGTAAAAGACAAGTTCTTTGATAACTGTAAAGCTTCTGGGAAGCCAGAAAATTTCACCAAAGACGTGTGGCGTCAAATTGAAAGTTTTGCAGGCTATGCATTTGCAAAAGGGCATTCTGCCTCCTATGCTGTAGAGAGCTATCAAAGTCTTTTCTTAAAAGCTTATTACCCTTTGGAATACATGGTAGCTACCATTAATAATTTTGGAGGATTCTACAGAACAGAACTCTATGTTCATGAAGCCAGAATGCATGGGGGAATAATTCACGCTCCTTGCATCAATAAAAGCTTTAAGGAAACTGTCATTTATAAAAATGAGATCTTTCTAGGGTTTATGTTCTTACAGTCTTTAGAAGCAAAAACCATTCAACATATCTTAATAGAACGATCAGAAAACGGAATATTTACCTCTTTAAATGATTTTATAGAGCGCGTCTCTATTTCTATGGAACAGATCAGTATTTTGATCAAAATAGATGCGTTTCGATTTACTGGAATCAACAAAAGAGAGCTATTATGGGATGCACATATGAAGATCAATAAAGTAACGTTTGAGGCACCCAAAATGACGCTTTTCAAAACAGAATGGGTCTCCTACAAAACGCCAACACTCACCTCTTCTGATTTGGAAAACGCTTTTGACCAAATAGAATTACTAGGGTATCCGTTATGTAACCCTTTTGAGCTATTACAAGAATCTTTTTCGAATCCCTTAAGAGCCGAACACCTTCCTCGATTTATAGGAAAAATTATCTCTATTGAAGGATACTTGATAACCACAAAAAAAACAACTACTTCTGGAGGAAAACAAATGTACTTTGGAAATTTTCTAGATTATGACGGGGATTTTATAGATACGGTTCACTTCCCTCCTGTTGCAAAACGATTTCCCTTTAGGGGAAAAGGAATATACAGAATCATCGGCAAGGTCACTGAAGAGTTTGAATGTATTAATATCGATGTCATTAAAATGGAGCGACTTCACATTATAGAAGACCCTCGTTATGCTGATAGCAGGACTGCACAAAAAATAAAACAACAGGTATTATGAGTGATTTTCGTTCTATTGTACATATGGATCTGGACACCTTTTTTGTTTCCTGTGAACGCTTATTAGACAGTAAACTCATTGGAAAACCGGTGCTGATCGGTGGCACATCAGACAGGGGTGTCGTTGCTTCCTGTAGCTATGAGGCAAGAACCTTTGGCATACACTCCGCCATGCCTATGCGAATGGCAAAGCAATTATGTCCAGAAGCTATTATTGTTAGAGGAAATTCAGGTATCTATTCCAAGTTTTCAGATACCGTTACCGATATCATCAAAGAATCTGTGCCGTTGTATGAAAAAACCTCTGTAGATGAGTTTTATGTAGATCTTACTGGAATGGATAAGTTCTTTGGTTGTCATCAATTAGCTTCAGAACTTCGAGGTAAGATCATTAAAGAAACAGGCCTTCCTATTTCATTTGGCCTCTCTGCTAACAAAACAGTGTCAAAAATTGCTACTGGAGAAGCTAAGCCGAACAACCAGATCAAGATCGATAAAGGCACTGAAAAGCCTTTTCTATCTCCTTTGTCTGTTAAAAAAATACCTTCTGTAGGCGAGGTGATGTATCGTTCTATGTGTGATCTAGGCATCAAAAGAATCCAAACCATTCAGGAAATGCCTTTGGAAATGATGGGAAAGGTATTTGGTAAAAATGGGGTTTCTATTTGGAAAAAAGCCAATGGTATAGACAATAGCCCAGTAGTGCAATATCATGAACGAAAATCAATTTCTACAGAAAGAACTTTTGATAAGGATACCACAGACGTCCATAAATTAGAAGGAATCATTATGGCTATGGCAGAAAACCTGATCTATCAACTACGAAGAGGTAATAAACTGACTGCTTGTGTTACGTTTAAAATTCGGTATTCCGACTTTCAAACCTATACCATGCAAAAGAGGATTCCATATAGTAGTGCAGATCATAAGATCATTCCTATTGTTAAAGAGTTGTACAAGAAATTATATCAGCGTCGTATGTTGGTTCGGTTGGTAGGTGTTCGTTTTTCTCATCTGGTAGCAGGCGGACATCAGATCGATATTTTTGATGATGATGAAAAGATCTTAAACCTCTACCAGGCCATGGATAAAATGCGAGAACGCTATGGCGATCGTGCTGTAATTCGCGCCAAAGGAATGGAAGCGAAAAGCATCTCTAGATGGAATCCTTTTACAGGAGAACCTCCTCCACTATTAGCAAATCGTAGAGCCTAACCTCATGGCGTTTAATTTCTTTTGAAACCGCTCGTTTTTATGTAGTTTTGAAAGAAACCTAAACATTATGTCCGCTATCCGTAAGTCATTTATATTTCTTTTTGTAATCTCTTTTTGGGGAGCAACATACGCTCAATCTTTTCAGGACACCATTCCTTTTCGAAATGACCTAGGCTTGATCATTATACCCATTACATTCAATGGTGTAGAAAAGCAGTTTGCTTTTGACACAGGGGCTGAACACACTGTGGCCTATGGTTGGGCAAAAGAAACATTGAAAAGAACCAATAAAACCATAACCATTAATTCATCGAGTGGATTAAAAAGTCGTATGCGTTTTTATAAAAGTGGGACTATAGAATTGGGAAGTCGAAAAATTACTGGACATCGTATCTTGAATACTAAAAACAACAGCATTTTTTCCTGTTATCGTATCGACGGAATTTTGGGAGTAGACATTATTAAAAAACTCAATTGGAGTATTGATTATAAAAACAAGAGGCTTATTATGTATCCTTCTAATCATGTTCCACCACAGGTAAAAAACATGCATGAGCTCGATTTTGATTTTCGTTCTAATCGACCTTATGTATACCTCAAAGGCAAGAGCAACCGCCTGAGGTTTCTATTAGACACCGGCGCTGGTGGATCCTCTAATATTTCTAAACGAAATTATACATTGAGCAATATAAAAGACTATCCTCAAACCTCCTTTTATACCGGAAGCTTTGATATCAATGGAACGCTCACTTCATCTCACCCCATTGTTTTTAAATTTCCAAAAGCCTCCTCTGACAAGGTTACTTTATCGCCTATCATTTACTACAACAATAAAAAGTCAACTAAAATCGGGAATCGGTTGTGGGACCAAAAACAATTGTTTCTGAGTTTACAAAATGATCAACTATACCTTTCTTCTGCCGAGGTTACGCAACAGTATTCGAGCTATTCTTGTTCGGTTATGTATCGTAAAGGTAAGATGCGAATTATGGCAATAGAGGAAAACAGCGAACTATGGAATATGGGAGTACGACAAGGAGATGAGATCTTACGCTATAATGGAAAACAATTTTCAGATTTTTGTTCTCTGGATCAATACTATCGGAAAGTTGTTAGTTCTGGAAAACCTTTTGAATTAGAATTGGTCAGTGGTAAAAAGGTAACTGTTTCTAAAAAAGCATTTCTCAAATAGCCAAAACTCTATTCTTTTGTTAACATAGATTTCTTTCATTTTTATGTAGTTTTGAAAGCAACTCATTAAAATTCATCAACATGCGTATATATTACTCATTGCTTAGTATGCTTTTCTCGGTACTACTTTTTAGTAGTTGTCAGCAAGAAAACAAAGCTACAACAGCTATAGTTTATTCTATTTCTTTTGACAATGCAGTCCATCACGAAGCAGAAATTAACGTAACATTTTCAGACGTAGCTCCGGGCAAATTTGCCTTTCGTATGAGTAGAACTTCTCCCGGAAGATATGCCCTACATGAGTTTGCTAAAAATGTATACAATGTAAAAGCCACGAATAGTGCTGGTGAGGCGTTAAAGATTACACGTCCTGATCCGTATCAATGGGTGGTGGAGAGTCATGATGGAACCGTACATGTATCCTATACCCTATTTGCGAATAGAGGCGGCGGAACCTATGCTCAGGTAGATGAAACCCATGCGCATTTGAACATTCCAGCAACTTTTATGTTTGCCCCATCACAAGCAGAGCGGCCTGTAGAGGTTACTTTTAATGTTCGTGAAGATCTGAATTGGAAAGTAGCAACACAGCTAAAAAAGGAAAGTGGAAATACCTTTTCTGCTCCAGACTTGCAATACTTTATGGACAGCCCTACAGAGGTCAGTGATCATCAAATACGATCTTTTGATGTAGATTCAAATGGAAAAACACAAACGGTTCACTTTGTGCTACATCATAACGGGACAGATGCTGAGCTAGACACCTATTTTGAAGATGTAAAAGCTATAGTATTGCAACAAAAAGCGGTATATGGGGAGTTGCCTGATTTTGACTTTGGGGAGTACCGTTTCTTAGCATGTTATATTCCGAATGCCAGTGGTGATGGTATGGAACACAGAAATTCGACCATTTTAACCACAACCAGAAGTTTGGCTCAAGGTGGAGCGATCAGTACCGTTTCACATGAGTTCTTTCATGCCTGGAATGTAGAGCGTATCCGACCAAAATCTTTGGAACCTTTTGACTTTGAAGAGGCAAATATGAGTGGCGAACTATGGTTTGCAGAAGGGTTTACCAGTTACTATACTGGGCTCATCTTATTACGTGCTGATGTATGGGAGCAAGATCGTTATTTAAGAAGTATCGCGTCTACTTTTAACTATGTTTGGAACTCTCCCGGAACAAAATTCTTTAACCCCATTGAAATGAGCTATCAGGCTCCTTTTGTAGATGCTGCACGTTCTGTAGATCCTGTAAACCGTGGAAATACTTTTATATCTTATTATTCTTACGGAAGTACCTTGGGTTTAGCGCTGGATCTTGCCTTACGTAACGAACCTGGAAACCTGAATTTGGACGATTATATGAAATTGGTATGGAAGAAATTCGGGAAAGAAGAAGTTCCGTACACCATTGAAAACCTGAACCAGGCATTAAATGCCTATGCAGGTGAAGATTTCGGGAATGCCTTTTTTAATAAATATATTTACGATAGCAAGATGCCCAATTATAAAACTTTATTGGCTTCGGTTGGGGTAAGCTTAACACAAAAAGGAGACACGCCTTATTTTGGTGCTCGCATACGACAAGGTCGTATTACGAATGAGCCTACTATTGGATGTCCTGCATACAAAGCGGGATTAGATCGTGGAGATCAATTGATCTCTGTGAATGGAAAGGGGTTGAATGATAAAAACACCTTTTCTGCTATGATAAACACACTCAAACCAGGAGATATCATAGACCTTGTATTTACCCGTCACGGGGTTACCAAAAATACCAGAGTTACCTTAGGCAGAAACCCACGATATACTATCGAATCCTTCGAAAAGGAAGGCAAGGAAGTAACAGATGCTATCAAAGTAAAACGTACTGCCTGGTTAGGGAAGAAATAAGCAAAAGTTAATTCAAGTTTCTTTTTTCAACAAAAAACTTCTTTAATAGTTGACTGCATTCTTCTCCTAAAACACCACTTACCACCTTTGTTTTAGGGTGTAATTGCGTGTTTAAATTGACAAAACCTCGTTGTGGTTCTGGTGCTCCATACACAATTTTACCTATTTGTGTCCAATAACTAGCTCCAGCACACATTTGGCATGGTTCTAAGGTAACATAGAGCGTACATTCTTTTAAGTATTTCCCTCCTAGAAAATCAGAAGCCGCCGTAAACGCCTGCATCTCTGCATGTGCTGTAACATCGTTCAATGTTTCTGTTAAGTTATGTGCTCTGGCAATGATCTTATCTTTTAATACCACCACAGCTCCTACAGGGACTTCATCCTTGTCAAAAGCCATTTGTGCTTCCTGCAAGGCTTTTTTCATAAAATAAGTATCATCGAAAGGAGTTATCATACCATCAAATATTTCATCAATGATACAAAAAGGATTTGAGTTGTAAAATCGTATTTTTGTCTGATGACAAAAAACTTGTTAGCTACTATTTCTAATCCTTCCGATCTAAGGAAACTATCGTCTGAGCAATTACCTCAGCTAGCGAAGGAATTGCGTGCGTTCATTATCGATATTGTCGCGACAAAAGAAGGGCATTTAGGAGCAAGTTTAGGGGTTGTTGAACTTACGATTGCTTTGCACTACTTATTTGACACACCCAATGACCTTTTGGTTTGGGATGTAGGTCATCAGGCATACGGTCATAAAATTCTAACGGGTAGAAAAGACGTTTTTCATACTAACCGACAACAACATGGTGTTTCTGGCTTTCCAAAAAGGAATGAGAGTGAATTCGATGCTTTTGGCGTTGGACATTCTTCTACGTCCATTTCTGCTGCACTAGGAATGGCCATTGCTTCTAATTTAAAAGGAGAAACAGAGAAACATCATATTGCGGTTATTGGAGATGCATCCATTGCCAGTGGAATGGCGTTTGAGGCATTGAATCACGCCGGAGTTTCGAATGCGAATCTATTGATTATTCTGAATGATAATGCTATCGGAATAGATCCTTCTGTAGGGGCGTTAAAAGAGTATTTAACCAAGGTAAAAACAGATAAAACATTAGCAAAGAATAATATTATCCGTGCTTTGAATTTTGATTATTCGGGGCCCATTGATGGACATAATATTGACAAATTGAGTGCTGAATTACAGCGATTAAAAAGGAAAAAAGGACCTAAGTTCCTACATATCGTTACGACCAAAGGTAAGGGGTTGCAAAAAGCAGAAGAAGATCAGGTGCGTTATCATTCGCCAGGTAAATTTGATAAGGTTTCGGGAGAAATATTCCCAAAATCTGAGGAGAACCAGCCAGCAAAGTATCAAGATGTTTTTGGAGATACCCTGGTCGAGTTAGCCGCAAAGAATAAAAATATTGTTGCCATTACACCCGCCATGTTAACGGGTAGTTCTTTGAATGTAATGATGCAAACTTTTCCTGATAGAACATTTGATGTAGGTATTGCAGAGCAGCATGCTGTTACTTTGGCTGCTGGATTAGCTACTCAAAAAATGATTCCTTTTTGTGTAATCTATTCTACTTTTTTACAACGTGCTTATGATCAAGTAATTCATGATGTCGCTCTTCAAAAATTACCTGTTATCTTTTGTATTGATAGAGCAGGTCTCGTTGGAAGAGATGGTGCCACGCATCATGGTGTTTTTGATATTGCGTATCTAAACTGTATCCCAAATTTGATCATTTGCGCACCAAGAAACGAGGTAGAACTTAGAAACATCTTATATACTGCACAATTAGGTTTGGTACAACCAATAGCGATTCGTTATCCAAGAGGTAAAGGATCTATTATAGATTGGAAACAACCCTTTTCTTCCATAGAAATTGGAACAGGAACTTGTTTACAAGAAGGTTCTGAAATTGCTGTACTATCCATTGGGTCTATAAGCAATAATATTACGAAAGCTATCGAAATTACAGGTCAGAGTGCTTGTATTGGGCATTATGATATGCGCTTTGTAAAGCCTTTGGATGAACACTTATTACATACCATATTTAAGAAGTTTGAAATGGTTATTACAGTTGAAGACGGAACTGTTAAAGGAGGATTTGGAACTACTGTTTTGGCATTTGCATCCACGCATCATTATAAAAATACTATTAAAGTTCTTGGAGTTCCTGATCAATTTGTTGAACATGGAGACACCTTAGAGCTTCAGCAAGAAATTGGCTTAGACCCTCTAAGCCTATCTAAAGAATTTATAAAACATCTTTCATAAAAAAAGCGCCTTTAAAGGCGCTTTTTTTATGATTCTACTGGAAGATTATTCTATGATAATTTTCCCAGAAGCTTTTTTATTGTTCTCATCGATCAGGTTTACAATGTATACTCCTGGTCTAGCATTTATAGAAATTTGCTGATCTCTACTTTGGTTAAAATCAACATTGGTCGTATATACTTCCTTTCCTGAAATATCAAAGACTTGTACTCGTGATTTTCCTAAGGTGTTTTTGGCAAATAACGTGAAGTCTCCTTTAGAAATCGTTGGATACATGGTAAACACTTTCTTATCTGCTAATACTTCGTCTACAGAAGCAGGAGTCGCCGTAAAGTTTGCTGTAAACATCCCTCGACCGTGTGTTGCAGCTAAAACTAAATTATCACTGTCTCTGTATTGTAGCATATCTACACGTACATTCCCCATATTCGTATTGATCGGTTCCCATACTACAGAACCTGCTGTAATGTCTAATGTTCTCCACATTCCAACCTCAGTAGCTAATATTACCTCTTTTCTATCCAAAGGATTAAATAATGCCCATCGCACAGGCATGTCTGGTAAATTTCCTTCTTTATCTACCCAGGTCGTTCCACCATTGGTAGAATACCAAACACTTTGCAATCCATAATTTGAATAGGTTAATAATAACTCATCATCGCTTGCGCCAATTTCTAAACAAGAAACCGCACCTTCAAAAAGGTTATTATTAGAGATATTCGTTACTGTACCGTCTGATGCTCTTTTAATTAGGGTATTTGCAACAGTTCCATAAAATACTGTTCTAGCATTTTCATTATATGGAGAAACTCTTACGTGAGAAACCGCTGTTGTCAATTCTGGCACAGAGATATCCGAAGTAGTTCCTAAAGAGTTCGTTCCTGTTCCTTGATCCGTACCATCTGCATTCAATGTTGTTTCTGTAATAGTTCCAACAGATTCGTGAGAATATATTTTATTGTTATGGGAATCGTAATCAGCAGGGTTGATAAAACTACCCGTTCCGCTATTTAATTGAATCCACGTTCCATTTGGGTTTGTGGTATAATCTAATAAGTAATAGGTATTTCCTGTAAAAGATACGATTCTATAATGTCCGTTGGCACCATCATGGTGTTCTTGATCTATAAAGGTAAAACCTCCGTCTCCTCCCCAAATCTCTTCAGTACTTCCAAATCCATCCTCCGAAAACAAAATCGTTCCATTATCTTGTGTTCCTCCTGAAAATCCATGTGTTGCTACTGGGTCTATTGCAGCCGAGTAAAACTGAGTAAGATTTAAATTCAAGTTTCTATTAAAGATTCCTGTAGTAAAGGCATTTGCTCCATTAGTAGGAATTATTGAAAGATCTGGAACATAGGAAACTCCACCATCTGATGTAATAACCATTTGATCATTATTATTTGGTCTGAATACGATGTTGTGAATATCAGCATGTACATAACTTACAGTTGCATCTCTAGAAGCGCTCCAACTGGATATTTTCGTCCAACTAGTTCCTCCGTTTGTTGTTTTAAATGTATTTACACCTCCAATATATACTTCGTCAGAATTTGTGGGGTGTACAGCAGCAATAAAGTCATACCATGCTTGACCTCTGGTAAAGTCATCTGCAGGAATTCCGCCGTCGGGATCCGAAGGTCCTGTAAAAGAAGACCAGTTATTTCCGCCATTTGATGTTTTTACAAACTCTCCAAAACCGTTTCCATCTGCAATTAGGGCGTACACGACATTTGCGTCTGAAGGTGCCGTAGCCACTTCAACTCTTCGTGGAGTCGTTACTGTAGACGTATATCTATTAGTCCAAGTTGTACCATCAGGAGAAGATAAAACGTTTCCGCTGGCATCTCCTGCCCAAATAGTGTTATCTGCTGAAATTTCTAAATCTCGTACTGCTGTTCCTGAAACATTCGTCCAGTTTGCTCCTCCATCTGTAGATCTAAATAAATCTGTTCCATTAGAACTAGTACCGTCTGTATCTCTCATACTTGCATAGATAACTCCTGTTCCACTTTCATCTCGTACTACAATATCATACACGTATTCGAAGTCTGTGGTTGAAGATAAGTTAGACCATGTTGCTCCTCCATCCGTACTTTTCCATATTCCTCCGCCAACAATAGCATCAACATTTCCCCATCCTTCTCCAGTTCCTGCATAAAAGGTCATCGTATTTACAGGGTCATATGCCAATGCAGAAACAGCAAAATTTGACATATCAGCTGCTACTTGAGACCACGTAGATGTCTCGTCTGTCACATCATTATTTACCCAGATACCACCACCAACTCCTGCGGTAAATGCTTTTTTGTCTGTATTATCATTTGGGTCAAAAAAGAACCCTCTAATTCTTCCTGCTACTTCTTTAGGCCCTCTAGATTCCCAACTAAAATTGGTGTTCCTATTTGCAGCGGTTAACTCATTAGCCGTATTTATAGCCTCTACTAATCTGTCTTGTGGAATTGTCCTTGTGGCAGGATCCATTGTTCTTAAAAAATCCTGTTCGAAAGCCAAATCTGGCCTGTCTTTTTTTGGAATTTTCTTTAGTTCTTCCTTGGTCAATAGTTTTCTTTTGGAGTAAGGATGATTATTGATAAATTCAACATATGCTAACCTTCGCTTTTCTCCTTCGTTTTCTTTATTGGTAATGTACACTACAGTTGCCATCAAGAAAACCACCAACGTGAGTAGTATTTTTTTCTTCATAATCAGTAATTTAAAGTCTTTGTTTGTAAGATAAAACAGCCCTTTAAGGCTTTACCCTATGCTATTTACATTTTATTTTTTGCCCTCTAAGACTACTAATTTAGCACTTTTAAATAATATTTCCAGCTAATTTCTTATGAAGTCGAATTGCGTAACTATCTGACATTCTAGACACATAGGTACAAATCATCATCACTCTTGAATATAAATCGCTATGAGCGATCTTGAATTCATCGGGTAATAAATTCAAAATTAATTGGTCATAATTGGATGGAGTTCCAAGGTGCTTATTGTTGATTGCGCTAACAAAAACGTCTAATAAATCAGCAATAATTTTATACCCCGCAACCTCCTTTTCTACCACTTCGTTACTTAAGTAGATCTTTTGAACACTTATCTTAATAATGTCGTTAATCTGTGCTTCGTACTTACATTTATCCAATAAAGATTTTTCAAAATCCCCTTGTAAGATTTGTTCTTCATTCTCTAGAAAAATGGTAACAGCTTCATTGATTAGAGTATTAATGGCTAGTGCCCTTAAATAGCTTACCCTATCTTTTTTGAATTTTAAAGAATGGTATTTTTGCGTATCTATGGTATCCTTTACTAGTTTTATTAAGTACTCTAGCGCAAATTCTTCCTCGATGAGCCCCAGGTTGATACCATCTTCAAAATCAATGATCGTATAACAGATATCATCTGCTGCTTCTACTAAATAAGCCAAAGGGTGTCTATAGAAGGAAACATCGTCTGTGGTCGATTTTTGCTGTAATCCAAGATCATTCACAACATCCAAGAAAGCTTCTTTTTCTGATTGGAAAAACCCATATTTCTTATCTACAATATGTTTAGACGGTTTTTTAGGTAATGATTCTTTAGGGTACTTTAAAAATGCGCCTAAGGTTGCATAGGATAAACGTAGTCCGCCAGAAATTCCTTCTCTGCTTTCCGTCAAAATCTTAAACCCATTGGCATTTCCTTCAAAATCGATCAGGTCTTGATATTCTTTCGCTGTTAATTCTGATTTAAAATTTTGACCTCTTCCTGTTTTAAAGTACTCTCCAATGGCTTTCTCTCCGGAATGCCCAAAAGGAGGGTTCCCTATATCGTGCATCAATGCAGCGGCCGCTACAATCGCTCCAAAATCATTGAAGGTATATCCTTCCGCTTGCAATTTCGGGTGCTTTTCTAATAGTGCTTTCCCTACTCTTCTTCCTAAAGTTCTTCCTACTACAGAAACCTCTAAACTATGGGTTAGTCTAGTGTGCACAAAGTCTGTTTCAGACAAAGGGATTACCTGTGTCTTGTCTTGCAAGCTCCTGAACGCAGATGAAAAAATGATCCTGTCAAAATCTACATCAAATCCCAGTCTAGTTTCATCTTGCGCAGTTCGCTCTCTTTTTTGCGTATCTCCAAATCGTTTTAACGAAAGGAGTTGTTCCCAATTCATCATAGTAAAAAAATATGTTCGAATTTAATAAAAAAGAGAGGCTTTTAACCTCTCTTTTTTACATTTAATACATTCTATTTTTAAGAACCGCACATTAAGCAATCGTCTGGCCCAGCATCTTTAGATGCTTCTACCATTGCTTTAAATTCTTCTGGGCTCATTGGCTTTTCTTCTTCGTTTTCTTTCTTTTCTTTAGAAAGCGTAAACTGAATTGCATTCACCGCAGATTTGGTTCTCAAGTAATACATTCCTGTTTTCAATCCAGATTTCCATCCGTAGAAATGCATTGATGTTAGTTTTGCAAAATCAGGATCTTTCATAAACAAGTTCAATGATTGAGATTGATCGATAAAGTATCCTCTATGGCGAGCCATATCAATAATATCTTTCATACTCATTTCCCAAACTGTCTTATACAATTCTCTTAGTTCTGCAGGGATCTTCTCTATGTGTTGGATAGATCCATTTGCACGCATAATATCCTCTTTCATGTTGTTGTCCCATAAACCTAACTCTACTAAGTCTTCTAATAAATGTTTGTTTACAACGATAAACTCTCCAGATAATACTCTTCTAGTATAGATATTGGATGTATATGGTTCAAACGCTTCATTGTTTCCAAGAATTTGAGATGTAGAAGCTGTTGGCATTGGTGCAACCAATAGCGAGTTACGTACTCCATGCTTCATTACATTCTTACGTAGTTTCGCCCAATCCCAATTTCCGCTTAATTCATCATCTTTAATTCCCCACATGTTAAATTGGAATTCTCCTTCTGACATTGGAGATCCTTTAAAAGTAGAATATGGTTCTTTCTTGGCCTTAGCGATCTCCATAGAAGATGTTACGGCAGCAAAATACATGGTTTCAAAGATGTCTTGATTTAGCTTTTTAGCTTCTTCTGACGTAAATGGGAGGCGTAAATTAATAAAGGTATCTGCTAATCCTTGAATTCCTAATCCGATAGGTCTGTGACGGAAATTTGAATTTTCAGCTTCTTTAACAGGATAGTAATTCATGTCAATTACCGTATCCAAATTACGCGTTACTTTTTTAGTTACATCAAATAACTTTTTATGGTTAAAGAACTTTTCTCCATTCTCTTTTTCTGTAACAAACATAGGTAATGCAATAGACGCCAGGTTACAAACAGCTACTTCATCTTTTGCAGTGTACTCCATAATCTCTGTACATAAGTTAGAAGAACGAATGGTTCCTAAATTCTTATGATTGGTCTTACGGTTTACAGAATCTTTGTACAGCATATATGGTGTTCCAGTCTCAATTTGAGATTCTAGAATTTTCTCCCATAATTCACGTGCTTTGATCGTTTTTCTTCCTTTTCCTACTTTTTCATATCCTTCATACAGTTTTTCAAACTCATCTCCATAGGTATCATATAAGTGAGGACATTCGTTTGGACACATCAACGTCCATGTTCCGTCTTCTTGCACTCTTTTCATAAATAGATCTGGTACCCACATTGCATAGAATAGGTCTCTAGCACGCATTTCTTCTTTTCCATGATTCTTCTTTAAGTCTAAGAAATCAAAGATGTCTGCATGCCATGGTTCTAAATACATTGCGAAAGACCCTTTACGTTTTCCTCCTCCTTGATCTACATATCTCGCCGTATCATTGAACACTTTTAACATCGGAACAATTCCGTTTGAGGTTCCATTTGTTCCTCTGATATATGATCCAGTAGCTCTTACATTATGGATAGATAATCCTATTCCTCCTGCAGATTGAGATATTTGAGCAGTTTGTTTAAGTGTATCATAAATTCCTTCAATACTATCATCTTGCATCTGTAATAAGAAACAAGAAGACATCTGTGGTTTTGGCGTACCAGCATTAAATAATGTTGGAGTTGCATGTGTAAAATACTTTTTACTCATTAACTCGTATGTTGCTATTGCTTCGTCAATATCTCCTTTATGAATACCAATAGAAACCCTCATGAGCATGTGTTGAGGGCGTTCTACGATTTGACCATTGAGTTTTAACAAATAAGAACGTTCTAATGTTTTAAATCCGAAATAATCGTAATTAAAATCCCTATTATAAATAATAGTAGAATCTAGTTTTTCTGCATTCTCATTTATGATCTTGTACACATCATCCGACAACAATGGCGCTTTCTTTTCTGTACGTGGATTTACATAATGATACAAGTCATTCATCGTATCTGAAAATGACTTCTTCGTGTTTTTATGTAAGTTAGATACGGCAATTCTCGCTGCTAATTTTGCATAATCTGGATGTGCAGTAGTCATAGTGGCGGCTGTTTCTGCTGCCAAATTATCAAGCTCCGAGGTAGTTACTCCATCGTACAATCCTTCAATCACGCGCATTGCTACCTTTACAGGATCAACAATATTGTTTAATCCATAACACATCTTTTTTACTCTGGCCGTGATCTTGTCAAACATCACTGGCTCTTTCTTGCCATCTCTTTTTAATACATACATGCTCTATTTGGTTTTATAATTAGTTAACAAACTGTATCCAGTTTATTTAGTTTAGTTTAAAAATCTGCATCAAAACTGATGGACCCTGTTCCTCCCGATTTCACTCCTGCTTTTTGGTATTCTGATACTCTTTTTTCGAAGAAATTGGTCTTTCCTTCTAGAGAAATCATTTCCATAAAGTCAAAAGGATTCGTTGCGTTATATTCTTTTTCACATCCAAATTCTAATAACAGTCTATCAGTCACAAACTCTAGGTACTCTGTCATTAGTTTGGCATTCATTCCGATTAAACTCACAGGCAAAGATTCGGTTACGAATTCTCTTTCTATATTTAGTGCATCTACAATAATCTCTTTGATCCTTGCTTTTGGCACTTTATTTACCATATGCTTATTGTGCAGGTGTACGGCAAAATCGCAGTGCATCCCTTCATCTCTAGAAATTAGCTCATTAGAAAAAGTTAACCCTGGTAACAAACCTCTTTTCTTCAACCAGAAAATCGAACAAAAAGCACCTGAAAAGAAAATTCCTTCTACTGCCGCGAACGCAATTAATCGTTCTGCAAATGAATCAGATTCTATCCATTTTAACGCCCAATCTGCTTTTTTCTTAATTGCAGGGAACACTTCTATAGCTCTAAACAGTTTATCTTTTTCTGTTTCATCTTTTACATACGTATCAATTAATAACGAATACGTTTCGGAATGAATGTTTTCCATCATAATTTGAAAACCATAGAAAAATTTGGCTTCCGAATATTGTACTTCGTTAACAAAGTTTTCTGCTAGGTTTTCATTTACAATTCCATCGGATGCAGCAAAGAATGCTAGAATATGTTTTATAAAGTAACGTTCATCATCAGACAGTTTATTATTCCAATCATCCAGATCTGAATGCAGGTCTATTTCTTCAGCCGTCCAAAAGCACGCTTGCTGTTTTTTGTACCAATCCCATAAATCGTTATGCTGTATAGGGAAAATTACAAATCTGTTGTCATTTGGTTGTAAAATAGGTTCTATTGCGGACATTTTTGTGTTGTTTTTTTGATTTTGGGGAATTTCCTCATAAAAAAGGATGCTAACAAAGATTGGAAAAATTGCTAAAAATTAAAAGCCATACTTATTCACAAAACCCAGCAAGTTTTTAACAAAATCAACTTATGTTAAATTAAAACTGAAAAAATCAAATTTTCTCAACTATCTGATATTCAAAATGTTACAATGTTAAATTTTTGTTAAGCACTACTGTCACTGACATTCTTAAAAAACTTTTTTCGCATTTCTTTTTAAATAAAAAAAGGAATTGAAATGTGTCTTTTTAATGCTTATGAAATGAGTTTATATCGACAGTCTTTAAAATTTTTACAAAACCCACCTCATTATCAGTTTAATAAAGGTACCTTTGCACTTTATTAACTATTATTATTATTACAAGTGAAAAACGGAACAGTAAAATTCTTCAACGAATCTAAAGGATTTGGATTTGTTATTGAAGATGGTTCAAAAGATGAGTATTTCGTACATGTCTCTGGATTAATTGACGAAGTAAGAGAAGGCGATGCAGTAGAGTTTGAATTAAAAGAAGGTAGAAAAGGATTAAACGCAGTAAGCGTTAGAGTTATCTAATATTTTAGATTTAATTTTTTTTACAAAAAAGCCTGAGGTTATACCTCAGGCTTTTTGTTTTATGTAAACTGGTTCTTTGAATTAATTCGCCTCAATATCTAAGTGAACATCAATAGTAAAGTTCATAGGAATGCTTGAGTTTACAGTTCCTGATGCTTGCAAATTAACTATAGATGTAGTCTCTAAAATATTTTGGATTTGACTAATCACAGCTGCATCAGTGATTTGAAAAATCGTATTATTCGCTGCTTCCTGTGAAATATTCACATTTGAAATAGTTGCTACTGTGACATTGTTGATGGTTAATATCGCTGTTTGGATTACTCCTGCCGTATCTCCTGAAAAATTCGCAAACTGATATGTTAAACTGTTTACAGTAACTGAATTTATATCACTATAATTCGCAATTAGTTGACTTAGGTCATGGCTACTTGTTTCATTAAAATTAGTTTGTCCACTCCCTGTTTGTGGAATCCCCACTTCAAACGATTCATCTAAGGTATACGGTGTAGATATATTTATTGTGGTCTGATTATCTTCGCAAGAAAGTAATACAAATACTGCGAATAGTATTGGTGCTATTTTTTTCATATGACTTGTTTTTCGAAGGTTAAATATACTAAAAATCAAGGCTTTATTTGTGTTGTTCAGCCACTTTTTCTAACTCCTCATACCAAGATTCTCCAAATTTCCTTATTAACGCCTCTTTTACAAATTTATAGACAGGTACTTGCAATTCCTTTCCTAATGTACATGCATCATCACATATACCCCACTTATTGTAGTTTACGGCGGAAAATTCAGAATACTCTTTAACTCTCACTGGATATAAATGGCATGAGATTGGTTTTTTCCAGTCTATTATTCCTTGATTATAGGCCTCTTCTATTCCGCATAATGCCGTCTTTTTATCATCAAAAATAACATAGGCGCATTCTTTATGATTGATTAAAGGAGTTTCAAGTTCATCAAAATCACTGGTAATCCAAGTTCCTTCTTTTTCAATAGCCTCAATTCCTTCCTTTCTAAGAAGAGGTTTTACTTGTGGGTAGATGTCTTCCAATTTTTTCGTTTCCTCTTCTGTCAAAGGGGCTCCAGCCTCCCCATCTATACAACAAGCACCCTTACAGGCCGACAAATTGCAGACAAAATCCTTTTCAAAGAGGTCTTCCGAAACAATAGTTTTACGTAATTGAAACATGGCTTAAAAATACATTATTTTTTTCCGATTATTTTACCATATGCTAAACTAAGTTGACTAATTTTGTAGTATATTTTTTATGTATTAACTAATGGAAAACATTAAGCAAATTTTTACGGCATTTATGGTTTTATTTGCGGTAATTGATATTATTGGAAATATCCCCATTATTATAGATCTTAGAAAAAAAGTAGGACACATTCAGTCTGAAAAAGCCTCTATTATTGCGGGAAGTATTATGATCCTATTTCTATTCTTGGGACAAAGTTTGCTGTCATTAATTGGGATTGATGTTAATTCTTTTGCCGTGGCTGGTGCATTTATTCTTTTCTTTATTGCATTGGAAATGATCTTAGGGATTACACTTTACAAAGAAGAAGATTCAAATGCCATTACTGCGTCGGTTTTTCCTTTGGCATTCCCGTTAATTGCCGGGCCAGGAAGTTTAACCACCCTTTTATCTTTGAGGGCTGAATTTGAAATACAAAATATAATTATAGCCATCGTATTAAATGTGCTTCTTATATATGTTGTACTTAAGACTTCGTCTAAAATAGAGCGAATTATTGGACCAAATGGAATTAAGATCATCCGAAAGGTTTTCGGAGTTATTCTTTTAGCTATTGCGGTAAAACTTTTTGCTCATAACATTAAAGCTTTAGTATAATATGTTTGACACGTTGATCATAGGGGGAGGTGCTGCGGGATTGCAATGTGCTTTGGTTTTAGGGTCCGCGGCTAAGAAACCTTATGCTATTGATAAGAAAATAGGGATTATCGCCCATCAAAAAGCATCTCATTTGCAAAGCGCCTTATTTAATAATGTACTTGGTCTGCCGCCTAATACTTTAGGAAAAGACATATTGGTTTCTGGAAAAAAACAGTTAGCCGATCTATACCCTGAGGTTATACAAATTGACAATGAGAAGGTAAACTCTATAGATCAAACAGATGGCGTTTATCTTGTTCAAACAAACAAAGCTACTTATAGAGCTTCAATTATTGTCTTAGCATTAAATTATGCGAAACCTTTTTTAATTAAGGGGCTAGAAACATATCTAGAACCACATTCATTAACAAAAGTAGCCAAAGATCGTATACAGCTCAAAAATGAAAATTTACTCGTTAAAAAGGGCATGTATGTGTGCGGAACTATAGCTGGATTCAGAAGTCAGTTTGCTATTGCTGCAGGTACAGGAGCAATGGTAGCTACCGATATTCTGACCTTATGGAACAATGGAGAGCATGTAAAGGTTCATGATAAAGCATAAAAAAGCCAGCAATAAGCTGGCTTTTTTATGCTTTATCATTTCAAAGTTACTCTACGGTAACCGATTTTGCTAAATTTCTAGGTTGATCTACATTCTTGTCCAACATTACCGCAATATGATATGATAATAACTGGAATGGAATGGTAGTTAGTAAAGGCGTTAATGCTTCTTCCGTGTCTGGAATTTCGATAACGTGATCTGCAATTTCTTTAACGGTAACATCTCCTTCGGTAACAACAGCTATGATCTTTCCTGCGCGAGATTTGATCTCTTGAATATTACTTACTACTTTTTCGTAGTGTCCTTTATTTGTTGCAATCACAAAAATTGGCATATTCTCATCAATAAGCGCAATAGGCCCATGCTTCATCTCTGCTGCAGGATATCCCTCTGCATGGATGTATGATATTTCTTTAAGCTTTAATGCTCCTTCTAACGCCACTGGGAAATTAAACCCTCTTCCTAAGTACAAACAATTTTTCGCATCTTTATAAATACTTGCTATCTCTTTTACTTTCTCATCTATTTCTAAAAGCTTCTGTACCTTTTCTGGAATCAACTGCATTTTCTGTAGATACATGTGAAATGCCGAATTTGATAACGTTCCTTTCGCTTTTGCCAATTTCAAAGAGATCAATGATAATATCGTGATCTGTGTTGTAAATGCTTTTGTAGAAGCTACTCCAATCTCAGGGCCTGCATGCGTATACGCGCCTGCATGCGTTTCTCTAGCAATGGATGATCCTACTACATTACACACTCCAAAAACAAAAGCTCCTTTAGATTTTGCCAGCTTAATCGCTGCTAAGGTGTCTGCTGTTTCTCCAGATTGAGAAATAGCAATGACCACGTCTTTCGGAGTAATAATCGGGTTTCTATATCTGAATTCTGAAGCATATTCTACTTCAACAGGTATTCTTGTCATATCTTCTAAAAGATACTCACCCACCAACCCAGCATGCCATGACGTTCCGCAAGCAACAATTATTATTCTATCTGCATTAAGAAAACGTTCCATGTTATTGTCTACACCAGCCATTCTTATAATCCCTTCATCTGGCAGCATTCTTCCCCTATACGTATCAATGATAGCCTTAGGTTGTTCGTGGATTTCTTTCAGCATAAAGTGCTCGTATCCTCCTTTTTCGATTTGCTCAAGGCTTAATTGCAATTCCTGGATGTTGGCATCTACTAAAGAGTCATCTTTAATTTTTCGAACCTTGATCCCCTTGTGCAATTTGATAATTGCCATTTCTTCATCCTCTAGATAAATAGCGTCCTTTGTGAATTCAATAAACGGTGATGCATCAGAAGCGACAAAGAACTCTCCATTATCCTTACCTACCCCAATAGCTATTGGGCTTCCTAATCTTGCAACTACAATTTCATTGGTTTTCGTCTTATCAAAAACTGCAATCGCATATGCTCCGATCACTTGAGTTAGTGCTAACTGAACTGCTTTCCCAAGTTTACATCCTTCTTTCTTTTTAACCTCTTCAATTAGGTTTACCAAAACCTCTGTATCTGTATCACTTTTAAAAGTATATCCTCTTGAGATTAATTCCTTTTTAAGTGTATCATAGTTTTCAATGATTCCGTTATGCACGATCACTAAATCCCCTGAAGCTGAAAAATGTGGATGTGAGTTTATGTCGTTAGGCACTCCATGAGTTGCCCATCTAGTGTGACCAATACCAATACTTCCTTTTTTCCTAAAAGGCTCCGTTTCTGTAATTTTCTCTAGATCTGAAACCTTACCCTTGGTTTTAGACAAGTGCATTTTTTCTCCATCAAACATCATCACTCCTGCACTGTCATAGCCTCTGTATTCTAATCTTTTAAGTCCGTTGATTACGATAGGGTACGCCTCTCTAGGTCCTATATAGCCAGTAATTCCACACATAACTTTTTCTTTTGGTTTGGGTTGTTGTTAATATTTAATTAGTCGTCTTCTCAGAATACGAAATCTTTAACTGAACCCTTCTATCTCCATTGGTTAGTAGATGATTTAACAACATTACCCCTTTAGGGTTCCAATTATAGGAATCTATAATTGTATCTGTAGCGGTTGTTGGAAAATCCGTCGGGTTCGCAACTTTCAATGTTAATGGGGGGCTATAATTTGTTGCTCCGCTTAATATATCTGAGATATAATCCGTAATTCTAAACGTGTACTTATCTGGTTTCTTTTCGTCCGTTAGTTCTAAAACCCCACCAAAAGCTGCACTTGTTTCGGGTAAAGCATCTTTTATAAGTGCAGGAGGTAAACCTAGACTTTCTCCGTTCTTGTACAAAAATAATCTAAAAGGTGTTGCAATAGTATCAAAACCAACAATATTTTGATTGACATAAAATGTTAATTGAGCATCGTTTATTAACCAATTCTTAGCCCTTAACTCCTCCATTTGATCAGGCAACCCATTACCGTCCGTATCTGGTCCAAAAAGTGCTATATCCGCATGCGTTCCAGCCGTTCCTTGAATCTGAAAGTTTCCAGCAGGTGTGGGGTTGTTTGTCGTCATATTATAAAGGCTATTTCTAACGCCAAATAATCTAAATGAATCATTCTTTTTGATCGTGTCTACTGCTACTCCTGAAACCAATACCGTATTGGTATAATACACTTCAATAGAAGGGTTATATTCTATCAATCCAGTATTAAAGCTAAATGATATTAAAGATCCAGGGTCAGTTCCTTCACTTGCTTCTAGGACTATTCCTCTAAAATAATCATCAAAAGCTTCTTGAGAAGCAAAGTCATCCGTTTGATATCTATCTAGCAAAATTTGTTTTAACAAATCTGCTTTAAGAGGTACTCTTCCAAAAGGAAGGCTATTTGTTAACTTGATTGTATCTTTATCATAAATACTTCCGGTATTTAACTTTCTACTAACCACCATCATCGTATCTCCAGCTCTTGGGATGTATTGAAAGTTTGAAATAGCATTTAATTCTGTTGGCAACGTTTGATATATAGCGTCTGACTGAAATTGATTAAACACAGAAGGGTCACTTGGATCCAAGACATTCAAGAAGGTTGTATTTTGATAAATATTCAAATTAAACGCCTTCTCAGTATCTCCTATAATGGAATCAAGTTCATAAGTTCCGTCTGTTTGAAGAGTTGCTTGATACGGTAACTTTAAATACACCGTATCTATCTGCGTAACAACAGTTGTGTCTGCCCCGTATTCTCTGTCTACCACTTTAAAAGCGCTGCTAATTTGCAATTGAGAAACTATCGAAGCTTCTATTTTTTCGTAATGAGGGTTATTATAGCTTCCGAGCAAATATTGTCCTAATGCCCCTAACTGAATACCGTCTGCTCTTACACTTGTAACGGGTTTTTCAGTTATTATAACCTCTAACAAAGTATCATTTGTCGTAAATTCATTATTCCTGATGACAGAAGTATTGACATCCGTAAAATCTTTTTCACAGGAAATAACTCCAGATATAATTAACGCAAAACTACCGAGGACCGCTCCTCTTCTAATAAACTTTTTCAACATAAATTCTAATTAATTTGTAGAGATTATTTCTCTATAAAAATCTAAATACGATTCTGAATAATCTCCCGAATTGTATTCTAAAGACAACTTGTTCTCCTTTTCTACCAATGAAGTAAATTCTTCATCAATTTCAGCACTTCCATAAACAATTGCATCAGAGTTTACAATAGCATTCTTTATAATATTTGTGTAGTTTGGTTCAGATAATTCGGATAATTTATCCTCAGATAACTTATCAAATTGAACTTTATTAATAAGTTCCTCATTTAACGATCCTTCAAAGCCATTATTATATACTGAAGTAACAATTTTACTTTCAGCAAATAGCGGTTCCTCAGAATAGTATTCCTTTAAGTACAAAGGAAGTAATGACGCCAGCCAGCCATGAACATGGATGATGTCTGGAGCCCAGTTCAGTTTCTTCACTGTCTCAACAACTCCCTTTGCAAAGAAAATTGCCCTCTCATCGTTATCTTGAAAAAGGTTATCATCTTCATCAGAGAAAATTGCTTTTCTTTTAAAATACTCATCATTATCGATAAAGTATACTTGCATTCTTTCTTTTGGAATAGAAGCCACTTTAATAATAAGAGGCATATCCATATCATTTATAATAAGGTTCATTCCTGAAAGCCTTATTACCTCATGTAACTGGTGTCTCCTTTCGTTAATTACGCCAAAACGAGGCATAAATATTCTAGTTTGTACTCCGTTTGAATGTGCGTTCTTCGCTACATTAAATGCCGTTGATGCTATTTCTGTTTCTGGTAAATATGGAATTACCTCTGAAGAAACATACAATATTCTCTTATCTTTCATTAAATCTAACTCTTTTACAAGAAGTGCAAAACTACGAATTTTTATGCAAAATTGTTGTTAAAATGCTAAGTTTGCACTCATTCTACAACGAAAACAGAATGCTGATTTTTAAGACTAAAGAAAAATTAATCAATCATTTAACCCTTTTAAAGGCGAAAAATCTTTCTGTAGGTTTTGTCCCTACTATGGGGGCGCTACATTTAGGGCACCTTTCTTTGATTAAAACTTCTAAAGAAAATAATGATGTTACGGTTGCAAGTATCTTTGTAAATCCGACACAATTTGATAATAAAAAAGACTTAATTAACTATCCTTTAACTATTGATAAGGATATAAAGCTCTTACAAAACGAACATTGTGACATCCTGTTTTTACCTCCTGTAAGTGAGATGTATGATCAATCTGTGTCTGCTCAAAAATTTGATTTTGATGGCCTGGAGTTTGAAATGGAGGGAAAACACAGAGCAGGTCATTTTGATGGAGTTGGGACTATTGTAAAATCTTTTTTTGATATTATAAAGCCACACAATGCATATTTTGGAGAAAAGGATTTTCAGCAGTTGCAAATTGTAAAAAAAATGGTCGAAAAGCATAACATATCTGTTCAGGTTCATGGTTGCCCAATTTACAGGGAACAAGATGGTTTAGCGATGAGTTCCAGAAATACTCGTCTCACCTTTGACCAAAGACAATGTGCTCCTTTTATCCATGCAACACTTCAAAAAGCCGCAAAACTATTTGAAAAAAGCACTATTGATGATGTTGTAAAGTGGGTGGAAAATGAATTTGAGCAAAATGCCATTTTAGCATTAGAATACTTTACGGTTGCAGATGTTGTAACACTTCGAACAGCATCAAAAAAAGAAACAGGAAAAACGTATAGAGGATTTATTGCTGCTTTTGCGGGAGAAATTCGATTGATCGACAATATTGAGCTAAATACATAACTCTTCTTTTAATGAGATATTCTTAAGAGACATTTAAAAAAATAGTACTTTTGCAGCATGTTAGTAGAAGTGGTAAAATCAAAAATTCATCGCGTTAAAGTAACAGGTGCTGATTTAAATTATATTGGAAGTATTTCTATCGATTTAGATTTAATGGATGCTGCTAATATCATCGAAGGAGAAAAAGTTCAAATTGTCAACAATAACAATGGTGAGCGATTAGAAACCTACGCAATTCCCGGCAAACGAGGAACTGGTGAAATAACATTGAATGGAGCTGCCGCCAGAAAAGTTCAAAAAGGGGATATTCTAATTTTGATTGCTTATGCTTATATGGATTTAGAAGAGGCTAAAAACTTTAAACCTGCTTTAGTTTTTCCTAATGAGGCTACAAATACACTTACCTAATTTTGTCGACTAAAATCAAAAAAACTTTAAAAATTGTACTTCCTTTAATCTTAGGAGGTCTTTTGGTTTGGTACATGTTTACCAAAATTTCTCCTGCGAAATTACTGGAGTATTTTAAAAATGCTAATTATTGGTGGATTGCGCTTGGCTTGTTCTTTGGCATCCTTAGTCATCTATCAAGAGCCTACAGGTGGAAGTTTATGTTAGAGCCGATGGGTTACAAGCCTAAATTTATGAATAGTACACTTGCTGTTTTAATCGCTTATTTTGTTAACCTGGCATTACCAAGAGCTGGTGAAGTCTCCAGAGCCGCAGTTATGGCAAACTATGAAGACATTCCTTTTGAAAAAGGATTTGGAACCATCGTTGCTGAAAGAATCGCTGACCTTATCATGATGTTCATTATTATTGGCATCACTCTATTGATTCAATTTGATTTCATTCTTGAACTCGTAAAAAAGAACTTCGACCCTGTAAAAATTGGGATTGGGATTGCTGCTTTAGCCCTTGGAATCTTCATTTTTACCAGGTACGTTAAGAAAGCTAATTCTGGTTTTGGCTTAAAGATCAAAACCTTTGTTAAGAGTTTAGTAGAAGGCGTTACTAGTATTTTTAGAATGAAGAAAAAATGGGCTTTTATTTTTCATACCGTTTTTATCTGGGCAATGTATGTAGCCATGTTTTGGGCAACGATTCCTGCTGTTGAAGGGCTACACGTTCCTTTAGGTGCTATATTGGTTGGCTTTATTGCCGGTGGATTCAGCATTGCAGCGACTAATGGAGGAGTCGGTTTATATCCTGTAGCGGTTGCTGGGGCCTTTTCGTTATTTGCAATTCCAGAAGAACCATCAAATGCCTTTGGTGCAATTATGTGGTCGGCACAAACAGCCATGATCATTATTTTTGGAGGGCTTTCATTTTTAGTATTACCGATCTATAATAAAGACAAGTAATTTTCTTTTCTTTGTGTAAACCTTCTTTATAAAAATGGCTAAAATCAAAACTAGTTTTTTTTGTCAAAATTGTGGTGCTCAACATGCTAAATGGATGGGACAATGCACTACGTGTAATGAATGGAATACCATTGTAGAAGAAGTTATTCAGAAGGAAGAAAAACGAACATGGAAACAATCAACTACGGCAAAACCTGTTTCTAGGCCTTTAAAAATTGATGAAATTCAACTTAACCCAGAAGAACGAATTGCCACTAAAAACACGGAACTCGATACGGTTTTAGGAGGCGGGTTAGTAAAAGGTTCAGTAACTTTATTAGGAGGAGAGCCTGGGATTGGAAAATCGACATTGCTATTACAGATTGCATTGAACATCCCACATAAAGTGTTATATGTCTCTGGAGAGGAAAGTCAATCTCAAATAAAAATGAGAGCAGATAGGGTACAAACAAACAATTCTAACTGTTTGATTCTTACTGAAACCAACACGCAACAAATATTTAAGCATATAGAAGAGGTAGCTCCTGATGTGTTAGTGATAGATTCTATCCAAACATTACATACAAATGCTATAGAAGCCTCGCCAGGAAGTGTTTCACAGATTCGAGAAACGTCAGCAGAACTAATCAAGTTTGCAAAAGAAACCGCCACTCCTGTCTTATTAATAGGACATATCAACAAAGAAGGACATATAGCGGGACCAAAAATCTTAGAGCATATGGTAGATGTGGTTTTGCAGTTCGAAGGTGACCGAAATCACACCTATAGAATACTTCGTTCGCAAAAAAACAGATTTGGTTCTACAGCAGAGTTAGGTATTTACGAAATGTTGTCAGACGGCTTGCGTGAAGTTTCCAATCCATCTGAAATTTTAATCTCTAAAAAAGATGCCGACCTTAGTGGAACTGCCATCGCTTCTACTTTAGAAGGGGTTAGACCTTTAATGATAGAAATTCAAGCATTAGTTAGTACCGCCGTTTATGGAACACCACAAAGATCAACTACAGGCTATAATTTAAAGCGTTTACACATGATCCTAGCGGTATTAGAAAAACGCGCAGGGTTCAAATTGGGAGCTAAAGATGTATTTTTAAATATCACTGGCGGAATCCATGTAGATGATCCTGCAATCGATTTGGCTGTAGTAGCTGCCATTTTATCTTCTAATCAGGACCTTGCTATTTCTCCTCAAGTTTGTTTTGCTGCTGAGGTAGGGTTAGCAGGAGAAATTAGACCTGTTTCCAAAATTGATCAACGTATTATTGAAGCTGAGAAATTGGGGTATAAAACATTTGTCGCATCTAAGTACAACAAAATAAGCAGTACTAAGCATTCTATTAGGCTTATTCTAGTGGGCAAGATTGAAGAAGCTTTTGCTACTTTATTTGCGTAAAAAAACCGAGCCAAAGCTCGGTTCTTATAATATTATTTTTAAGGAGCTACTTTTTATTCACTTCTTTAATATACTTCTCTAAGGCCATCGTCATTGACGGTGTTTCTGGCGCTGGTGCTGTAATATTACATTTCAAACCTGCCGCCGTTGCGGCTTTAACTGTAGAATTACCAAAAACAGCAATTCTTGTATTATTTTGTTTGAAATCAGGAAAATTCTTAAACAAAGAATCAATTCCTGATGGGCTGAAAAATACTAACACGTCATAGAATACATTCTCTAGGTCTGATAGATCGCTTACAACAGTCTTGTATAAGATTGCTCTTTTCCAGTTTACTTCTAGATTCTCTAAAGATGTAGGTATCTCTGGTTTTAATTTATCAGAAGATGGCAATAAGAATTTTTCATCTTTATGCTTCTTGATCAATTTTCCTAGTTCAGCAAATGTTCTATTACCCACATAAATCTTACGCTTTCTGTATACTACATATTTTTGTAGATAAAAAGCCACCGCTTCAGACTGACAAAAATATTTCATCGAATCTGGAACTTTAAAACGCATTTCTTCAGCAATTCTAAAGAAATGGTCTACGGCATTTCTACTGGTTAAAATAATTGCAGTAAACTCGGATAAATCAATTTTCTGAGTCCTTACATCTTTAGAAGTAACTCCTTCTACGTGAATAAAAGATCTAAAGTCAATTTTTACTTTTTGTTTTTCAGACAAATCATGGTAAGGTGATGTCTCTGTCTTTGGTGCTGGTTGCGACACCAATATTGTTTTCACTTTCATACTCATTCTCTTGTTTTATAAAATCAATTTAAACAAAACTAATAACGGCGCTAATTTGAACGCGCAAAGGTACAAAATAAAATAAAACAACTTACTAATAATCAGCTTTTTGTTTGTGTTTAGAAAATATAGGAGCCCAACTCCAAGCATAAGAATAGCCCCATATATGCCGTATTTTATATTCAGATCACTGTAATAGAACAGTATATTTAGCAGAAAAACAAAAATGGAGAACGAATACACATAGCTTCGTTGACTTATGAGTAACACCTCCACTACTTTCGTGTTTATAGAAAACAAAGAACGTATTCCTGTTTGTAAAAGGTTTTGTAGCACTTGGAATGCTATTAATGAAGTAGATATAATCGAAAAGTTTAGAAAACTAAATGCATCTGGTATTAGATAAAAGTTAATCGTTGTGAGTATCAGTAATGAAAATGACAACGTGCTAAACACTAAAAAAAGTAACGAAAACACGGAGAAAAAAGCATTGTTTTCTACCAACTCATTCTCCATAAAACTCTTGCTTCTATTCAGCATTAAATGCCTTCTAAGTCTATCCTGATTAACAAACGTCAACAATACCAATAGGAAAAAGCATACCAGTACGATTATGGTAACCCAATCTTTTGAAGTAACTGCCCTTTCTACTGCTTGCATATCGTGTTTTTAAGAATCAAGATTAACACAAAATTAGTAATTAAATAGTGTATATTTGCCATACTGTTTTCATATTTTTCTACATGTCAGACGCTTTAGTAATCATACCCACCTACAATGAAAAAGAGAATATTGAAGCTATTATAAGGGCTGTTTTTAGTCAAAAAAAAGCATTTCATGTCCTAGTTGTTGACGATAATTCTCCCGATGGAACTTCTGAAATTGTAGAAACTCTCATTTCCGAGTTTTCGAATTCTCTATTTCTTGAAAAAAGAGCAGGTAAAAACGGATTAGGGACGGCTTATATACATGGTTTTTATTGGGCTATTGAAAAAGGATATGATTATATTATTGAAATGGACGCTGATTTTTCTCATGATCCAAAAGATTTGATACGACTTTATAAAGCATGTAAAGAAGAAGGAGCCGATCTCTCTGTTGGGTCTAGATATTCGCAAGGAGTTAATGTGGTTAATTGGCCAATGAAAAGAGTATTGCTTTCTTACTTTGCTTCCAAATATGTACGTTTTATTACCGGTGTTCCGATTCATGATACGACTGCGGGTTTTGTTTGTTATAAAAGACATGTACTTGAGACTATTGAATTAGACAAGATACAGTTTGTAGGGTATGCATTTCAGATAGAAATGAAATTTAAAGCGTGGAAACATAAGTTTAATATTAAAGAGGTTTCTGTAATCTTTACTGACAGAACCTTGGGTGAGTCCAAAATGAGTGGGTCTATAGTCTATGAAGCGCTGTTTGGGGTAATTAAAATGAGATTTAACGGAGTAAAATGAATTCTTACTTAATAAAGAACGCTACGATTGTTTCTGATAACCAAACCTTTATTGGTGATGTGTTAATCGAAGATGAGCTTATCAAAGAAGTATCAGAAAATATTGAGGCATCCAGTGACACAACTATTATTCAGGCAAATAAAAAATTATTGATCCCTGGGTTGATTGATGATCAAGTACATTTTAGAGAGCCCGGATTAACACATAAAGCGAATATCGCTACCGAAAGTAAAGCCGCCGTAGCTGGAGGCATTACCACATTCTTTGAAATGCCTAATACCGTTCCGCAAGCAACAACACAAGAATTATTGGAAGAGAAATTTCAAGTTGCTGCTAAAACATCGTATGCAAATTACTCATTCATGTTTGGAGGTACTAATGATAATTTAGAAGAATTGCTAAAAACGGATCCAAAAAATGTTGCAGGAATCAAACTGTTTTTAGGTTCTTCAACTGGGAATATGCTAGTTGATAATGAAGCTATTTTGGAAAAAATATTTTCATCTACAGATCTTATTATATCAGTGCATTGTGAAGATGAAGCAACCATTAGAAAAAATACTGCGCATTACAAATCTATCTATGGGGATGACATTCCGATTGAATTACACCCTGTTATTAGAAGTGAAGAAGCTTGTTATATTTCGTCTTCAAAAGCAATTGCATTAGCAAAAAAGACTGGTGCGCGTTTGCATGTTTTTCACCTTTCAACAGCAAAAGAAACGGAGCTGTTCAGAAATGATATTCCCTTAGAAGAAAAACGAATTACTGCAGAAGTCTGCACGCACCATTTATGGTTTTCTGACGAAGATTATCAAAAAAAAGGAACACATATTAAATGGAACCCAGCTGTAAAAACAGCAAAAGACAGGGCTGGTTTGTGGAAAGCTTTATTAGATGATAGAATCGATGTGTTGGCAACGGATCACGCGCCCCATACTTTAGAAGAAAAATCAAATAAATATACAAGCGCCCCAAGTGGTGGGCCTTTAGTGCAACATGCTATTTTAGCACTTCTAGACAACGTAAAAGAAGGTGTCATCCCGATAGAAAAACTTGTGGAAAAAGCATGTCATAACCCGGCTAAATTGTTTCAAATAGAAAAAAGAGGATTTATAAAAGAAGGGTATTTTGCAGATCTTGTTTTAGTGGATCTTGACAAGCCACAACAAGTTTCTAAAGAGAATATCTTATACAAGTGTGAATGGTCTCCTTTTGAAGGACACACGTTTTCATCTACTGTAACACATACTTTTGTAAATGGAACGCTTGTATATAATCAAGGTGTTTTTAATAATGACATAAAGGGTAAAAGAGTCACATTTAACAGGTAGCTATGAGGAAAGGTTTTTGGTCATTTATTATTCTAATTTCGATGTACTCTTGTACAAGCTATACCGTCTATGAGAAGCCAAAGGACTTGATTCCAAAAGACACAATGGTTGCTTTAATGACTGATCTTTATCTTGCTAGTTCTTCCAGAAACCTAAAAAACATCAAGCTACAAAAGGGAGTTAATTATATCCCGTTAGTCTATGCTAAATACAATATTGATAGCTTACGATTGAAAAGAAGTAATTTTTACTACACTTCTAAAATTGATGAATATCAGAAACTGCTTGAAGAAGTAAAGCTTAATCTGGAGGAAAAGCGCAGCATATTTAGCCGTCAGAAAAAAGTAAGAGATTCTATAAGAGCTGATTCTATACGTAAAACTTTATCAAAAGTTAAGGTGAAGCCTAAAAACCCTACTAAGAAAAAAGGTGGTTCTTCTTTAAAAGATAACCTAGAAAAATCTAAGGGAAAAAAGAACTAGTTTCCTTGATAACTTCTTCTATTGTTTCAAACTCAAAAGCCGTGTCCTTTTTTAACTTTTCAGAAGAATACTTTGTTTCTTCATGAGCAGATCGTGCCGAATGTTTTGTAATTAAAGGCGCTGTTCTGGTCAAAAATGAACGCATCTTATCTAACCTCCAAAAAATGGCTGTCTGCCAAGGTTTTACTTTTATAGAAGGTTTTTTTACATGAAGAGCATCGGCTATAGAAAAGAAAATTTCTTTGAAGGATTTATTTTCGGAAACCAAAATATAACGTTCATTTTTATGAGGCCCATCCATAAGTTGTTGCATTGCTCTTATCACATCTTTTACCCCTACAAAACCCGTGACTCCTTCTGTATAAAATTTGAAGCCATTATACACTTGAGAGAACATTTTTCCTGAACCTGTATCCCAAAAACCTGGACCTAAAATAACCCCTGGGTTTACTACTATCACATCAATTCCTTCCTGACTAGCCCTCCAAACTTCCATTTCTGCACCATATTTCGAAATAGCATATCCATGATTTTTGCTGTTTTTATTCCATTCATTCTCTTCTGTCACCACCTCACCATGTAAACTGTCTCCAACCGCAGCAATAGAGCTTACAAAACACAACTTATCTACTTTAGCATCAATGGCCAGGTTGACTATAATTGCGGTTCCATGAATATTCACCTTTCGCATATCTATATACGCTTTTGGGTCAAAGGAAACCAATGCTGCGCAATGATATACTCTTGTTACACCTTCGAAAACGGGAATCATATCTGGCACTGAAGTAATGTCTGCTTGAACCCATTCAATTTTAGCAAAAGTACCTTTGGTAGATTTGGTATAATAAGAAAATACATTTCTTACTTTTTCCAAGCTAGATTCTGTTCTATAAACAGCCCTGATCTTTTCTTCATTTATTGTTAACTGGTATAATAAATGAGCGCCGACAAAACCTGTACCTCCCGTAACTAAAATCATACAGCTAATTTAGTTTTTTTGCGGTATAAATGTATCTTTGCTTTTTTAAATTTTGTGAAAGAATGACAAACTTTGTAGAAGAATTACGTTGGCGAGGATTATTACATGATATCATGCCTGATACCGAAGACTATTTATTGAAAAATAAAACGGCAGGATATATTGGGTTCGATCCAACAGCTGATTCTTTACATATTGGTAGTTTGGTTCAGATATTAATATTGATGCATTTTCAAAAAGCTGGACATACCCCTATCGCATTAGTAGGTGGTGCTACAGGTATGGTAGGAGATCCTTCTGGAAAGTCTGCTGAACGAAATTTACTCGACGAAGATACCTTGGCTAAAAATATTGTAGGTGTAAAAGAGCAATTATCCAGATTCTTGGATTTCGATACTGCTTCAGAGAACCCTGCCGAATTAGTCAATAATTACGATTGGATGAAAGATATTTCATTGATCGATTTTGTGAGAGATACCGGAAAGCATATTACGGTAAACTACATGATGGCTAAAGATTCTGTAAAGAAACGTTTAGGCTCAGAATCCAAAGAAGGAATGAGCTTTACGGAATTTACCTACCAATTATTTCAAGGGTACGATTTCTATCATTTATACAAAGAAAAAAATTGTAAACTTCAAATGGGTGGATCTGATCAATGGGGAAACATCACCACAGGAACAGAGCTCATTCGAAGAAAAGCACAAGGAAAGGCATATGCTATAACAGTTCCACTGGTTACCAAGGCAGACGGAACTAAGTTTGGAAAAACAGAAGGTGGTAACGTATGGTTGGATGCATTTAGAACGTCTCCGTATAAATTCTATCAGTATTGGTTGAATTCCTCTGATGAAGACTCTGAAAAATATATCAAGATCTTTACATTCTTAGATAAAGAAACTATTGACACATTGATCGCTGAGCATAAAGAGGCACCCCATATGCGTTTATTGCAGAAAAAAATAGGTGAAGAAGTAACCGTAATGACGCATGGGCAAGAAGCTTATGAAAATGCCATTAAGGCATCAAATATTTTGTTTGGAAAATCTACAGCTGATGATCTTAAATCACTGGATGAACAAACGTTCTTAGATGTTTTCGACGGGGTCCCTCAAGCAAGTATTACCAAGCAAGATATCGAAGAGGGTCTAGATATGATTGCCGCACTAGCTGCAAAAACGAGCTTCTTAAAATCAAATGGAGACGCCAGAAGAGCATTGAAAGAAAACTCTATTTCGGTAAATAAAGAAAAGGTACAAGAAAACTATACCATTACCTCATCAGATTTTATAGCGGAAAAATATGTGCTATTGCAGCGAGGTAAAAAGAATTACTTTTTATTAAAAGTTGAATAATAAAAAGAGCTGAATTTCTTCAGCTCTTTTAGTTTCCCTCAGTCCTCATTTGTAAGCTCCTACGACTTACTTCCGTAGTAAAATTCTTATTTGGTGATTTTTTTCCAGTTCTTGTCAGCCTGATCTCTTAATTTTTCTGCGCCTTCATTTGTCCATAGTTCTAATGTGTTTGTGCGCCCTCTATTATAGAACAAATACAATTTTCCATCCCTTATTTCAAACGTTTCTGGATTAATAGACACTTTGCTTCCTTTTATTCCAATAGCATACGCACAATATCCTCCATATTGTGGAATGTATTTATTAGGGTCTTTTTTGAAGGTATTCAAATTTTCTTGAGATGAAAACAAAAACGTCACACCATCATGTTTTAGCGTATACTGCTTATCTCCTTTTTTGGCTGTGTTATTAAAGTATGATACAACATCATATCCTTTAGCTACCGCCCCTTTCTGAATATTATAATGTGTTTTTTGTCCAAAACTTATGCTCGTGACAAATAATAGAAGCATTAAAATCTTCTTCATTATTTTTTCTTTTTATGTTTTAAGGTCTTCCAGTTTTTATCCCCCATAGCCTGTAGCTTTTTGGTGTCTTCTTCTTGCCAATCCTCTAATTTACTAGACAACCAGGAGCTATAAAAAAGATATAATTTTCCGTCTCTGATCTCATATTTCTCGGCATCTATATACATCTTTGTGTTCTTTTTTGCCACAGCATACGCACAATAACCTCCATATTGTGGGATGTATTTTTTAGGAGCTTCTTTAAAAAGATTCAAATTCTTTTCTGACGAGAATTTAAACTTAACTCCATCATGTGTAGTTTGGAACTTTTTACTTCCTTTTATAGGTTTTTTATCAACGAAATAAGATACTACATCGTATCCCTCAGCTACATAACCTTTCTTAGTGTTGTAGTCTATTTCCTGTGAAAATAATGTTGCAGATATTGCTAAAAAAGCAATGGTTAAAAATCGTTTCATCGTTGTTAGTTTTGGGAGTAGTCGATGAAAAACGAATTTGATTACATAAAACTTTACACAACCATTAAATTACACCCTCGAATGTCGGAATGATCAAAACGACCAATGATCTCAAACTGTCCATTCTCGTGCACTTTTCCAAGATCTTGCGTAGCTATAAACGAACACGAATTGTAGTTTGCAAGATCTATAATATTAACGCCCCCTGTTCTATTATAGTCTTGAATAGTTAAGGCGTCTTCAGTATCTCTTGTGAGTACTTTCATCCATGGAGGGCATTCAAAAACTCCATTTCCTTTGGAATATGCCTGACTTAATAGTTCGGTCATTCCATATTCCGAATGTATTTCAGAAACTCCAAATCCTTTTTGTAATAGTTCATGCAGCTCAAAACGTGTCATTTCTTTTCTTCTTCCTTTCATACCTCCGGTTTCCATAATGATGGTGTTTTGTAAGCTGAATTGTTCTTTTTCTATCAAATCAAGTAACGCGAAGGAAACACCAATAAGTAATGTTTTTTGTCCATTTTTATCTAATTCTAATAGATTTTTACTCAAATTCGTCAAATTATGAAGAAAAAAACCACTTTTTTCGTTTTCAGATCTTTTGATCAAATCGTCTACCATGTACACCAATGAAGATCCCTCTCGTTCTAAATAATTAGGTAATAATGCCAAAACTACATACTCTTTTATATCTCCATAAAACCTTTCAAAGCTTTTCAAGTAGCTTTTAGTATACCAGGACAGATCGGTCACTACATGTTTACTAGTAAAATTCCCTGTAGTTCCTGAGCTTGTAAATGTTTCTTGAATTTCAGCCTGAGAGGAAACTATCTGATGTGATTTGAAAAATTGGATAGGTAAAAAAGGGATTTGGGTTACCTCTTTAACATCAGAAGGGTGCACATATAAAAGATCGCAAAAAGCGCGGTACACACGATTTTTTTCAAACTGATGTTTAAAAATAGTGAGTGCTCGATCTTTAAAGTCCTCCTCTGAATGTATATTGAATATCTCGTTTTGCATAAACAGGACAAAAATAGGGTTATTTAACGCAACCTTTTTAATACTTACGCATCTACCTAATAAAGATAATAAAATGATAAAGCTCTTGTTTTTTGCGCTTATGCGGTTTTTTGAAGCAAATGGTTCATTTAAGGATAAAAAGGCGCCCTTTGAACTTGCTGTTTCGACTGTGGGAAAAACAAATTATATAGACAAGCATAAAGTTGGACACAGTTATTTTGGTTAACGACTGTGTTGATTGTGCAGATGCGCTCAAAGCAGTAGGAACTGCTTAGGGCGCGTCATTTTGCAAAATTTAGCTAAATTGTAAGAGCAAAAACATATATCCTGATTTTTCAGATGCAGATACAACTAGAATTTACTATGGGAAAATTGAAACAATACACGTTGGCTATGAGCTGTTTATTTGTTATTCTGAGCTCATGTAGTGAGAAAGGCATATCAGGAGTAGGATTTTGTGGGGACTACGCGATAGAAGATGAATCGAGATATGTCTCCACAGTTTCTACAAATTATACGATCAAAGATGTAGTGGCTGCAGGTAATTGTATTACGATTACGATTAGTGCAAGTGGGTGTAGCGGAGATCGGTGGCGCGGTACGCTTTACTTTTCGGAGCAAATTGTTGAGACCACGCCCAATCAAAGATCTTCAAAGTTATCTTTGGTTACGAATGAAGCCTGTTTGGCTGTTATTGAAAAAAGTTTCACTTTCAATATTGGGAATATGAGACCAGAAAATGAACCTTTTATGTTGAAGTTGGAAGGGCTAAATTACCCCATTGTAATTAATTAAACGATGATAAGAAACATTTATATTTAGATAAACTATTTTAAAAATTCAGCTAACCGAGCTCATAGAACAATGTTGTCAGAAAGATATTTCTGCCCAAGCGAAAGTTTATCAGATGTATTCTAAAAAACTTTTCGCTCTATGTCTGAAATATGCTAAAAATTATGCCGATGCTGAAGATGTTTTGCAAGATAGTTTCATTCTTATTTTTAATAAGATTGATCAATATAAAGGAAAAGGTTCTTTTGAAGGATGGTTAAAGCGTATAACTATAAATGTTGCGTTACAAAAGTATCGACAAAAGACAAAACTAGAAGTAGTTAGGGATGCTGAAATTCCGGATGAAACGTATGTTGACATACAAGAAAAGCTTGACGCAGATTTTTTGTTAGCATTGATTCAGCAATTACCCAACCAATATCGATTAGTGTTTAACTTATATGTGTTAGATCACTTTTCGCATAAAGAAATTGCAGAGATGTTAGATATCTCTGAAGGCACCTCTAAATCAAACCTTTCAAGAGCAAGGTCGATTTTAAAGGATAAAATTATTGAGTATCAAAAAAAGCAACAAGGAGCATAAACATGGCAGATCAAAAAAACATAGATCAGTTTTTTCAAAAAAAACTTAACGATTTTGAGCAGGAGCCAAGACCAGAAGTTTGGCTACAAATAGAAGAGCGTTTGACAAAAAAGAAGAAGCGAAGAGTCCTTCCTATGTGGTGGTATGGAGGTGTAGCAGCTGTACTAATCGGTTTGCTTTTATTTCCGTTCTTACCAAATGAAAAAGAGGGCACAGACCCAATACAAACAGAGCCTATCATTACAACAGCTCCTATTAACCCTTCTAAAGAAACACCACAAACGAAGAAAAATAGTACACCAACCCAGGTCATCAAAAATGTACCTGCATCAAAAATATTACCAGAAGTATTAACAAAAGAGAATACAATCGTTGCAAAAAACAACAACACAGAAAACCCTGAAGACAAAAACACAACTGTTACGTATGTGAAACATTCGGAACGTAATTTACCTACATACACCAAATTGTCTAACTTATCTCCTAATTCAATAGCAGAGTTTGACCCTATTCGATTTAAGGGTGATCTGCTTACTACTATCCCTAACATGATGTATGAAGAAACTAAGGGTATTAGTTTATTTGATGCCGTTAAGAAAAATGATTCTTTGTTTGAGGAAAAGGATGTTTTGAAAAAAAGATGGGGGATTTCTCCTTCTTATGGATATCTAAAAACCAATTCGTTTTCCAATGGTTCTTCTATTGATAACAGCCTGAATAACAACCCTGTTGGAGGTAATGAAAATGCTTCTTTTGGTGTTAACGTGCATTTCCCTATTTCTAAAAATTGGGGAATTCGTTCTGGAATACATCTACAACAACTAAGTTTTTCTACCCAGGACATTGGAGTTGCGTCTGGAATTTCTTCAAATGGCCTGGCTAGTATTCGTTCTAGCAATACGCTTACTTCAGGTTTAAACAATGATGTTTATATAGGATCTTTAGAAAATACAATGGCTATTACTTCCTTGGTAAGCTCAGCTAATCTTCTAACAGATAATGCTATTATTTTACAGCGTTATGGCTATGTTGAATTTCCAATAGAACTCACCTATTCTCTAAGGCCTTCAGATCGTTTTTCTGTTGGACTTATTTCTGGTATTAGTACTCTCCTTTTAAATGATAACGAGATTCTGGTAAGGTCTGAGGAATACAACTCTTATTTAGGTGAGGCTAATAATCTAAACCCGATAAACGTGAGTGTAAACTTTGGTTTCGACCTCGATTATGTTGTCTATAAAAATTGGTCTTTAAATGTTAACCCAATGTTGAAAGTACATTTAGTAACATTTACGCAAAACAGTAATGGATTTAGCCCTTATTTTCTTGGTTTGTATACGGGAGTTAAATATCAATTTTAAACTAAATCATTGTTATTCAGCTATAACTGGAACAATTTTTGATGTATTTTTATACTATAAATAGAAGATCATGAAAAAAGTTATTTTTATTTTCTCGTTATTCTTTTTAATGGCTTGTTCTTCTGAAGATGAGTTTCAACTTCACATTTTAACTATTGATGAAGCGGTCACTCCTGCTAGCTTAAATGCTGGAGATGTAGATTTCATTACCGTAAAATACACCTTGCCAAATCCATGTTATCGTTTTTACAACTTATATTACGAATATGAGGGCACTTCCAGAATTGTAGCTATTAGAGCTTTGGAAGACCTCAGTACAACATGCTCTCAAGTAACTGTAGAAGAAGAGTACACTTTTCCGGTACAGGTCTTACAAACAGAAGACTATACTTTTAAGTTCTGGAAAGGAAAAGATAGTAATGGAGAAGACATTTTTGAAGAAGTCGTAGTTCCTGTTAATTAGTCTTTATAGATTTTAACAGTCAACTCCCCCTTATCATTCATTGATGCCCTGTACATTCCGGCGGTATTAAACTCGAACTGCATATTTCCACTTTTGTCTAATGCTATAATACCTCCTGTGCCTCCTAGTTTTGTTAGTTTATTTTGAATTACTTCGTGTGTTGCTTCCTGTAATGACATTCCTTTGTATTCCATTAATGCAGAAACATCATGGGCCACCATGGCTCTGATAAAATACTCGCCCCATCCTGTAGACGATACTCCGCACGTTGCATTATTTGCGTAGGTCCCAGCACCAATAATTGGAGAGTCTCCTATTCTACTCCATCGTTTATTGGTCATTCCTCCTGTAGAGGTTCCTGCAACAATATTTCCGTTTTTATCTAAAGCCACACAGCCTACCGTTCCGAATTTACTATTATTAATGTCTTCATCATAAAAAGCCGTTTCTTTGGTTGCTTTCTTTTTTGATTCTCTATCTAACGCTCTTTGAAGAGATCGATATCTTCTTTCTGTATAGAAATAGGAAGGATCTACTATTTCTAATCCTTGCTCTTTTGCAAATTGAGAAGCTCCTTCTCTAGAAAGTAATACATGATCAGAGTTTGTCATAACTAAACGCGCAGCAGAAATCGGATGTTTTACATCTTTTACACCCGCAACTGCTCCAGCGTTTAAATTAGATCCATCCATAATAGAAGCGTCCAGTTCATTTACTCCTTCATGCGTAAAAACCGCTCCTTTACCAGCATTAAATAAAGGAGAATCTTCTAATATATGTATCGTTTTCTCAACAGCGTCCATACTCGTTCCTCCATTTTTCAAGATATCATACCCTACACGGATAGCCTCTGAAAGTTTTGCTTTATATGCAGCTTCCTTCTCTGGTGTCATATTCTTTTTCAAAATGGTTCCTGCTCCCCCATGAACTATAATGGCAAACTCATTTACCTTGATCTTTTTTGCCGATTTTTTTTCTTCTTTGCACCCTAAACAAGCAATCATGACCGCTAGGATAATACTAAATTTTTTCATGAGAAAGTTGCTTTTAAATCTGCATAAATTTACGAAACTTTATTTGTACTTTTGACGTACAAATCAAATCAAAAAATCACAAAATGGATAATTTTGGAATTCAGGAAGCGCTAGCAGAATTAGGGCTGAAAGATATAAACGAAGGAACCTCTACAGGTTCTCATCACTTTTCTAATGGACCTCTTATTGAAAGCTACTCTCCAGTAGATGGTAAATTAATAGGAAAAGTAAAAACAACTACTCAGGAAGATTACGAAAAAGTAATGGAAACAGCTAAAGCTGCTTTCAAAGAGTGGAGAGTAAAGCCTGCGCCAGTGCGTGGTGAGATTGTACGTCAGTTTGGAGAAAAATTGAGAGAGAAGAAAGAAGCACTTGGAAAATTAGTTTCTTATGAAATGGGAAAATCATACCAAGAAGGTTTAGGTGAAGTACAGGAAATGATCGATATCTGTGATTTTGCAGTTGGGTTATCTCGTCAATTACATGGTTTAACTATGCACTCGGAAAGACCAGGACATAGAATGTACGAGCAATATCACCCATTAGGAGTTGTTGGAATCATTTCTGCTTTCAATTTCCCAGTAGCTGTTTGGGCATGGAATACTGCTTTAGCATGGATCTGTGGTGATGTATGTGTTTGGAAGCCTTCGGAAAAAACCCCAATGTGTGGAGTTGCTTGTCAAAATATTGCTGCTGAAGTATTCGCAGAGAACAATCTTCCAGAGGGTATTTGTAATCTAATCAATGGCGACTATACTGTTGGAGAAATGATGACCAAAGATACTCGTGTTCCTTTAGTTTCTGCTACAGGTTCTACCAGAATGGGTAAAATTGTTGCTCAAGAAGTAGCCGCTCGCTTAGGAAATTCATTATTAGAATTAGGAGGAAACAATGCAATTATTGTTACTCCAGATGCTGATATTAAAATGACAGTTATAGGTGCTGTATTTGGTGCTGTTGGAACAGCAGGACAACGTTGTACTTCTACACGTAGATTGATCATTCACGATTCTATTTACGATCAGGTAAAAGATGCTATTGTAAAAGCATATGAACAATTACGCATCGGAAACCCTTTAGATGAAAACAATCATGTTGGACCTTTAATTGACACAGATGCTGTAGCTATGTATAATGCTGCACTAGAAAAAGTAGTAGCTGAGGGCGGAAACATCGTGGTTGAAGGAGGCGTTCTTTCTGGAGAAGGTTATGAAAGTGGTTGTTACGTAAAACCTGCAATTGCAGAAGCAAATAATTCATTTGAAATTGTACAACACGAAACCTTTGCCCCTGTGTTATATTTATTAAAATATTCAGGTGATGTAATGAATGCTTTAGACATTCAGAATGGAGTTGCTCAAGGGCTGTCTTCTGCAATTATGACGAATAACTTACGAGAAGCGGAGGCTTTTTTATCTGTTGCAGGTTCAGATTGTGGTATCGCTAATGTGAACATTGGAACATCTGGAGCCGAGATCGGCGGAGCTTTTGGTGGAGAAAAAGAAACGGGTGGTGGACGTGAGTCCGGATCTGATGCTTGGAAAGTATACATGAGACGTCAAACAAATACGATCAACTATACAACAGATCTTCCTTTAGCACAAGGAATTAAATTTGATCTGTAAATTGTAGACAATTAAATAATTTTAAAACCCACTTCAAATGAAGTGGGTTTTATTTTTTATTATTGTGATTATGAGTAACACAACCCAATTAGAACGTTATAAGAAGTTACTTTCCTTTATTGATGATCATTTTAAAGAAGACATCAATATTGGTAAGATCGAAGATGTTTCCTTTTATTCATATCGCAATATTAATCGAATCTTTGAGGCGCTTCATAACGAGACTATTGGGAAATATATCAAACGGCTTCGGTTAGAAAAAGCAGCGCAGTACTTAGCATATTCAGATATGGGTGTTTCAGAAATTGCATACGAGGTTGGGTTTGAAGATAGAGCCGCTTTTAGCAAAGCTTTTAAAAGCAAATATAAAACCTCTCCCTCTTACTTTAGAGCGCACACCGAAGTTATACTTAAAAACACACAGCAATCATTACTTCCTAATGAAGGGGTTGCAAGAGAACAACTCAAGTTCGAAATAGAATATTTACCAAGTTTTGAATATTTATTTCTTGAATATCGTGGTAATTTCGATGATCTTGAAAGGATACATAGCTCGTGGGATGAGTTGGTTCGCTACATCACAAAAAAGGGGTTGCTTTCTGAAAGTTCCATTTTTATGACCGAGATTGTGGATGATGCCGACATTAGTGATACTCTGAGTTTTCGTTACCATTTGAGTTTAGTGCTAGAACAACCTCTGTCTTTTGCTCCAGAAGGTCTTTTCAGGAAAAAGACTCATAAACGGCAGAAATATGTGAAGTTTACCTATAAAGGTTCTGATAAAAGTAGCATTGACTTTTACAAAAGGATTTATGCTTTTTGGATGTTAGATGTTAATTTAGAATTAGTGGATCTTCCTACACTTGAGTTTTATCCAAATTATGAAGAGAATCTTCCTGAAGATGAATTGATCACAGAAATCTATATTCCTGTAGCATAAGAATGTCCAAAACGGACACATCAATCCTTTTCTTGAGTTTTAGATTTGCTAAAACTAAAAGCGTATGGAAGAATTAATTCAAAAAATGGAAGACAATATTGGGATCGCCCTATTTATAATTATTGTTTTTAGTATTGGGTTAGCTATTGTTGAATTTATTTACGAACTATATAAGAAGAAGATCAACAAATGGAGGCTAGGCGAAATGTGGGCAAGTTTTTCTGTTTTTATTGTTGCTCAGATCACCGAGAAATTTAGTGTTATTGGTTTTACGGCAGCTTTCTATTTCTTGTCAAAATATATTCCCTGGCAGGTTCCTATTAATATATGGACCACCATTCTTTGTATTCTTTTAATCGATCTTTTGTACTATTGGGAGCATAGAATTGAACATCAGGTTCGTGCATTATGGAGTTATCACAGCATCCATCATAGTTCTCCTATTTACAACTATACAACTGCGCTCAGGGTTTCTTTTATTGATTCTTTTATTACCTGGGTATTCTATCTTCCAGCTATTCTCATTGGGTTTCATCCTTATGTAGTGCTTTTAGCCGTTCTTTTTATGCTTACGTATCAATTTTGGCTACACACAGAGATTATTGGCAAACTAGGCTGGTACGAGAAGGTTTTTATGACACCTTCTCAACATAGAGTGCATCATGGTTCGGATGATATTTATTTGGACAAAAATTATGGCGCAGTATTATCTATCTGGGATCGTATGTTCGGTACCTATCAAGAGGAGTTACACAGACCTACATATGGATTGACAAAACAGATCAATACCATCAATCCGGTAAAAGTACATTTCATAGAATATGCGAATATCTTTCGTGATCTAAGAAAATCCAAAAGCTTCAAAGAAGCATGGAACTATCTCGTAAAGCATCCGGGCTGGCAACCCAATAAATGAGAATCATGAACATAAGAGCTATTCTAAAACAATATCGACCTCGATTCGTTTTTACCTTTTTACTGCTACTTTTAGAGTCGGGAATAAATATCCTTTTTCCATTATTTATAGGATATGCTATAGACAATGCTATTAATGGAAGTTATACTGGCGCTTTATATTTAGGTGGTCTCAGTATATCTGCACTAGTCGTGGGTGTCATAAGGCGTGTATTCGACTCTAGATTTTATGCTAAGGTGTACCAAAATATTGGTTTAAAAGCTGATGTAAAAATACAGGATAAACCTTCTTCTGTTAGAGCCGCTCGGTTAAGTATGATTGGTGAATTAGTAGAGTTTCTGGAGAATTCTTTACCTGAATTGATCAATACCGTAATAGGGTTCATCGGAGTTATTGTTATTATGGCAACACTCAATATGGCCGTTTTTTATAGTAGTGTTATGGTTTCTCTGCTTATTTTCCTTGTTTATTGGTTAAGTAGTAAAAAAACAATCGCTTTTAATAAATCATCAAATGACGAATTCGAAAAACAGGTGATTATTATAGCTACTAACGATAAAAAGCTTTTGAGCCATCATTTAAAAGAAATGATGAAGTGGAATATAAAGTTATCTGATTTGGAGGCCCTTAATTTCTCCATTTCTTGGATCGCATTGTCCATATTTCTCGTTGCCTCTATTGTTATTTCCATCCATAGTGGAATTCTAAAATATGGTCTCTTGCTTTCACTGGTCATGTATGTTTTCCAGTACATGGAAAGTGTGATCAACCTCCCTTTTTTTTACCAAAGCTGGTTGCGTTTACGAGAAATAAAAACCAGAATTGAAACTATTTAGTTCTACGCTGAAAATGGTTCTCATTGCAAAAAGTAACCTTTTGTATCCTCTCTTTTGTTTGCTTTCAATTCATTTCTATTAAATTTGTTGATATACTAACCCTAATCTACTAGAAATGAGTCATCAACCACACTTAGAGAAAAAACATGTGAGAAGAGTTCTTGCTGCAGGATTGATCGGAAATATTTTAGAATGGTACGATTTTGCCGTTTATGGCTTTTTTGCCGCAATCATTGGAGAGCAGTTCTTCCCTTCGGATGACCCGACAGTTTCTTTAATCGCAGCATTCGGAGCTTTTGCTGCTGGATTCTTAATGCGACCTGTAGGTGCTATCTTCTTTGGAAGAATTGGAGATCTTGTTGGACGTAAAAGAATGCTTTTTTTATCCGTTATGTTAATGGCCATTCCAACATTTATTATTGGTTTGTTGCCAACACATGAAACAATAGGGTACGCCGCGGCTATTCTTATGGTGATTATGAGGATGCTTCAGGGACTTTCTGTTGGTGGAGAGTATACAGGTTCTATCGTATTTTTGGTAGAGCATGCTCCCGCACACAAAAGAGGTTTCTTTAGCTCATTTAGTATGATCGGTGCTACACTAGGAATTCTATTGGGTTCTGGTATGGGTGCCCTTATAACTGGTTTTCTAACGGAGTCTCAGTTGGAAAGTTGGGGATGGAGATTACCTTTCCTAATCGGAATCAGTATCGGACTTATAGGATTTGTCATTCGTAGAGGATTGCATGAAACTCCTGTAACGGAAGAAAAAAGTAAGGCTCCGCTTAAAGAGCTCTTTAAAGCACATAGTAAACCTATGTTTCAATCTATTGGTCTGAATATTATGGGGGCAGTTTGCTTTTATTTGATCTTCGTGTACATGACAACTTGGTTGGTAACTCAAGTACATGAAACGAAGTCTACCGCTCTTGATATCAATACCATTAGTCTTTTTGTTTTATTGTTAGCTGTCCCTTTATTTGCTATGCTCTCAGATAAAATAGGTAGAAAACCCATGTTATTGACTGGTTCATTTTTAATGGCCGTATGTGCCTATCCTTTGGTATGGCTTATGGATCATCATGACTTTACCTATATTTTGGTTGGGCAATCTATTTTTGCGGTTATCCTTTCCATTTTTATGAGTACCATACCATCATTCATGACTGAGCTATTTCCTTCTCGTATTCGAGCAAGCGCAACGAGTATTAGTTATAACATTCCGTATGCCATATTTGGGGGTACCGCTCCAATGGTTTCTGTTTGGTTGATCTCGGTGACAGATAATTCAGAAGCTATTGCCTGGTATTTGATGGCCGTTTCAATATTGGCATTTATTATTGCATTGACAGTAAAAGAAACGAAAGGGAAAAAGTTAGATTAATCATCGAAGATATGTAACTGTATTTTCTTTTTATAAAAACAGAAAGACCGAGTTTAAACTCGGTCTTTCTGTTAATTCTTAGTAGATCTTTTAATTGCAGTTTACCCTTTCTTAATAGGGAGTATGTTTAAAATCCCATTTTTTACTTCAAGCTCTATATTCCCCGAAGAATTATTGTTTTTTGCTTTTTTATCAAGAATCTTTGTTCTCTTTTTTTCTTTAGAAACACCGAAAGTAGTTTTTTTGTTATTCATGTTCAGCGTTGTATTATGACCATACACATTCATAGAATAATTACTTGCTTTCACATTATAAAAAAATAGTTTAGAATAATCTCCAGTATATTTAAACTGATTAAATTGATTACTGAAATTATAAAAATAGATGTTACTGTTAAAATCATTAAACTCTACATTTTCACCTATTTCACCAATTTGTATTTTAGATGTTTCGGCACCTATTTTTGCATTAGAAATGGATCCTATTGCTGTTTTACGAAGGTCTTTTAGATTATATATACCTCCAATAATTTCTTTACTTTGGAAAAGTCCGTTTGTCAGATTAAACTTATTTTCAGCGTTGTTTATCTTTTTAAACTTTAAGTATGTTAGAAAAGAGCTTACTTCAATGGGTCTATCAATATCGTAGTGAAAAGTTATTATAGAATGAAGTGCTTTAATTTTAATTTTTAAATTCTTTGGTACCTTAATGATAAACTTCTGCTTAAATTTTCGGCCACTTTTACCAAAGTTTTTATTTGGGTATTTCTTTTTAAGTCTTTTAAAATAATCATTAAGGTCGGAGCCCAAACTAAATTCTATTTCGCTTAAAAGAGCCTCTTTAGATTTATATATGAACTGGTTTTCTTTACGCATTTTCATATAGTCTTTCATTAACTTCTTAAATCTGTCTAAATCAATCATAGTAGGGTTTATATCAAGGGAGTAGAGCTCTCTAAGAAAGGCAGAGTTTTTTACTTCTAGCTTCACCATATTTTTATCTTTAGAGACCTTCGCGTCAATATCTTTAAAAACTTTATAGATCACATCCTCAGCGTCTTTTTTAAAAACAATCCTATAATCTAAATAAATCTTTGAGTTAGGTGATTCTTGGAATTCGATGGTTACATTGTCAATATCTATGTTAAGCATTGTGTTTTCATCGGTTTCAAAATTATCTTTTAAAACTAATTCTTGTGTTTGAGAAAATGCTCCGTGTATTGAAAATACAAATAGAATACTATAAATAAATTGTTTCATTGCTTTTATTTTTTTGGTTTAATTCGATAATGTGTTCTTTAATATCTTTCAGTAATTGTAATCTTCTTTGAAGGTTTTCGATCAAGCTTTCTAAGACTGAAATGTCATTAGAGTCTTTACTGTATTGCTCAGAAATCTCGGTATAGCGATCGTCTAATTCTTGTAGTTTTTCTTTATACTTTTTTATCAGGTTTTGATCATCAGTAATCTTTATAAAAGCTTTCCATTCTCTATCAATATCTTTTAAATACGCTTTCTCTATCTCTTCAACTTGGATTTCTAATGCCGTTTTTTGACCTTTCTCTTTTTGAAAGTAAATACCTACAGAAAATAACAATACAACGAACGCTGCAACTCTTAAAAAAGGAAGCATTTTGCGCTTCTTCAATCTTTTATTTTTGCCTTTTTTCAACTTCTTTAAGAATTCTTCTTCATGAGATGTTGGTAGTTTCTTTTTAGGAAACTCATTCATTTTAAATAGGTTTCTAATATCTTGCTTCATGTCTTTTCTCTTTTAAAAGTTCCTGTAATTGCAATTTTCCCCTTCTTAAATGCGTTCTGGATGTTTTAATCGGAATTTGCATAATCTCAGATATTTCTGAATGATTATACCCTTCCATTAAGTATAGATTAAGTACTAATCCGTATCTTATAGGTAGCTGCTCTATAGCTGCTATCACTTCTTCTCTTGTAATATCTGCATCAAAATCCCAATCATTTTCATCTATAAGCTCTACAGAGAGGTCGTCTAAAGGTGTCGTTTCCAGCTTCTTTTTCTTTAATATATCAATACATTGATTGATGATGATTCTCTTTAACCAGGCTCCGAAATGGGTTTCTTTAGCTGTAGTGTCAATCTTTAAAAAGGCTTTTAAAAACCCTTCTTGCATAGCATCTTTTGCTTCTTCTTCATTCTTAAGATATCTACATGCTATAAAAAACATGGCTTCACAATAGAGATTGTATATCTGTAATTGGGCTTTTTGATTTCCCTTTTTACATTGCTCTATTAATAGAATAGTTTCCTTCGACATTTATTTTGGTTGGTTCTACTATTAAAAACGAGGAAAACATAGTAGGGTTTCAAATTGAAGTAAATTTTATTGATATTTCACCTTGCGCAGCACTCGTATGGCTTCTTTATACTTTACATAGGTTGTTTTATCTTCTAGGTTTTTGATGTATTCTTTTGCTGCTTTAAGTTGTTCTGGAGCATCTAAAAACCCATGCAAATAGCACAGCAAATAATTCGTGGGTAGCCTAAGTACATCTTCGTGGTCTAAAACAGACAAAGGCTCTTTGGTTTCCATCTTTGCAACAATACGGTTACTATTTTCATATATATGTTGAATCATCGTATCGTTAAACTTAGGAGGCTTAAACAAAAATTCGGTAATGATGTCGTGTTTGCCGTTATCCTTAAAATTGATAATGGTTTTTTCTAATGGATATCTGGTTTCCTTTTTGTCTATTCCTAGTAAAATATATTCAGTGATAATAAATGACTGATCGTTATGGTTAATCTGTACATCATCCATCGAAGAAAAGAAAAGTCGTACCTGTTCGTTAATGAGCTCGATATCTACTCTTGATAAAAAAATCTCTTCATTGATTTTTTTTTCTTCACCTGCCCAACAGAGTACAAACTGTTCTTTAAAAACCTTGTATTGTGGTTTGTATTCTGTTTTGTGGTTATTAAAAAAATCAAAAACCCCATCTAGGGTCAGCTGAATGTTATTCTTAGCATTTTTTTCGATCGCATCTACAATAGGTTTGTTCGTATTCCGAAGTTCAAAATTCTGTGATGCCGGCATAGAATTACTGCCTCTTCGATAAAATACACTACCCCTTCTATACTTCCATGCGTTTTTTTGCAAAGACGTTACTTTATCATTCGGATGAATCGTTACCAGTCCAATTACTTTATGTCTTGGGAGTCTTGGGAACGGTACATTCTCATATTCGATCTTAGGCGGATTATTCAGGTATGCGTTTACCAGGTTTTGAATTTTGCTATCATCATAAAAATCAACACCCATTATTTTATTTTCCTCATCTTCGATACCAATGATAATATAAGAATTGTTATAGGGATTTGAATTTGATAACGCGCAAATGTGCTTTAAAAACTTTGCTTTTCCATCTTTACTTCCCAATGATAATTTTTGCTTTTTATCATAAAAGCTATTCTCGTCGTTATGACTGAGTAAGTTTTTAATTAAAAGACGTTTATTAATCATTTTTATGGCACTTTATGTCCTTGACAAGCAACTAATAAGGAAAACCAATCCTCTAGCTCTAACTCTATTTTTGTTGCTCTTACCGCATTTTGAATCCTTTCTGAATTTGTGGTGCCAATAACGGGATGAATAGTTGCCGGGTGTCGTAAGATCCAACTTAATAATAATTGATCTTCTGTAGCCTCATACTTTTCTGATAACACCTCTAGCAACTCGAGAATTCTGAAATTTGCATCAGACTGCTCTTTGAAAATAGTACCTAAAGGACTCCAACACATTGGCGTAATTTCTTTTTGGAGCATTTGATCTAGCGAACCATTATGCATGGCAGTATGTTGACTCAACGAAAATTCGATTTGATTGACTGAAACAGATTCATCGTCAGAAATCAGGTTAACTTGAGAAGGCGTGAAGTTTGAAACTCCAAAACTCAAGATTTTGCCCTGCTCTTTAAGTTGTTGAACCGCTGATGAAATTTCATATGGATTCATTAATGGACTTGGTCTATGCAATAATAAAACGTCTAAATAATCAGTATGCAATTCTTTCAACGACCTTTCAGCACTCCAAATAATATAGTCTTTAGAGTAGTTATAGTGTTTGATTTCGTTATCTCTGCTTTTTCCAACGTATTGAATTCCGCACTTAGAAATCAATTGAATATTTTCTCTCTGGACGCCGCTTTCGACAAAAGCTTTACCAAATTCTCCTTCTGTCGTATAATCCCCATAGATATCAGCATGATCAAAAGTGGTGATTCCAGCTTCTAGCGTTGTAATAATCTGTTGGGTCATTTCTTGCTTAGAAAATTGCTTCCCCCAAGCTCCCCATGACATGCAGCCAGCAATGATTTTAGAGTAGTTATTTTTCATTTCGTTAAAGATACTTTATTCTTGTTTATTTTGTGTTATGACAAAATGAAAAAACCGCTCTCTAGGAGAGCGGTTTCCCTTTCAATTGGTTATTGAGAATAACCAACCAAAAATCAACTAACCAAACTTTATTTTAAATATTTTCTAATCTTTATTTCTCTTTTCACTTTAGTTCGTTTTCTTCCACTATTCCTTACAAGATCTGAAGCTTTTGTTTCTCCTTTTAGAAATTGGATAAACCCTCTTCCTGCAAAATCATACGTTGTTTCAGTGGCTACGTTAAACAAACGAACTCTTTGGTCATTTATAACGCTTAATTCAAACTCTTCAGTATCCCCGCTGTCATAATTAAGTGTTAAAATTTTTAGGTCTTGATATCCTTGTACATCGTATACTTGATAAGACCCGACAAAATCCCATAATATAGTATCAATATTTGTGCCAAATGGATCGTGAGACGAATAAAAAGTGGTATTATTCTCTGGAGTGAATTGTAAATAATTTTCATCATCAAATGCTCCTGGAGTTCCTGTGGCACTAATTGATATTCTTTCCCATGCCACATATTCTTGTAAGAAATATTCTATGTTTTCATAGAACAACATGTCATAGTCAAAGTTGTTTCTTTGATACCCCACTAAATAATAAGTAACATTGTGGAAACTGTCATGAATTCTAATTTCATTTCCAGAAATTTGGCTTACATCAAAAACATGTCTTCCATCTATATCATGATAGGTTTCTAAAAAGCCGCTATACGTGTCATAGCTTCCTACAATAATTCCCAATCCATTTCCTGTTCTACCTATATCGGCTATATTATTGTTTGCATACATATTTCCATTTAAGAAAGACAAGGTAAACGCTTTAGAGACAAAAGGAACATCTCCTGTCCCGTTCGTTCTGTGATAATCCACGTACCACAAATCGTAGCTATTTAACAGTTCTTCTAATGAAATAGAATCGTCATAAATATCATCTATGATAACAGAGCATGAGCTAAGCATGCTTCCAGATATGACTAATATTAAAAGTAATTTTATGGCTTTCATACGCTATAGTTTTATGGTTATATTATAGCGTTTCCAAATTGCGTGCCAAAAAAAATGCCGCTTCATAAAATGAGCGACATCTATTTGTTTATCAGACACTTAGATTATGGATAAAAATCTGTCTTTGTTTGTTTTATATTTTCTACTTTCACATACTTTTTTGTTTCTCCGTCCACATAAATGATTACAGCTTCGTTTTCTTTCAGCTCAAACAAAGGCTTCTTTTCAGGTATTTTATTCTTCATTTCTTCTTTAGGATCAATATCCATAATTACATCTCGATCCTTTCTTGTTGATGTATCAAAGAAACCCACTAAGTACTTCTTTCCTTCTTTTTCTTGTGTTTCTACGTTTGCTTCTTTATTATAGAACAATATTTTTTCGAATGTAACATTTTCCGAAGATGTGTATGCGATAATGACCTTCATTCCGCTAACACCTTCCTGACCTCCTACCCAGTTGTTATAGGTTGCTCCCGTCACCTGAAAAGGTGGTGTTTTTTCAAATTTTAGCGATTTGCATGACATCAATCCTATGGTCATTAAAATATAGATTCCTACTTTCATAATTTTTGTTTTGTTATTCATTTTCAAGAGTTATGCCAAATTACAAAAAAAAAGAGCGTATCAAAATTGATACACTCTTCAATACAGTATTATATACGTATAATCTAATTATTCAATGCCTCTGCACCACCAACAATCTCAAGGATCTCATTCGTAATTGCAGCCTGACGCGCTTTATTATATGTTAACAACAACTCATCTCTAAGTTCTGTTGCGTTGTCAGTTGCTTTATGCATTGCAGTCATACGTGCTCCGTGTTCTGCAGCAAAGCTATCTCTAATTCCTTTATACAATTGTGTTTTCAATGACTTTGGAATCAATTCTAATACGATCTCCTCTTTAGAAGGTTCAAAAATGTAATCAGAATTTATGCTGACACCGCCTTCTATAGGTTTGATAGGTAAAAATTGTTCTACTTGAGGAATTTGTGTTGCTGCATTCTTAAATCTATTATAGATCAATTCGATCCTGTCATACGTACCATCTACGTACATATCCATAAGATTTTCCGCAATTCCTGCAGCGTTATCAAAAGTAAGATCATCGTACACAGCATTGTTATTAGCAATAACATTGTATGATTTAGCTAGAATATCGTTTCCTTTTTTACCAATGGTTAAAAGGTCTACTGAAGCCTCAGTATAGTTTTCTTCGATATTCTTTATCGTTTCTTTAATAATAGATGAATTAAATCCTCCACATAATCCTCTATTTGATGTTACGACAACTATTAAAACTTTAGAAACTTCTCTCTGAGTAGAGTACACTCCTCCAGCATCCGCATCTAATGTAGCGCTTAAGTTTTGTAACAACTCTGTTAGCTTAGATGAATACGGGCGCATAGCCGTAATTGCATCTTGGGCTTTTTTCAACTTAGCAGCAGATACCATTTTCATGGCACTAGTAATCTGCATGGTTGAACCAATAGAGGTAATTCTGTTACGTATTTCTTTTAAGTTTGCCATACTTTTCAGTATTTAGTATTGAGTATCACAGATTCGTTTTAACTTCTTATCTGTTTTACAAAAGTCTATATTAAGCTGAGTAATTCTTAGATATTTCTGCGGCAGCACTTTCTAAAGTAGCAATTACTTCATCCGTTAATTTACCTGCTTTTAAAGTATCTAATGTATCTCTATGCTTAGCATTTAGATAGTCGATATAACTTCTTTCGAATTCTTTCACTTTATTTACTGGAACATCTTTTAACAAGTTCTTAGAACCTGCATAGATAATTGCCACCTGGTCTTCTACTGTAAAAGGATCGTTTTGAGCTTGCTTTAAGATCTCAACGTTACGTTTTCCTTTTTCAATTACATTCATTGTAGCCGCATCTAAATCAGAACCAAACTTAGCAAACGCTTCTAATTCACGATATTGTGCTTGATCTAGTTTTAATGTTCCTGATACTTTTTTCATTGATTTGATCTGAGCGTTTCCTCCAACACGAGATACCGAAATACCCACGTTAATTGCTGGACGAACACCTGAATTAAATAAATCTCCATCTAAGAAAATTTGCCCATCCGTAATCGAAATTACGTTTGTTGGAATATATGCAGATACATCTCCTGCTTGTGTCTCAATAATTGGTAATGCAGTTAAAGATCCTCCACCCTTTACAATTCCTTTTAAAGAATCTGGTAAATCGTTCATTTCACTTGCAATCTTATCATCATTGATCACTTTTGCAGCACGCTCTAATAATCTTGAGTGTAAGTAAAATACATCTCCAGGATATGCCTCACGTCCCGGAGGTCTTCTTAATAATAAAGAAATCTCACGGTATGCTACTGCTTGCTTAGATAAATCATCAAAAACAATTAGAGCAGGTCTTCCTGAATCTCTAAAATATTCTCCGATTGCCGCTCCAGCAAATGGTGCATAAACTTGCATTGCTGCAGGATCTGATGCATTTGCTGCAACGATAGTTGTATAAGCTAACGCTCCTCTTTCTTCTAACATATTTGCAATAGCTGCAACTGTAGAGGCTTTCTGACCGATCGCTACATAGATACAGTACACTGGTTGTCCTGCATCATAAAATTCTTTTTGATTTAAGATGGTATCTAAAGCAACTGTAGATTTACCTGTTTGACGGTCTCCAATGATTAACTCACGTTGACCTCTTCCTACAGGAATCATAGCGTCAATAGACTTAATTCCTGACTGTAAAGGCTCTGTAACAGGTTCACGATAGATAACTCCTGGAGCTCTACGCTCTAAAGGCATTTCATACGTTGTTCCTTCAATAGGTCCTTTACCATCAATTGGGTTTCCTAAAGTATCTACTACACGCCCTACAATACCTTCTCCTGCTCTTAACGATGCAATTCTTTCAGTACGTTTTACGGTAGATCCTTCTTTAATAGAAGTTGATGCTCCAAGTAATACTACTCCAACATTGTCTTCTTCAAGGTTTAATACAATTCCTTCTAGTCCGTTTTCAAACTCAACTAACTCTCCATATTGTACATTAGATAATCCGTACACACGAGCAATTCCGTCTCCTACTTGTAAAACAGAACCTACTTCGTTTAATGAAGCTTTGGCTTCAAAATTTGTTAATTGTTGCTTTAAAATTGCTGATACTTCAGCTGGTTTAATTGCTGCCATCTTTTATAATTTGATGTATAATTAAATTTTTGGAATATAATGACTATTGTCAAATTCCTTTCTTAATTCATTTAAATGGTTAGACATGCTAGCATCATACTGAACATCTCCAACACGTAATATAAATCCTCCTAAAATAGTCGGGTTTACAATATTTTCGATATTGGCTTTATTTCCTGTTAATTCAACAATCTTAGCCAACACTTTTTCTTCTAATTCTTTTGTTAAGGGCACTGCAGTTGTAACTTTCGCTACTTCAATGCTCTTAGAATAATCATATATGATAGCGTATTGCTTAGCAATTACCTCTAACATATTCATTCTTTTGTTCTCTTCTAACAAATCAAAAAGCCCTAAAGAAATCACATTTACTTTCCCAGAAAACAAAGCGTTTAACACATTTCTCTTGTCAACTGCTTTAATCACTGGACTGTTTAACATTATTGCTAAATCATCGCTTTCAGAGATTGTCGATGCAATTAACTGCATATCAGCATTCACTTCTGTTTCAACCTTGGTATCCTTGGCCAAATTCAAAATTGCCTTTGCGTAACGTAATGCGGGTCTTGCGTCTCTCATATTCTTAGTTTAAAGTAACTTCTTCTAACATTCCTTCAACTAATTTTAGTTGATCGTCTTTAGATGTTAACTCTTTCTTGATTACTGTTTCTGCAATACCTATTGACAAATCAGCTACTTGCTTTTTTAATTCTGCTAGCGCTGCTTGTTTTTCTTGTTGAATAGATGCTTGTGCATTTTCAATTAGCTTAGAGGTAACCTCTTTTGCTTCTTCTTTTGCATCTGCAATCATTTTATCTTTGATCTCTCTTGCTTCTTTCATTAAGGTATCTCTCTCTGCTCTTGCCTCTTTTAATAACTGCTCGTTATTAGACTGTAGGTTCTGCATCTCCTTCTTTGCTTCTTCAGCAGACGCTAAAGCTCCCTTAATTCCTTCTTCTCTTTCATTTACAGCTCCCAAGATTGGTTTCCATGCAAATCTTCTTAAAAGAATAACTAATCCTACAAAAAGAACTAGCTGCCAAAAAAACAACCCTACTGAAAAGTCTTCGATTAATTTTTCCATAATATCTAATGTATACTGTTTTAAATATTTTTGTTTAATTTAAGTAAAGGTCATAGCCAATCGCTATGACCTGTTACTTTAAAAATGTTAGTTTATACCGCAAATAATGCAGCAAATCCAATACCTTCAATTAAAGCAGCTGCAATAAGCATAGCTGTTTGGATCTTACCTGTCGCTTCTGGTTGACGCGCAATAGCTTCCATTGCTTTTCCACCAATTTGACCGATACCAATACCAGCTCCAATCACTACTAATCCTGCTCCGATAAAATTTAAACCTGTCATAATATATATTTAAAATTAAAAATTCAATTTATGATCACCTTAATGATGATCGTGTTCTTCCACCGCTGCTCCAAAATATAATGCAGACAACATAGTGAAAATATAGGCTTGTAAAGCCGCTACTAATAATTCTAATACTCCTAACACCATTGCCAATACAAAAGACAATGACCCTCCTAACCAATTTTGGAATGTGAAAATCATTCCTATAATACTCATGATAACAATATGTCCTGCAGTAATATTTGCATACAAACGAATCATTAATGAAAATGGCTTAATAATCGTTCCCAGCAATTCAATTGGCATTAAGATAAATTTCATCGGCACTGGAACTCCTGGCATCCAGAAAATATGTTTCCAGTAATCCTTTTTTGCTGTAAACGTTGTAATTAAGTATGTAAGTATCGCTAAACAGAATGTAATAGCAATATTATTAGTCACATTGACTCCTATTGGTGTTAATCCGAATAAGTTAACAATCCAAACAAAGAAGAATACTGTCAATAAGTAACTCATATACCTTTTGTAGTTCTTCTCACCAATATTTGGAATTGCAATATCATCACGAATATATAATACAATCGGCTCTAACAATCGACCCATTCCTTTAGGCATCCCTTCATTCTTCTTATATGTTTTTGCCATACGGCTAAACAATAGGAACATAATCAACCCAACAATCATTACCATAAACACGTTTTTGGTAATTGAAAAATCCAATGGCTTCACATTTGTCGCATGATGATCTGCATCATAGGTAATTGTACCCGCAGCATCTGTCTTATATATTTTCCCGTGATCTAGTTTGTAGTAGTTTTCTCCAACTTTAGCAACGCTTTCTCCGTGGTGTAGTTTTGAAGACATAAACATTTTTAATCCACCATCCCATAAAATTACTGGTAAAGGGAACCCAACGTAAACATGTTTACCTTCATCGCTTGTATAAGAAAACAAGCTAAAGTCATGCGAATCTTGAAGGTGATGTGGAATATACTTCTCCACTTCCGTCTTCCTTTCTTCTTGAGTTTTTTCTGTTTGATGAGTCTTTTTTCCTTTGCTTTTCTTATCATCACTTGCAAAAATTGCAATGCTGAATAAAAGGAATACCAGGGTTAACGTTTTTACAGTTATTTTTCTATGCATATCACTCTAAATAATAGTGGCTTAAAAATCGCTGCAAAGGTAGGTTTTTATATTAAAACCAAAAACTATTTTGGACTTTATTTTACTATGTGTTTAAAGGCTTAAAGCTCAGTCTTTTTATTCTAATTTATTCAACCATTTCGCTAAGCTATATACCTCTACAATTAAAGTAATTGCATATGGGATAAAAAAGGCCGAAAATTCAAATCCAGAGACCTCTCCATCCGCTCTGTATGCCCCATTAAAAAGAATAAAAAAGAGTGCGAATTTCAAAACGCTTCCAAACAAAAATAAAAACCCCAATTGTTTTTTAAATTTCTCTCTGAAAAAATAAAGCACATTAAATACTAAGAGTGCTACCCCTATATTTACCACATATGCTAGAATGATTTTATTTTCAAAAAGAGAAAAACCCAGAAGATCTAATACTAGAATATGGACTCCAAAAATGATTACAGAAATTAATATTAACCTCTGTAAAAATTGAATTTGTATTCGTTTCATGTATTATTGAATCTGTTTAGTTGTTTGACAACAGCGTATAATGAAACTCCTACCCCAGCCAAAGTCATAATTATCACGTATAACTTCTCGCCCTGATTATAATTGGCATCCAACCATTTTCCAAGCCATATAAATAAGTAAATAGTAATTCCCATCTGAAACCCAATCCCAGTAAGAATTAAGCCATTTCTAAGCCGTTTGGGTTTGTTCTTGGGTGGTTTGCTGCTCATTTTGGTTCAGTTCTTTGATTGTTCCTTTCATTGAGCATGTAGCATTAAAGGTTGCACCTGGTTCTACAGATAATTTTCCAATAACAACATCGCCTGAAATATTTGCTGTAGCTTTTATGGTAAGCGTCTTATGTACAGATAATTCACCGGAGAATTTTCCTTCAATATCTGCATTGGTTGCATCTACTTTTCCTTTAATAAAACCTTCTGTACCAATTATAACTCGGCCATTTGTTTGCAAAGTTCCTTCTAAAGTTCCATCAATTCTAAAATCTCCTTCCGATTTGATGTCTCCAACAATCGAGGTGTTTTTCGCTATTACATTTCTTTCCATGACTTTCGCTGTTTTCGGTTTTTCCTTACTAGTAAACATTAGGGTCGCTTTTTTAGTCTGTTTAGTATTTCTTTTGCTTCCTTTCCTTCTTCTGTTTCAGCATATTGTAAAGCGATATAGTCTAATGCAGATTTATACGCCACTTTACCTTGGTATTTCCCTATAGCATAAGCTTTTAGGAGTTCAAATTTAGGAATTAATTTTGAATTTGATAATGTAGGTAGTATTTGTTCTATCTCACAAACAACATCTGCGTACTTATCATCTTTATACAGATAGTACAATTGCTTGTAAAATTTCTCCGTATCTGACAGTTCTTCTTCCTCTTCCTCAATCTCTCTTTCTGGAAATTCAACAATCTGCGCAAATTTTGTTCCGGCGTAGTTATCCAATATAAATTTCTTATACGTATTTGCCTTTGCGTTGTTTGTTTCATTATATAATTGATACAAATGATAGTTCGATGGCAAGACCAATGTGGAGTCAGGTTTACTGTTTAACAACCTTTCTAAATATGTTACTGATCTCGTTTTATTTTTAAACTGTTCTTTGTAAATCAACCCCAGTTCAAAAAGTGCCTCATTTCTGGTTGTGGTTAAAGAATCTAGTTCCTCTCTCTTGGTAGGGATTCTCTCTACATAACTCTCTACATCATATCTGCTTTCGTTTACAGCAATCGAATCTTTTCCGTTATTTTTTGTGCCGATTTGGGTCTTATCTGACCATCTCCAGTTATCTTCCAACGGTCTGCTTCCCCAAACTCTTTGAAATTCTCCCTCCCCGAAACCTAGCGATTGTGTATTGTAGAAATACCATTTTCCTCTATTTGTCGATTGTTGAGAACCTGATCCAAAAGCGTTACCAAATGAGATATTATTTAACTGTTGTTGTGCTATTGCTTCATCTGCTTTTTTAATTTTAGCTACGTACTCTTCAAAAAACTTAGTTTGTTCTTCTTTGGGTAACGAAGCAAGTCTTAAGATACTGTCATTATGTTGCAGTGTCTTTTCAAAAGAAATTAGAGACGCTAGACTTTTATGCCTTCTTTTAATTCTTCTTATTCGTAGATTATTTGAATCTTTTGCAACTCTTAGAACACTGTCATAATATGAACTTGCTAGCACATACTTTGTGTCTTTAAAATAAATATTCCCTAAACGTTCATAGCTAAACGTTTTTTGTTTTGCCTTACCATTCTTTGCACGGAGTGATCTATTATAATAGTCTATTGCGTCTGAAACACTATCTTGGTTTTCTTCAAGCACTCCTACCTGATAATATAAAGCATCCAAATAAGGCCTGTTATCTCTATTTTTTATTAGTTTTTGAAATCGTTCTAAAAGCGCCAACGACGATGAATCGCTGGTCGTGTTCTTTACCACTTCAATATTCGCGTAGATTCTATACTTATATGGAGCTTTCTTAAACTTGCTTAGTCTCTCAAAAACCATAATAGCAGAATCCTTTTTGCTTTCCAAGCTATATATCTGCCCTAAAATAAATAAGTTTCGAGCCGTTTGTTTTTTGTTTTCATGGGTCCTGGTAGCCAATGTTAAATGTTGGATAACTCGTTGTGTGCTATCCAGTTTGGTATATGCCATGGCCATGGCTGTGTGTGCTTGCTCTTTTATATCATCAGATAATGTTTCCTCCTTCTTTAATAGGAGTTTTAGCGATTCTATCGCAAGCTCTTCATTATCTAATCTAATATTAGACTTAGCTCTCCAGATTTTCGTTTCACTAATAAGGTTTGCATACGGATAATTTGCGATCACATAATTAAATGCTTCAATAGCAGGAACAAATCGTTGTGTGTAATATCTTGATTTTCCTAATAACAAATACGCGTCATCAATTTGCTTGTTCCGCTCTCTTCCTCTGATATTCATCGAGTGGCGCTGAATAGCTTTTACTGCCTTTTCTTCTGCCTTATCAAAATTAGATTCATTACTTGTTTCAGAAGTTGAAGTCGAGTTATTCGTCGTGTTTTTGCCTTTACTAAAACCTGCCCCTGGTCCATTAACCGTACCCTTTGGAGAGAGGGTTGGAATGTCAATTTTGTTCTCATCGAACTTAATGGGTTCTATAGGTAATCGTACCCAAAAATCGTCTTCATATTTAGTATCGATCTCTTCTACTCCTTTTCGGAAATACTCTTTTCCATTAAAGAGTACGTTAAACTTTGTAGTAAGCGCTTGGTAATTTCTAGCAACAAATGTATCCTTCTTTGTTCCACATGCATATATAAGAACAAAAAGAAAAATAAAGGCGCCTATTTTATGTATTCTATTCATAGAAAGAAAAAGCTCTTATTAACAAACATCCATTCTATAAAGATATTGTTAATAAGAGCGTAAAAATAGGAATAAAATCGAGATATATATTCTTACACAGAAAAATAGCTCTCTAACTCGGTAAGTGTTTCTTGAGAGGTCCAAATATCTTTCACTACTTTTCCTTTATCTAACACGACGATGCGCTCGCACACTTCTGTAACGTGACTTAGGTCGTGACTAGATATCAGTACGGTAACTTCTCGATCTTCTGTTAATGTTTTTAAAATCTTCTTCAGTCGTATTTGCGTAGTTGGGTCGAGATTTGCAAAAGGTTCATCTAGAACCACTACTTGAGGGTTTCCCATTATGGCAGCCACAATTCCAACTTTCTTCTGATTTCCTTTACTAAGATCCCTTAGGTATTTTCTCTTTCCTAGGATTTCACCACTAAAAAACTCATCGAATTGAGATATAAAAGATTTTACATCTGCCTTATTCATTCCTCTTAGATCTCCAATGAAATCGAAATACTCTTCTGGAGTCAAATATCCGATCAAAAATGTTTCATCTATAAAAGATCCTGTAAAAGTTTTCCATTCTTCACTCTCATTAACGGTGATGTTGTTATTGATGATCTTTCCAGTAGTTGGGCGTATTAGATCTAACAACATATTAAAAAATGTAGTTTTCCCCGCTCCGTTATTTCCAACTAAACCAAAGCTTTCTCCTTTAGGAATATCTAAGGACGATATATTCAGCACTTCCGCTGATCCGTATTTTTTTGAAATATTTATTGATTGTATCATGTTTCTTCTGTTGTTAGTTATGCTTTTTGATCAAAGGCGTGTATGGCCGCATATTTATTGTTGATGTATTTCTTTTCTATAAGTCCCATAAAATAGTTCTTAAAAAGTAGCGCTAAAACCCCAACGGTTGCAATCGCTATAATTCCAGCATTAAATCCAAAGAATGAGTTGAAGCCCCAAAATAATAACATAGGTAAACCCATCAATGGTAAGATAATAATGAACTGTGTAGCACTGGTTCCTTGATAGTTTGCAAATGCGCTTTTATCTAAATCTATTCGCTTTCTGTTAAAAGAGCCTGCGTATAATAAGAACAGGGAATTGAAGCCTATATTAAACGCCGCCCCAGCGGTCAGCATCAAAAACTCATCTACACCATAAATAAACAGGTACGGAATACAAAGGATGTATAGAAATGAGGTCATTACTACCATTAAGAACCATTTCGATTCTAAATATTTTCTATACTTAATGTTTTGGCTCATAAGCATTTTGTAATAAGAGCTATCCCATGCTGGTATAAATTGTCCAAAATTCAAAGCGAATCCTCCTGTTGCAAAAACGGAAGCAAATATTAAAAAGGCAGGCATCTTCGTTTCATATGTTTCGTTTCCAAAGAAAATAGTAACATAGAGCACAAATATAAAAGACATAATAAACACTGTTTTTGGTCTTTTGTTTCGCCAGATCAATCGAATGTCATTTTTAATGAATGGCGCAACATCTCCCATTTTATCTGCCCAGGACAGATCTGCCGAATTCGCTTCTTTTGTTTTTACAGAAACCACATCATCTAAATAGACCCTACTTCTTAGTTGCTTAAAATTGATGTAATAGAAAATTCCTGCCAATAACATTGGAACAATTACTAAGGTTGGGTAATTAAAAATGGTATCGAAAATGACCCCTGCGTAACTTGCAATATCAAAAACCTCAAGTGTTTGAACTGCCACTAAACCTCCAAGTGCAACAAAAATAACACCGAAAGCAATCTGACTTTTATTGATCAAGAAATTCAAGAAGTTAGACGAAAGCGTAATAAAAATCATCGAAAAAAGCCATCCTAATGCACCGGTCGCATCATACTCTTTTCCTATGAGCACTATAGCGAAAGGAACATAGAAAAACAATGGCATAAAGTTAAAAAATGATAGCATTGATTTTCCTAAAACATAATGCACTAATTTGCTCTTTTTAACGGGCAAAATAAGCATAGGTTTTATATTCATTACTGGTAGTTTTTGCATTAAATAACGGAAAACAAGGTCTCCAAAAACAGCAAAAATTAAGAAGGAGTTCACTACTTTTAACGGATCTTTACCAGGCATCTGTTCTTCAATTAGGAAAAAAGACGCGACTCCTAAACTTAAAAAGTTTACAATCATTAGCAGAGCAAAAAACACGAGAAAAACATTTAAAACAATGCTTTTCTGCCAATAGGAAGAACGGAAATACTGTTTCCACTCTAGTTTTAAAAAGTGTCCAATCATAGGTTAGTTAATTTCTTTGATATCAATAAGTATAAAAAGGTATTGGTTTGTTACAAGAAACCAGACATTTTTATGAAAAAGCCCGAATCGTACGATTCGGGCTTCATATTTATTTTTCTACTTTTAGTACCTGCTGAATAATCTCCTCAAGGTTTTGCTTAGGTAAAGCACCGTTTGCCATTTGTGGTGGTTCGTTCATAGGAACAAACAACATAGAAGGAATACTTCGTATTGCAAATGCAGCAGATAATTCTTGCTCTGCTTCAGTATCTACTTTATAAATATTGATCTTATCTCCATATTCTTCGCTTAGCTCTTCTAAAACTGGAGCAATCATCTTACATGGACCACACCAATCGGCATAAAAATCTATAATTGCAGGCACATCTCCTTCAAACTTCCATTCTTTATTCTTTTCATAATTGAAGACCTTTTCTAAAAAGGTTTCCTTCGTCAATAACTCTGTCATATTGTCTATTTAATTGGGTAAAGTTAGACGTTTTTTATTAACATAAATTACAGGTTATCAACCAATCACGGGCATTTCCGCATTTAATTTGCTAACTTTAAGTCGTAACTATTTATTAATTAATACTTTATATTATGAATTCTATTGCAATGATTGCTCGCTACCTCTTAGGGTTAGCCATGTTGGTTTTTGGAGCTAACAAGTTTTTTCATTTCATGCCGAACCCTGAACTTCCAGAAGCTGCCGGCGCATTTATGGGCGCGTTAGATGGTAGTGGATACATTTTTCCAGCGTTAGGTGTTGTTTACATTCTTGCTGGATTACTGTTAGTGTTGAATAAAGCAGTTCCTTTTGCATTGACAATGTTGGTTCCTGTTTCTTTTAATATTGTAGCTTTTCATTTAGCATATGCTCCTGAAGGGATCTTATTTGCAGCAGTTGTTGCTATTTTAAACTTGCTCTTGATTTATACTAATTGGGATCGATTTAAATCGCTGTTCGATTAGCGAATAAAAAAATGTTAAATTCTGTTAAAACCTTTTATGTATGTAACATAAGAGGTTTTTTTTATACTAACTTAGACGCCAATCAATTACATTCATCATGAAAAAACTAATCTTTCCTGTTCTTTGCGCTGTTACTATATTTACGGCTTGTAAAGAAGAAGCACCCAAAAGAGACATTGCAGTGAATTACCCTGAGACGGCAAAAAAACCAGTAGTAGACAACTATTTTGATACTGAAGTAACCGATAATTATCGTTGGTTAGAAGACGATAGAAGCCCAGAAACAGAAGCCTGGGTAAAAGCTGAAAACGAAGTAACTTTCGACTACCTGGATAAAATTCCTTACAGAAAACAACTAAAAGATCGTTTATCTGAGTTGTGGAACTATGAAAAAGTTACCGCTCCATATGCCGAAGGGGACTATATATATTATAGAAAAAATAGCGGCCTACAAAACCATTATGTTACTTATCGCAAGAAAGATGGAGGAAAAGAAGAAGTTTTCTTAGATCCAAATACGTTTTCCGAAGATGGAACAACTTCTTTAAGTGGATTAAGTTTTTCTAAGGATGGTAAAACAGCAGCCTATTCTATTTCTGAAGGCGGAAGCGATTGGAGAAAAATCATCGTTATTGATGTAGAAACTAAAAAAATAAAAGAAGACACCCTGGTAGATGTGAAGTTCTCAGGGATTAGCTGGAGAGGGAACGAAGGGTTCTATTACTCTAGTTATGATAAGCCTAAAGGAAGTGAGCTTTCTGCTAAAACAGATCAACATAAATTATACTATCATAAATTGGGTACTTCTCAAAAAAATGATCCCGTTGTTTTTGGAGGAACAGACGCTGAAAAACATAGATATGTAGGAGGGTATTTGACCGAAGATGATCGTTATTTGATCATTTCTGCATCCACCTCTACGTCAGGAAACAAGCTTTTTATTAAAGACCTTACAAAAAAGAAGAGTCCTTTAATAGCTGTAGTAGACAACTTTGATAGCGACACATATGTTATAGATAACAGAGGTAGTAAGTTGTATTTAGTAACCAACTTAAACGCTCCTAATCAAAAGATCGTTACTGTTGATGCTAAAAATCCTACTCCAAAAAACTGGAAGGATTTTATTGCTGAAACAAAACACGTGATGAGTCCTTCAACTGGTGGAGGCTATTTCTTTATTGAATATATGGTGGATGCCGTATCGAAAGTAATGCAATACGATTTTGATGGAAAGCTAATTCGTGAAGTAAAATTACCTGGTGTTGGAAACGCTGGAGGTTTTGGTGGTAAAACAGATGCTAAATTCGATTACTATACCTTCACAAATTATAATACTCCTACAAGTACATATAAGTATAATATTGCAACTGGAGAATCTAAATTATACTGGAAACCAGAGATCGATTTTAATGCAGATGACTATGAAAGCAAGCAAGTATTCTATACCTCAAAAGATGGAACAAAAGTTCCTATGATCATCACACATAAAAAAGGAATTGAGCTTAACGGTAAAAACCCAACCATCTTATATGGCTACGGTGGTTTTAATATTTCACTGTATCCTTCTTTCAGAATTACTAGAGCTGTTTGGATGGAACAAGGGGGAATTTACGCTGTTCCTAATTTAAGAGGTGGCGGAGAATATGGTAAAAAATGGCACAAAGCAGGGACACAAATGCAAAAGCAAAATGTATTCGATGACTTTATTGCGGCTGCAGAATATTTAACCGAAAACAAGTATACTTCCTCTGATTATTTAGCAATTAGCGGAGGGTCCAATGGAGGATTGCTTGTTGGGGCTACTATGACACAACGACCAGATCTAATGAAAGTTGCGTTACCTGCAGTCGGGGTGTTAGACATGCTGCGTTACCATACATTTACAGCTGGAGCAGGTTGGGCATACGATTATGGTACTGCGCAACAAAGTAAAGAGATGTTCGAGTATTTAAAAGGATATTCACCAGTCCATAATGTAAAAGAAGGAACTGCTTACCCTGCAACCTTAGTAACAACCGGTGATCATGATGACCGTGTTGTGCCTGCACACAGTTTCAAGTTTGCTGCTGAGCTACAGGACAAACATGAAGGTAAAAACCCTGTTTTAATTAGAATAGAAACCAATGCAGGACATGGAGCAGGTACACCTGTGGCAAAAACCATAGAACAGTATTCAGATATTTACGGATTTACACTGTTCAATATGGGGTTTGATGTATTACCGAATCCACCGAAAGCAAAAATTAAATCATAAATAAAAACCAAAACATAATGAATTCAACCAAAAAAACGCTCCTTATCTGTGCTATTGCAAGTCTGGGAATGGTGGCGTGTAAGAAAGACAAAACCAATGAAAGTATTGGTCTTGCCTTAGAGAATATGGACAAAGAGGTTCGCCCCAACGATGATTTCTTTAGACATGTAAACGGAAAATGGCTTGATAAAACTGAAATTCCAGATGATCAAACATCATGGGGTGGGTTTAATCAACTTCGTAAAAAGACCGATGCGGATGTTTTAACCATATTAAATAAAGCAATTGAAGAAAGAGATTTTCCAAAAATAAAAGATGCTCAAGGAAACGAGATTGATTCTGATCAAGAAAAGGCTGTAAACTATTACGAGAGTATCATGGATACCGTCACTCGTAATAAGCAAGGAATAGATCCTGTAAAACCTTATTTAGCTAAGATCGCTGAAGTGAAAACTAAAGACGACATTGAAAACCTAATTACGAATATGGCTCCTTATGGAGGTATTGGTTTTTACGGGTTCGGTGTTTTCAACGATTTAAAAAACAGTAGTGTAAATGCCGGTTATTTAGGTGGTGGTGGACTTGGTTTATCTAGAGACTATTATGTAGACGAAAAGGTAAAAGATAAGCTAGAGAAGTATCAAGAGTTTATTGGTAAAATGCTCCAAAAATTTGGTGACGACGAAGCTACAGCTAAGAAAAATGCTGCAAAGATCGTTGCTTTCGAAAAAAGTCTAGCAGAGCCAATGATGACCAAAGAAGAGCGTAGAGATATCCGTAAAATTTACAACCCAATGACGGTTGCTGAATTGCAAAAGTTATCACCTGCTATTGATTGGGGTGCTCACCTAAAAGGTATTGGTGTAGAAAACCTTGACAAGATCATTGTAACAGATCCTGGGTATTTTAAAGCTATGAGTGAAACATTTAAAAACACTTCTGTAGAGGACATAAAGTTAGCTTTGCGTTGGGGTGCTATTAATAACTCTCTTGGTTTATTAACTACTGACCTAGAAAAAGCGAATTGGGAGTTCTACAGCAAAACGATGCGGGGTGCTAAAAAACAACGTCCTAGAGATGAGCGTGCTTTAGGAAACTTAAATGGTGCTGTTGGTGAAGCTTTAGGAAAATTATATGTAGACGCTAAGTTTCCGCCTGAGGCTAAGAAAAAGGCAAGAGAAATGATTGACAATGTAATGTTAGGTTTCGAAAAGCGCATTGCTCAATTGCCTTGGATGAGTGAAGAGACAAAGAAAAAAGCATTAGAGAAGCTACATAAGTTAACGGTTAAGATTGCGTATCCGGACAAGTGGAAGGATTACTCAGAATTAGAAGTTAAAGGCATTAAAAATGGAGGAACATACTTCGAAAATGCCTTGAATGTTGCCAAATGGAACTACATTAAAAATATGGATAAATTAGGTAAAGAGGTAGACAGATCAGAGTGGGCGATGTCTCCTCAAACTGTAAATGCTTACTTTAATCCAGTAAACAATGAGATTGTATTCCCTGCGGCTATTTTACAACCTCCTTTTTATGATTACAGAGCGGATGAAGCTGTGAATTATGGAGGAATTGGTGCTGTTATCGGTCATGAAATCTCGCATAGTTTTGATGATTCTGGAGCTCGTTTTGACGGTGATGGAAACCTAAACAACTGGTGGACAAAAGAAGATTCTGAAAAATTCGCTTTAGCTGGAGAAAAATTAGTAGATCAGTATAGCAGTATTATTGCTATTGACAGCATGCACTTAAATGGTAAATTTACATTAGGAGAAAACATTGGAGATCTAGGTGGTGTGCAAGCTGCTTATGAAGGGTTGCAAATTTTCTTACAGAAAAACGGTCGTCCTGGAAAAATTGATGGATATACTCCTGAACAACGTTTCTTCCTTTCATGGGGAACGATATGGAGAACAAAAATGCGTGATGAGGCTTTAAAGAACTTGATCATGACAAACACTCACGCTCCTGGAATGTATAGAGCGTATATGCCTTTGAAAAACGTAGCGGCTTTCTATGAAGCTTTTGACGTAAAAGAAGGAGATAAAATGTACTTAAAACCAGAGGATAGAGTTGCTATTTGGTAAGTAATTAATAGAATGTCATTTCGATATGAGTCCGAAATTTCGGGCGATTGAGAAATCTAAGATTCCTCGTCGCAAAACTCTGTCGGAATGACATTTTCATCTTATTTTTGCCGTAGTCTTTAAAGACTACGGTTTTTTTATGCTTAGAGTCAATAACATATCTTTTCAATATAGCGATCAAAAAAAGGTTTTAAACAATCTTTCTTTTACAGTTGATATTGGTCAACACCTATGTGTTATGGGAGAAAGCGGTAGTGGAAAGTCAACCTTACTTAAGACTATTTATGGTCTACTGGATTTAAATGAAGGTACGTTATTTTGGAAAGAACATCAAATCTTGGGCCCTGCTCACCATTTGGTTCCTGGAATGGATTTTTTTAAATATGTTCCTCAAGATTTCGACTTGATGCCATATACATCTGTTTCAGAAAATATTGGAAAACACCTTTCTAGATTCTATCCTCAAGAAAAAGAAATCAGAACTCAAGAATTGCTCGAGGTAATAGAGCTTTCTGAATTTGCTCAAGAGAAAGTAAAGAATTTAAGTGGGGGACAACAGCAGCGTGTGGCAATTGCCAGAGCATTAGCCAAAGAACCTGAGCTTATTTTATTAGACGAACCTTTTAGTCAGATTGATAACTTTAAAAAGAATTCTTTACGTAGAAAGCTATTCGCTTATCTCAAAGAAAAAGACATTGCATGTATTGTTGCCACTCACGATGGTAACGATGCTTTATCTTTTGCTGATCAAATGATTGTCATTAAAGACCAGCACATCATTGCAAACGATTCTCCAAAGAACTTATATGAAAACCTATCAGAACATTATGTTGGTGCTTTATTTGACGATGTAAATGCGATTACAATTGATGGTGCGTCGGTGCTGTTATATCCACATCAGATCAAAGTTGTTGACAAGTCAGTACACCAAGCAACAATCTATACATCCTATTTTAAAGGTTTTTATTGGTTAATCGAAGCGGAGTATCGTTCTCAAAAAGTGTTCTTCCAACACTCGGTTAAAATAGCATCAGGAGATCGTGTGAATCTTGATTTTCCGTCCGTTCCAAAATAACCCTTCTCCCTCCTTCTTTCCAAGCAATAGTTTTCCTATTGGAGATGATGTCGATATTGCAAAATATGTAGTCTTTTCTATTTGCATTTGCCCTGCACTAATACTTAAAAAGTAGTTACCCGTATTAGTTCCTATAAGCGCTCCCAAACTAACTATATTAGATTCTCTTGAAATATCGATCTTCGCCAACGTTTCTTTCATTTGTTGTACAGAAACTAGCTGTTGGCCCGCTTTTTCCATTTCTAATTGTAACATAGCTCGACCTGTCTCATGCTTATCTCCTGCAGAACTTTTTGTTTCGGAATTTAATGCCTTTCGATGTGAGGCTATTGTGTTTTCAATGTTCAACAATCGATGATCTACAATCTCTTCACATCGTTTGTATAATTTTTGTTTTATGTTCATACCAGATCTGCTAGTTCTTTTCCTACCAAGCTTCCAATAGCAACACCCATACCTCCTAGCCGAACCCCACAAAACACATTTTCAGACAGCGACTTTACAATTGCCTTCTTCTGATTTCCAACTCCCATTATACCACTCCAACGCTGTTCGATTTCAAAAGTTGTATCTGGTAAGATTGTTGTTTTTAACAATTCCTCCAGTTTATCTTGAACTAATTCTGTCTGACCAAATTCAGTCGTTTCTTCTGTTTCAAAGTTTAAATTTCTACCACCTCCAAACAAAATTCTATCATCAATATTTCGGAAATAATAATAGCCTTCGTCCAAATGAAAAGTTCCTTTAATATGTAGGTTCGGAATAGGTTTAGTAACCACCACCTGTGCCCTTGCGGGTTTTACTTCCTCATCTATTATTTCGCCTGAAAAGCCATTTGTTGCGATTAATAACTTCCTTGTGTTAAACGAAACAGTATTCGTTTTAATGGTCACAGTATCTGCACCCTCCGTAAATTCTTTTACTTCGCAGTTGTTTAATATGCTAATTCCTTTCTGCTGCGTCATGTGAAGTAAAGATGCCATCATCTTTCCCGTATCTATTTGTCCTTCAAAAGCATTGACAATATAGTTGGGGTGGATATTTTCAAACCTATATGTGTTTTCAGAAAAAGAAAAAACATCTTCTTTAAAGATTGGTTGTAATAACAAATTCAAATAAGGTATGTGATCTACACAGCTTTCGTAGAATTCTGGCGTTTGAAATAGTTCATATCCTTTGTGATGTTGATAGTCTATGTTAGAATCACCTAGTATTTTTCGTAACAATTCTAATCCTTCCCAACGTTTTTTAATCAGGTCAAAAACCTCTTCTTCGCTATGCTTTTTTAAATCACTTAGTATTTCGGAAACACTTCCAAAACAGGCAAATCCAGCATTTTTTGTACTCGCTCCCTGTGGTAATAATCCTTTTTCTAACACCAACACTTTGGCGTTTGGAAATCGTTCTTTTAATCGTAGCGCACAATTCAATCCAACAATTCCACTGCCCACTACTGTATAGTCAACATTAGAAAACCACTCTTTTATTTCCCAATAACTATAGTTCATTTAAATATTTTTCAAAACATAAACTATTTTCCACTCCTACATATTGACCATAGTTTTCCATTCTCTTATATCCTATTTTATCATAAAACCGAACTGCTTCTACCTGTCTTTCTCCAGTTTCCAATATACATCTTTCAAAATTCAGTTCTTTCGCCCATGCTTCTAGTTCTTGCATGATTTTTTTCGCAATCCCCTTTCCTCTTCTTTCGGGTTTGGTATACACTCTTTTTATTTCGATTGCATTATCATCAAATCTTTTAATCGCTCCACAACCTAAGGCCTCCTGATCTTTATATACGACAATTACATATTTAATAGTATCTAACTTATTATACTGATCATAAAAATCATGATCATCGCCATCAGTAATAGCAAGGTAAGCGTCTAGTTCCTTTACCAGTTCTATAAAGTCTTTATTTGCTGAGTTTGTTCTTTTAATTTTTAATTCCATTATTATTCTGTGAGATTCTGAAGCAAGTTCAGAATAACGTCATGTAATTTGTTAAAACTCAAATTTTAATTGTACCCAAAATGGTTCTTTCTTTTCTGTGTCTAAGTTACCAAAAGATATACCTAAAAGGCGTACAGAGTTTTGCAATTTTTCCTGATATAATAGTTCTTTTACCACAGGCATAAACTCTTCTTTTTTTTGTAGGAAATGATGTACAGTTTTACTTCTGGTTTGCTGAGTAAAGTCGCTATACTTTATTTTTAAGGTAATCGTTTTTCCTTTTGTTTCGGAATTGATCATTCTTCTTTCCAATTCCTCTGCAATCTTATCCAACCGTTCCAACATAAAGATCTCTGATGAAATGTTTTCAGAAAACGTTCTTTCTGCGGCTATTGATTTTCGAATTCGATCAGGCTTTACCTTGCTCTTATGCATTCCGCGAACAATGTTAAAATAGAATTGCCCAGATTTCCCAAAAAGAGTTGTCAATTCTTCTAGGGATTTTTTCTTAAGATCTTCTCCTTTAAAAATCCCTAAGTTGTGCATTTTGGCAGCTGTAACCTTTCCTACTCCGTAAAATTTATTCACTGGAAGGTCTTCTAAAAATGAGAGCACCTCTTCCGGGTTAATCGTCTTTTGTCCATTCGGTTTATTAATGTCGGAAGCTACTTTGGCAATAAACTTATTGATAGAAATTCCAGCCGAAGCTCTTAGTTCCAAATCATCGTAAATTCGGTCTCTTATTTCTTGAGCTATTAAACTGGCCGATGGGTTTCCCTTCTTATTTTTGGTAACATCTAAATAGGCTTCATCTAAAGAAAGTGGCTCTACCAAATCGGTATATTCATAAAATATTTCTCTAACTTTTGTCGAGATCTCTTGATACCTATCATATCGTGGTTTTACAAAAATAATGTGTGGACACTTTTGTTTAGCTAGATATCCACTCATAGCGGACCGAACTCCAAATTTACGTGCCTCATAGCTCGCAGCCGAGACAACACCTCGTACTTCACTTCCTCCAACCGCTACAGGTTTTCCTCTTAATTCCGGATTGTCCAGTTGCTCTACAGATGCATAGAATGCATCCATGTCTACATGAATTATTTTGCGATATGTGTCCTCTTCTTGCACAAGATAAAACTACAAAATCTTTGTCGATCTTGCTTAAAACGGAATGGTCAAAAACTTCTTTTTAAAAGAATGCGTTTAACATGGTAAATATGGCCAAAACGCCAGTCAATCCAGCCAATACAATGTTCAAGTCTTTTACTACTCTTTGAGATCTGTTCTTAATTTTATGCGCATACATTATATACATGTTCAATAGGCAAAAAGTGCCAATGGCAGAGCCCAAAACAAAAGTTGCTGTGCTAGCATTTTCGAACCGCAACCAACCAAACATTCCTAGCACTGACGTAATCTCACAGAAAAATGGAATAGCAAATATATTTAAAGAAGAAAGTACAACGCCAAACATAAAACTATTGCTTACATGCTCCTTTTCTCTGTATCGTCTTTCTTTTTTAGACTGCATAAAGAAGTACACGGAAAGTATTGCGAGTATTCCCGCGCCTATAATTTGAATATTCTGAATAAATGCTGGATTATTATGTAGGTATTTCGCAAATAAAATGGCTAGATATGCCTGTGCTAATACCACAATGGATACACCAAGTGCAAATCGAACAGCTTCCGTATTGTTTTTATCTAGGCTTGTTTTTACTGCTGTCATGTTCAGCATACTCGGAAAGATCGTTCCTAAGAACGATGTAGCAAAGCCTAAAATAAATGGAACTGCGATATTCATATTGTAATACTGTTTTATTTGTGTCGTAGCAATTAGAGCAGCTTTACAATATTTGGTGTAAAAAAAAAGGCGCTCCGTTGGAGCGCCTTTTTTCTTTCTATATGTTACGGGTTATACTACACCTTGATCTAACATTGCATCTGCTACTTTTACAAAGCCTGCAACATTAGCTCCTCTTACGTAATCTACATATCCACCTTCTTGTGTTCCATAGGTTACACAAGCTTCATGGATACTGTTCATAATTCCATGTAATTTAGCATCTACCTCTTCTCTTGTCCAACTTAAACGTAAAGAGTTCTGAGACATTTCTAATCCAGATGTTGCTACACCACCTGCATTCGATGCTTTTCCTGGAGCAAATAATAGTTTTGCTTCATGGAACGCTTCTATTGCTTCTGGAGTAGATGGCATGTTTGCTCCTTCAGAAACACACATACATCCATTAGCTATTAAAGTTTTTGCCTCATCTCCATTTAGTTCATTTTGAGTAGCGCATGGTAAAGCCACATCACACTTCGTTCCCCAAGGTCTTTCTCCTTTAAAGAATTTAGCCGATGGGTATTTCTCCACATATTCGTGAATTCTTCCGCGACGTACATTTTTGATCTCCATTACATATGCTAACTTTTCAGCATCGATTCCATCTTCATCATAAATATATCCTGATGAATCCGACATCGTTACTACTTTAGCGCCTAATTCGGTTGCTTTTTCTGTAGCATATTGTGCTACATTTCCTGATCCAGAAACCGCTACTATTTTTCCGTTAAAAGAATCTCCTTTGGTCTTCAACATATTTTCAGCAAAGTATACGTTTCCGTATCCAGTTGCTTCTGGTCTAATCAATGATCCTCCCCAAGAAGCTCCCTTTCCAGTAAGTACTCCTGTAAATTCGTTTCGCAATCTTTTATACTGACCAAACATAAATCCGATCTCTCTTCCTCCAACTCCAATATCTCCAGCAGGCACATCCGTATTTGCTCCAATATGACGTGCCAATTCCGTCATAAATGACTGACAAAACTTCATCACTTCATTATCTGATTTTCCTTTCGGGTTAAAATCAGAACCTCCTTTTCCTCCACCCATTGGTAAAGTAGTAAGCGAGTTCTTGAATACTTGTTCGAATCCTAAAAACTTTAAGATCGACAAATTCACTGAAGGGTGAAAACGTAAACCTCCTTTATAAGGTCCAATTGCAGAATTAAATTCTACTCTGTATCCTCTGTTTACTTGCGTTTCTCCACTATCATCAACCCAAGGAACTCTAAACATTAACGTTCTTTCTGGCTCCACCATTCTTTCCAACAATTTCTTCCCTTGATACTTAGGATTGTTCTCTATAAACGGAATTACGGTTTCTGCAACTTCGTGAACAGCTTGCAAAAATTCTGGCTCATGGTGATTTCTTTGCTTCACCAAATCCATAAAAGCATTAATCTTAGCTTCCATATAATAAGTGATTTATATTGTTTTATTTGATAATAATTTGGCAAAGATAGATAATTTAACACATGATAAAATGAAATTTCGTTTTAAATTCACTTGTCTTATCGCCAGTACTCAATCGTTTTCGCTTGCTTTTTTTAATTCCAATAAAAACAACAAGCCTTTCTCTATAAAAAATGTAAATTTGCCCTTTATTATTTTGATTTTTTGAAATGTTAGATAAGGTTAAACATTTAATTGCAGAAGTAGAAGCTTTTAAGGCAACATCTAAAGAGGAAGTTGAGCAGTTTAGGATTAAGTATTTAGGAAGTAAGGGATTGATCAAAGGGTTATTCGCTGAGTTCAAAAATGTAGATGCTGAATTTAGAAAAGACTTTGGAAAGGCACTGAACAATTTGAAAGTTGCAGCCAATGACAAGGTTTCTTCTCTTAATGAAACATTAGATAATACCGTTTCTGATGCAAGTGTTTATGGCGATTTAACTCGCCCTGGCGAAGCTATCGAGTTAGGTGCGAGGCACCCTATTTCTATAGTGAAAAATCAAATTATCGATGTGTTCAATCGTATTGGTTTTACCGTTTCTGAGGGACCTGAGATTGAGGATGACTGGCACAATTTCTCTGCATTGAATTTACCTGAATATCATCCTGCAAGAGATATGCAAGACACTTTCTTCATTGAAAAGAATCCTGATACCTTGTTAAGAACACATACATCTTCTGTGCAAGTGAGATATATGGAGGAGAATAAACCACCAATCCGAACGATTTCTCCTGGAAGGGTTTTTAGAAATGAAGATATTTCTGCCAGAGCACATTGTATCTTTCATCAAGTGGAAGGTTTATATATTGATACCGATGTTTCTTTCGCTGATCTTAAACAAACCTTACTCTATTTTACAAAGGAAATGTTTGGGAAATCAAAGATTAGATTGCGCCCCTCTTATTTCCCGTTTACTGAGCCTAGTGCCGAGGTAGATATTTACTGGGGGTTGGAAACCGAAACTGATTATAGAATTACCAAAGGAACCGGCTGGTTAGAGATCATGGGTTGTGGAATGGTAGACCCTAATGTGTTGACCAATTGTAATATTGACCCTACCCAATATAGCGGATATGCTTTTGGTATGGGAATCGAACGTATAGCAATGTTGTTATATCAGATTCCGGATATTAGAATGTTCTACGAGAACGACGTGCGTTTCTTAGAGCAGTTCAAGTCTGTTATTTAATTCTCTTTATTTTGAAAAAAGACATACAAATACCTGAAGTTTCCGGTATTGAGATCGCGATTGTTTATGAGTACAATGACATCTATAAAACAGATGACTGGAACGTGTATATTATCAACAATAAGGATGTAGATCTGGAGTTAGTGGTTATTGTTTCTAAAGGCTATAATGATAATAAAATCAGTTCTACACTTCGAAAAAAGTTAGATGTATTACCCGCAAATTCATTTGCTAAAGTTGAACTGATTCAACCAGAACTTTTTGCGCTTAATAACGACTTTCAAGTAAGCTTTTTCGAAAGTAATACGCTGTACGATAAGACGTTTTCCTTTAAAAAAGGTACCATTAGAGAAGGAGCTCTACGCATGATTCCTACAATGAAAAAAAGAGGGGTCGTTGCCAGATAGGTGTGTCTTACCAAACTAGGTTCTTAAATTATGCCTGACTATTTTGAATACCTCTTAGTTTTCTCGTAAATTGCGGTAATATGATGCATTTCATTATCTCATTCCATGAGGTAATTTGCCCATTCTTCAATGTTAATCATATCGTATTAAACTGTAATCACTTGACTCGTACATAATGTATAAGAGAATTCTACCTGCGATATGTGTTTTGATGTTTTTTTTAGTTCATCAGACGACAGCTCAAACTTCTTTCCAACAAGATAGTCTTCGTCTCGAAGAGCTCACAAAAGGAATGGAATGTTATTATAAAGACCCCTTCTTATATAAGAGTAACACTTTTAAGGCATTTTCTTTAGTTCAAAAAATGTTGCAAAAAAACTCCAACAGTCTTTATTTGAAAAGAAAAAGAGTTATGGTTTATGATCTCTACTATGTTTTCAAGAGAAATCAATTACAATATCAAGAAAGTCTCGACATCATATTAAAGAATATTGAATACAAAAAAGAATTGAATGATCCCTGTGGTTTGTCTAAGTCATATAGAGGTTTAAGTGCTTTTTGGAGAATTCAAAAAGATTATAAAAAGGCCCTACTTTGGATTGAGAAATCATTGACTATTGCTAAGGAGCAAGATTGTAGAAAGGAAGAAGTTCGATCCACAATGGCTTTATCCAATTATTATTTAACCAATAAGGATTATGACAAATCTTTAGAAACAAACATGGTCGCTCTGGATTTAGCCAAAAAATACAATGACATTGGTGGGGTTGCCAATGCAAATTATCAAATAGCAAAGGATTATAATCTTAAGAAAAAATTTGAAAAGAGCTTGTCACATCTAAACAAAGCAGAAAATGGTTTTAAGAAAACTGAAAATATTTCGGCTTTAGAGCGTGTAAACTCTACGCGTGCTAGTTACTATCGTAAAATTGGAGCTCCTAAAAAAGCCATCATTTATTACAAAAAGGCGATAACCTATAATCTAAAGCTCAGAGATAGCTCAAGACTTATGTACCGATATTTAGGGTTGAGTAATAGTTATAGAGACATCAAAGACTTTAAGAATGCATATTACAGTTATTTGAATTATAAAGGAATGCAAAAAAAGGTCAATGATAAAAAGGAGTACAGAAAATTGGTTGAACTGGAAACTCGATTAGCTTATAAAAATCAAAAGAGGATTGACAGCATTCAATTTGCTCAACAAAAAGCGCTGGATGAGCAAAAGATAAAAGAAGATGCTAATACACGATTCTGGCTATATGTTTTAGCACTTTCTACAACACTAGTTGTAGTACTTATATTTTACATTTTAAACAAGCAACGTATAAAGGAGCAGGCATATCAAAACATTTTACTTAATAAGAAAGTTGCTTATAAGTCTGAAGAAATTGATGAGCTTCTAAAGGAAACCTTAAAACATGTGCGGTCTAAAGAGAAGTTGACTATGAACTTACAGAAGTTTTCGCGTGAAGAGGAAGGGGTGACTTTGCAAAGCATCTTATCAGACCTAAAAGCATCAAAAGTTGATGATACCAAGTTCTTATTAATTAAACAGAATATTGAAAAAATTAACTCAGAGTTTATTCAGGCTTTGAAAGAAAAACACCCTAACCTAACAAAAACGGAAGTAGAAGTTTGTCTATTCATTAAAGTAGGATTATCTAGAAAAGAAATCGCGGAAGTGCGAAGCACTTCTGAATATGCAGTAAAAACAATGAGAAATAGGGTCAGAAAAAAGATCCATGTTAATGCAAACATTACCTTGGATGATTACTTAAACTCACTTTCTTAATTTAAGAATCAATATTGGTGTAACCTCTTTTGTAACCCTGTTTTTTTTGGGGGTTACATTCATCCTTCCTAACATTGTGCTAGAAATTTATCCGACCCCCAATCATGAAACACCTACAAAATTTTAGTTTAAAAAAGAGAGCGCTGCTTTTTTTAGCCTTATTTGCTTCCATTGCGATAAACGCTCAATCTTGGAATCAGATTGGTTCCAAAATTGAAGGAGATCACCAGGCGGATCAAATGGGGTTTTATGTTAGTTCTAATGCAAGTGGAACCATTTTCGCTTCTAGTTCTACAGGAAATGACGCCAACGCAAACAACTCCGGTCAGGTAAGAGTATATGAATATCAAAGTGGAGACTGGCTTCAAAAAGGGCAAGATATTCTAGGTGATCAGGCAGAAGACTTGTTTGGTTTCTCCTTAGACTTAAATGATGATGGTACTATTCTGGCTATTGGAGCTCCAAGTAATTCTGATGGGCATGGGTATGTTCGTGTTTTTGAATATCAGGGAGGCAATTGGACTCAAATAGGAGCCACAATTTCAGGAGAAAACCTTGGCGATCAAATGGGGTATTCTGTAAGCTTAAATGGAGATGGTACTATTCTAGCTGTTGGTGCCAATCAGCATAATAATGGTACTGAAAGAGTTGGTCAAGTAAAGGTGTTTCAATTTCAATCGTCCGTATGGAATTCTTTAGGTAATACCGTATTTGGAGAAAATGCAGGTGATATCTTAGGAACTTCCTTAAGTCTTAATAAATCAGGTAATCGTTTTGTTTCTGGAGGTACTTCTAGCAATACAAGTTTTTCAAACGCTGGTCATGTAAAGGTTTTTGAACTGGTTGGGGCTACGTGGGAATTGGTAGGAAGTCCTTTTTATGGACAATCCTCGGCCGAAGGTTTAGGGTATTCTGTAAGTTTTAATGATGCCGGAACTATTGTAGCCATGAGTGCTCTTGGTAACGACGATGTATTTGATTTTGCTGGAAGGGTTTCTATTTATGAATTTGATGGTCTTGATTGGGTTCAAATTGGAAGCACTATCTACGGAACTCATGCACTAGAATTCACTGGAGATAGCATTAGTTTGAATCATGATGGAAATATAATCGCTATTGGTGGTAGCTCAAATAGTATTGTAGGTCCTTTTGCAGGGTTTACAAGAGTTTTTCAAAATCAATCTGGAACATGGGTTCAAATCGGTGGTTCTATTTTAGCTGAGTCTTTTGGCGATGCTTGTGGTTCTTCCGTGTCTTTTAATGCTGTTGGTGATCAAGTCGTAATTGGCAGCGCATCAGGTTATAATAGCGGTGATGAATCTGGTCACACCCGTGTTTTTGAAATTGACCTCTCTAGTTTATCTGTACCAGATGAAAATATTACCGCTCAATCCGTATCATTGTTTCCAAATCCATCTGCAGATGTTATTTTAATAGATTCTTCTATGGATATAGAATCCGTAAAGATCTACGACATCTCAGGAAGGTTATTTTTGAAACAACAACTAGACGAAAACATGCATATACGTATTTCTGAATTACCCCGAGGAGTTTACTTTGTTCAATTAACAACAAAGAGCAAAAGTGTAGTTACAAAAAAATTATTGAAACGATAATGCCTTTCTCCCCCAGAAGAATTGCAACGGGCAAAATGCAGTTTGGAAAGGTTTATTGCTTCTTTGAAGGAATGAAGCAATAGTAGTTTGATTCCCCCAGCTTTCCTTGCTGGGGGTTTCGTTTTTTCAAATCTGGTTTATGGGTGAATTAAAAAAAGATAAGTTGTAAATTAGTTCTTTAATTCACAACTTATGGCTAAACTCTATCCTGCACTTACAAATCGATTACAGTCTTTTATTGAAAAGCAACAGATATTCTTCGTTGCTACAGCTCCTGAAGAAGGAAGAATTAACCTTTCTCCTAAAGGAATGGATTCATTGCGGGTGTTGGATAGCAATAGAATTGCCTGGCTGAATGTAACAGGTAGCGGAAACGAAACTGCCGCACATATATTAGAAAACCCTAGAATTACCATTATGTTTTGTGCTTTTGAAGGAGCCCCAAACATTCTTCGTATTTATGGTAAAGCTAGAGCTGTTTATGCTGGAGACGATTCTTGGAAAGAATTAGAGCCGTTGTTTCCAAAGCTCCCTGGTACACGTCAAATCTTTGATATTACTATTGAAAGTGCGCAAACCTCTTGCGGAATGTCTATTCCTTTTTATGAGTATTTAGGAGAACGAGAACAGTTAATAGATTGGGCAAATGAAAAAGGTGAAGACGGCATTAAAACCTATTGGAAAGAACGAAATACAGTAAGTATTGATGGAAAGCCAACAAAATAAAAAAGGCAGAAACTTTTAATTTCTGCCTTTTTGTTATCTTAAAGAAGGCTTCTTATTTTGAAATAATAATCTTTCTAGTTCCTTCCTTGCTTCCTTGTTTTACTTTTAATAAGTAAACTCCGCTAGCTATAGACCTTACATCTATACTTTCGCTGAAAGCTCCTGAAATATCATTGTATTTTTTTCTTAAAACAGCTCTTCCTTGTAGGTCAAAGATTTGTACCGTTACAGGATCATTCGAAAAAGAACTGATTCTAATATTTATCTCGGTGCTTGATGGGTTTGGATACATTGCAAGGTTTCCTATATCAAAACGATCAACTCCTAACGTAGATGTTACGCTAATTGTTTGATCTGCTAACCAACCATTTACTCCATTTAAAATATCTACTTTAAATTCGTCTGTAAATAACGCTGTCTGTGTGTTCTCGTAAGAGATAAGCCCGTTGTTGATATCTTCTTGTGTAAATGTATCTCCCGCGTTTAATGTTGCTCCGTTTTTAGTTAAGTTACCTTTTGTAGGTGCTACTACCAATGTATATACTTGTTGTGCTGCTGTTTCAGCATTTGTAGTTGCTTCCATGTGCGCAGAAGTAACTAACAAACTTGAGTTTGTTAAAGCTTCTAAGGCATTATTAGTAAAATTAGGTGCTGCATTCGCTGCTCTTACCGTACAAATGTTTATCGTTGCCGAAGTAATACTTCCGCCATTTCCTGCCACATCATCACGCATAAAGATACTCCACCACCCAAAAGGATCTTTTCCTTGAGATCCGCTTAATAAATTACTAGGCTTAATTGTTCCTGAAATCGCTGGAGCACTTGTACTACAAGATAGATCTGCTCCTTCGTCATCAAACGTAGCATTAATATCATCTGAACCATCACAATCATTTGTTACTAAGAACATTTCATTAGATCCAATTGCCGATGGCTCTTGAATAGAAACTCTTAGATCAGAAACACTTGTGTGCGAAATTCCGATATCTACAGTCATTTTTTCGATGGTTAAGTTATCTCCTATAAAAATGGAAACAGAACCTGTCTCATTGGCATTTATACCATCTACTGATGCATTTCCGAAATTTGTTGCAGAATAGCTATTAGAACACTCCAGAACATAGGTCTGAAAACTTCTAATTTCTGAGTAGGTATTGGACGTACCACAAGTATTTTGAGGTTTTATTCTCCAATAGTATACTGTATCTTCTGCTAAACCTGTCACATTATGGCTCAAGTTTGCAGTTGTACTAGAATCGAATAATGTTGTAAAAGATGGGTTTGTTGAAACTTCTACGACGTATGATTGCGCATTTGTGTTTTTCACCCATTCTAGCGTAACACCGCTCGTAGCTGCACCTACCAGTGCATTTGCAGGAGCGCTTAACGTTTGAGGGTGATTGGTAAAGTCTTCTTCTAAAATAAATATTTCTACCGTTTGTCTTTTGGTTACAGCCCCATTATCTCCTACAACATCAACCGTATGTGTTCCTGGAGTAAGCCCCTGAAGGTTCTCAAATGTTACGCTAAAAGCTCCGTCTGCTGTTAATGTGCTAGAAGAAAAGTTTGCTGTTACTCCTGCCGGCCCATTTTCTACTGTAAAATTAGTAGTAGTCGGTGATGATTGTCTATAATCAAAATCGAACTGAGCTGTTCCGCTTTTACAAGCTTCAACATCAGTGTCTGTAGAAGAAAAGGTATAGTCTGAAACAATTCCTGTTACAACTAAAGAAAATTTCTGACTTCCGTTTGTTAATGTTCCTTTATGTGTAACGGTAATGGTGTATACACCTGAACCTACTCCGACATCAACTCTTTCATATGGGTCTACAACATTATCTGCTTTTTCATTTGTATTTACACTTGTCAATTTCCAAGGAAGGAAAGTGTCTGAAGCATTGGAAACTCTAAGGTCTAAGTCGTTTACTAAAATAGCTGTTGCGTCATTTGCGGTTCCTCCATTAATAGTTCCTGGAACATCTGTCCAGTTGATAGACGCAATCAGCGGATTTGTTCCGTCTGCCGTTACTGTAAAGGTATACGTTTCGCCATCGGCTAATTCTAATTCTTTTATTTCAGCAAATAACCCTCTGTCAGTAACTGTTTCGGCCATTTTCTTAGCATTTAACAATCCCCATCCCCAAGTTGCATCTGGTCCTGTTATTCCACTATCATCGGCTGTATGAAGCGCTAATGCTTTTAGCGTAGCTCCCAACATAAAGCTCCCATACGTATTGTTGTAATGTTGCTGGATCAACAATAAAGATCCACATACGTTTGGTGATGACATCGATGTTCCAGAAAGTCTGTTGTATGAATCATCGGCAGAATCGAACGTTGAATGCAAGCTTGTTCCATTTCCTGTGATGTCTGGTTTTATTCTTAAGTCATCTGTAGGCCCTTCTGAACTACCTGCATTAATAGAAACAAAACTTAGTGATCCGTCTCCATTTATCGTCGCGTCCTGAGCGTTTGCAACAACCAAGTTGTTTTTCGATGTGGACATCCCTGTTAACTTATCATAAAGTGCCTCTCCATCAAGTGGTGATGTGTTAGAAACATTATCGTTTCCACTATTCCCCGCTGAAGTTACCATTAAGTAATATGGAGAGTTGTACATAATCTCATCAACTCCTCTAGAAGCAGAGATATATGCTCCTGCAATCCAAGATGGAACTTGATCCAACGGAAAACCATAAGAATGATTAGATAGCAACATTCCATTTGCTGCTGCTGTTGTCATTTCACTTAGGTCATTATCCCAATAATATCCCACTCCTTTTGCTTGTGGCGCCATTCCTTTTGCTTCAGGGTCTACACCTGAGGCGATAATGGTTCCCGTAACGTGCGCTCCGTGGAAATTTAGGGCTGTGGTCTCGTCTCCTACCGAATATCGGTTATCTCCTCCAATTCCGTCATACTCCTGGTGAGTAACTCTCGCAAGTCCTCCATCCCAGACATGGGCTGTCATTCCTTGCCCTTCTAAGTTTAAGCCAAGCCCTCCGCCATTATTCAAATAATTGGTTCTAGTAGATAATGCTGCGTCTGAGTTGTCTGTTTTGTAGTATAGTGGAAATCCATCTTTAGTCACGGCCATTAGCTCGTATAGGCTTCCATTACTATCAGTATATTTTATACGCCAGCCTTTTTGCTGCGCCATAGTCAAAGCTTTCTGTTTTTCTCGTAAATAATCTGCTTCGTATTTTTTAGATAAGCTTTTAAGCTTAGTGAGGTCATAGCTCTTTTTTATTTTTTCAGCCTCTTGTTTTGTTTGGGCGAAAGCATAAAGAGAAAAAATGCTAAGAGTAAGAAACAATAGTTTTCTAGCGTATTTTTTTATCATCATAAATTGTATTTGAAAAAATTGAATACGAATATAGTGGTTTTTCGGCAGCTTTTTTCAAATTGCGGGTTATGATTTCGAAGCTATCTACTTCATTTTCATATTCATTAAAATAGAGAACGTTTCATTTATATCCTTTTCTTTTACCACTATGGTCATTTCATTTGTAGTAGATATTATTTCTTGAAGTGAAATATCTGCCCATGCTAATTGCTTTAAAATAAAGTAATAAACCCCCGATTGTTCTAGATTGTCTTCAGGTAATTTAATGGTAATCGAAGCTAGGTCTAAAACAGAATTGATTTGAGTTTCTGTTTTAAAATTCTTTTCAATATAAGGAAGTAACGTTTTACTCATGACAATATTTGTCTCAAAGATCCCTTGAGAAACCGTAAAGAAGTAATCTTTACTTTCGGAAGTCTTTGTAAATATCTTTCCTATTTCTTTAAAAAGTGACGGTGAGTTCTTGTAAGTAAAATCGCAGAGATCGGACCGGACAATAAAATCTCCAATAGAAAGCGTCATTTTACGAATATTCTTTCGTATGCGAAGCTCATTGGCAGGAGATAGTCTGTTTATTGCCATCATTACAGCTCCTGGCTTTACCTCTTTTTTCAACAATTTAGAAACCTCCGGTAATATAACCCTCGCTAAAGAAGAAACGTTGATCAGTTTTTCATAGAGCGCCTCTTCCATAAAGGGAGTTTTCCGGATGGTGCTTTCTACTGCTTCTTGTATAGTTTTCATAATTATGTTGAAATTTAAACACGTTGTTATAATTCGTAAAATTATTAAATAAAATTGTTGTTTGCTGATGTATCCCTTTTTTTTGTGTAAAATTTAAGATTTAATGATTGTTTTAAAGTTTGGAGGAACCTCTGTAGGGTCTGCAGAAAGCATAAAAAAGGTAGTTGATGTTATTACATCTACTTCTGGGAAAAAAATCGTCGTCTTTTCGGCTTTTTCTGGAGTAACAAACTTATTAGTACATATTAATGCTTGCAATAAGATACAAGATCCTGTAACTATTTCTGAGACTCTAAATATGTTAGAAATAAAGTGTAGAACTATTATTTCTAATCTTTTTAAGCTTCATTCTTATAAGCAAATCGCCTTAAATTTTATCGATTTTAAAATAAAAGAAATTGCTTCATATGCTCAGGAAACATATAGTGAAAAAAACACAAAACTGATCGTTGCCCAAGGAGAAATCATCTCTACCCATATCATTCAATTCTATTTACAAGAAAGGAAAATTTCATCAACATTAATTTCTGCGTTAGATTTTATGGAAATAGATCATAATGAAGAACCTGTTCCTAGTAAAATCGCTACCTTTTTATCTCCTCAGATATATAGCGAATCTTCAAGTGATCTTTTCATAACCCAAGGTTTTATTTGCAAAAAATTAAATCAGGTTGATAACCTTAAAAGAGGCGGAAGTGATTATACCGCCTCTTTAATTGGGGCAGCTTTAGATGTTGATGAAATTCAGATTTGGACCGATATAGATGGTATGCATAATAACGATCCAAGGTTTGTAGAAAACACTTTTTCTATTGAAGAAATTTCTTTCGATGAAGCTGCAGAGTTAGCATATTTCGGAGCAAAGATCTTGCACCCTCAAAGCTTAATTCCGGCTAAAGAAAAGAACATTCCAGTTCGTTTAAAAAACACATTTAATGCTGCTCAAAAAGGAACTGTGATTAAGAATGACGCTATAACGAATGGTGTTACTTCTATAGCCGCTAAAGATGGGATTACTGCGATAAAAATCAAGTCCTTTAGAATGTTGTTGGCCTATGGTTTCTTGAAAAAGGTTTTTGAGGTTTTTGAAACCTATAAAACTCCGATCGACATGATTACTACTTCAGAAGTAGCAGTATCGTTAACCATAGATGAAGATGCAAATTTGAAAAAGATCACCAATGCACTTACCGAATTTGGTACGGTAGAAGTGGACACTGGTCTAAGTATTGTATGTGTGGCAGGAGATTTTTCTCAAAACAAAGAGGGGATCAGTGCAGAGGTATTCAATTCCTTAAAAGACATTCCAATTCGAATGATTTCTTACGGAGGTAGTAATTACAATATTTCTTTGTTGGTTAAAACTTCTGATAAGAAACGGGCCCTAAATGCCTTAAATCGAGGACTGTTTTCTAAAAAAGTTACTTTGGAAATTGTTTAATTCAGTCTGTTGGTCAGTTTTAAGAATTCAGACTTTGCTTCTTTTCCTCCATAAAGAACATTGTAAACGGCATTGATTATCGGAGTTCTAGCACCATTCTTTTCGTTGATCTTATAGGCACTTTTTGTAGCATAATATCCTTCTGCAACCATACTCATTTCAAACATTGCTGATTTTACTGTATATCCTTTACCTATCATATTTCCGAACATCCTATTTCTACTGAAAGTAGAATATCCGGTCACCAATAAATCTCCTAAATAAGCCGAGTTATTAATGTTTCTTTTCATTTTATGGACCTTCTTGATAAAACGCTTCATTTCACGAATAGAATTACTCATCAAAACAGATTGAAAATTATCTCCATACCCTAAACCATGACATATTCCCGCAGCAATGGCATATATATTCTTCAACATAGCGGCGTATTCGGTACCAATAATGTCATCTGAGATCTTTGTTTTTATATATCTCCCTTTTAAGCATTTACTCACAAATCTTGCTTTGTGTCCATCTATACAAGCAATTGTCAAATATGAAAGTCTTTCCATTGCCACCTCTTCTGCATGACAAGGTCCTGTAATGACCCCAATATCTTCGAAAGGTATTTGATACTCCTCGAAAAAATGTTCTCCTACGATATACCCAGACTCTGGAACAATTCCTTTGATTGCAGAGAAAATTACCTTTCCCTTTAATGATACTGTTAACTTATCTAATTCAGATTTTAAAAATGCAGATGGTATTGCAAAAATGAGCACGTCATAATTAGCAACGGTTGCATTTATATCAGAAGATAGGTCTAATTGCTCAGGGTGAAGTTCTGCAGAGCTTAAATAATTCGGGTTGTGCTTATTTCTTTTAATATGCTCTACGGCATACACGCTCCTCATATACCAACCGATGCTATCCAGATTTTCAGACAACATCTTTACAATTGCAGTTGCCCAGCTCCCTCCACCTAAAACGGCAACCTTTGTATTTTTATCCATACTTAATTCGATTGGTTTAGTCAAAAGTAATAAAACTATTATCCATCACCCAAAGCTATTCCTAATTATTATATTTGCTCTTAATCTCTTCTCTTTTGAGTGTATTAAAAAAGTTTCTAAAAGATACTGTGATCTATGGGATTGCAGCGGTATTACCCAGAGCGATCAATATCTTTTTGGTAAAATTACATACGTCTACATTGGCGGTAGAAAAGTATGCAATCAACACCGATTATTATGTGTATGCCGCCTATTTAAATGCCTTACTTACCTATGGTATGGAAACTGCTTTTTTTCGCTTCTTCTCTAAAGAAAAAGAAAACGGGAAAGTAGTGTCTACTTCTTTCTTGACCTTGATTTTTACTAGTTTATTCTTTTTAGGAGTCGCCTTGTTTTTTAGCGATGACCTGTCCGTATATTTTGGTTTTAACCATCCGTTATTTTTAAAATTATTAATCTGGACAATTACTTTAGATACGCTTGTTGTTATTCCGTATGCCTATCTAAGAGTAACAAATAAGCCTAAGAAGTTCACACTTTTTAAGGTGATTAATATTTCCATTTTTGCCATATTGAATGTCTTTTTTCTATGGGGAATTCCCTTTGCTTTAGAAAATAGCATTGCCCTTCCTGAATTCTTGACCAACTACTATTCTTCCCACCCTAAAGTCCTACACATTTTTGTTTCGGGTACTATTGCCAGCGCTGTTACCTTTTTACTCTTGTTGCCTATTAACCTCAAGTTTAAAGTGTTTTTTGATTTTAAGCTCTTAAAGAAAATGCTGCGCTATAGTTTGCCAATAATGATTGGTAGTTTAGCTTTTGTTACTAACGAAAATCTTGACAAGTTGCTTCTTGGGGAAATGCTAGGAAACGCTCAAATGGGCGCGTACGCTGCTTGTTATAAATTAGGGGTTTTTATGACCTTATATATTATGGCTTTCCGTTTGGGAGCTGAGCCGTTTTTTTTTAATACATCTCACAAAGAAAATGCCCAAGAAACCTATTCGAAAATACTTACATGGTTCAGTATTGTCGGGGCATTCTTCATGTTGATCGTAGTGGTGTTTATCGATCTCTTTGCTCTCATTCTTTTAGGGAAACCTGAATATTTTAACGCCCTTCAAATTGTTCCTATTATTTTATTGGCAAATCTGTTTTTAGGCATTTATAACAACTTGTCTATTTGGTACAAGCTAACTGATAAGACAAAGTATGGTATGTATTTCTCCATTTTCGGAGCCGGACTAACCATTGCTTTTAATATTCTGATGATTCCTAAAGTTGGTTTTATAGCCTCTGCATGGGCAACCCTCTTAGCATATGGGGCGATGATGATCATTTCTTATATTATAGGTAAAAAGCATTATCCTATACCTTATCAGCTCAAAAAAGTAGGGTTATATATTGTTACCTCTTCTATTTTTTGTGGAGTTTCATTTTTGTCTTTTAGAGGAAATTATGTAGTTTCGGTTTTTGCTATTTTACTCTTTCTTTTGATCATTTTCTTCAACGAAAGAAACACAATATCAAAATTTTTACATCGAAGCAATTAACAGGCATATGAACACTTCTGAAATAACCTAAAAACATGAATGTACAAATTATCAACAGGTCAAAACATGCACTTCCTCATTACGAAACCAGCGGTTCTGCAGGAATGGATTTACGCGCCAATATTGACGAAGCTATTATTTTAAAACCTCTTGATAGAGTCATTATTAAAACAGGTTTATTTATTGCATTACCCGAAGGTTATGAAGCACAAGTAAGGCCTCGAAGTGGTCTGGCTGCCAAGAAAGGGGTTACTGTTTTGAATAGCCCAGGAACTATTGATGCTGATTATAGAGGTGAAATAGGTGTAATCTTAGTAAATCTATCTAATGATGATTTTACCATTGAAGATGGCGAAAGAATAGCACAATTAGTCATTGCTAAACACGAACAGGTATCCTGGAAGCAGGTAGATGTTTTAGATGAGACTAAAAGAGGTGCTGGCGGGTTTGGAAGTACTGGAGTTTAGCCATTTTTGTTATGAAAAAACATCTTATCCTTTCAGTAGTATTGTTGCTTTCTAGTTGTTTGTTTTTTTGCCATTCTCAAAAGAAGGGCGAATGGAAATTATTTAAAGATGATGTTAAAAAATATTCCATAAAATATCCTAATAAATGGAAGGCTAAAGGCGGAAAAGGTGGTTTCTTAACAGGTGAAAAAACTTCTTTTATTGATGCTAGCTGGATGGTTGTCTTCGCTGATCATGATAATTTAGAGCGTATCCATTTTTTCTTTAATGAAAATGAACTGGAAAAAGGAGATAAGTTATTAAAAAAAGAAATCTTAATAAACAGCATCAAAGGGTGGTCATTTGTAATTACTAACCCTAAGCGGCCTGATGAGTACAATGAATATGTTCTTTTAAAAACAAAATCAAGGTGGTTTTTATTTTTAAATGATGGAATAAAAGATGACCGCTTTGCTTTCTTTTATAATAGCTTTAAATTGTTAGATTAGCCTATTTTTTTAATTCTTTTACCATTTTATACATTCCTCTATAATTGTCATATAGCAATGGAAAATCTACCATAACTTTATCTACTTCTGTAAAGTCAAGTTTTTTATAGAAATGAACGGCTTGATGTTGTTTCTCCATCACCTCAAGCCATAATTTTTTGTATCCTTTTTCTGTTGCTGTTTTTATTAACCAGCTCATAATTTTTTTCCCTATTCCTTTATTTTGGATTTCTTGATCTATATACAGGCGATGCAGTTTTACATAGTTTTTATCAGGTTGATAATTAGTATCTAAATTCCAGACGGTTCTCATAATCCCAATAATTACATCCTTTAACAAAATAAAGAAATAATCTGCTTCATTTTCTTGTAATTCCTGATGTAAATTCTCTTCATTATATAAATCACTCACATACCAATCTCCTTTATCTTTCCAGTAATTAATATATGCTGGATGATAAATTTTATCCATAAGCGTCCGAAGATCGTCTAAATCATGTTCCGTAATACTTTTTAAATAAATGGTTTCAGAGATTTTCATCATTTTAAACCTGTTCTCCTATAGTGTATAAATTTCTTTCCCGTTAAAAATGGTTCTGTCAATTTTTGCCTGATTGATCTGTGCCATCCATTTTGAGAGGACCTTGAGTTAATGATTATAGCAAACAAGAGTAGTACTGTATTCATGTTTTGTTTTGTTCTTCCCGTGCTTTTAGATCTCTTAAAGATAGTATGAATTATTTCATTACATCGTCGCAAACAATATATATGTAACGCTTGAAGCATATTCTTATTACAAAAAAAAGACGGTTGGGGTTTTCCAACCGTCTTAGATAATAGAACTTTTAATAAAACTTATTCTTGATTATCAATAGCATCTTTTATTTTTCCTTCCAGCTCATCCATGAGTTCCGGATTGTCTTTTATAAGTCCTTTTACCGCGTCCCTTCCTTGTCCTAATTTTGTATCACCATAACTAAACCAAGATCCGCTTTTCTTTATAATCCCTAAATCAACTCCAATATCCAATACTTCTCCCACTTTAGAGATTCCTTCTCCATACATAATATCAAACTCTGCGGTCTGAAATGGTGGGGCTACTTTGTTCTTTACTACTTTAACTTTCGTTTGGTTTCCAATAACTCTATCTCCATCTTTTATCTGCGTTCTTCTTCTAATATCTAATCGTACAGAGGCATAAAATTTCAACGCATTTCCTCCTGTTGTTGTTTCAGGGTTTCCAAACATTACCCCAATCTTTTCACGCAATTGATTAATGAAAATTACAGTACAATTTGTTTTGCTAATCGTTCCAGTTAATTTTCTTAAAGCTTGAGACATTAAACGAGCGTGTAATCCCATTTTTGAGTCACCCATTTCGCCTTCTATTTCAGATTTTGGGGTTAATGCAGCAACAGAATCAATAACCACAATATCAATAGCTCCTGATCGAATTAGGTTGTCAGCGATTTCCAAAGCTTGTTCTCCATGGTCCGGTTGCGAAATAATTAAGTTATCGATATCGACACCTAAGTTTTCAGCATAAAAACGATCAAAAGCGTGTTCTGCATCTACAAAAGCAGCAATACCTCCTGTTTTTTGAGCTTCTGCAATAGCGTGTAGTGTGAGTGTTGTTTTACCTGACGATTCTGGTCCATAGATTTCTATAACCCTTCCTCTAGGGTACCCTCCTACTCCTAAGGCCAAGTCCAGCCCTAAAGATCCTGATGATATCGCTTCCACATCCTCTACCACACTATCACCCATCTTCATTACCGCACCTTTTCCATAGGTTTTGTCTAATTTGTCTAGTGTTAATTGTAGTGCTTTTAGCTTTGCTGTTTTTTCCTTATCTGCTGACATAAATCTCGCTTATTTTTACTTTTTAAAATAGAGATGACAAGTTACGAAATGTGATTTATTCTAAGTAAAAAAAGTTAATTCATTTTTCTTATTTTTGGTAGCCTAGATGTTTTCTATAAAACACATATCTCTTTTACTACTTTTTGTGCTGTCATCCACGGTGCTTTTTTCTCAAAACACGTTTGTGCCTGATGACAATTTTGAGCAACTCTTAATTGACCTCGGATATGACACTGGTCCTTTAGATGATTATGTGCTAACGGCAAATATTAATGGAGTACAGTCATTAGAGGTTATAACTACAGATATCGCAAGTTTAGAAGGAATAAACGGTTTTACTTCCTTGAAAAACCTTCGGGTCGAATTTAACAATGACCTTGTTCATATAGATCTTAGTCAGAATTTACAATTAGAAACACTTATTATCTTAAATTCTCCTATTGAAGTTCTTCATTTAACTGCGAATACCAGAATTACAGATCTGACCATTGGTGGAACCAGTCTCATTTATCTAGATCTTTCTAACCACGATGAGATTATAAATATTAACCTGAGTATGGGGATATTTGAAACTATAAATCTCCGAAATGGAGGGAACTCCAATATTCAAAATTTTGACGCTACCGACAATGCAAACCTGAGTTGTTTCATTGTTGATAATAGTACATATAGTGTTGCTAACTGGACCAATATTGATACTCCTTCTGTATTTCTTGATAGTTCAAGTGGATGTAATATTCCATCCTATACCTATATTCCTGATGATAATTTTGAAGCTGCCTTAATTAATAAAGGAGTAGATACGGTTATGGATAATTACGTATTAACCTCTAGTATTAATACACTTCATGAACTCTTTATAGAAAATGAATCTATTGAAGATCTTACTGGTATAGAAGATTTTATTGGAATGCAACATCTTCAGGTAAATGATAATCTAATCACATCCATTAACATAACTACTTTATCTAAGCTTGTAACATTGTCTATAAGCAACAACTCTCTTTCCTCGCTTAATGTTTCGCAAAATGCCAATCTTGAAAATCTTTTTTGTGCTTATAATGATCTTCCTAGTTTATATGTTGGTAACAACCCGATACTCTCTTTTTTAGACATGAGAGCTAATCAAGTACCTTCGATTGATGTTACTGCCAACCCAGAGCTTAAGTTATTCTATTGTGATCAAAACCCCATTACTACACTAGATATTTCGCAAAACCCTATACTTTTAAATATTCGTCTTAATGAAACCAACTTAACAACTGTCGATTTTAGGAATGGAAGTAATACTACTGTAAATACATTTAGTGCCTTAAATAATCCAGATCTAGATTGCATTTTTGTAGATAACAGAATATATAGTGAAGCAACTTGGACGAATATTGATCCTGGAGCGCGTTTTGTAGAAAATATAGCTGAATGTAGTAATGCAGATCTCACTTATGTTCCTGACGATAATTTTGAACAAGCCTTAATCGATCAAGGATATGATTCAGGTCCCTTAGATGATTATGTCCTAACTGCAACCATAGAAGTTATTACCTCTTTAGATGTAAGTGATCAAGGCATTCAGGATCTTACTGGAATAGAAGATTTTACTTCTCTTGGTTTTTTAAATTGTTCGATGAACCTATTAGCTGAGTTAGACCTAGCCACAAACACTCAATTGTATAGATTAGAGGCTTTTAATAATCAACTTTCTACCTTAAATATTACTCAAAATACAGCGCTAACGTTTTTATATATTTCTGATAATCTATTAACAACAGTCGATCTTTCTAATAATGCTGTTTTAAAGAATTTACTTATCAGCGATAACTTACTTGTAACAATTGACATTACAAATAATATAGCACTAGAACAGGTTTTTATTTACAGCAACTCACTAACAACCTTGGACGTTACTAAAAATGTGAATTTAGAAGAGCTTTCTTGTCATAACAATCTATTAACTTCTTTAGATGTGACTAAGAACGTTAAAATGATGAGTTTTACATGTTCTGAAAATCTGCTTACAGCTATAGATGTCACAAAAAATACAATGCTAGAACTGTTTGAATGTAGTAACAATGAAATCAGTGCCATCGATGTTTCTCAAAATACAGTGTTATCTCATTTTTTCTGTAATTTTAATGTACTTACTAGTTTAGATGTGACGCAGAATTCTCAGCTTGTATCACTCGCTTTTCAGAACAATCAAATCCAAAACATTGATTTGACTAATAATACGGTGCTCTCAAGCTTATGGTCGGGTAATACTTTATTGGAAGCACTCGATCTGTCTCAGAATTCTTCTTTAACTACACTTTCATCGATTAATTCTCTATTAAGTTCTATCGATTTAAGAAATGGAAACAATACGAATATGACGTATTTCAATACAACGAATAATCCTAATCTGAGATGTATTTTTGTGGATAATAAGTCATATAGTCAAGCTAATTGGACTAATATAGATACGCATTCAATTTTTGTAGAAACAGAAATAGAATGCGATGATGTTTGCCAAATAACGGTAGATGTGCTATCTGATGTAGTTGCCAACGATAGTTATGAACTTCTTGCTTTAACGAATGGTAATTATTATACCATGTCTGGAGGAAACGGAATGGCTTTATTTTCTGGAGATGTTATTACCACATCTCAAACCATTTATATTTATAATGTAGATGCTACAGATACTACTTGTTTTGCCGAATCTTCTTTTACAATCACTATTAACAGCACGCTAGGGACAACAGACTGCACTATACCAGAGTTCTTTACACCAAACAATGATGGTATCAATGATTATTGGACTGTAAACTGTCTTATTTCCACTATTACTTCGATAGATATATTCAATAGATATGGAAAATTAATTTATACCGTTACTCCTGGAGGAAGTGGTTGGAATGGCACCTATCAATACAGATTAATATCATCTAATACGTATTGGTACAGGATAAACTTTGCTGATGGTTTAAAAAAGAGAGGGTATTTTTCGTTACGCAGGTAATTAACCTTTAAACATTTTTATATGTGGTATACCATCTTCTAAATATTCTTCTCCCTGTTGCACAAATCCTAAATTATTATAGAATTTAAGAAGATATGTTTGGGCAGATATTAAAATAGATGTATTCTTAAAATGGTTTTCAATATAAAAAATTGCCTCCTGAACAAGTTGATGTCCATATTTAAATGCTCGTTGATCTTCTTTTACTAAGATCCTACCAATACTAGGCAATTCAAAATAATCACCAGCATCAAATATACGTGCATATGCAACAACTGCATTTTCCTTTATTCCGATCACATGAAATGCTTTCTGATCTTTATAATCTATGTCCTGGTAAACACAATCTTGTTCTACTACAAATACTTCTGATCTTAGTTGTAAAATTGCATACAGCTCATCTGTACTTAATTCAGTAAACCTTTTAACTATAAATCTCATTAACAAGAAACAGGTATTTTATTCACTCTATTTTGATGTCTTCCACCTTCGAATTCCGTATTCAAAAAAGTTTCTACCATCTGAAGTGCTTGAGGTATTGCAGTAAATCTCGCAGGAATACACAATACATTCGCATTATTGTGTTGTCTTATTAAAGTGACAATTTCTTTAGTCCAACATAATCCAGCTCTTATATCTTGGTATTTATTCGCTGTCATTGCCACACCATTAGCGCTACCACATATTAAAATACCAAAATCAGCACTATTATTAACAACATCTTTTGCTACAGGATGAACAAAATCTGGATAATCTACGCTTTCATTAGAATCAGTTCCATAATTCTTTACGTTAATTCCTTTTGATTCTAATAATGCTACAATCGCAAATTTATATTCTGTTCCTGCGTGATCATTCCCAATTGAAATGTTCATAATTTATTGACTTTTATGTGGTTATACAGTACAAAAATACGAATAGATATGGTTATCAACAGATATGAAAATAACTTTTTTAATATTTTTAATAACCTGTTAAAGATGAAGGTATTATATTGGTTTAAGTAAATGTTAAGAACTATTAGCAGATTTTTAAAAAATAATTTGATTTATTAGGTAAATATTACAATACAAGAATTACTCTGATATAAACAACTTTATTTTTTACTTTTTAATGAACATTTATCAACATAAAATTTACAGTTTATTTACATGATATTTTACATTCATTATTAAAAAAAATATGTTTATCGATGTTTATAACATTTGTTAATAAGTGAAAAATACCTTTGATTTTTAATAGATTAGTTACCTAACAAGTTGTTTAATTTTTTTAATAACTAACATATCAAAATTATATACATAAAAATTATAGCAACTATTAACACTATATAATAACAATCATCTCTTTTTTAAAATTCAAATAAATAAAATGATTATTATATAAATTGTTGATAAATGAAAAAACTAGCTAAACAGCTTTCTTATCATTTTTTAGATCTTTAATAGAATCTTTAGAAACTTCTACGGTTTCTGGAGAAGTATTTTTTTCAAGCGTTTTATTAATAGAAATAATAGTAACTACTGTTCCTGTTATAAAGATCAGTAGAAATAATGCTATTATTTTTCGAAGATTTTTCATCTTTTAGTTAGGTTCGCTTTATGTAAAGACGTCTTATTTTAACAAACGTTACATTTTTTTTAAGATTTTCTTAACTTTTTAACCTTTAACTGGTTTAATAATGAAGTGAATAGCTTTAGGTTGTATACTTACTTTTACTGATCCAGTACCAATTAATTCGCCATCTGCTTCTATAAATGGTTTTTTAGTATGTATATCTATAATCTCTAACTGAGTAGCTTTGTAATTTTCCACTTTTTTATGGTGTACAATAGCACCGGTATACAATTTTTTAAGATTGAAAACCAGGTCGAAAAATTTAAAATCCTTAGCAAGAGTAATATCTAATAAACCATCTTGTGGATCCGCATTTTTAGTCATTTGCATACCTCCTCCTGAATATTTACAAATCCCGAATAAGGTCATTAAACAGGTAGTTTCAATAACTTTCTCGTTTATATGAATTCTGAATTGAGGTTTTCTATAAAATAACAATCCATACAATCCGCTTAAAATGTATGAAATACTACCTAATTTTTTAAGTGTATCCAGTTTATGAACAACGTATCCATCATACCCAATACCAGCTAGATTGTTAAAATAATAGGTACTATTATCAGATAGTGTCATCATACCAATATCCTGTAAAATAGTCTGGTCTTGCACAATTATTTTAATAGCACTTTCAATATCATTAGGAATAGTATAGGTCTTAATCCAATCGTTTCCGGTACCAATAGGAATGACTCCAACTTTTATATTAGAAGTTTTTGTGTACCTTTGCTGCATAATTCCGTTTACTACATAATGTAGTGTACCATCTCCACCAACGGAAATTATTTTCCTAAAACCTTGTTTAATTGCATTATCAACAAGCTGTATTTCATGTTTGGAATATTCGGAAAAAGAAAAAGAATAGTCTATTTGATAGACGTTTAATAATTGCTGAATTTTCATCCATTTTTTGTCAAAATGACCTCCTCCAGAAGAAGGATTCACAATTAAAAAATAAGAAGATGTTACGCTAGATTCGTCTAAGTGAGACATAAAGATTTAAATAATAAGACAACCAAAGTACAAAATACTTATATAATCATTTTTTAATGTTTAACGTACTAATAATTTGTACTTTGCTAATCATAAAATAGAAAAGAAATAATGAGTAGAAAGAAAAAAATCTACAAGAAGAAAGGGAATGTTATTAAAGACTTAACAAGAAATATTTTAAAGATTTTAAAAGAGCATCCCGATAAATTTTACAACTATAAACAAATTGCTGCCAAATTAAAAGTAACCAATACGGATGGTAAGAATCAAATCATAAAAAAACTACAGCAATTAAAAACCGACAAAAAAATAAAAGAAATAGATAGAGGAAAGTTTCAAATTAATGAAGATAGAAAATACTTTATTGGAAAGATAGACCTTACTAATAATGGAAATGGATACTTTATTTGTGAAGATTTTGATGTCGATATTTTTATACCTTCTGTAAATGTCAATAAAGCATTACAGAACGATACCGTAAAAGCTTATGTATATAAGAAAAGAAGAAATAATAAACTTGAAGCAGATGTTGTTGAAGTTGTAGAAAGAAACAAAGTAGCATTTGTAGGAACATTACAAATGAACAAGAACTTTGGTTTTGTTATTCCTGACAATCCAAAAATGTACGCTGATATATTTATTTCTCAAAACAAATTAAATGGTGCGGAGAATGGAGATAAAGTATACGCTACAATCACAGATTGGCCAGACAGGTCTAAAAATCCATTTGGTAAGATTACACAGGTTTTAGGAAAACCAGGTGAACATGATACAGAAATTCACTCTATTCTATTAGAGTATGCATTACCCTATGAATTCCCAAAAGAAGTAGAGGAAGACGCATCTAAATTAAATACAGAGATCACGAAAAAAGAAATTTCGAATAGACGTGATATGCGTGCAGATCTCACCTTTACAATTGATCCAAAAGATGCTAAGGATTTTGACGATGCATTGTCGTTTACCAAGTTAGAAAACGGAAACTATGAAATAGGAATTCACATTGCCGATGTTTCTCATTATGTACAACCAAAAACCATTTTAGATGATGAAGCATATAGCAGGGCTACATCGGTATATTTAGTAGATAGGGTAGTACCTATGTTGCCAGAAGTACTATCTAATGGAGTTTGCTCTTTACGTCCAAATGAAGAAAAATTGACCTTTTCAGCAGTTTTTGAAATGAATGAGAAAGCGCAAATAGTAAATCAATGGTTTGGAAGAACTGTGACATATTCAGATAAACGATTTGCATATGAAGAAGCACAACATATTATTGAAACTAAAGAAAATAAAATACCAAAAGATATATCTATAACAGGAGAAGGATACGAAGTTAACAACACTATTGTAGATGCAACAGTAAAATTAGATGAACTTGCTAAAAAGTTGCGAAAACAACGAATGAAAGACGGTGCTATATCATTTGATAGGGTAGAGGTAAAATTTCATTTAGATGAAAAAGCAAACCCTACAGGTGTTTACTTTAAAGAAGCTAAAGATGCTAATAAATTAATTGAAGAATTTATGTTACTAGCAAATAGAAAAGTGGCTGAGTTTATTGGTTTTACTAATGGAAAAGTAACGAATAAAACGTTTATTTATAGAATACATGATGAACCTGATGTAGAAAAACTAGCAGCGCTTCAGAATATAATTAGCAAGTTTGGATATAAAATTAATACAGATAGTAGGGCATCTACATCAGAAAGTTTAAATAAGCTTTTAAAAGATGTTCATGGAAAAGGAGAGGCTAATATGGTAGAAACACTAACAATTCGATCCATGAGTAAAGCAGCCTATACTACGCAGAATATTGGACATTATGGACTATCGTTTGATTACTATAGCCACTTTACATCACCAATTAGAAGATATCCTGATGTAATGACACATCGTTTATTGCAACACTATTTGGATGGTGGTAATACTCCAAAAGCAGAGGCCTATGAAGAGAAATGTAAGCATTCTTCAAAACAAGAAGAACTAGCGGCTAAGGCAGAAAGAGATTCTATTAAGTATATGCAGATAAAATACATGAAAGATCACCAAGACGAGGTGTTTGAAGGTGTTATTTCTGGTGTGACGGAATGGGGTATCTATGTGGAAATCTTATCAAATAAATGTGAAGGAATGGTCCGGATTAGAGATATTAAGAGCGATTACTACACATTTGACGAAAAGCAATTTGCTATAATAGGAGAGGCTACCAAACAAATGTATCAATTAGGAGATATTGTTAAAGTGAAAGTAAAGAACACGGACCTCGAAAGAAAGCATCTGGACTTCTATCTAATTGAAGATTAAATTTAACGTATCATTTACAATAAAAAATGAATAATACCTTTATTATGGTATATAAATTGATGAATCAATTATCAAACACAATAAAAATGAGAAAAACAGTTTTTTTATTAGCACTGTTTATATCTAGTATATCAGTTAGTCAAACCACAATAACTAAGAACTTAGGAGATTTTTCTACATTAAAAGTATATAATGGAATTAGTGTAGAATTAATCAAATCTGATGAACATAAACTAGTAATAACAGGAGAAAAATCGGAGAAGGTTAAAGTAAAGAACACTCGAGATATTTTAAAGATTTCATTAAAATTCCCTGACTTGTCTGCAGATGATAAGGTTGAGGTAAAGTTGTATTATAATACAGAAATCAAAGTGATAGATGCAAATGAAGGAGCAACGATCACTAGTAAAGAAATAACACAATCGCAAATAGAAATAAAAGCTCAAGAAAGAGCTTTTATCAATATAGTTTTAAAAGTAAAACATCTAAAAGTTAAATCCTCTTCAGGAGGAATTATAAAACTTACGGGTACTGCAAAAAATCAAGATATAGATTTGGATTTATATGGTATTTATCATGGATATGGTTTACAAGTTTCAGATAACTCTTCCGTAAGAGCGGGCTCTGGTGCTAAAGCAGAGATTTTTGCAGGAGAAACACTGAATGCTAAAGTAAGTTTTGGAGGCTCTATATTTTATAAAGGGAACCCAGAAGTAATTAAAGATAAAAAAGTAGTAGGAGGGATCATTAAACAACGTAATTAAGTTGTTCAGGATACTATCAGGTAATTAAAACCTTTTTGTATCTTTGTAGCATTAAACACAGAAATGATGAACAGTTTACAAATATTTTTAGCAATTCCAGGAGGAGCATCTATCGCACTTATCGTGGTGGTGGTTCTATTATTGTTTGGAGGAAGAAAAATTCCTGAATTAATGAGAGGATTAGGAAGTGGAATTAAAGAATTTAAAAACGCTTCTAAAGACGATGCTAAAGAAGAAAAGTTAGAAGAAAAGAAGTAATTCTGAAAATATAAAACATAAAAAAACCGAGGGATATTATCCTCGGTTTTCTTTTTTACCTATGTTTCTGATTAGAAACGAACTGCGGTTCCAGAAGCAGTAACCATCAACATACCACCATGGGCACCTACAGTTTCATAATCAAGGTCAATTCCTATTACGGCATCAGCACCAAGGCGCATTGCTTGATCTTGCATCTCTTTTAAAGCAGTGTCTTTAGCTTCTCGTAAAACTTTTTCATAAGACCCAGATCTTCCGCCAACAATATCTCTAATACCTGCGAAGAAGTCTTTAAAAATATTCGCTCCAATAATCGTTTCACCGGTAACAATGCCCAAATAATCTTTTACTGGTTTACCATCAATACCGTTCGTTGTTGTTAAAAGCATTCTATTCATCTTTTTTCTTTTTTGAATTCTTCATAGCCTCTCCTATTTGATTACTAGCGGTAAAACTAGCTACCATATCATTCAACATTTGACTTCCTGCTTGCGGTGAATTTGGCAACAAGATCAAATTGCTATTTGTTTCCTGACCAATAGATTGCAGTGTATCGTAATGCTGCGTTACTACGATCAAAGCAGAAGCTTCTTGAGAATTAATTCCTACTTTATTAAGAACCTCTACAGACTCTTCTAAACCTCTTGCGATCTCTCTACGTTGATCAGCAATACCTTGTCCTTGTAAACGTTTACTTTCAGCTTCAGCTTTTGCTTTTTCAACGATTAAAATACGTGCAGCATCCCCTTCATATTGCGCGGCTGTTTTTTCACGATCAGCAGCATTAATTCTATTCATTGCAGCTTTAACTTGAGCATCTGGATCAATATCTGTTACTAATGTTTTTATAATATCATAACCATAATTAAGCATCGCATCATTCAGCTCTGTTTTTACAGCAATAGCGACATCGTCTTTCTTTACAAAGACATCGTCCAGTTTCATTTTTGGCACTTCTGCACGCACCACATCAAAGACGTAAGAAGTAATTTGATCATGAGGATAGTCTAGTTTGTAAAACGCATCATATACTTTGTCCTTAATAACTTTAAACTGAACAGAGACTTTCAGTTTTACAAATACATCATCTAAGGTTTTGGTTTCTACAATAACATCTAATTGTTGAATTTTTAAACTCAATCGCCCAGCAATTCTTTGTACACCAGGTATTTTCATTTGAAAACCTGATTGACGAATACTGCTAAAACGACCGAAAGTTTCTATTACGGCAGCGGTTTGTTGTTTTACGATAAAAATTGCAGCAGCAACAAATAATACAGCTAAACCTACAATAATATACACGGTTGGATTCATAACGTTGTTTTTAAAAGTTAATAATGTTTAAAGATACAGGAAATAGTATCTAACTACAAGACGCAAAAAAAAGTATTTGTTACAAAAAAAAGAGGCTAAAAGCCTCTTCTTGATCTCATTGTTCTCGCAGGTTGTCGACGCACCTTAGGCCCGGTCCTCTTTTTTATGTTCTTGTTATACTTTTCCCATTTCTTGAATTGCTTTTTGTTTAAAAGACCTTTCAAATCTACATTTAAAATGCTATCGTTTTTTGAAGCAACCTTTCTAATAGGATCTAAAACTACTTTTATTTGCTTCCTTAGTGCCATAATACTGGAGAAATCTTTTGTTTCCTGAGCAGTTTTATAGGCAGCTTTATAATTTTTCTCCAAATCCTTTAAAGAAAAGGAATTGATACGCACCGCGTCTTTGACTGATTTATTGTGTTTAGTTAGTCTATTAACCACTTTTTTACCAGCATCACTTTTTTGCTTAACACCTATTTTTTTACACGTTTTCTTAATGTCATAGTGTATTAAACCTGCGGCTTCTGCGGCCTTAAATTCAGGAATACTGGCGGACCTGTTATTCGTGTTTGGAAACGGATTGTTTCTATTTCTACGCTGCTGTGCTGTAATGGATACAGAAAGCAAGATGAGTGTTAAAAGAACTAATTTTTTCATCTTAAGTATTTTATAATTTATCTATTGCGTTTTGTATTCTATTTAAAGTTTCTTTTTTCCCGATCATTTCCATAATATCGAATAAGTGTGGGCCTTTTAAGGCACCAACCAAACTTAATCGCAATGGCTGCATCACTTTTCCGAAACCAATTTCTTTATTCGTGATCCATTCTTTTACAATGGTTTCAATTATTGCCGATTCAAACAGATCAATAGAAGAAATCACGGCTATTAACTCGCTCATGATGTCTGGAGTTCCTTCTTTCCAGTTCTTTTTCGAAGCCTTGGCATCGTATGTCTCTGGGCTTTCAAAAAAGAAATTACTCAAATTCCAAAAATCATGAACAAAAACAGCCCTTTCCTTTATTAATGAAACCACTCTTTCTGTATATTTCTCATCAAAAGTGATGCCTTTTTCTTCTAGGATTGGTCTGTACAACGCCGTAAGATACATATCTTCTTTGAGTTGAAGATATTGTTGATTAAACCATTTGGTCTTATCTGGGTTAAATTTAGCACCTGATTTACTTACTTTTTGAAGATCAAAAGCATCAATTAACTCTTGTAAATAGAAGATCTCTTGTTCCGTTCCAGGATTCCATCCTAAAAGGGACAACATGTTTATAAAAGCATCATTAAAGTAACCATCTTCTTTATATCCACGTGAAACATCTCCCGTTACCTCATTCTTATATTCGAGTGGAAATACCGGAAAACCTAATTTATCTCCATCACGCTTACTTAACTTTCCTTTTCCAACAGGCTTTAAGATAAGCGGAAGGTGAGCGAATTTTGGAGCATCCCAACCAAAAGCACGGTATAATAATACGTGTAAAGCTAATGACGGTAGCCACTCCTCACCTCGTATAACATGTGAAATTTCCATCAAATGATCATCCACAATATTTGCTAAATGATAAGTAGGCATCCCATCGCTTTTAAACAAGATCTTGTCGTCTAAAACATTTGTATCAATTCTGATACTTCCTCTAACTTCATCTTCTAAAACTAATATTTCATCTTGAGGCGATTTAAAACGTACCACATACTTTTCACCAGAATCAATTCTTTGTTGTACTTGTTCATTGGATAAAACCAAAGAGTTAACCAATCGACCCTTTTCTCTGTTGTGCCAATTATAAATAAAAGTTTTTCCTTCGGCTTCATGACCTTTTCTATGAGCATCTAACTGCTCAGATGTATCAAAAGCGTAGTAGGCATGACCCGTTTCTAAAAGAATGTTCGCATACTTTTTATACAATTCTTTTCTTTCTGATTGACGGTAAGGACCAAATTGCTCATTTTTGTCAGGCCCTTCATCAAATGGAATACCGCACCATTCTAAAGCATCAATAATATATTGTTCAGCATTGGCTACATATCTGGTTTGATCAGTATCTTCAATTCTTAAGATAAATGTTCCTTGATGCTTTTTAGCAAAAAGGTAATTATATAAAGCGGTTCTAACCCCTCCGATATGTAAAGGTCCGGTTGGACTTGGTGCAAAACGAACACGTACGTTGGTTTCCATTAAAAATAAAATTTGATGGAACAAAGATACTTGTATGAAGTCATAAAAAAAAGCCATTTTAAAATGGCTTTTTGAATAATTATATGTGATTTAAAAACTTAAAACTTATGATATAGACCAAAGGAGATTGCCGCTCTTTTTGGCACATTGTTTCCTGAAAACGCACCGCCAAAACCAACATTTACGCCAAAGTTTTTATTAAGCTCTGCAATAGCTTTTATTCCCATTGCACCATATTCTTGGTCGTTAACATATAAACCCGTTTGTTGGTTCGTCGCAGGGATGAGAACATCTCCATTTTTAAATGAAGACGAAATATCTACAAAACCAATTAACCAGATATTTTTAAAAGCTTTGGTTCCAACTTCTCCTCCAATTTTAAAATTAGAACTGTAATTGTTTGTTCGAATATTAGTTCCTAAAAACCCTTGAACATAGGTATTACCAAAACTTCGCCCCGCTAAGAACATAGGAGTAAAACTCCAGGCGTCATATCCAGTTCGTAGACCGGAATTGGCATAAGAATTACCAGAATTAGCCTCTATGTTAAATTGTCCAGAAAAAATCCATTTCTTTTGAGAGAAGACATGTTTGATACCTACTTCTATATTTCCTAAAGAAGATTCAGACCCCGATTGTGTAATTGGTGTCAAATTAGCGGCGTTTGTTAAGTCGCCTGCTTTTACCATTTTAAAAGGTATATTTAAGAGGATAGACGTTTTATCAGTTAAACCGTATTCTGCAAAGAACTGAAGTGTATTGTCCGAAATTTTACGCTCTGTAGGGTAGTCAGGATCTCCATACAAACCAGTATAACCAGAAATTGACGTAAACGATAGTTGAGTATAGGCTTTTCCTTTCTTTTGAACCCAGGGACTTTGACTATATGCATTTGATACAGTCAAGATTAAAATTAAAACAACAAATTTTTTCATAATAGTAAATTTTATATCCTCTTTGTTGTAAAAACAAGGAGTAGCTTACACGCTTTTAACAAATTATTGACTCATTCAACCTTTAAAATCTGTATTTTTATCTCTTATGATGCAGGAAAACCGTACGATAGAACAAAAATTATATCAGTTTTACAGAAAATATTATGTAAACAAACTGATCAAAGGAACTATTTTCTTTTTAGTGCTTGGAGTTTTATTTGCGTTTTCGACACTTTACATAGAGTACTTTCTTTGGTTAAAACCTTCGGGAAGAACTATGTTGTTTCTTATTTTTATTGCCGTTCAAGGGTTTTTACTGTTTAGATTTATCTTGTTTTCAGCATTTAAGCTGATCGGACTTCAACGAGGAATATCCTTTAAAGAAGCGTCAAAGATTATTGGAGACCACTTTCCTGAAGTACAAGATAAGCTGCTAAATGTTTTACAGCTAAAGGAAAATACAAACCAGACGGACTTACTGTTGGCAAGTATAGCTCAAAAATCGAAAGAACTACAGCCAGTACCATTTGCAAAAGCTATTAATTTTAGTAAGAATAAAAAATACATCCCTTATTTTATAATACCCGTGTTGGTATGGATGGTCTCATTATTCTCTGGAACGAACAAAGCCTTGTCAGAAAGCTTTACCAGAGTAGTGAATTTTAATACTGAATATGTACCTCCTGCTCCATTCGCTTTTCAATTGTTAAATGAAAACCTTGATGTTATTCAAGGAAAACAGATCGAAATTGTGGTTAAAACTAATGGTTCTGTGGTGCCATTAGAGGCAAAAATATTTTTTAATGACCAAGAATACTTTCTGGATACAAATGAGGGTGGAACATTCTCTTTTACATTTACTGATTTACAAGAATCCACGTCTTTTTATGTAGAATCCAATGGCATTGAATCAAGAACATATAAATTAAATGTGATTAAAGCACCTATTATTCAAAACATCTCCTTAGATTTTGAATATCCTCGTTACATCAGAAAGGAAAACGAATCGCTACAAAACATAACCAATGTGACCGTTCCTGAAGGAACAAGACTTACCTGGAATGTTACAACAAATGAAACAGAAGAACTTTTTTTTATAAACAAGACTAAAAAAGATAGGTTTAAGGAGGTAGAGAGGCAGCATTTCGAATTTAAAAGACAAATAAAAAAGGGATTCTACTATCAGATCGCATCTTCTAATGCACACCTGAAAGAGTACGAAAAACTAGGGTTTACCGTTAATGTTTTAAAGGATGAATACCCAAAGATTGAAGTAAAATCGAGCTTAGATTCTATTTCAGAGAAACAACGTTTTTTCGCAGGGAAAATATCGGATGATTACGGATTGAAAAAATTACAAGTGGTGTATTATGATCAATCCAACCCAGAAGCTAAGCAGTTTCAAGAGATTTCAATTCAAAAGAGCAGCTTGGAAACATTTTTTTATGAGCTCCCTGACTCTTTATTAACTAAAGAAGGGATTTACTATGAGCTCTATTTTGAGGTTTTTGATAATGACGGGGTGAATGGCGCTAAAAAAGCTGTGAGCAGAAAATTTTCATTTAAGAATAAGACTGATAATGAAAAGCAGCAAGAGTTGCTAGAAGAGCAAAAGGATTATATTAATAAATTAGAAAACTCCATTCAAAACCAAAAACTGCAACAAAAAGAACTAGACAATATCCAAAAGAACTTAAAAGATAAGAAAGAGATTAATTGGAATGACAAAAAGAAAATTGACAACTACATAAAAAGACAGGAGCAATATAAGCAAATGATGGAACGTCAAACAGACAAAATGCAAGAGAACTTGGATGAAAAAAAGGAAATCAATGAATCGCTTCAGAATAAAAAAGAGGAACTAAAGAAAAGAATAGAAGAGCTGAAGAAATTGGAAAAACAACAAAAACTGTTGGACGAATTGGAAAAAATGGCTCAAAAGTTAAACAAAGAGCAATTGATTAACAAAGCGAAAGAACTTGCACAACAAAATAAACAGCAAGAGAAAAGCTTAGAACGAATTCTAGAGCTTACCAAAAGGTTTTATGTAGAGCAAAAGACAATGCAGATAGCCGATAAGTTAGATAAACTTGCAAAAAAACAAGAGAGCGTACAAAATGATAAACAGGACGCAAAAGAGCAACAAGATAAGATAAATAAAGAGTTTAAGAACATTGAAAAGGAACTGGAAGAACTGTCAAAAGACAATGAGAAGCTGAAAGAACCTATGAAGATGCCTGAAATGGACGATCAAAAAGAAGATGTAAATAAAGAAACTCAAAAAGCCAAAGAGAATCTCGATAAACAACAGAAAAGTAAAGCGAAAAAGAATCAAAAGAAAGCCTCTAAAAAGATGAAGGAGATGAGTCAGATGATGCAGCAATCTATGATGGATATGCAAGGGGAAATGATTGAGGAGAACATAGATGATCTAAGAAAGATATTAGAGAACCTAGTTACGTTTTCTTTTGAGCAGGAGGCACTAATGAATACGTTTGATGAGATTTCTTCGGATCATCCAGAGTTTGGAAAGAACCTGAAAAAACAGAACGAAATTAAAACCTATTTCGAGCATATTGATGATAGCTTGTATATGTTAAGCATGAGAATGCCAACATTATCAACCAAAATTCAAGACGACCTGTCGAGCGCCCATTATAATTTGAATCAATCTTTAGAGAACTTTGCAGAGAGAAGGTTTAATAGTGGTATTTCTAATCAGCGCTATGTAATGACCGCAGCGAACGGTTTAGCCGATTTTTTAAGTAATATGCTGAACAATATGCAAAACAGCATGTCTCCTTCTATGGGACAAGGAAAAAAAAGCGGAAAGTCTTTTAGCTTACCTGACCTGATACAAAAACAAAAAGGGCTTGGTGAGAAAATGAAGGATGGTCAGAAGAAAGGGAATGAAAAGGGAAAGAATCAAGGAGGAAAGAAAAAGGGAGATAAACCCGATAAAAATGGAAAAGACGGCAAGAAAGGAAGCGGAGGAGAAGGAGAGGAGCAAATGAACCAGGAATTATATCAGATATACAAAGAGCAGTCTCAGTTAAGAGAACAATTGCAAAATGCAATTAAGCAAGGAGGAGATAAGTCGGGAGAGGCTCGGAAAGCATTGAAAACAATGGAGCAATTGGAGAATGAGATTCTTGAAAAAGGATTTAATCAGGCTACATTACAAAAAATGAGGAACCTAGAGTATCAATTATTAAAACTTGATAAAGCAGCATTTGAGCAAGGTTTTGAAAAGAAAAGAAAATCTACGGCAAACACTAACGAAGCCGCTAAAAGAAAGATAAAAGAACTAACACTTAAGAAACTGTTTTACAACCAAACAGAGATATTAAACAGACAATCACTACCTTTGCAGCAAAATTATAAAAAGAAGGTACAGAAGTATTTTTCTGCACCTAAGAAAAAGGACTAATGTATGATACTTTTTAATTACGTAAACGACTTCTCATTGCAAAATGAAGAAGTTATTGCTAATTGGATCACGAAGGTGTTAGAGGTGGAAGGTTATGAATGTGATGATGTGAATTATATTTTTTGCGATGATGAATACCTTCACGAGCTTAATGTAAAGTATTTAAATCATGATACCTTGACAGATATTATCAGTTTTGATAATAGTATGGAGAAGAAAGTTGCTGGTGATATTTTTATATCAACGGAGAGAGTGGCGGAAAACGCAAAATCTTTTAATGTTTCCTTTAACGAGGAACTTAGTCGTGTGATTATACACGGGATGCTTCATTTTATGGGGTATAAAGATAAAACGGAAGAAGAATCTAGAGAGATGAGAACGAAGGAAAATGAAGCAATTAGTTTGTTAAACATTTGATAATCAGTTTTTTAACCTTAATTGTTTCACGTGAAACAGAAATAGCATGAGTTTATCAAGCACAGTATATGATGTAATTGTTGTTGGAGGCGGACACGCGGGTAGCGAGGCCGCAGCTTCGGCAGCAAACATGGGCGCTAAAACGCTTTTAATTACAATGAATTTGCAGAATATAGCGCAAATGAGTTGTAACCCTGCTATGGGAGGAATAGCAAAAGGTCAAATTTTGAGAGAAATAGATGCTTTAGGGGGTTACAGCGCTATCGTTACTGATAAAACAGCTATCCAGTTTAAGATGTTGAATAAATCAAAAGGCCCTGCCATGTGGAGTCCAAGAGCGCAGTCGGATAGGATGATGTTTGCCGAAACATGGAGAAACATGTTAGAGCAAACAGATAACTTGGATTTTTACCAGGACTCTGTCAATGGGTTGCTTTTTGAAGGAGATAAAATAGTTGGCGTTAAAACGAGCTTAGGTTTAAATATATCGGCTAGAACTGTGGTAGTAACCGCGGGTACTTTTTTGAATGGTTTGATCCATATTGGTGAAAAGACGTTTGGAGGAGGAAGAGCAGGGGAGAAATCTTCTACAGGTATTACGGAAGATTTAGTGGCTAAAGGTTTTGATTCTGGAAGAATGAAGACAGGAACACCTCCTCGAGTAGATGGTCGTTCGTTGGATTTTTCAAAAATGACAGAACAACCGGGAGATGAACACCCGGAGAAGTTTTCATATCTGCCATCAACGAAACGATTGACGAAACAACGATCGTGCTATTTATCATATACCAATAAGGAAGTGCACGAACTCCTTAGAGAGGGCTTTGAGAGATCTCCAATGTTTAATGGAAGAATTCAATCGACGGGCCCCAGATATTGTCCGTCAATTGAAGACAAAATAGATCGTTTTGCTTCAAAAGAACAGCATCAGATTTTTGTAGAGCCAGAAGGTTGGAATACTGTAGAAATTTATGTGAATGGATTTTCAACATCTTTACCGGACGATGTTCAAGATAAAGCTATCCGTTTAATACCTGGATTTGAAAATGTGAAATTCTTTCGGTATGGATACGCAATAGAATACGATTATTTTCCACCAACACAGCTGAAGCATTCTTTAGAAACAAAGTTGATTGAAAATTTGTTTTTTGCAGGACAGATAAATGGTACTACAGGTTATGAGGAAGCTGCAGCACAAGGTTTAATGGCTGGAGTAAATGCGGCATTGAAAGTGCAGGAGAAGGAGGCTTTTATATTAAAAAGAAGTGAAGCATATATTGGTGTTTTGATTGATGATCTTATTACCAAGGGTACAGAAGAACCTTATAGGATGTTTACTTCGAGAGCAGAGTATAGAACGCTATTAAGACAGGATAATGCTGATATTAGATTAACACCATTATCTAATGCCATTGGACTAGCTTCTGACGAACGACTTGAAAGAGTGAATACGAAGATATCAACAACTCAAGCTCTTATAGAATTTCTGAGTAAATTAAGTGTAACTAAAGAGGAGATTAATCCAATTCTTGCTTCAAAGAATTTAGCATTGGTTAATCAATCTATGAAGCTTATAAAGATTGCCGCACGACCCCAACTTGAGTTTAACGATTATAAAGATATTCCAAAACTTTCTGAATTCTTAGCGCTACATAAAATAGATAAAGAGATTATTGAACAGGTAGAAATCCATTTAAAATATTCTGGATACATTCAAAAAGAAAAGAACAACGCTGATAAGTTAAATAGATTGGAAAATGTTCCAATTCCAAGTTCTTTTGATTACAAAAAAGTAAAGTCTTTATCGTATGAAGCGATAGAGAAACTGAGTAAGATAAAGCCAGTTACCATTTCTCAAGCAAGCAGAATTAGCGGAGTCTCTCCAAGTGATATTTCTGTGTTATTGGTGTATATGGGAAGGTAAAAAGCAAAATGTTTCATGTGGAACATATGAAAAGGTAATACATGTAAATGGAAAAAGAAATCGAATTCTATTGTGGACTCACCCCTTACTTAAGTTGTAAAGACCACCTTGTGTCAGATGAGAGTTATGAGGTCATGATCTGCGATCAATATGACATGTTAGTTACTTCTCCTGTACCGGTTGATCTAGGATATTACTACCAGGACGAGGCATATATTTCTCATACAGATGCGAAGAAAACAATGTTTGATAAAGCATATCAAATGATCAAAAGCATCTCAACAAAGCGAAAGTTCAAATTAATAAACGGCTTCAGTACAGAGAAAAGAATTTTGGATATAGGAGCAGGAACCGGCGATTTTTTGTCTTTTTTCAAATCCAAAGGATGGGAGGTTTTTGGTGTTGAACCAAATGAAAAAGCGCGAATACTTTCTGCTCAAAAAGAAGTGCTTCTCAAGGACCAAATTTCAGAATTCGAAAACCATCAATTTGACGTAATTACAATGTGGCACGTCTTGGAACATATTCCAAATTTAAGTGAGTATATTAGAACATTGGAGCGACTGCTTACCAAGAACGGTGTATTGATCGTAGCTGTGCCTAACTTTAAAAGTTATGATGCTTCACATTATAAAGAATTTTGGGCAGCCTATGACGTACCAAGACACTTATGGCATTTTTCTCAAGCCAGTATCGAAAAACTTTTTAAGGAAGTAAATATGTCAGTGGTTGAAAAACACCCATTAAAGTTTGACGCATATTATGTTTCTCTTTTAAGCGAAGAAAATAAAACAGGGAAGAAAAATATTGTGAGTGCTTTTATGAATGGATGGAAGTCAAATCAAAAAGCAAAGAAAACATCTGAGTATTCTTCTATAATATATGTCTTAAAAAAGAAATAAGAGCAAATAGAGGGGCTCTAAGCCACTTTGTCGGTGAAAATAAAGGAATCACGGGTCTGGACTTCATCAAGGCGCTAGAAACCGCTTAAAAAAGACACAACACATAAATAAAAATTATTTATATAATAAAAATCATAGTTTTTTCTTATAATTTATATAGACAATAGATATACCCCAAAAACAGCGGTGATAAAATATACTGCTAAAGTCATAGCCCCTGCATAATCTTTAGCGAGTCTTTGACCAATCAAAAGCAATATTAAAGTGAGCGCTGAAAGTTCTGCTCCATATAAAGCCATCTCTTTTGTTCCATGTGCAACAAGTTGATACACTCCTATAATCATAAAAAAACTAGCCGCCACCTCTATAAGTAATATGATACCTAATAGAAGAGGAACAGAATTTTTTAATGGAGAATTCTTAAAATGGGTTTTAATAAAATCTAGGTTACCATTCCAATCAGTTAACTTATCTAATCCAGATTGTAAAAAAGTAACGATTAAAAATAGCAGGATTAAAATTTCAGCAGGACTATCTAATAATACATTCATAATAATAGTTTAATTCAAATGTAGCATAAAAAAAAGCTCAAACAAAAATCATGTATGAGCTTTACTAACTAACTAAACTTAAATCCAAATTAAGTAAATATATGTCCCTTTCAGTGCATATGTTTGTTAAACAGACCAACTTTAAAACACCCTATATTTTTAACAATATTTTTTTAAAAAAAAGAAAGCTCGAACAAAGTATGTCTGAGCTTTCTTACGTCAACCAACCTCAATTCCGAATTAAGAAGGAATTAAAAAGTTCAATATTTTATATGATAATCAAAAGCGGTGAGTTAAATACGCCACTATTAAGTGATGTATTTTATCAGGTATTCCACCTTTCATAATATAAAACAGCTAAACCTTAAGTTTCCCTACGTAAAAACGAAAAGAAATTATATTAACGATAAAATAATTGAATAAAATCGAGTGAATTTTTCAAAAAAACATATCCGAAAAGAGCGTTTTTTATCAGTGTCCGCAAGTAGATAAGACAGGGTTTCCGAATGTATTTGCTCTTCTCCATGATCCTGGTGCCGGAAGTTCAAAATCTGATAAAGAAGATCCTTTTAGTGATACATTTTGTCTTGTGTGATTTCGGAAATTAACCAACTCAGTACTATCATACATGAGTAATATTTTTCTATCCGCAATAGAACTTCCAGTTGGTTTATTGCTAGCAGTAACAAACACAGAAAAGACTTCAGCGATGTCTTCAACAGGGTTTGTAGAAGCAAAATTTGTCACAAATCGATCAGTATGTCTCACATAAAATGCCATTTGTTCACTATGGCTGTTTTGGGCAGCTCTATGTTCGTTTTCAATATCTTTCCAATACAGATCGTACATTTCATTAATATAAGAATGTTCGTAAGAACACCCTAAATCTGGATAGTATGTAGTACAACTCCTTTCGGAAATGGCCGCATCTAGTTGTGTATGATTAAGGGTTAGAATATGACCGTACTCATGTAGAATCGTATAAGCAAGTTCACCTCCCGAATTAAAACCACCTTCATATGCTTTATCAATTGCAATACCCAATTGCCATTTACTTAAGTCAGCACTTTTCTTTATAACAAAACCTGAAGACCCAGCAACACGCCCATTGTAGATCATAAATTCGGAAACTTTTTCCAATTGATCCAATGGAGCAATTTTTGTAACTAAATCCCAAATTTCATCGTGTTTTGCAATATCTCTTTGATAATTAAGGTTTTCTCCGGTAACTCTATAATCTCTTATTTTCGAAATATTTCCATTTGTTACCTGATATAAGGTAATAGAGCTTTGAGAGCCTACTTGCTGACCAACGTTATTGCCATTATTATTATTGGTTGTACCACCGTTATTCGTAATCAACAACCCTTCATCGTTAGTGCAAGAAAAAAATAACGTACATGATACGGATAATAACATGATGCAGAAAAGAGTTCTGAAGTTTTTCATGCTGGTCGGTTTAAGTTATTAGTTAGCGTATTATATATTTAATAATCCTTATAGCATATTGTATATGCTATTTTAAAATTTTTGGTATGTTTGCTCCATATGGACGACAATCAATCTATATGCAAACCTAAAGTTTTTGAAGAAGTGTTTGACACGCACTCAGAAACTTTGCGCAATTTTATGTACTACAAATGTGGTGACAAAGATCTTGCTGAAGACTTTGTCCAGGATGCATTTGTAAAACTCTGGAAGAATTGTGCTAAAGTTATGGTTAGTAAAGCAAAATCCTTCTTATTCACAGTGGCTAATAATCTATTTCTAAACGACGTAGCACATAAAAAAGTGATCCTAAAACATCAGCAAGGTACGCATCTTCAGCATACTAACCAAAACCCCGAGTTTTTACTTGAAGAAAAAGAGTTCATGGTAAAGCTTCAAAATGCCATAGCGGACTTACCAGCAAAGGAAAGAGAGGTTTTTCTATTAAATAGGATCGATAAGAAGAAATATAAAGAAATTGCAGAGATGCTAGAGATTTCAATTAAAACTGTTGAAAAAAGAATGAGCTTGGCGCTCAAGTCGCTAAGAGGGAAAATAGGAAATATATAAAAGCCGTAGGGTAAAATAAGTATAAGTTGTTATACTGTTAATAAAGATAAAATGAAAAGAAGTCAGTCAGATACATTTCTTGCACGTTGGTTAAACAACGAGCTTACTCCTAAAGAACTCAGCGAGTTTGAGAAGTCTTCAGATTATTTGCTGTATAAGAAAATAGCAGAAAGATCTTTAGAGTTCTCAGCTCCTGATTATAATAAGGAACAGATCTTTAGTCAAATAGAGAAAAAAGTATCCTCAAAGAAGGAAAGAAAAGTAATCACTTTAGTTAAGAGATTAAGCTATGTGGCTGCAGCATCTGTTGTTTTAACGATTGGAATACTTTTGTTTAATAATGAATCCGAACACATAACAGATATTGGGGAAAAATTAGCTGTCGTATTACCCGACAACTCCAAAGTCTTATTGAACTCTAAAACAACTATTTCTTATAATGACTCGCAATGGGGCGAAAAAAGAATAGTTAAATTAGATGGAGAAGCATATTTTGAAGTAGAAAAAGGAAGCACTTTTATAGTTGAGTCACCGCATGGACAGGTGGCTGTTTTAGGAACCAAGTTTAACATAAGGACAGACGAAGGTTTCTTTGAAGTCATCTGTTACGAAGGTAAAGTTGAAGCAAGAACACGAGAGCATTCAGGGATACTAACTCAAGGTAATGCCTTTAGAAAACAACAAGGAATAGTACCAGAAAGATGGGATGTTACGCATAACGAACCCACTTGGAAAACAGGAGAAAGTTCCTTTAAGAGCGTTCCTTTAAAACATGTAATAAAAGCACTAGAAGGTCAGTACAATGTGGCATTTGACCTTTCCAATATTAATAGCGAAGATAAGTTCACAGGGAGCTTCACGCACGACAATTTGAAAACTGCATTGCAAACAGTTTTTGTTCCTATGAAAATAGGTGTTACCTTTAGCGGTAAGAAAACGGTTGTGTTAGAGGCAATGAATGAATAAACGTGTATTAATTTCTTTTATATGCTATATCTGTATAGCAGGCTCAGCGTACGCTCAAAAAGAACCCCAAAGGAATAGACTTATCAAGGAGGTCTTTTTCGAGCTGGAAAAAAAACACCAAATCAAATTTTCATACTCAGATAATTTAGTAGCTAATGTTCGCGTGTCTATTAAGTTGGACGGAAAAGACTTAGATACCGTTTTAAGAGAAATTAAAACACAGACAAATTTTATTTTTCAGAAAGTATCTGAACGCTACATTATTGTATTGGACAAAGATGAGAAAAGCAAAACAGCCGCCTGCGGCTATCTGCTTGATATTATTTCTCAAAAACCATTACAAGAAGCATCGATAACGATTCTTTCAAAAAATACTGGTACTACAACAGACCGTGATGGATATTTTCAACTAGCATCATTAGCGCCTAACGATACCATAAAGATCTCGTTTATTGGATATTTAAGCAAACTATTCTTAGCAAAAGAGTTAATTAAAAAACCATGTAAACAAATTTATTTAGAGGAATTTACATCGGTTTTAAATGAAATACGAATTACCAATTATTTAGCGAGTGGAATTACTAGAGAGAAAGATGGCTCCATCGGAATCTCTCCAAAGAAATTAGGCATTTTACCTGGTCTAACAGAACCAGATGTGCTACAGAGTATACAATTTTTGCCAGGAATAAATAGCCCTAGTGAAACAGCGTCCGGGATTCATGTACGAGGAGGAACTCCTGATCAAAACCTCATCCTATTTGACGGAATTAAAATGTACAACTCCGCACACTTTTTCGGAATGATATCGTCATTTAATCCCTACATAACTGATAAAATAAAGGTGTACAGAAGTGGTGCTGGAGCACGATATGGGAATCATATCTCTGGAGTTGTGGACATAGAAACAAACAATTTTATAACAAATAAGACAAATGGAGGTTTTGGGTTTAACCTTACACATGTCGATGCGTTTATAGAGACAAAACTAGATGATAAAATTGGAGTGTCCTTTTCTGCAAGGAGGTCATTTACCGATTTTATAAATACAAATACGTTTAGCAAATTTTCAGATAAAGTATTTCAAAATACGATTATTGATATTGATAGACAACAGTCAAATAGTGATCTTTTTTCTGATAATAATGATTTTCATTTTGTCGATTTTAATAGCAAAATTATTTACGAGCCCACGGAAAAAGACAAGATTACCTTCAACCAGTTGATGACCAGAAACAAATTGGAGCACTTATTTAAGTTTAATGACAATAGTTATAGTACGAAAGATGTACTCAATATAAATAATGATGGTTTTAGTATTAAATGGCTTCGAAATTGGAGTGAAAGAACCTCCCAAAGAACAAGTTTTTATTACTCAAAATATGATCTGGAATATCTTTTTGAAGCTGTTCAAGATGCGGCTAATAGAGACCAATCAAGAGCAAAGCAGAATCAAATAAAGGACGCAAACTTTCAAACAACATTCAATTTTAAGAAAAACGATGTATCTCATTTTGATATTGGTTATGAGTATGCGAATAGCAAAGTGTTTTATAGTTTTGAAAGTGTAGATCAACTCTTTCCGCAAAACAATTTTGCGTTATTAGAATCGAATAGAAATATTACACACGCAATATTTGGTGAGTATGTATATGATAACAAAGAAAAGCAAACAGTACAACTAGGGATAAGAAGTAATTATTTTAGTCTTACAAAGAAATTCTTTATTGCCCCAAGACTCTACTTGCAATTTCAGTTAGCTCCAAAGTTTTGGGCAAAAGGATCATTAGAATTCAAACAGCAGAACATTAGTCAATTACTGGAACTATCAACGGCGGATTTTGGACTTGAAAATCAGATTTGGGCACTTTCTAATAACAATAATGTCCCAGTATTAAGGAGTAACCAAACCACGGTCGGGTTTATTTTTAAGAGAGATAATTGGACCATAGACTTAGACTTGTATCAAAAGAAAGTACGTGGAATTACAACTGTGAGTAGTGGTTTTCAAACGGTAAACAATACTTTTTCTGAAGGAACTAACGATATAAAAGGGATTGATTTTTTAATTCAAAAAAAATGGAATAACTACTCTTCCTGGATCAGTTATAGTTATAATAAAGGAGATTTGACGTTTTCAAACATTAACGAAGGACATTCATTTCCTTCAAACACGGATGTTTCTCATAATTTCTTTTGGACCCATAATATAAAAGCGGGGAATTATCAATTTTCTCTTGGTTGGAATTATAGAAGCGGAGTCCCTTTTACTAGAGGAACTGGACTGGATGCAAGTAATCAAATAATCTATCAAAGCATTAATAGTAGTAGATTACCTGCTTACCATCGTTTGGATTTTTCTAGCACCTACTCGTTTGATTTGAATTCAAGCAAAACATGGAAAGGTAAAATAGGGCTATCCTTGATTAATGTATATAACAAAAAAAATGTACTGCAACGAGTATACTCAGTTGACTTTGATGAAAATGGAAACTCATTCTTAGTTACCAAAGATATTGCTTCACTAGGCTTTACTCCAAATTTGGTATTTAGAGTGCGCTTTTAAAACCAGGGCTTCTTATTTACCTGATACTCATAAACAAATTCTTCATCTGTTTTTGTCAGATAAATGATTCCTTCTATTAGCCCAATTAGACCAATAAAACCTGAAAAAATACCACAGGTAACTATGGAAAGGACAATAGTTAATATTAGCATTGCCAATCCTTCGTTAGTGTATCCTAAGACAAATTTATGTACACCGGCCCACCCTAAAAAGATTGCCAAAATCCCAGCGATGACCCTTTTGCTTTCCTGTTCAGGGATTTTATTCCCATGATCGTCTACTACATCCATAATAAAACGTGTTGGTTAGATGCATAAATTTATAAAAAAGCAGCATCTTTTGGCTCCCAAAGCTCAATTTTATTCCCATCTCCATCTAAGATCCAACCAAATTTACCATAATCATATTCCTCCATCTTCCCCACAATGGTTACCCCTTCTTTTTCTAATTCCTCTAATAGTTCGACTAGGTTTTCAACACGATAATTAAACATGAATTCCTTTTTAGAAGGCTCAAAATAATTTGTGTCTTTCGTAAATGGGCTCCATTGAGTAGAACACTTATTACCAGCATCATCTTTCCACCAAAATGTACAACCCCAATCGTCTGTATTAAAGCCTAAATGTGTTTTATACCAGTCTTTAGTTTTCTTAGGATCTGTTGTTTTAAAGAACAACCCTCCTATTCCTGTAACTCGATTTTTCATTATTTCTTTTTTATGTTTTCTTCATAGATAGAGATCCACTCTTCTGTACTCATTTTACCTGCTAGTTCTCCAATAAGATCATACGGGATATCGTTTATTTTTTTAAAACGCACGCAACTTTTCCCCATATCTAATTTGTATTTGCAGTGCTTGGCATATTCTGTAGTAAACCAATCCAAGACCTCTTTCTTTGCATACATGCCCATATGATATACCGCAATAAAGTTCTTTTGAGAGGCTAGATTCATAAAAGGCAAAGGCGTTTTTGGGTCACAATGATACCCATCCGGATATACGCTATGCGGAATAACAAAACCTAACATTCCATAACTCATTTGTTCTTCCATTCCTTTTGGAAGATTGTCTAAGATGATCTGACGTATTTTTTTAATTGGCTCCTGTCTTTCTTCTGGGAGTTGATTGATATAATCCTCTGGTGATGTTGCTTCGTATCTCATGATTGTTTTTTATTTAAAAAAAGTGATGATAATAAAGATATAATAAAACCTATAACCGTAACAATAACGAACATAAAAAATGCTAAAGCTGATGAACTTCCCATTGATTCCATTTGGCTGGTAAAATCTTCTTTTGCCTTTACTAAATCGTCACCAGAAAGAGTTTTTTCAAGATTCGACATAGAATTTGCTGCATATTGATCTATAAAATCAGGATTAATATACGCGGTATACAAGTAATCAATAATGGCAAAACCTAGCGCTGCAAAAAGAGTGATTAACATACCAACACCTAATGCTTTTCCGAAAGAAATAACACCATTGTTTTGTCGATCACGAAAATGCTTAATTCCAAAATAAACAAAAGAAAGAGAGGCTACAATGCTTACATAGCCCAGTACTGTTTGAGTTTCAAAACTTAGGCCCTGCCCGAAAACCAAGGCTGACAAGAACAGAACTACTGCCGTTAAAAAACCGTAGAACCCGTATCGAATAATTGTTTTTTTCATGATATAAAAATTTAAAGTTTGATGGCACTAAAGTACTATCAAGGTAGTAAAAAGAGCTCATACTAAAGTACCAAATTGGTCATACTTAAGTATAAATGAGAACTACTTATAGGATATAAAGCTCTTTTGCTTTTTGAACAGCCTGCGTTCTTCGTTTGGCATCTAACTTTAAAAGAAGACTGGAAACATGGGTTTTTATAGTGCTTTCAGAAAGAAATAATTTAGCGGCAATTTCTTTATTCGACAAGCCAGAAGCGATAGCCGTTAATACTTCATATTCTCTCGAGGTAATTTCTAATTGTTTGATTTTTTGATGATCTATCTCCCCTAAAGGTTTTGTTTTCTTGGCAAGACTTCTCTTATTAATATAGATTCCTATAACAAAGAAAACGATAGCTATAATTGCTACTGCCCATTCCGTGGTCATATCACCTGAAATAATGGAATAGCTACTGAGTTGAAACAATACCAGTAATGCCAAGATTAATGAAGCAAAGACTAGAATTGTTTTTTTCATATGCTAAAATTAGCAAAATTTTTCTTTGATCTTATCAACAATCGTTTGTGCTAATTTTTCTTTACTCTCCGTTGTCCAACCTGCAACATGAGGAGTTAATAACACATTGTTCGCAGACATGAGGTATCTAAAATCATCAGGCATTAAAGAGTCTGAAAACAAATTTTCAAAGGAAGATTTTTCATACTCTAATACATCTAGACCTGCGCCAAGTATTTTTCCAGATTTCAGGGCCGACACGAGATCTTTTGTTACCACACTTTTCCCTCTCGCTGTATTTATCAGCCAGAAAGGTTTTTTGAATTCTTGAATAAAAGGAGCATCTACCATGCTAATGGTTAACGGCGTTTGGGGTGTATGTAAACTTAATACATCGGCTCTTTCTTGTAATTCGTGAAGAGAAACCTGTGTGCAATTTTGATCCCCAACATTTTCTTTAATATCATAGCAGAGTACATCAACGTCAAAACCTTGCAGCTTTTTTGCAAACGCCTTGCCCATGTTACCATAACCGATCAACCCAATAGTTTTTCCGTCCAGTTCAATACCTCTATTTTCTTCTCGTAACCACGTTCCTTGCTTTACTTCTTTATTAGCAGCGTGTAATTTATTGAATAAAGAAAGTAACATCCCTAAGGCATGTTCTCCAACAGCATTCCTATTCCCTTCTGGTGCTGCGATCAAATATATTCCTTTCCTTGTTGCGTATTCACAATCTATATTCTCTAAACCAGCCCCGACGCGTCCAATAAACTTGAGGTTGGTCGCTTTGTCTAAAAAGGCAGCATCAAGGGAAAATCGACTTCGGATAATAATACCATCATAAAGATGTATTTTTTCTTCTATGGTAGCTTTAGAAGAGGTGTAATCCTCGTCATTTGAGAAGCCCAAAAAAGAAAGTTGATCTAAAAGTAAAGAATGATTGGTATCTAGATGAAGGATTTTCATCAGTTAATATTGTTCTTTTTCGTTCGGGAAATCTCGACTCTTAACATCAGTAACATACTGCTTAAAAGCACCTGTCATTTCAGAGAATAAGTCTAGATAACGTCTTAGAAAACGTGGATTAAATTCATGTGTCATACCCAACATATCATGAGTTACCAGTACTTGACCATCTACACCACCTCCTGCTCCAATACCAATAACGGGTATTGAAATAGAATTCGCTACTTGTTCTGCTAATTTTGCAGGAACCTTCTCTAAAACCAAGGCAAAGCAACCTAGCTGTTCCAACAGTTTTGCATCTTCTATTAACTTCTTAGCCTCTTCCTCCTCTTTTGCTCTTACAGTATAAGTTCCAAATTTATAAATAGATTGAGGTGTCAATCCTAGATGCCCCATCACTGGAATTCCAGCGGTTAAAATCCTAGAAACAGATTCAGAAATCTCACTTCCTCCTTCTAATTTTACGGCATGTCCTCCAGATTCCTTCATGATTCGAATAGCCGAATCCAAAGCGTTCTTTGAATTCCCTTGATAAGTTCCGAAAGGAAGGTCTACAACCACCAAGCTTCTTTCCACTGCTCTTACAACAGAACTTGCGTGATAGATCATTTCGTTTAATGTAATGGGCAAAGTTGTCTCATGACCCGCCATCACGTTAGATGCAGAATCTCCTACCAGAATTACATCCACACCAGCGGCATCTACAATTTTAGCCATCGTATAGTCATACGCGGTTAACATAGAGATCTTTTCACCGTTGGCTTTCATTTCTACCAATGACTTTACCGTAATCCTTTTATATTGCTTTTTTGCTACAGACATGTTTCACAAATTTATGGTGTAAAAATACTAAATATGTACAGATGTATCACACGTTAATGTTTCGTTAATACGAAAAGCTTTTTTTCGAGACCTATCAAAATTTCATAGTTTTAAAAACCAATCAAACAAAAACCATGAAAAAAATACTACTACTTTTAGCATTATCTGTAAGCACAATGGCTATTAAAGCGCAAGGTCAGTCAGCAGAAAAACAAGCCATTAAAAAAGTGATTGAAACCTTTTTTGACGGACTTCACAAAGGAGATTCAACAATTTTGAAATCTACGATGCACAAGGCTATAAAGATTCAAACAACAGCAACAAATAGAGAAGGCAAAAAAATGCTAAAAACAGAGACCAGAGAGCAAGTATTGACCAATATTGCAAATAAAAAACCGCAAGACACGTATCTGGAAAAACTACTTTCATATACCATTAAAGTAGATGGAAACCTGGCATCTGTTTGGACACCCTATGAGTTTTACTACAATGGAAATTTTTCCCATTGTGGAGCGAATTCATTTCAATTGTTTAATAACAATGGAAAATGGGAAATTATCTATTTAGTAGATATGCGAAGAAGACAAAATTGCGATGCCCTAAAAAATAAAAAATAACCTATCTTTGGTTTTTGTTTTTGAATGAGCCAGCAACGACCAACAAACACACTAGAACCAAATAAATGGATTGATAATTATGCAGATTATCTGTTTAATTATGCGGTTGTCCGTGTTAACAACTCTGACCTCGCAAAAGACCTAGTTCAGGAAACTTTCTTTGCAGGACTGAAGTCTGCTAAGAATTTTGAAGGTAAATCTACCGAAAGAACGTGGTTAGTATCTATTCTAAAAAGAAAGATTATTGATCATTATAGAAAGATAAACTCAAAGAAAGGTCAAGCTGAAGTTAGAATGAGTTTCTACGACAGTGGAGAAAATGAAGGGCGATGGTTAGAAGAAAGAGTACCTCAATCCTGGGGCAACGATGCTGCTAAGTCCATAGAGTCGGCAGAATTGCAAAAAACAATAGACGATTGTATTAACAATTTACCAGAGAAATATGCCATGGTTTTCAGGATGAAAACTATTCAGGAATTTGAAACTGAAGAAATTTGTAAGGAGTTAAATATTACTCCGTCAAACTTATGGGTTATCATCCATAGGGCGAGAACGCAGTTAAGAAGCTGTATGGAAGAAAACTGGTTTAAAAATTAAGAGATGTTTAAAAAGTTCATGCTATCATGTGATGAAGCCGCGATGATTTGTGATAAAAATCAGTATGGAGAGGCGTCATTTTGGGATAAGTTTAAATTACGAGTCCATATTCTTGCTTGTAAAATGTGTAAGGAGTACACTAAACAAAACAGTTTACTTAGCAAAGCATTTAAGAAAAAAGCAAACGAATTAAAAGAAACACATATTTGTATGAGTGCCCACGATAAAGATAGTTTAAAAAGAGAACTAGAGAAGATCGGAGCATAAGCAAAAGAGAAAAGATGTAAAACGGGACTTATTTATAAGCCCCGTTTTTTTATTTTTGAAAAAAAGAAAGAATGAACTTCCTACCACAAGAAATCGACGATTATGTTGTAGAGCACTCACAACAAGAACCAGAATTACTTCAAGAGCTGTCTAAAGAAACCTGGCAAAAAGTACTGAATCCTAGAATGTTGAGTGGTGCTTTTCAAGGTAGGGTATTGTCTATGATCTCTAAGTTGGTGCAACCTAAAGAGATTTTGGAAATTGGAACCTATACCGGGTACTCAGCACTTTGCCTGGCAGAAGGGATGCAAGAAACAGGAACCTTACACACTATTGATAAGAACGAAGAATTAGAAACACTGCAAGAAAAATACTTTTCTAAATCTCCTTATGGATCGAAAATAAAACAATATGTTGGGAATGCTATTGATATCATTCGTACTATTGATGTCAAATTTGACCTAGCATTTATAGATGCAGATAAATCAAACTATCCAAACTATTTCAATTTGATCATTGATAAAATGAACAAAGGCGGAATAATTTTATCTGATAATGTACTTTGGAGCGGAAAAGTAGTTGAAAAACTAGACCCTAAAGATAAGGACACAAAAGCGCTGTTAGTGTATAATCAATTGCTACATAAAGATGTAAGAATAGAAACAGTAGTTTTGCCAATACGGGATGGCTTAACTATTAGCAGGGTAAAGTAGTTACATACTTCTTTTTATAGGTCCTGTAACATCATCAATATTATCTTTCATTTCGTTGATCTCTTTATTGATGTCTTTGGCAATATCGGTGTCGATACCTTCTTGTTTAGCACTTTCATTGATCTCTCTTTTAATATCATTTGTAGCATCTTTTACCTGACGCATTCCTTGACCTAAACCACGAGCAATTTCCGGAATTCTTTTTGCACCAAATAACATGACCACAATCAAAATGATCATAAAGATTTCTGGAGTACCAATAAATAAGAAAGTTGTTCCCATAACTGATGCAAAGATAGAAAAGAAGAATGAAAGAGAATTGTTAAATAAGAGGATTTGATCTTTTTCGCATAACGACTTTCAGTGATATGTAAATTTCACTGTTTCAGGGTATTGACAAGCGGTAAATTTCTTTTTAGCTTTAAATAAAAAATTGCCAGGTGAAAAAGGATTGCCTCATCCAACGTCAAAAAATGCGCAAGCTGCTTCAAGACATTAACAATGTGCAGACGAGATAACTGAAAATCGAAAGAGTAGGAAGAATAGAAATGTTACAAAAACATTTCACAAAAATTAAATTATGAAAATTATAAAATTTTTAAGAAGGCCATATCTATCAATGATTATTGCAGTATTGGTGTTGTATGCATCATGTAATGAACATGATTCCGAATTGAATCAAACAACGAAATACTCTTTTAAATATGACTCATATAATTCAACGAAAAAAGCAATTGATAACATAGATGCTTTAGATGTTAAAGGGTTAAAATTTATTGTAAATAATTCAACTTTAAATAGATTTGATTCAAAGAAACAGGTCTTGGACTTTATAAATAATTCCTTGGGGCATACGCCTATTCTAAGAATAGAAGCATTAGAGTATTTTGATGTTGATGGCCAAAATATCGTAAATAAAGCTATCGTAGATAGCGTTCTTTCAAGCCAAGATTACGAGCTGTTAAATAATTTTGCAAAAGACTTGACCAATTATGGAGTCGACATGGCTTTGGCAAATTTAGAAGAAAAGATCAATTTACTTGACCTTGATGAATTTGAATTTAATAAGTATAATGAATTTGTTAACCAATTTCTTATGATTAAGGATGACATGGATAACAACAATATTGACTTATTAGAATCTAGGTCTGGATGGGGCTGTGCTTTTGCAATTGCTGGATATACTCTAGCTACAGTAGCCGTTGGAGCAGCGTGTACGCCAAATCCAACAACTCCGATAGCTTGCCCTCTAGCAATAACTAGAGCAGTTGTTGCATACGGTTCAATGATTGCAGCATGTTCGGATTAACTAAAAACTACAGGAATGAAAAATCAAAAAATTAATACAATTTTGACGACACTATCTTTAATTGTATTGCTTTATTACATTTTTATAGTGATTGATCAATTATATTATTCAAAAACAATAAAAATCCATTCATTTAGTTCGTTGTTTGGAAATATAATTGTCTCATCAATATTTATAATAAATAACCTTTTTATAGAAAACTTAAAAAGGCGTAAGGTTTTTCAATTCTTATTGAAAGGCTTGTTGTTGACATCTGTTATTTTTTTGGGAATTCTTTTCTATGAAATGACTACTCAAAGTTTTTTTGATGGAGAAGATTATTTTTGGAAGTTTAGTACAATAATTTTTGGAGTGGGCTCCATAATACTCATACAAGCATCGCGTCAAAAATTGACTAAAAAAGGAATTAAAAACCCTACGAAAATGTAAAAGTATAATTATGATTAAATTATCAAAAACGTTCTTACTAGTACTGATGGTGTTAATGGTTGTATTAGGGGCTATTTCATATAGACTAATCAACTGGGAAGTTTTTCACTCAGGAACGTCAGGAGCAATTAAGGAGCTTCGGCTGACTTTAGTATTTTTTGGATTGGGGCTGTATTTTTTATTTCCTTATGTCAAAAGAATCAAAAAGTCAAACAATAAATAATAAAAAAACAGCTTTGAGGGAAGCTGTTATTTTTTTGTAAGCATTCGCTTGATCTCATTCAACTTCATCAATGCTTCAATAGGCGTTAAGGTATCTATATTAGTCGTTAAGATCTCCTCTCGGATATTCTCCAATAAAGGATCATCTAATTGGAAAAAGCTCAATTGCAACTCGTCATTTTGTACCTCTTTTAAGGTCTCCTTAACCTCACTTTGTGCATGATTCTTTTCTAGCTGTTTTAAGATCTTCGTAGCCCTGTGCACTACAGCCCCAGGCATTCCTGCTAATTTAGCGACGTGAATACCAAAACTATGATTACTCCCACCTTGTACTAACTTTCGTAAAAAAACAATGGTGTCTTTTAACTCTTTTACAGAAACATTATAATTCTTAATACGCTCGAAAGTCGTGGTCATTTCATTCAACTCATGATAATGCGTAGCAAACAAAGTTTTAGCTTTAGAAGGGTGCTCGTGCAAATATTCGGCAATAGCCCAGGCAATAGAGATTCCATCGTATGTCGAGGTTCCTCGACCGATCTCATCTAATAACACCAGACTTCTCTCTGAAATATTATTTAGAATTGAAGCTGTTTCATTCATCTCCACCATAAAGGTAGATTCACCCATAGAGATATTATCACTAGCCCCTACACGTGTAAATATCTTGTCTACAATACCAATACGTGCATTTTGAGCAGGGACATAACTTCCCATTTGAGCTAACAGCACGATAAGGGCTGTCTGGCGGAGAATAGCAGATTTACCGGACATATTTGGTCCGGTGATCATAATGATCTGTTGCTGATTTCTATTCAAAACCACATCATTAGCAATGTACTCCTCACCAATAGGAAGTTGTTTTTCTATAACAGGATGACGACCATTTTTGATCTCGATATCAGTGCTTTCATCCATAACAGGACGAATATAATTGTTGCTGATAGCTAAAGAAGCAAAAGACAACAAGCAGTCTACCTGAGCGACCAATTGCGCATTTTGCTGGATCTCTTGAATGGAAGGAATAATATATTGAATCAATTTAGAGAACAATTCTTGCTCAAGTACCTGTATATTTTCCTCTGCACCTAATATTTTAGACTCATACTCTTTCAATTCCTCCGTAATATAACGTTCAGCATTTACCAACGTTTGTTTACGGATCCACTCTTCAGGAACCTTGTCTTTATGTGTGTTTCGTACTTCTATATAATACCCAAAGACGTTGTTAAAAGCGATTTTTAGACTAGTAATACCAGTTCTTTCGGTCTCTTTTGCCAACATGGAATCCAAGTAATCTTTTGCCGATAACGAGATGTTTCTTAGTTCATCTAATTCTTCAGAAACACCAGTTGCAATGGCTTTTCCTTTATTGATATTTACAGGAGCATCATTGAATAAAGTTTCCGAAATCTTAGAGATCAATGTCTCACAATCGTGTAATAATTCACCAATGGCCTTTACTGTATCATTTTTGCTGTTTTCTAAAACGCTTTTGATAGGTAAAATAGCCTTTAGAGAATCTCGTAGTAAGATCACCTCTCTAGGCGAAACCTTTCCAGTAGCTACCTTGGAGGCTAAGCGTTCCAGGTCACTGATCTGCTTCAATTGATATCCAACAGATTCAAAAGCCTCATCATGATCAATAAAATACTTTACCAGCTCATGTCTTGTTTGTATCTGATCTACGTTTTTTAGAGGTAGGGCCAACCAACGTTTTAACAAGCGTCCTCCCATAGGAGAAATGGTCTTATCGATAACATCTAAAAGGGTTACTGAATTTACTGCATTTGGGTTGTATAACTCCAGGTTTCGAACCGTAAAACGATCCATCCAGACATAATGATCTTCTAAGATCCTGGAAATGGTTTGAATGTGTTCTAATTTGGTATGCTGTGTTTCCGATAAATAATGCAGGGCCGCACCTGCGGCGATCAATCCATGTTCTAGATCATCAACACCAAAACCTTTTAAGGAACTCACTTTAAAATGTGAGGTTAGGTTTTCTTCGCCAAAATCTTTTTGAAACACCCAATCGTCTAGATAGAATGAGTAAAATCGATCTTGAAATAATTCTAAGTAAGACTGTTTATGTTGTTTTTGAACTAGTACTTCGCTGGGACTAAAGTTTTGTAATAATTTATCAATGTACTCACCGGTACCCTGAGCTACAAAGAACTCTCCGGTAGAAACATCTAAAAAAGAAACTCCTAATAGTTTTTTACCAAAATGAATGGCAGCTAAGAAATTGTTGGACTTTGATTGTAATACTTCGTCATTCAATGAAACTCCAGGTGTAACCAGTTCGGTAACGCCTCTTTTTACAATTTTCTTGGTGAGCTTAGGGTTTTCTAACTGATCACAAATAGCAACGCGCATTCCTGCTTTGACCAACTTAGGCAAATAGGTGTTTAGTGAATGATGTGGAAACCCCGCTAAGGCTGTTTCACTTTCACTTCCAGCCCCTCTTTTAGTGAGAATGATTCCTAAAACTTCAGCTGCTTTTTTAGCATCTTCTCCAAAGGTTTCATAAAAATCACCTACCCTGAATAATAACATGGCATCAGGGTATTTTGCCTTGATGCTATTGTATTGTTTCATTAAAGGAGTGACCTTTTTCACAGTTGATTTTGCCAAGTTATTGGAAATTTTCAATTAGTTTTACGAAGTTAAATATTCGTGTTTAAATATACAGGCTTTTTATGAGAAAACTAAAGAATAATGAACTAGGTAGAATCAGTGTTGAGACGTTTAAACAAGCGCAGAAAACACCTTTGATCGTGATACTGGACAATATTCGAAGCCTGAACAATGTAGGATCCGTTTTTAGGACCAGCGATGCCTTTCTGATTGAGAAAATTTACTTGTGTGGTATCACGGCGACACCGCCCAACAAAGAGATCCATAAGACAGCCTTAGGCGCAACCGAATCTGTAGATTGGGAATATGTAGAAGATACGGTTACCTTGGTACAACAATTACAGAAAGAAAATATAGAAGTTGCTGCCATTGAGCAGGTGGAGGACAGCATACTACTAAATGACTTCACCCCAAATAAAAATAAAAAGCTGGCAATTGTTATGGGAAATGAGGTAAAAGGAGTCCAACAAGCAGTGGTTAATGCCTGTGATTATCAGCTGGAAATCCCTCAAGTAGGCACCAAACATTCTTTAAACATCTCGGTAAGCTGTGGAGTTGTTTTATGGGATTTATTCCAGAAACTCTCCTAATTCTTTTTTTTATACCCTAGATTCTTCTATTTTTAATGAGCAATCAAAAGGGGATTGCAGTTATTAATTCTTAAAAACTCGGGAAATATGAAAAGCAAAAAACTCTTCAAACAGGAAAAAACAATGAAAATGTACAGCATCCGCGGTGGCGGCGGTGGAAATGGAGGCTCTGGCGGAATGGGAAACGGAGGTGACGGTCAAGGCGGTGGAGAAGGCGGCGGAAAACTTTAAAACATTTAGCACCCTTAAAAGGGTGCTTTATCTATTGTTATGAGGTTACTTCCATACTTTCTTCTAGCTTCTATCCTAACATTTGGTCAGGAGAAATCACGGAAAGATATACAAAAAGACTCCATTACTTTTTACCTAAATAATGCAAGAGGCTCAATAAAAAACAGTTACCTGAAAAAAGCTTTGAGTTTAAGTAAAAGTTTTGGAAATGACTCTTTACTTAAAAGATCCTCTATAGAATTTGGGTTAGATTCTTATTTTAAAAGAGATCTATTGGGTTTAAGTGAAGCCAACAAGTCATTGACATACTTATTTCAAAAAAATCAAGATTCCTTTGCTTTGGCAAAGATTCATCATTTCAAGGCCTTAATTTTTAGAATTCAAAACCGTTTAGACAGCTCTTTTCATTATTATTTTAAATCGAAAGAAACTTCAATTGCAATTAAAGATTCTTTGGAAGTTGGAAGGCGTTTGTTGAGTATGTCAAATATGCAAAAAGACGGAAAGGATTATTTGGGAGCTGAAGCATCTATAATTGAGGGGTTAAGATATTTGGAGTCGTTAAACGAGATCAGATTTACTGCAAACTCTTACAATTCATTGGGAAATATTTTGCTTAAAAAACTACAGTTTGAAGAGTCTAGAAAATATTACTGGAAGTCCCTAGACATTGTTGAGAATGACTCATCTGAAAAAAGACAGGAAGGTTTAAGGTTGATGATTACCAATAATATAGGTAACTCATATCTAATAGAGGAAAGGTATAGGGAAGCACTCCCATTTTTTGAGAAGTCTTTAGAGCGCAGAGATATAAGAAAAAAGTTCCCCTATTACTATGAGCTTTTATTAGGAAATTACTCTGACACTAAGTATTTTTTAGGAGATAAAGAGGAAGCTCTGGAAGGTTTGAATATGCTATATAAAGCCAGGAAGAAAAGAAAGAACTATTTTGGAATGAGTCTTTCACATAATGGATATGCTGATTATTTTACCCGAGAAGGAGATAGGAAAAAAGCTCTGTTTCACGCGCTAGAAGGGTATAAATTAACTAAAAGAATAAATAATAATTATACGAGGGCATCCTTATTAATCAAACTTGCAAATTTGACATCAGGAAATGAGTCAAAGAAGTACATGAACGAATACGTTGCGCTGAATGACAGTCTTCGAAACATTGAGTTAAACCTTAAGAGTAATTTCACTAAAATTCGTTATGAAACGGAGAAAAAAGAACAGGAAAATAAAACATTAAAAATAGACAACGATCGCAAAGCGGCGGAAGTCCAAAAAGCGAAACAACAACGTATTATCGGTTGGTTGGTGGCTATTGCATTATTCTTAATACTAGGATTAAGTGTTACTTTTTACCGCAATCGTAGAAAGAAGTTACTCTACGAATCGCAACTAGAAAAGGCCAATGCCAGAGAGCATGAGCGTCAGCAAATTGCAAAATCATTACACGACGAGGTAGCAGGAGATCTACGTATGTTGCACCAGAAATTGACCGGTAGTGATCAGAAAGAAGAAGCGGATGGACTTGAGAAGATCAAAGAAAATGTGCGAAATTTATCACATCAATTGAGCAGTGTTAGCTTTGAAGAAGTGTCTTTTAAAGATCAAATGATTAATTTAGCAACAGATTATTTCTCTAAAGACTTTAAAGTTTTTATGAAAGGATTGGATAATGACGATTGGAATACAGTAAATGAAACCATAAAAAGAACACTGTATCTATCGGTAAGAGAGAGCATCCAAAACGCCATAAAGTATGCCAAGGCTAACAGGTTTGATGTTTTGTTCGCACTGGAAAAGAAACAGGTTACAGTTATCGCTAAGGATGATGGAGTTGGGTTTACTGCAGAGAAAGGGTCGAAAGGAATCGGACTCAAAAACATGGAAGAACGTGTTCAGGAGTTACGAGGACAGTTAAACATCAAGAGTTCAGAAAAAGGAACAGTAATAGAAATAAGTATCCCCCAGAATGGAAAATAAAATCAATATTTTGGTTGTAGACGATCATCAGCTCATCATCGATGGTATTTTATCGTCATTAAGTGGGTCAGATTCATATAAAGTCTCATCAACGAATACATGTGATGATGCGTTGAGACGCATCAAGCAGCAACTACATTCAGAACCATTTGATGTTTTATTTACAGATCTCAGTTTTGATAATACTCCTCAAAATGCAGAATTAGACGGCGGGGAGAGCCTTATTAAGGCGATAAAAGCCTTAGAGATTGACATAAAAATAGGGGTAATTTCAGGGCATACAGAAACAAATAGAGTCTATAATGTAATCTCAAATTTACAACCAGACGCCTATATTTTAAAAAACCATGCAGGAGCTGAGGAATTAGATTTTGCTATAAAGAAGATGCTTAATAATGAGCGCTTTTACACCTATGAGATCCACCAAAAGATACTTAAAAGAAATATCGTACAAATCCAAATGGACGAGGTAGCTGTTCAGATCTTAAAAGAACTTCCAAAACACCCTAAGATCAGCAATCTAGAAGGGATAATCACCAAAGAGAGTGGCGGATTTTTAAAGCTTAGATCTATAGAGAACAAGCTGGCGAACTTACGAATTGACCTAGATGCAAATAATAATACCGACCTGGTATTAAAGGCTAAAGAGCTGGGAATCATTGATTAACGCCCTTTTTGCAGAAAACCACATTTTTAATTACGGAAACCCGAAACAAACAATCGTTTGTAAAAAGTAGTTTTGACACTCTTACTTATTTCGATTGAGACAATTAATCAAGTACGGGAAAGTAATTGCTAGTTATCTATAGGGGAATAACTAGAAAAAGAAAAAAGTTTGCCTTTCGACTTCGGTCGAAAGGTTTTTTTGTTTTAGAAAGGTAAGAAAGCCTTCGCGATCATAAAGAACAGGAAGATTCCAAAGATATCATTACTTGTGGTGATAAAAGGACCCGTAGCAATGGCAGGATCGATCCCTCTTTTATCTAAAATGATAGGAACAAAGGTTCCGATTAAAGAAGCAACTATAATTACGCAAAGCATAGATATAGATACCGTTAAACTAAACTGTAAACTTAAGTGCATTAATGGAGCTACAGCAATTACAATAACCCCTAAAACAAGTCCATTGATAAGACTTAAACCAACTTCTTTTAAGAGTCGTTTCCACAAACTACCCTTAACATTATCGTTTGCTAAACCCTGTACAATAATTGCAGAAGATTGAACACCTACATTACCCGCCATTGCGGCAATTAATGGGGTAAAGAAAAACAATTCTTTATAGCTGTTCATAGCGCTTTCAAAACCCTCCATGATTACAACACTTCCTAGTCCTCCAAAAAGACCAAGGATAAGCCATGGAAGTCGTGCTTTTGTAAGCTCTAGAATAGAATCATCGGCCTCTACATCTTCTACCAAACCAGCAGCTAACTGATAATCTTTATCCGCTTCTTCTTTAATAACATCAACAATATCATCAATGGTAATTCTACCTAATAAAAGACCTTCGTTATCGACCACAGGAATGGCTTCCAAATCATATTTACGCATGATATTTGCTACTTCTTCGCCAGACTCATCCACATTTACAGAATCTACTTTTGGGATGTATATTTCTGAAATGGGTGTTCTGGTTGAAGCAATCAAAAGATCCTTTAAAGAAAGACGACCCTTTAATGTCCCCTTGTCATTTGTTACGTAGATCGAGTGTACCCTTGTTACTTTTTCGGCCTGAATGCGCATTTCTTTTACGCATTTTAAAACAGTCCAATTCTCGTTTACCTGAACCAACTCTTTTGCCATCAACCCTCCTGCAGAGTCCTCATCATAGGCTAGTAGTTCTTCAATCTCTTTTACGTGCTCTTCGTCTTCAATTTGAGACATTACTGCCTCTTGACGTTCTTCAGAAAGTTCAGCAATAATATCAGCTGCATCATCAGAATCTAACTCTTCAACCTCTTCGGCAATCTCTTTAGCAGAAAGTTTTTGTAAGATTTTTTCACGAACGTCGTCATCCACATCCATTAAAACTTCAGAAGTAGTTTCACTATCTAAAAGTTTAATAATAAAGACGGCTTCATCAAAGGAAAGTTCGTCTAAGACCTCAGCAATATCGGCATGGTGCATCTCTTCAAACAATGCCAGCAATGACTTATTGTTTGAGGTATCAATATACCCTTTTACATCCTCTAAAAGCTCTTTGGTTATTTCAAATCCCATGACTTGCTATTTTGTCTGTCAATGAAATGAATTCATTTACAGATAATTGTTCCGGTCTTTTCGCAAATATAGGGTCTTCTTTTAAGCTATCCGAAAGTTTAAATGATTTTAAGCTGCTGCGCAACATTTTTCTCCGTTGATTGAATGCGGTTTTTACCACCCTGAAAAACAATTGCTCATCCACTGGAAGAGAAAAATCCTTTTTACGAATCAACCTGATGACACCAGAATCTACTTTTGGAGGAGGGTTAAAAACGGTTGGTGGTACCGTAAACAGGTATTCAACATCATAAAAAGCCTGTGTTAGCACTGAAATGATCCCGTATACTTTACTCCCTTCCTTTTCAGCAATTCTTTTAGCAACCTCTTTTTGAAACATGCCAGAAAATTCAGGAACATACGCCCTGTTCTCAATAGCTTTAAAAACAATTTGAGAAGAGATATTATAAGGAAAGTTCCCTATAATAGCGATTTGCTGTTGGTTAAACAGCGTAGGAATATTTTGTTTTAAAAAATCGCCCTCGATAATGCGAAATCGCTCTCTAGAAGTATCTAAATTGATATGCTCTTTAGGGAAATCGTCCTGCAAATACGCTACAGATTCCGTATCTATTTCTAATACCGTTACCGTTGCTTTTTTCTGTAATAAATACTTAGTGAGCACGCCCATCCCAGGACCAATTTCAACAACAGTATCATACCCAACTCCGGTTAACGAATCGGCGATCTTTTTCGCTATGTTCTCGTCGGTTAAGAAATGTTGACCAAGATGTTTTTTTGCTCTTACAGTCATGCTAGTTTTTTGTGGTGTTTGGATAAAACTCGTTAATTACTTTTAATTCTGTTCTGAAAGCAAGCATCTTATCCGCAAATTTTTTCATGCCGTCACCACGCAATTTATCAGCATCAAAGGCATAATAGTCATCCAAGTCCTTTCTGGTCTTAGCTGTATATTGTACTGAATAGGTAACGCCTCCCATTTCTTCCTCTACGAGTACTTGAGTAAGTTTTGCAGACAGAAACCTACCCGTGCCTAATACTTCCTGAATATGATCTTCTATCCAAATAAGCCACTCTTGATGAACGCTTTCATCAATATTAATTGTTACGTTATATATGTACACAGTATTATGATTTACTATGAAGATTAAAGCACCTTCTAGATTATGAATTTAATTATACGGGAACAAAAATACTAATTGATGGTATCTCCTCGCAGTGTTCTGAACTTTTTTCTGGCATCCACCAAATAAATACTTGACCCGAAATCAAAAATAATCTTTTGATAATACTCTGAAGCTTTTTTAGGGTTATTTAATTTGAAATAATAGGTTTCTGCAAGCTGATAATACGCATCGTCTACTAAGATACCTTCACGATCTAGTTCAATGATCTTAAGGTAATTGGTAATCGCGTTTTCGTACTGTCCTTCTTTTATAAACACAGCAGCTTGTTTATATAACGCTTCATCCTCTATGGGTTGCCCTTTGTACTTTTGAATGATTTGCGAAAAGATAGCGATAGAAGCTGTATTCTTATTTTGAAAAGCAAGAAGATCAGCTTCTGCGAACTTCTTTAATCCAGTAGGAATGGAGTCTTTAGGTTCATTATCAGAAATGACTAAAAAAAGATCAACAGCATCGTTTGCAATAAGTTGTGTAGTAGATCCTTTTAAAACCTTTAATTGAGCCATTGCCCAGGTAAAATCACCTTTAAAGAATGAAGTTTGGGCTACTTTAAATCGGGCTTGTTGCGCAAGTGTATGGTTCTTTAAACGCGTTTGGATTTGAGAGAAATAAATAAGCGCTTTATTATATTTTCCCATAAAAACCAGCACATCACCTAACTTAAGTTTGATCCTCGCTTTTTCGAACTTGGAACTATTTAATGCAAGTGCTTTTTCCAAAACCTCCTTGGCAATAGAGGGTTCATTCTTTGTAAATGTTAGAAAATCAGCATAGGCAATTTGGATATTCAAAGTATTGGTTGTTGCGCCATACGTTTTCAGCACCTTTTTAAACATTGCCTCCACATTGGAGTCTTTCATCTCTACGGAGGATTTCAGATAATAAAGGTGAGCAAATAGCTTTTCGTCTAGAAAATTGGTACTCGATAGCACAAAAGAGAAACAAGCTTTAGCCGCGTCATAATCTTTATTATTAAAAGCTGTTCTGCCTAATGTATTGATATTTGAAAGATAATTCGGGTCGCGTTTAAACAAGGCTTTTTCCTGGGTTAGTGCTTTTTGGTATTCGTGTTGTCTGGTAAACAACCAACTGAGTAATTCGTTCCAAATATCTTTTGGATTGCTGATCGACTTTTTTAAGAGCGTTCGTTTAAAAAGGACGTTGTTTTTGTCAAAAGGATCCTCAGAAATATACCTGCTCACAAAACGTTTGACCGTACCTAGGTAATTACCATTCCTATCAACTAGGTCTATATAGGAGCTAAACATTTTTTCAAAATCACCTTTCTCTCCATAAATTTGAGCGATTTGAAAATCGTAATTCGCACCTTTATTTAAAGACATTGTCCTTCTATAAGCTTTGATTGCATAGTCTAATAGATTATTCTCTTTGAATAAACGGGCGGCGGTACCTCCTAAAGATGGGTTCCCGTCGATTCCTGCAAGCCCAAGTTCATAATAACTCTTGGCCAGTTCTGTTTTTTGCTGACGTTCAAAGTTATATCCAATTTCAATATTCAAATGAAATAATGTAGGGTTTCCCTGAAGTTTTGATGTTAGTAATTTTTCTGCAAGGTCAAATTTTTCCGTTTCCTGATAACAGGTAATTAACCTTTTAAGGTAAATTGTATTGTATGTGTTCTTATCAACGAGTTTTTTATACAGCTGCGTAGCTTTTTCATACTCCCCTTCTCTAAAATAATTTTCAGCGAGGTAAAAATCATTTTGAGCAAAACATAAGCTGCTGATAAACAATAAAATAAACAGAATTCGCGTTCTCATAGTTAACCAAAGATAGGTAACATTAATGTTAAATTTATATTAAACTAGACCAATTTGATTTTCCTTTTGTAACATTTTGGCACAAAAGTTGTCTTAAGTATATATAACCAATCGAAAACAAGATGAAAGATCTAACGAAACAATACGAGAACGCCAAGACAAGCTCTATAGAGTTTATGAAAAATGGTCAGATAAGTGCATATTTAAATGCATTATTAGAAATGAACAAATACAAAAGATTAATGACGGCAATGGTCGCTAATTAATCGATGATATCAAAACCAGTGTACGGGATTAAAACTTCTGGAATTTTAATGCCCTGATCTGTTTGGTAATTCTCTAAGATTCCTGCCAAAACTCTAGGCAATGCTAATGAGCTTCCATTAAGCGTGTGCGCCAACTGACTCTTACCGTCCTTATTCTTAAAACGCAGTTTCAACCTATTTGCTTGATATGCTTCAACATTAGAGGCAGAACTAATTTCTAACCACCTGTCTTGTGCAGTAGAAAACAATTCAAAATCAAAGGTTAATGATGAGGTGAATCCGATATCCCCTCCACACAGTCTTAAAATTCTATAAGGTAATTTTAACTCACGCAAGATTTCTTTAATATGTTCTACCATACTATCCAGTGCTTGATATGAATTGTCTGGGTGTTCCACACGAACAATTTCTACCTTATCAAATTGATGTAATCTGTTTAAACCTCGCACATGAGCACCATATGAACCAGCTTCTCTTCTAAAACAAGGTGTGTACCCTGTACATAAGATCGGAAAATCTTTTTCAGAGAGCAAGTTTCCTCTAAACATATTGGTCATAGGCACTTCTGCTGTTGGAATCAAATACAGATCATCCTCAGAAACATGATACATCTGACCTTCTTTATCAGGCAATTGACCCGTTCCAAAACCAGAAGCTTCATTAACCATATGAGGCACCTGATACTCAGTATATCCTGCCGCAGTATTCTTATCTAAAAAATAACTGATCAAAGCACGTTGTAATCGTGCTCCTTTTCCTTTATAGACAGGGAATCCGGCACCCGTTACTTTAGTACCTAATTCAAAGTCGATAATATCGTATTTCTTTGCTAACTCCCAATGAGGTAGTGCATTTTCAGAAAGCTCAGGAATAACCCCCTCTCTAAAAATCTCTTCATTGTCTTCTTCAGAGTTTCCGGAAGGAACAGATTCGTGAGGAACATTAGGGATTTGAAATAAGAGCTCTTGAAGTGACGCTGAAATTCCGCTAAGCTTATCTGTAAGTGTCTTTGATTGCTCTTTTAATTGACCTGTTTTTTCTTTGATAAGGTTCGCTTTTTGAACCTCTCCATTTTTAAACAAAATCCCGATCTCTTTAGATAATTTATTAGACTCGGCTAATGTATTGTCTAAAGAAACTTGAGTAGCTCTTCTTTTTTCATCTAGAGAAAGTACATTATCTATCAAGGATGAAGCGTCTTGCAAATTTCTTTTTGCTAAACCATCTAGTACTTTTTGTTTGTGATCTCTAATGAATTGAACCTGTAACATGTTAAAAATTTTATAAGCCGCAAAGATATACGAACTCTAAGAGATTAGCAATTTGAAACTAAAGATTGTTTTCTAAAAACTGAAAAGAAGATTCTTTGTCTTTTTTAAGTTGAACAATTAAATCTTCAACAGAGTCAAACTTCTGTTCTTCTCGCAAGAAATACAATAATTCAATTGTTAATTTTTGATCATATAGATCTTGATTGAAATCAAAGAAATGTACTTCAATGGTTTGATGTTTTCCGTCTACTGTAGGTCTGTATCCAATATTCATCATCCCATTAACAAAAACCCCTTGTATTAGAGATCGAACTACATAAACTCCAGTTTTAGGAATTAGTTTATACGGTTCTTCCACATTAATATTAGCCGTAGGAAAGCCGATCTTGCCACCAAGCTGTTTACCATTAACTACAATGCCGTTAATCGTAAAATGATATCCTAGAAATCGATTGGCAGTTTTAAGATTGCCTTCGTGTAAGGCTTTTCGGATCTTTGTAGAGCTGATGGATACATTGTCAATATCTTGCGCAGAAATCTCTTCAATGTCAAAGTCATATAAAGGGCTGTACTCTCTTAATTGGTCAATATTGCCTTCTCTATTCTTTCCGAAATGATGATCGTACCCAATTACTAATTTTGATGTTTTTAATTGATTAACCAAGATGTCTCTGACGAAATCCAGAGCGGTCAATCTAGAAAACTCTTTGCTAAATGGGTGAATAATCAAATAATCCAAACCCATATTTTGAAGCAGTAATGCCTTTTCGTCAATAGTATTGATCAGTTCAATCTTCATGTCCTTTTGCAAGACCATTCTTGGATGCGGGAAAAAAGTTAACAACACCGACTTTTTACCTTGCTTCTTAGCATCGGAAATCAAACGCTCTAAGATTTTTTGGTGACCTACATGAACGCCATCAAAAGTTCCGATTGTTACAATAGTTCTGTTTGTAGAATGAAAAGAAGAAACATCATGAATTATTTCCAAAGCCGCATCAAATTTATAACACAAATGTACGACTCCTATTTTGTTAAAATCAAGACATTTAGCAAAATATTAATTCAATAAAAAAAGCGCTGAAAACCTTGCTATATGGCAAAAAACAGGCATAAACATTACACAAATCAAAAAAAATTGTATTTTGCGAATAGTTAACAAATAATTTATATTATGATAAAAAAGGTATTACTCTTTGCTTTTGTGGTATTTGGAAGTTCGGTGATGTTCGCACAAACTACCGTAACGGGTACTGTAAAAGACGCAAAAACAGGAGAGACACTTCTTGGGGCTAACATTAAAGTTTCGGGTAAAGCCGTAGGAACAACTGCGGACTTTGACGGAAACTTCACTTTAACGGTCCCGGACGCACCTCCATTTACCATCGAAGTATCGATGTTAGGATTTAAAACTGCTAAAATTGAAATTACACAGAACAATCAAAAGGTAGAGGTGAGTTTAGAAGAAAACGCTACGGCTTTAGACGAAGTTGTGGTTTCTGCTTCTAGAACTCCTGAGAGAATTATGGAGTCTCCGGTGACAGTCGAAAGATTGGATAGTAGAGCGATTAAAAATACCTCGTCACCATCTTTTTATGATGGCTTAGAAAACCTAAAAGGGGTTGATGTCAACACCAATAGTTTAACATTTAAATCTGTAAATACTAGAGGGTTTGCAACATTTGCAAACACAAGGTTTATGCAGTTAGTAGACGGAATGGATAACTCTTCTCCGGCCTTGAACTTTGCTTTAGGGAACTTACTTGGAATGTCTGAACTAGATGTAAAGACAGTTGAATTACTTCCAGGAGCATCGTCTGCATTATATGGAGCGAATGCTTTTAATGGAATCATGTTTATGACCAGTAAAAACCCTTTTAATAGTGAAGGCATAAGCTTTTCACATAGAGAAGGAATTACGAGTCAGGAAGCGGCAGGAGATAATAGATTCTATGAATTCAATTTAAGATTGGCAACAGTCTTTTCTGAAAAGTTTGCAGCAAAAGCTACGATCTCGTTCTTAAAAGGAACAGAGTGGTTCGCTACAGATTATAGAAACACATTTGATGGAGATTATATTGCTGGAGATAGAAGCACAGATATTAACTATAACGGATTAAACGTATATGGAGATGAAGTTTCTACAAATATCCGAGGTGTTGCTCAAGCATTAATAGGTTTGGGAGTGTTGCCAGCAGGTGCAGATGCGTTAGTTCCTAGTGTACCAGTAAGTAGAACAGGATATGATGAAAGAGACTTGATGCCGTATAATGCAAGAAGCATGAAGTTTGGTGGAGCGATGCACTACCGACCGTTTGGTGATGATCGTTTAGAAATAATCTGGAACTCAAAATTTGGTAGAGGAAATACTATTTATCAGGGAGCCAACAGATATAATATCCAGAACTTCTTTATGGAACAACATAAGCTAGAAGTTAGAGGAAAGAACTTCTTCGTTCGTGGATATGTAACCAATGAAGATGCAGGAGACTCGTATGATACTCGATTTGCAGCGATTAATGTGAATAGAAGATGGAAGGACGACAATACCTGGTTTGGAGAATATGTGGGTGCCTTTGTACAAGGAACCTTAGGAGGTTTATTGCCAGCGCAAGCACATGTTTTAGCGAGACAAACAGCAGATACTGGTAGATTAATACCAGGTACACAGGCTTTTGCAGATACATTAGCAGAAGTAGCTTCTGATCCAAGTTTATCTACGGGTTCTAAGTTTCAGGATAACACCAAACTGTATCACGTAGATGCAAATATGAATCTTCGTGATTATATAGATTGGGGAGAAGTTCAAGTAGGGGCTTCTTACAGGTTGTACTCGTTAAACTCTAATGGAACTATCTTTACAGATTATGACGGACCTATCGATTATGATGAATATGGAATCTATACGCAATTGCAGAAAAAGTTCTTAGAAGAGGATAGATTAAAATTAACAGCGTCTATTCGTTATGATAAAGCAAAGAATTTTGATGGAAATTATTCGCCAAGAGTTTCTTTAGCATATGCAGCAGGAGAGAACAAGAATAGTAACTTCAGAGCTTCTTTTCAAACAGGTTTTAGAAATCCAACAACGCAAGACCAATACATTGGTTTAGATGCTGGATCAGGAATCTTAGTAGGTTCTGCACCTGACAACTTAGATCGTTATACTACGTTCCCATTAACCGTTAGTGGTGGAGGACAAGCATTTACAGGAGCTCCTACAGTAACACTTTCTGGAAGAAGAGCATATGATAACTCATTCTCAGCTTCTGGAGTTGTAGAAAGAGGAGAGTTTATTCAAGCAAACCCAGGTTTAGTACAACCGGAAAAAGTAACCGCTTATGAAGTTGGATATAGAGGTTTAGTAAACATTAATGATGGAAATAGAGTAACTGTGGATTTAAGCGTATACTATAACAGTTATCAAGACTTTATCTCTACACAAAATGTATTAGTACCATTTTATGGAAATGCAGATTTATCGGATGTTGTGCCAACACCTAACGGACCAGTTCCTGTTGCAGTAATTGCAGTTAGTAATGGTGATTTCAAAGCGTTTCAGGTATATACAAATTCGAAAGCCGACGTAAACTCTTATGGAGCTTCAATAGGCTTATCTACGAAAGTATTTAATGGATTCAACGTAGGATTGAACTACACATATGCTAAGTTTGACTTTGATCAAGCTACAGATCCTGATTTTGAGCCTTCTTTTAATACACCAGAGCACAAGTTTAAATTTGAGTTTGGAAAACCAAACTTATTTCAAAACTTTGGATTCAACGTGAACGTAAGATGGCAAGATGAGTATCTATGGGAATCAAGTTTCCATGATACGGTGATCGAAGCGAGAACCATTGTAGATGCACAAGTAAATTATACGTTACCAAAACTGAAGTCAGTAATTAAGTTAGGAGGATCTAACTTAACAGGTAAAGAATACTTTAGTGCACCTGGAGTAGGAGCCATAGGATCTATGTACTATTTATCTTGGACCATTAATAACTAATTAGAAAGAAATTATGAAGAAATTAAAATATTTATGGTTAGTACCATTAGTTGCTGGTTTAACAGCATGCGATGTAAATAACACTTTGGATGAGGTGCCAGCACCAACAGAGGTGGTAATTCCACTATCCGCTGGAACAGCAGACTTTTCAAAATATGTATCGATAGGAGCTTCTTTTACCGCTGGTTTTTCAGATGGATCTGTATTCCTAGCGGCTCAGGCAAATTCTTTTCCAAGCATATTAGCACAAAAAATGGCAGGTGCTGGAGGAGGAACTTTCACACAGCCTTTAGTAAGTGATAATGTAGGAGGTTTATTATATGGTGGAAACCAAATTGCAAACCCAAGGTTATTTTTTAACGGAGCAGGACCAGCAGTTTTGCCAGGAACACCAACTACGGAAGTAACGAGTGTATTAACAGGACCATTTAACAATGTGGGAGTACCAGGAGCTAAAAGTTACCACGTACTAGCACCTGGGTACGGAAGCGTTGCCGGTGTATTGGCTGGAACTGCGAACCCATACTTTGCAAGAATGGCTTCTAGTGCTACAGCAACAATGTTAGGAGATGCTGTGTCACAAAGCCCAACTTTCTTTACCATTTCTGAAATTGGAGGAAATGATGTATTAAGTTATGCAACAGGTGGAGGAACAGGAGTTGTTCAAACAGGCTTAGATCCAACCATGTATGCGTCTAACGATATTACAGCACCAGCGTTGTTTAACGTTGTATTAAATAATATCGTAAATGCAATGACCGCTGGCGGAGCAAAAGGAGCAATCGTAACGGTTCCTTCAATTGTAAACTTACCGTACTTTACTACTGTGCCTTATAACCCAGTACCTATGGATGCGGCGACAGCAGGACAAGTAAATGCAGGATATGCTGCGTATAACGCAAATTTATTACCTGCTATTACAGCTGCGAATGCTTTACAAGGCTTAGGTATGGATGCAAGCCAAATAGCTGCAGAAGTTGCAAAACGTACTATTAGTTTTGCAGCAGGACAAAATGCTGTAGTTATTGTGGATGAAGACCTAGTAGACACTTCTGGATTAGGATTGCCTTTATACAGACAAGCAACTGCTGGTGACTTCTTAGTGTTAACGAGTTCATCTTTTATTGGGACTACCGTTGGCGGAAATCCAGCATTAATTAATGGTGTTTCGGTACCGTTGGCTGATAACTGGGTATTGACTCCTCAAGAGCAGAACAATATTCAAACTGCTGTTGATGCGTATAATGCTTCTATTGCAGCAGCTGCAGCTTCAAAAGGACTAGCATTAGTAGACGTAAATCAATTATTGATAGATGCGGCTACAACGGGCGTTCAGTTTGATGAATTCACCATGACAACCAGTTTAGTATTTGGTGGAATGGTAAGTTTAGATGGTATTCACTTAACAACTAGAGGATATGGACTAATGGCTAATAAAATTTTAGAAGCTGTTGATGCGACATATGGATCGAACTTTAAAGTATCTGGAAATATGGCAAAAGCGTCAGACTATCCAACAAACTATCCTCCAGGAATCTAGTTTCCAGGAATAGTTTTTCATAAAAAAAGCGAGATCATTTGATCTCGCTTTTTTTATTTAATAAAGCTTTTCAGAAGCCTTACTAATTTTTTTAATTCACTTGGTGGATTATCATCATCAAATGAAGAAGATTGATACGTTTCTGTTTGTGTTTTAAAAATAACCACAGCCGCCATAGCGCCATCATAAAGACGTTTACCTGATGGAGCTTTTAATGCATCTACCTCTTTGTGTTTTATAGGTTTTAGAACTTTATATAAGGCTTTTAGTTGCTTACTTGACAATGTTGTCTCTTTAGATTCTGTTCGTGTCTTATACGTCAGTATATTCGACTTAACATGAATTGTTTCGAATTGACCTCTCGTCATCGCTTCGTAGGTAATTTCTTTTACAGGATACGTATCCGAATCAGGTGGACAACCCATGCAAATCGTTAAAATTAGAAATGACATATATAGTAGTACTTTTTTCATAATATCTTGGTTTTACCGTAAATATATAAAAGCAATATGTAATTGCTTTTTAGTTAAGAAATCAATAAGCTTGCCAAAACCTAAATCTAAACAAACATGGCAACTGCTCTTTTTACAGCAGCAACTAATATATCGATCTCTTCTTTGGTATTATAAAACGCAAAAGATGCTCTTATGGTACCTGGAATCTGATAGAAATCCATAATCGGCTGTGCACAATGATGACCCGTTCTAACGGCAACACCTAATTTATCCAAAATGGTTCCAATATCATAGGGATGCACCTCATCAACATTAAAAGAAATAACAGAGGTCTTGTTTGTGGTTCCGTAGATTTGTAATCCATCAATCTCTAATAATTTAGCCGTTCCATAATCCAACAGTTCATTCTCATATTTGGCAATAGCATCAAAACCTATATTGTTCATATACGCAATGGCGGCTCCAAAAGCAATACCACCACAAATATTAGGGGTTCCTGCTTCGAACTTATGAGGCAAACCAGCATAGGTAGTTTTCTCAAAAGTTACTGTTTCAATCATTTCACCACCTCCTTGATATGGCGGTAATTTTTCTAACCATTCTTGTTTTCCATACAGCAAACCAACCCCAGTAGGGCCACAGATCTTATGAGCTGAAGCAACATAAAAATCTACATCTAATGCCTGAACATCAGGTTTAATATGTGGGCACGCCTGTGCGCCATCAATCAATACAGCTGCACCTACTTGGTGGGCTTTGTCAATGATCTCCTTAATAGGATTGATCGTTCCCAAGGCATTGGAAATATGGTTACAAAAAACCAATGCTGTTTTTTCAGAAAGTAAATTCTGATAGGTATCCATTTGTAGAGAACCATCAAGATTCATAGGAATCACTTTCAAAACAGCTCCCGTTTTTTCGCAGAGCATTTGCCATGGCACAATGTTAGAATGATGCTCTAAAGCAGAGACAATTACCTCATCACCTTTATTCAACAATGAACCAAACCCAGAAGCTACCATGTTAATACTATGTGTAGTACCAGAGGTAAAGATCATTTCATAAGCATGCTCTGCATTAAAATGTTGTTGCAATAGGATTCTTGCTTGCTCGTATTTATCAGTAGCTTCCTGACTTAATGTATGTACTCCTCTATGGATATTTGCATTATAATTTTGGTAGTAATCTACAATAGTATCAATAACTACTTGAGGTGTCTGGGAAGTAGCGGCATTATCAAAATACACTAAAGGTTTTCCGTTTACAGTTCGCTGTAAAATTGGAAAATCGGCTCGAATTTTTTCTACTGGAAACATCCTTCTGAATTTGTTATACAAAGGTAGGGCTTGAAACGCAAAACTTACAAAAAACCTATCATTTAATTCTTATTTTTGTGAGGAACCAAAGTATTGATCATGAAAATCTTAAAACGAATTTTACTAGTACTAGCCATCGCTTTTATTTTACTCGTTGTTGTAAATTACCCAAAGCTGAATATCATTGCTGGGTACTCGGCAAAGAACACCAGTTCTTCGGTTTTTCTTGCCGAAAGAACATTAGCGTTAACCGATAGTACTGACAATAATTTTGGTGAAGTTAGCTTTGCCTATGATGAGATCAATGAAGAAGGGAAGTTTGCATCATCATCGGTGTTCGGATTGTTAACCAGAAAAGCAGTTCATAGAGAAGGACTGGGAAGTGTTTTAATTACTGATGATTTTGATCTAACTAAAAAACCGCTAAAACCAAAAAGGTCGTTTGTTAGTGATACCGTTGCATACCCTTATGGGAATGGAGCACAAAAAGATACGCTCTTTACAAATGTTGATTACGATGCGCTGAACAAAGCGGTAGACGGAATATTCAACGACGAAAGTCATACCCGTGCAGTAGTGGTTATTTATAAAGATCAGATTGTTGCGGAGCAATACAAAGAAGGGTTTACCAAAGATTCCAGAATATTAGGGTGGTCAATGACCAAAAGTATCATGAGTACGGTTTATGGAATTTTAGAACATCAAGGGAAACAGAATGTACAGGACCAAGCACCTATTGAATCTTGGCAAAATGATGATAGAAAGAACATCACCATTCACAACTTATTACAAATGAATAGCGGACTGGAGTGGGACGAGGATTACGGATCGATTTCTGACGTGACAAAGATGTTGTTTTTGGAAAAAGACATGACCTTAGCACAGGAGATAAAGCCCTTGAAACACGAAACGAATGCCTCTTGGAACTACTCGTCGGGAACATCCAATTTACTGTCGGGAATTTTAAGAAAGCAATTTAGTTCTCATCAAGCGTATTTAGATTATTGGTATACCGATTTTATTGATAAGGTAGGGATGAACTCCATGGTAATCGAAACAGACATGAACGGTACTTATGTAGGCTCTTCATATGCATGGGGAACTGCTAGAGATTGGGGAAAGTTTGGTTTGCTCTATCTACATAAAGGAAACTGGAATGGAGAACAACTTTTTGCTCCAGATTGGGTAAATTATGTAACAACTCCTACACCTACTTCCAATGGAAGGTATGGCGCACAGTTTTGGTTAAATGCCAATGGGAGATTACCTGATGTGCCTAAGAACATGTTTTATGCCGATGGCTTTCAAGGACAGCGTGTATATATATTACCTGACCAAGATTTGGTGGTTGTGCGTTTTGGGTTAAAGAATTATGACGAGAATACTTTTTTGAAAGGGATCATCACATCGATAAAATAAAAAAACCTCGTAGGATCACTACGAGGTTTTTACTATAATAGAACTTTTAATTATAGGTCAAATCCAATGTCGACCCCAAGTTTCATTGCAATTAATTTGGTAATTCTTGATTTCACTTCTGGAATTTTTACACTTTCTAAAACGGTGTTTGCAAAGGCATACATTAATAATGCTCTTGCCTCCTTTTTAGGAATTCCACGTTGTTGCATATAAAATAATGCTTGATCATCTAACTGACCAATCGTACAACCATGTGAACACTTCACATCATCTGCAAAGATCTCTAATTGAGGTTTCGCGTTGATGGTAGATTTATCGCTTATCAACACATTATTGTTTTGCTGATAGGCATTTGTTTTTTGTGCTTCTTTGTTTACAACTACCTTTCCGTTAAACACACCTGTAGAACGCTCACCATAGATACCTTTGTAGTCTTGATGGCTTTCACAATTAGGCTCAATATGATGCACTAAAGTATGATGATCTACATGTTGTTTACCTTCAATAATTGTGATTCCTTTTAAAATAGAATCGATGCCTTCTCCTTTTTGATAGAAGTTCAGGTTATTTCTAGTAATATTTCCACCAAAAGAAAAGGTGTGCACAGAGCAAATACTTTGTGTTTGTTGCTCTATGTACGTATTATCAATTAACGAAGCATTGGTATGGTCATTTTGGATCTTGTAGTAATCTACTGTAGCATCTTTGTCCACAAAGATTTCTGTAACCGCGTTTGTAAGTACAGCGTTCTCTGTTAAGCTTTGATGGCGCTCAATAATTTGTACATGAGCGTTCTGATCAACAACAATTAGGTTTCTGGGCTGCAACATAGTAGCATCATCAGATCCCGTTGTAAAATTGATAATCTGGATCGGTTTCTGAACCTCTTTGTTTTTTGGAATATGGATAAATGCTCCTTCTTTAGCAAAGGCAGTATTCAAAGATGTCATATTATCTTCTTTGGCAGCTTTATTAAAGTACTTTTTAATTACAGATTTGTATTTGGCCTTTGTCAATGCCGAAGACATTAAGCAAACATCTACACCATCATGGGTAGTTTCGGATAAAAAAGAACTGTATTTTCCATCAATAAAAACTACTTTAAAAGTATCTATATCATGGATAAAGTACTTTTTAACATCCGCAAGCTCTATAGCTTCTTCTCCATTTGGAAAAATGCTATAATCTTCTTTCAATATTGAGTTTAAAGAAGTGTATTTCCAAGCCTCTAATTTCTTAGTAGGGAAACCAACTTCTTCAAAGTTTTGTAACGCCTTAGATCGAATGGCATGCACATCGTCATTGATGTCCACCCTATTTTCAAAGGCTACATAAGAGGATAGTATTTTTTCTTTTAACTCCATGTTATACTAATTCTTTGATCCAATCGTATCCTTTTTCCTCTAACTCTAATGCTAAAGAAGCATCACCAGTTTTTACTATTTTACCATCATGCAAAACATGGACAAAATCAGGAACGATATACTCTAATAAACGTTGGTAGTGCGTAATCACAACAACTGCATTGTCTTTAGATCGTAACTTATTTACGCCGTTTGCAACAATACGCAACGCATCAATATCCAATCCCGAATCCGTTTCGTCTAAGATAGCCAGTTTTGGCTCTAGCATTGCCATCTGAAAGATCTCATTACGCTTCTTTTCTCCTCCAGAAAACCCTTCATTCAAAGAACGAGATAAGAATTTCCTATCAATAGCTAACAATTCTGATTTTTCACGGATCTTTTTAAGCATATCTTTTGCAGGCATTTCTTCTAAACCTTGTGCTTTACGAGATTCATTGATGGCCGTTTTGATGAAATTTGTAACCGTAACTCCAGGAATCTCAACAGGATATTGAAACGACATGAACACACCAGCATGAGCACGCTCTTCAGGAGCTAATTCGCTAATGTCCTCTTTATTCAGTTCAATGGTTCCTTTAGAAACATCATACTCTTCTTTCCCAGCAACAACGGAAGCCATGGTACTTTTCCCTGCTCCATTCGGTCCCATAATAGCATGCACTTCTCCAGCTTTAACTTCTAAGTTAATTCCTTTTAAGATGGCTTTACCATCAACATTGGCATGTAAATTATCAATCTTTAACATGATCCTTTCTTATTTGTTTTTTAATAATTTTTGTAATCTTTCTAAAGCGATAGGTGAGTGTTGAATGATTACTTCCGCGTTTTTTTCTTTTGCAAAAGCTTCAAATTCATCCATGCTTTTTAATGTTTGTTCCACATCATAATTAAATGAAGGAACTCCTCTAGTTTCTCTATTTTCTTCAAAGTGATATAAGTCACCCGTTAACAGTACTGGGTTTTCTAAACCACTCACTTCAACATATAATACCTGATGCCCAATTGTGTGACCAGGCATAGATTTTATAACTACCGTTCCATCTCCAAAGACATCATGGTCTCCGTTTAGTTTTTTAACTTTCGTTAAATCTTTGATAGCAGGATTTACCTTAGTTGAGTCTCCTGCAAGAAAATTATACTCATTTTCTTGAACCAACCAAGTAGCATCTTTCATATAGTTTGCATGCCCTGTATGGTCAAAATGGTGATGAGACAATGCGAAGTATTTAAAATCTTCAATTTTAAAACCAATGGTCTTTAATTGGTTTATTAAAGAATCTGGCCTCTGAATGGTAAATACACCATTCCCTGTAGTAAAAGGTTCTGGGATTACTAAGTTTTCTGGTAAGCCAGCATCCCACATTAAGTTTCCTTTAGGATGTGAGATTACATAATACCCGTCGGTAAATTGTTTGTTCTGACCCGTATAGGTTGTATCTTGAGAAAAGACCTCTAACTTATTCACCAAAATTGTTCCTCCCACTAAGGCGTACAATTTCACTTCCGCCTTTTTAGGAGTGTCTTTTTTTTCTGATTTACAACTTACAATACTAATTGCAAGCAATAAGAATAGTACTTTCTTCATTGGGTTGGTTTTTAGATTATCCGACACTTCCTTCTAAACTGATTTCTAATAGTTTTTGAGCTTCTACAGCAAACTCCATAGGAAGTTTATTTAAAACCTCTTTACTAAATCCATTAACGATAAGCGCGATGGCTTTTTCAGTGTCTATTCCACGCTGATTGCAATAGAACAATTGATCTTCACCAATTTTACTGGTGGTTGCTTCATGTTCTATCTGCGCAGATTTGTTTTTTGTTTCAATATACGGGAAGGTATGTGCTCCACACTCATTACCCATTAATAAGGAATCACATTGTGAGAAATTTCTGGCATTTTCTGCTCTCGAATTGATTTGTACCAATCCGCGATAGCTATTCTGAGATTTTCCTGCTGATATTCCTTTAGAGATAATTGTTGACCTGGTGTTTTTTCCAAGGTGAATCATCTTCGTTCCTGTATCTGCCTGTTGGAAATTGTTTGTTACTGCAATAGAGTAGAACTCACCAACAGAGTTATTTCCTTTTAAGATACAACTTGGATACTTCCATGTAATCGCAGAACCTGTTTCAACTTGTGTCCAAGAAATCTTAGCATTGTTCTCACACAACCCTCTTTTGGTAACAAAATTAAATACACCACCTTTTCCCGATGCATCACCAGGGAACCAGTTTTGTACGGTTGAATATTTTATTTCAGCATCATCCAATGCGATCAATTCTACCACAGCCGCATGCAATTGGTTTTCGTCTCTTTGAGGAGCTGTACATCCTTCTAAATAAGAAACATAACTACCTTTATCTGCCACCACTAAGGTTCTTTCGAACTGCCCCGTTCCTCCTTCATTAATCCTAAAATAAGTGGATAATTCCATAGGACAACGAACGCCTTTTGGAATGTAACAGAAAGATCCATCAGAAAATACTGCAGAGTTTAGGGCCGCATAAAAATTGTCTGTAGTAGGTACCACAGAACCGATATATTTTTTGACTAATTCAGGATGTTCCTGAATTGCTTCGGAAATAGGCATAAAGATAATTCCTTTCTCCGCTAATGTCTTTTGAAAAGTGGTAGCTACAGAAACAGAGTCCATCACGATATCTACAGCAACATTTGCCAATCTTTTTTGCTCATCTAAAGAAATACCAAGCTTTTCAAAAGTAGCCAATAGATCAGGATCTACTTCATCGAGACTTTCTAATTTAGGTTTCTGTTTTGGAGCCGAGTAGTAGGCAATTTCTTGAAATTCTGGTTTTTTATAGGTTACATTCGCCCATTCCGGCTCTTCCATCTTAGACCATACTCTAAAAGCTTCCAAACGCCATTCAGTCATCCATTCTGGCTCATTCTTCTTTTTAGAAATAGCTATAACAACATCTTCGTTCAGTCCTTTTGCAAAAGTTTCACTTTCTATATCCGTATAAAAACCATATTCGTATTCCTTGGTTTTTAACTCTTCACGTAAATCATCTTCCGTGTACTTACTCATAACGTTTTTATTTATAATGAAAATGATTCACCACAACCACAAGTTCTATTGGCATTCGGATTATTAAACACAAACCCTTTTCCATTCAAACCTCCTGAATATTCTAATGTGGTGCCTATCAAATATAAAAAGCTCTTTTTATCGACGATAATCTTTACTTCATTGTCCTCAAAGAGTTTATCATTCTCTTTTTGTTGATTGTCAAAATCTAAATCATATGATAATCCTGAACAACCTCCACTTTTTACACCCACTCGCACAAAGTCTGTAGTAGCATCAAAACCATCATCGGTCATGAGCTCTATCACTTTTCTTTTCGCTGTATCTGATACTTTGATCATAATTTAAAATAGATTAAATCTAAATAGAGTGCAAATATACGGACAAAATCTAAGATTTATGGTACATGCACTATTAAGAAATTTGATGCAGGTATAACCAGATTCTTTAAGACTAACTATCTTTGCGCCATGATTGAAGATAAGAACCAAGGAAGAACATCATTATCCGAACTAGGAGAGTTTGGATTGATTAACCATTTAACGCAATATTTTAAAATAAAAAACCCAGCAACAGTAAAGGGAGTAGGCGATGACGCTGCTGTTTTAGAAGCTTCTGAAAAGCAAACGTTGGTAACGACTGATTTGCTTATTGAAGGCGTTCATTTTGACTTAAGTTATATGCCTTTAAAACACTTGGGTTATAAAGCGGTGATGGTAAACTTATCTGATGTGTATGCCATGAACGGAGAAGCAGAACAAATTACGGTCTCTATTGCAGTATCTAATAGGTTCACTTTAGAAGCTTTGGAAGCGTTGTATGCTGGAATCCAATTAGCATGTGACACCTACAAAGTGGATTTGGTAGGTGGCGACACAACTTCTTCAAACAAAGGAATTCTAATCTCTGTTACGGCAATAGGAAAGGCAAATAAGGGAGATGTGGTGTACAGAAGTGGCGCTAAAGAAACTGATTTGATCGTGGTTTCTGGTGACTTGGGTGCAGCGTATTTAGGACTTCAAGTACTTGAGAGAGAAAAACAGGTTTTTCAGGTAAATCCAAATAATCAACCAGATTTGGATCAGTATACTTACTTGATAGAAAGACAATTAAAACCAGAAGCAAGAAAAGATGTTCCCGGACTACTAAAAGAATTGGAAGTAAAGCCAACCTCTATGATCGACATCTCTGATGGGTTGTCTTCAGAGATCATGCATGTTTGCTCGCAAAGCAAAAAAGGGTGTAAGATTTATGAAGATAAGATTCCATTAGACCCACAAGTAATTTCTACATGTGAAGAATTCAATTTAGACTCAACCATGATTGCTTTAAGCGGTGGTGAAGATTATGAATTATTGTTTACGGTTTCTATTGATGATTTTGAAAAGGTTAAAGGAAATCCAAATTTCTCCATTATTGGACATATTACTGCCGAGGATCAAGGGATGAATTTAGTGACGAGAGCCAATCAAGAAATTGAGCTAAAAGCACAAGGTTGGAATGCGTTAAAGGAAGAGTAAAAAGCGACTACCTATTGCCTTTTTCCGAATCGTATGTAAATAAAACCACGTTTATTTTATCATTTGATAAAACCTTGTATTTGTAATATACTTTTTTTAGATTTTTAAAAAGTGTTATCGGATTGTAGTGCCATTCTTGCTTGTATTTATAGGGCCAGGTTAATACATTTTGTTCTGGGAAAGACCGTTTCATGATTCCATAATGATCCAAATTTGCGGAGATGTAGGTAGTTTTATTTGCGGCAACCTGACGCTTTATCCTTGCTGTTTCTTTGTTAAGATCTTCTGCGTTTAATTGATACAACCCACTTGGAAGATAATAAGAAGTCCTATATCCATTGAGATGAAACACATCAAGGTTTTCTGGTGTTCTGGACTCAATAATAAATAGTTCTTTTTGCAAGCTTAGGGCACTTCGAATGGAGTCTAGTCGAAGATAAGACATTTGCTTATTTGCCGGAGTTAAATTTTTAAAATCCAACCAAAAATAATGAACAGAAGCATCATCAACAGAAGAAAGATAAGTGCTTAAAGTGAGGCTTATTGACTTGGCAGGAGGATGATTAACATCGAATACACCAGTGTTATCTACAAAAATAACGTCTAGTTCAAACCCCTTGAAAAGGGTACTTACCTCAGCTAGTTTTTCAGTCGAATTTACCCTGTGTACCCACATCTTTTCTCCATATGCATAACGGAATAGTTCATTCTGTTTGTTTACCACAACAAATAATAGGATATATGCAAAAATAAAACCTATCAGAACCCTTTTTCTATTCTTCAGTAAAAACGTCTTCATAATATTTTCCGTTTGAAATGGTTCGTTTACGTTCTACAAATAAAGGGCTTATAATACTTTTATCAGGATTATAACCATCAAAAGTAACATTAGATAGATTGCTCACTGTATGGATTAGACTTTCGAGACTATATTTTCGCGCTGTATCAAGAATAATATCTGGGTTTTCGCCGGTATAACTTTTTGAAAACCAAAGTAAAAAAGGAATATCATGCATGGGCTTAGTGCCTATTTCCTGAGTATGACAGGCCTGGTTTATAGTTTCGTATACGTCTTCTCCATGATCTGAAAAGTATAAGACGTATGATTTGGACTTCAGTTTTTCAACCTCGCTGATAATACTATTTACAATATAATCATTGTACAAAACTGCGTTATCATAATGATTGATACTTCTGTAGGCCAAATCATGATTAAACTTAGTTTTAGGGGTCGACGTGAAAATATCGAATTTCTTTGGGTATCTTTTTAAATACATATTATGAGTACCCATTAAATGAATTACGATTAACTTTTTCTTAGGGTTTTCTTGAAGTGCTTTTTTAAAAGGAAACAGCACTTGTTCATCATACATCACTTCTGACATGTCCGTATAAACACTTTTTTGGCTCTTTTTTGAAATGAGCCGCGTTGAGGTTTCATAGACCCCAATGGGTTTCTGATTAGAGATCCAATAGGTAGTAAATCCTGCTTTATTAAAAAGCTGAATTAAGGTACTATTGTATTTTTTATCGAGATCATCATGATGTAAGGATAGCGCAGCACCCAAAGAAAGTTTTGTATTCGAAAAAGGAGTACTAACATTCTCATAAATGATTAGCTCAGGTTTTCTTTTTTCTAAAAGAGGTGTCGTATTTCGATAATACCCATAAATACCCATATGATGGCTGGTGGTAGATTCGCCAATAATAAGTACGTAGATTTCATTTTTATCAGTTGCTTTATGAACCACATCTTTAAAAGCGCCATGTTCTGTTATGGTGAGTTTGTCCAATTGAGCTCTGTTTGTTTTATAAATAATGAATGCATCTAGAGCTAAGGTTGGTAGAAAATGGGTTTTTAAGGGAATGATCAACAGCATGCAAACGATGGAGCCTATAACACCATAAGCTTTTACCCGTTTGTTTAAATCCAGCTGCAAAACGTAGTAGTTTCTGTAGGTATATAAGAACCCAAAGATGACTGACAAAAGATGCAAGAAAGCCATAATCATTAATTGGGGGCTTAGATATGTTGCTACAAACTCTGATGACTCCCCTTCTGTGGTTTCCAGTACGATGTGTATAGTCGATTCTGTGATCTCATTATTAAAAATGAACCAATGAGCTGCCTCAAAAAAAGCTATAATTGAAAAGAGAAACGATGCAATTAATAAAAAGGCTAAAAACAATTGTTTCTTTCGAATACTATTGTTTAGTAAAATGATGGCTAGAACGCATAAAAAGTAAGCTGCCAATGGTCTTTTTGTAAAATCACCAAAGGATAAATAGGTTATAAACAAAGAAATGAAGGGTACCCACAAGCCTCCTTGTGACAAAAAAATCTTTAAGACCTTAGAGCTAAATAATTTCATCATGTTTATAGCAAAGTACTTATTGAACACTTAAATACATTGCTGCAATTTAAGTTTTATCTTCGAACATGCCTTTATATGATTCGTAATTTTTCTTTCCTAAAGATCTCTCAAAAATGTTTTCAAAGCCTCAGTTAAGGAAGACTTGTTTTCAATATGACTCATATGACCATCATTAAAAACCATTGCCTCTGCATTTGTCTTTTTAACCTCTTCTAAAGAAGTCTCATAATCTAATACAGGGTCTTTTTTGCCTATAATAATCAGCCTTTTAAAGTCGTTTTTTTGTAGGACCTTCATTCTATTTGAGCGAATTCGCATTCCTTCCTGACAAGCAATGTACCCCTGCACAGGTGTTTGTAATGCTTCTTCCAGCGCCATTTTTAGCTCCGATTTAAAAACCGTTCTACTTTTTTCACTAAACAAGTTGGTAAAAGACATACGAACCATGTTTTCAAAATTGTTTTGAACCATTTTATTCGCTCTGGCACGAAGTGTTTTCCGTTCATCGTCATCTGGGAGCGAAGTAGAATTCATTAAACAGAGGCCTTTTATTTTTTCTGGATATTTATCGGCAAAAGCCAACGCCACATATCCTCCCATTGAATGACCAATTAAAGCAATCCTTCTAATCCGTAGATTTTTTAAAACTGCCTTAACAGCTTCTGCCATCAATTCCATGGAGTGCACATAGCCGATAGCTTCTGTACCTCCATGACCTAATAACTCAATTGCGATGACCCTGCGATTTTTAGAAAGTACTGGAATAACATCTTTCCACATCATATTATTTTCCAAGAAGCCGTGTAATAAGACAACCACGGAACCTTTCCCCGTATCTGAAAATGAAATCTTGCTATTTTTAAAAAGGACAGTCTTTTGCATGTTACAAAAATATGTATCTTTCGAAACCTATCGGGTAAAGAAATCATGTTAATAGTATCTTTTTTAAAATAAAACCAAGAATGCGGAAGAACAAAGAAGTTTGGATCACAGGTTTTGCATTGTTTTCTCTTTTTTTTGGAGCAGGAAACCTCTTATTACCACCTTTATTGGGGTATAAAGCAGGAGGTCAGTGGTTTTGGGTAGCTGTAGGGTTTATGATTACGGCTGTTGTGATTCCCGTTATTGGAATTTTAGCACATGCGAAACTTCAAGGAACGATGTATGATTTTGGGAAGAAAGTATCTCCAATATTTAGTATTGTGTATTGTGTAATCGTTTATATGATATCCATTGCAATTCCATCACCAAGAACAGCCTCTGCCACACACGAGGTTGCTATTCACCCATTCTTTGAAACAAGCTCATTGCTTACTAGTAGTATTTATTTTGCGCTGGTATTTGTATTTGTGCTAAATCGATCTAAGATACTCAACTTTATAGGAAAATTCTTAACACCACTTATTGTGATGATCTTGTTTTTAGTCATTGGAATTGGACTTTTTTCCAGTGAAATGATGATGAATCCAAGCGCTTTTGAGACTCCTCTTGTAATGGGGGTTTTAGAAGGCTATCAAACCTTTGATGCGATTGGTGCTGTAGTCGTTGGAGGGGTAGTTATCATATCCTTACAATTGAAAGGACAAGGTTCTTCTTTAGAAAGACGCAGTCTGATTCGGAAATCTGGATTTATTGCAGGTTTAGGACTATTTATCATGTATGCAGGATTGATCGCTGTTGGGGCTTTTTTCGGGTCAGAGATCTTTGTAGATGGATCTTTAAGTAGCGACATGCAACGCGCCAATTTGTTGACCGGAATTAGTATGGCTACTTTAGGAAATATTGGGAACGTCTTTTTAAGTGTGCTAATTGCCCTGTCTTGTTTTACAACGGCAGTTGGAATTGTAACTGGAACTGCAGACTATTTTAAAGGATTGTTTAATAACTCCCCTAAAGCATATACCATTACAGCGATTATTGGTTGTTTAGCTGGTATTCTGGTTGGTCAAATGAATTTTCATGATATTATCGTAGTTGCATTGCCCATTTTAATGTTTATCTATCCGATTACCATCGTGTTAATATTCTTAAATGTACTTCCAGAGAAGCATGCAAGCCCAACAATTTTTAGAGCTGTAGTGCTTGTGACATTCGTGTTTAGTATTCCAGATTTCTTAGGGTTTATTATTGAGAAGGAAAGTTTAGCACCTATTCAAAACCTGATTCCTTTTTCGAAGAACCACTTTGGATGGATACTCCCTGCAATATTAGTTTTTGTTTTAGTGAATGGTTTTAAAAAAATTACGACTAAAACATCAGCATAAAAGATTGTAATGGCCATTCAGGATATCGAGAAATACACCTTTAACGATACATTTTCATTAAGCATTGTAGATTTTGACCAGGCATGTGTAGTGCACAAGCAAGAGCAAATAGATGCCTATAATATCTATTGGATCAAAGAAGGAAAAGGAACCTATACTATTGACTTTAAAAGCTATTCTTTTGATGGAAATGTACTGTTTTTTCTGTCACCTGGTCAGGTGTTCTCTATTGATTCTGATGATATAAAAGAAGCTTATCGATTGACCTTTGTACGAGATTTTTATTGTATTCAGACACACGATAAAGAAGTTGCTTGTAATGGTGTATTATTCAATAATGTATATGATACTCCATTTATTGAACCCTGTGAAAGTGATACACAAAAGCTCAGTTTTATCTTAGAAAGCTTGATTGAAGAGTTCAAACAAGAAGAAACCGCACAATACGATATGCTACAAACTTATTTGAAGCAATTCATCATTCATTCAGTTCGCATTCAAAAGGAACACTACTCAATGAAAGAGGATGTCGAAAGTAAACTCTTCAAAGAATTCAGTGTTTTAGTGGAGTTCAATTTTAGGAAACTACATTCCGTAACAGATTACGCGACTCGATTAGGAGTCTCTCCGAAATCTTTAACCAAACACTTTCAAAAGATCGGAACGGAAACACCGAGCGACTTTATTAAAGGAAGGGTTATGTTGGAAGCAAAACGAAAGTTGATCTATACCGACGATTCTGTAAAAGAAATAGCCTTCGATCTTGGCTTTAACGACCCTGCCTATTTTACGCGATTTTTCAAAAAAACAGCTGGAAAATCGCCATTACAATTCAAAAAAGACTTCTAAGAAAGGTGCTGTCCAAGCACTAGGAACTTTTGTCCATTTTTAAGACCTGACTTCCATCGCATCTTTGTACCATAATTCAAAACCAACGATTATGAGCACACAAGAAAATTATCAATGTCCAAACTGTTGGGGGTATCAAACCTACGACGAGAAGAACCCAGATCAACAGTTGTGTGAATGCACAAAAGAAAATCAATAATTAATAATAAAGTCAACATAAAAAATAGAAATTATGAGTACAAGAATTGAAACCTTGAATCCAGAAACGACCACAGGAAAATCAAAAGAATTGTTTGATGCAGTTCAAAATAAATTGGGATTTATTCCAAATCTGATTAAAGTATTTGGAAACTCTCCAGCAACATTACAAAGTTACTTAAGCTTAGGAGAGTTAACCGCAAGTGGAAATTTCAGTAACAAATTTAGAGAACAACTAGCATTAGCAATTGCAGAAGAGAACTCGTGTAACTACTGCTTATCTGCACATACTGCTATCGGAAAAATGAACGGATTAACTGATGAGCAAACGGAAGAAAGTCGTCAAGGAATTGCTGGTGATGCAAAAGCGCAAGCAGGATTACAATTTGCACAAGATGTAACCAGAAATAGAGGGCAAGTATCATCAGAAGCTATACAAGCAGTTAAAAATGTAGGATATACAGATGGAGATATTTTAGAAATCGTTTTAAACGTGGTTTCTAATACTTTAACCAATTATGTAAACCACATTGCAGAAACTGTAGTGGATTTTCCAAGCGTAGAAGCGGGAAAGTTTGCAGTAGCACAATAAATAAAAAACAAATTTTAAATCAAGAACATGAAAAAAGTAATAGCGATCATCGTATTATTTGTGGGGTTTGCATTTAGTGCAAACGCTCAAAAGGTAAAAACAGTAGCCTTAGAACAAACAAAAGGAGAATTTACCCAAAAGAAAATTACCTTATCTGAAGGAACGTACATTTTTGAAATTTCAAACAATAATGTAGGGCACAATGTAGGGTTTGTATTAGCGCCAAAATCAGATGTTAAAAAGCATATTAAAAATGCTTATGTAACAAAACCAGTTGCTAATAATTCTAAGTCTACTTCTAACAAAGTGACATTAAAAAAAGGAGAATATGTTTATTTCTGTCCGTTAAATCCGACACCACAATACACACTAGTGGTAGAATAATTTTATCGGGGTTTACCTTTGAAGCGGGCAGTGATGCCCGCTTTTTTACTTTTTGAATTTGATGTTCTTAAACTTGGCGGCTGCATTTGGCTCTAACATAAGATCGAAGGTGTATTTTTTATTAGTTACGCTATCCTTAACAATCAGTTCCATTTCGGCACCATAAGACGTCACCTGATTGTACTTAAAGTAATTAGAACGAGGCCATTTTTTATAACGCTTCAGAACCTTTTTTACCATCTTTTCTCCGCAATGCGTTTTTACAAAATCATCGATAGACATTTTATTCGAAAGCAGATCGAGCAGTCCTCCTATTCGATCGTATTTTAATTTGTTAGGCAAACCCCATTTATTTCGATCCCCTTTATCCGTTTTGATTACCTCACTTTCATCTTTGTTTTCATCTGCAAACTCGCCAGGAATAATGGAAGCCACGTCAAACCCAAACCCTAAAATCATGAGTTTTCGGATCATACGTTCGTCCTCCCCTTCTTTGTTATTGTTTGAAGCAAAAAGTAGGTATTGATTCTTCGATTTTATTCCGAAGGTAAAGGCCACAAAACCAAGATCACCACCTCCAGCAGATCCGACATATTCTGAGGAAATATGATCTGAATATTTATACTTCTTAGCCAATTTTCCGAATGCGGGATTGGATGTTTCTAAAGAAACGATATACTTGTTTCCCAGATAAAGATCTTTTAAGGTTCCTGACATTCCGCCATTTCCGATTAGCGCTCCTGGATTTCTTGGCCAATAGAAAGCACTATTTTCTTTTCCGAAACTACCTCTACCATATCCAACGGCTACCTCTTCGGGGGCTCCCCATAAAGGACTACTGTAAAAATCGGCTTTTGAAGTTTTGGCTGGTTGTAATATATACTCTTGAACAGCTTTATCGAATGATTTCCCAGATACTGTTTCAGCGAGATAAGCCAAAACTGTATACCCTGAATTAGAATAACTGTCTCCAGAACCAGGTTCGAACTTTAGCTTTTGTTCAAAAATATACGCTAAAGCCTCCTTTCTAGGCATTGGAAAAAGATCATTGGGATACCCTTTGTATTTTTCTTTGAGTTTAGGGTCCAAATCATGATACTCGCCCAATCCGGAAGTATGCTTTAATAAATGCCCAATAGTGATGCCTTGCTTATCTTCAGGAATATCTTCAAAATACTTTGAGATCTTATCTGAAGTATTCAGCTTCCCTTCAGTTTCCAACAATAAGATCAAAGCCAATGTATAATCCTTGACAATAGAACCGTATGGGTATACAATACCCTTATGACTTTTGATCTGCTTTTCTTTATTGGCAAATCCTATGCTTTTTTCATACAAAACCTTGTCATTTTCCATTAGTAAAAAACTTCCAAATATGCCTTGTTTTTCCAAGGTGTTAACGTAGTTGTCTAAGGCCACTAAATCTCTTCCGGTTTTTGCAGGAACATCAGTATTTGCATTTTGTCCGCAACTCGTAAAAAAGAAAAAGTAAAACAGCATTGCTGCGATTGATCGTAATTTCATAATTCATAATTTATTGTTAATGATTTTTAAAATTATGTTGGTTCTGGTAACTTTGTGAGAAACAGATGTCCTTTTAATGTCCTAATTATGAATACTTCTTTAAAGATTACTGATGTTGTTTCGGTATTGCAAGATGAAAACCTGATACTCATCAGAAATAAAAAAGAGATCAAGAGTATTAAGATTGAGCCTCAATTAACACAATTGTTATCGGAGTTGATTCGGTTTAAAGATCAGGTCATTACTAAGCAACAGTTGATTGATCGTATTTGGAATGGAAATGTTTTTGTGGGTGGAAATGCCTTGCGTAAAAACATTTATAAACTCAGAGCCTTGATCAAAGAACACGACCTGGAAGAAGAGTTATCTATTATGACGATTCCTAAAAAAGGATATAAATTAATGATACTTACTTCTAATAAAACCTTTTTCAAATCACCTAGAAAATGGATGGTATACGCTGCGGCTTCAGCCATCTTGTTATTGGTAGCTTTGCGTGTATTTTCAGAAGATAATGTTGACTTTGTCAAAGATCAAAGAATGTTAGTACAAGAAGATATTGAGGTAGAAGAGGTGCTGTATAAATAAAAACCAGTCTAAGACTGGTTCATAATATTTTCAATCTCGTCGACTTCTATAGGAATGTCTCCCATCAAATTAAATGGCGCTCCACTTTCCTGAATCACCACATCATCCTCCAAGCGAACACCAAAGCCTTCTTCTGGAATATAGATTCCTGGTTCTACGGTAAAGACCATGTTCGGTTGCATAGGCTCATGCAATAAGCCATAATCATGAGTATCTAAACCAATATGATGTGAAGTTCCATGCATAAAGTACTTTTTATAAGCCGGCCAATTAGGATCTTCATTTTGAACATCGGCTTTATCGATCAAACCTAGACCAAGTAATTCTGAAGTCATGATATTTCCGACCTCCACATGGTATTCTTCCCATAATGCTCCTGGCACTAATAGCTTAGTAGCTTCTTCTTTTACTCTGTTTACAGCATTATACACATCTTTTTGCCTATCTGTAAATCGACCTGAAACAGGGATTGTTCTAGACATATCCGAAGAGTAGTTGGCATACTCAGCTCCTACATCTAATAAAATCAAGTCTCCCGCTTTACACTGCTGGTTGTTTTCTATGTAATGCAATACATTGGCATTATTTCCTGAGGCAATAATTGGCGTATATGCAAACCCTTTAGATCTGTTTCGTAAAAACTCATGGATAAACTCAGCCTCAATTTCGTATTCCCAAACATCTGGTTGTACAAAATTTAATATTCTTCTAAACCCTTTGTTAGTAATATTACAAGCATGTTGCATCAAATCCAATTCAATTTGATTCTTTACAGATCGCAATCGTTGTAAGATCGGGTTGCTCTTAGCTACTGAGTGAGCAGGATACTTGCCCAATAACCATTTGGTAAAACGATCTTCTCTAGTTTCCGTTTCAACATTGGCTCTGTAATGTTCATTGGTATTAATATACACAGTGTCACATTGTGTCATTAATTCAAACAGCACCTTTTCCATATCCTGTAACCAATACACCGTTTGAATACCACTTGTTGCTAATGCTGCTTCTTTAGTTAGTTTTTCTCCTTCCCAAACCGCAATGTGCTCATTGGTTTCTTTTAAAAACAGGATTTCTCTGTGTTTTTGTTTTGGACAGTCAGGAAATAGTACTAAAACACTTTCCTCTTGATCTACACCACTTAAATAGAAAATATCTCGGTGCTGTTCAAAGGGCATAGTGCTGTCTGCGCTTACAGGATAAATATCATTCGAATTAAAAACGGCTAAACTATTAGGCTTCATTTTAGATGTAAACCCATTTCTATTTTTGATAAAAAGCTGCGAATTGATTCTGTGATATTTCATTGTTTTTGGTATTAGAATTTTGATCTTCTCAAAAATAAAGAAAACATCGGTTTTAAAATGTAGCCAAATGGCGCTATTTTATATTTTTACGAATACGGGTCATATGTCTTTTAGAAATACCCAAAAAGGAAGCCAGATAATGTAGAGGTACTTCCAATAATAATTTCGGCTCATTCTCCAACAATTTTTTATAGCGTTCTTCAGGAGTAAGTGTTAAAAGATCAATACGATAATCGTCTATTAAAAAGATCTGCCGTTCTATTAGATTGAAGTAAAATTGATGAAAAGCGCGATTATTTTTGACTAAGGCGTTAAATGTAGTAAGATCGATGCTCAATAAGGAACAATCACTCAATGCTTTAATGCTTTTTCGAGAAGGAGTTTGCTGTAGGAAACTTTTTAAAGCAGAAGTACATGAATTTTTTAATCCCAGGTAGGTTGTTTTTTCCTCTTCATCAATTTCGATAGCATGTTGTAAAACCCCGCTTTGTATATAGCAGAAGGTAGTACAGACCTTTCCCTTTTGAGCTAGAAATTCGTTTCTGCGAAGCTTTATAGGAACAAAGACATCTACGATCTCTGGAATATAAGATTCCAAAGATGTATCATCGATGATTGCAGACAAATACTGTTGAAAGTCCGACTTTGACGCTTCCATGAATCATGAATATTTTTGATAAAAATACACTATCTACGTCTATTTCTTCTGGACCTACCTCTATTTTTGTTTGAAGATGTTGTTCTGTCGTTTCTCTTTGATTTTGATCTAGTGTGCTTTGTGTTTGAGTTTTTTTCTGTTGACTTAGATCTAGAGTTCTTCTTTTTTTGAGTGGCTGCTCTTTTAGGAGCTGTTGTATCTGTAGGTTCAAATCCTTCAATTACAGTGCTAGGCAGCTTCAATCCTAGTAGTTTTTCAATTTCTTTTTGATATTCAGTTTCTTCACTACATACTAAAGAAATGGCGTCTCCGCTAGCTCCTGCTCGACCTGTACGACCAATTCTGTGTACATAATCTTCTGGAACATTAGGTAGTTCAAAATTGATTACATGAGGTAATAAAGGAATGTCTAAACCACGAGCAGCAATGTCTGTAGCAACTAATACACGGATGTCATTACTTTTAAAATTCGATAAGGCTTTTGTACGCGCTCCTTGACTTTTATTCCCATGAATAGCAGCTGCAGAAATACCTCCTTTGATCAATTTTTGGGTAAGCTTGTTAGCTCCATGCTTAGTTCTTGTAAAAATCAAGACTTGACTCCAATTACCTTCCTTTATTAAATTGGTTACGACAGCAGTTTTTTTGCTCTTATCTACGGTATATACTTTATGATTTACCTTTTCGGCGGTTGTGTTTTCTGGAGTAGCTTCAATAGCAACAGGTTTTCTTAAGATCCCTTGTGCTAGTTTTTTAATGTCTTTAGAAAATGTAGCTGAGAATAGTAAGTTTTGACGTTTGTGGGGCATTAAACTAATGATCTTGTTGATATCTCTAACAAAACCCATATCTAACATCCGATCTGCCTCGTCTAAAACAAAAACGTTTATCCTTTTAAAGGAAACAACTTGACGGTCATGCAAATCCAAAAGTCTACCCGGTGTAGCAATTAAAATATCGACACCTTTTCGTAAAACAGCTATTTGTGCAGCTGGCTTCACACCTCCAAAAATAACAGCCGACTTAACGTTCAAATGAGCGCCATATTCTCGAACGTTTTCATGTACCTGTGCTGCTAATTCTCTTGTTGGAGTTAAGATTAATGCTCTAATTGGACGATATTTTGGATGTTTTGTCTCCGCTAAATATTGTAATACGGGCAACGTGAATCCAGCTGTTTTTCCCGTTCCTGTTTGAGCAGAAGCTAATACATCTCGCCCTTCTAAAATAACAGGAATGGCTTTTTCTTGTATTGGAGAGGGTTTTGTATACCCTTTTTCTTTAACTGCTTTTTGCAAAGCATTAGACAATCCTAAATCTCTAAATGTCATATGTTCTATTTAAGAAAAAATGAATACAGCTTTTCTTTTATGGAACTGCAAAGGTACATTGATTAATTGGTAGGAGTTTCTTATTTATGAAGAATAAAAAAAGGCTCTCACTATGAGAGCCCTTCTTAATTTGTTTAATTAGAGTTATTTTTTCTTGAGTAGCCCGGCTATAAATAACACGACTACGGCACCAATAACACCAGTAATTAAATCTCCTAGAATTCCATCAGCGATGGAAACTCCTAAAAGTCCGAATAACCAATTTCCAACGATACCACCAATGATACCAAGAATAATGTTAACAAGTGCTCCAAAACCGCCGCCCTTCATTAATTTGCCAGCTATCCAACCAGCAGCTGCACCAATAAGTAAAGCATACAATAAGCCCATAATTTTTAAAATTTAATTAGTTAATAGACTGTAATGTAATAAATTAATGTCAATGCAGATAGCAATTGTTTATAACTTATGGCTAATGTTAATTTGTGAAAACGGTATTTTATTGATCTCTATTTGGAACAATACTCTCATTTATAGGCAACATGATTTGATAGTCATAGCCAAAAATTAATTTTTTCAACTTGTGGTAATCACCATTACTTGGAAGGACAATACTTCCATCTAAAAGTGCCTTTCTTATGCTCTTTAAATTGATGATGACCCACTCGTTTTCTTTAGCTAATTTGGTAAATATTGCATACCTCCCGTATGATCTTTTGTACTTCTCTAGGTTATTTTGAATACCATTTTTTGTTTTAGAAAAAGGAACCCATGTGTTTATAGTAGTGCTTACCGTTCCATTTTTTTGCCCTAACTCTTCTGTCAAGTTTCCAATGTCAAAAGCACCATTTGAGATGAGCTTGGAAGCATGTAGGCTGCCAATCTTCGTAAATACTTTTGGCTCTTTTTCACTTTTAAGTGCTTTCTTAAAGTGCGCCATAAAGTTGTTTCGCATATAGCTGATTCGATCTACATGAGAATCGTTTCTCCATCGTATATAGATGTCCCAGCTTACCTTTAAGTTCTCAATAATCTCTTGGGCTGCAAGATTTGTTTTTTTGAAGGCATTGAAGAAATTGTTTACTGCTTTTTCTTTAACAATCAAACCATAAGCTCCATCATTCTTTTTTGCAAACTCATCTAAAAAATGCTTGTACATAATTTGCATAGCCCCTTTTTTTAACTGCGTTAATTTTCCGTAGTTCGGGCTACCTTTTACTGTTGTCATAAGTTCATCTAACAAAAAGAAAGTGCTATAGTAATATTCCTGATCGATACCCCAAAGCTCCATGTTGTTCATACGCGCCGCTTGTAAAAATTCTGCATCGCTAACACCTGCAAAGAAGGGAATAGGCTCTGCAGTTTCACTTCCTTGAGAAACAGTATATTTAGTATTGAATGCTCTGATGTTTTCGACAGTTTTTTCTGCGGGAATAGAGAGTTCTGTTAGTTTTTTAGCAGAAGAAGGACCAACCTCAATGGCAAAATATTTGAAGTTTGCCTTTTTTAATAAAGGCATAAAAGACTTTATTAACAAGGATACTTGTTTGGAGTTATGTGTTTCTCCATAGGTAATGAATTGCGAAGAATTGATCATTTTTTTAATCATTTTTCGCCCTTTTCCATTAATTTTCCCGTTTTCAACTGTAAAATATGCTGCATGTTTTTGAATGTGTGCTGTGGACAGTATTTGCGGGTTATGCTCTTTTTGAGCGTTGACACAATTGGCAAGACACATTGTTAGAATGAGTAAGATTAGACGTTTCATTTGTTTCTGATTTTAAATTACTATTAAATATTAGCGCAATGTTATTTCAAACGCTTCACAATTTCCTCGGTTATAAAACGAATGCTTTAAATACCTATATGTACTGTTCTTTTTACTCAACAAACCCGTACGTTTTGTGAAAAAGCTATTTTGTAGGATAAAAGCGATAACTTGTCCTGATAAAGTTTTAAAAACGATCAATCTTCCTAGTTTTGCTACTATGAAATGGAGTAAAGAACTCACATATAACATCCTTTTCGGATTGCTTCTGATATTAGTTGGAGAAACCTGGGATATTTCTGTTGAAATGGTTTTTAGAAAATCATCCGATGTTTGGAACGAAATAAACTTAGGAGGAGTACTTTTTTTTCTAACGTTTAATATTGCATATTTTACAGTATATGCGATAAATTATTTGGTTTTTGCACCGAGATTTTTAAAGCTGAATAAAATTCCTCAATACATTGCGGCTTTTCTTTTTATGGTACTATGTTTTGCTGCGGTTCGATTCTTTTTAGAGGAAATATTGTCCTATCATCTGTTTGGAGCCAACAATTACAATTTGGATAGAGATAACATTATTGCAATTTATTTAATGGACAGCGCAGGATATACCGTTAGACCTTGTTTGTTCAGTAGTTTGATCTATTTATTCTTTAGATACAAGGAGAAAACGCAACAAGTTCATGAGTTAAAGGTACAGCATCAAGAAGCGCAAATGTCTATGCTGCAGTCGCAGATCGGTCCACACTTTTTATTCAATACACTTAATGGATTTTACTCCGACCTTTATGATAAGAATCCTGAAGAGGCTAAAGGAATTTTAAAACTCTCTCAATTGTTGAGATATGTGACTTATGAAGCTAAAGAGAGCTTTATGCCGCTAAAAAAAGAGATCTCGTTTATTGAAGATTATCTTTACTTTTATAAAAAACGATATGAAGATAATTTTCATGTTGAACTGACAGTAGATGGAAAAATCGGAGACGAAAAGATACCATCCTTAATTTTGATTCATTTTGTGGAGAATGTTTGTAAACATGGAGTTTTAAACGATCTAAAAAGACCAGCCCACATTCATATTAAAATAAGAGAAAGCCACTTGGAAATACGCACTGAGAATAGCAAAAACCCTTCTGAAAAATATATGGATAAAGGCATTGGCACAGAGAATATAAAAAACCGATTAAAAGTATTGTTCCAAGAAGATTTCAAGTTGGAATATACAGAAGATGATACCATCTTTAGGACGTATTTAAAAATGCCGTTATGAAAAAACATTTAACTTGTATCATTGTTGATGATGAACCTCCTGCAATACGATTGTTGGAAAAATATGTAGAAAAGATACCTTCAGTGAAATTAGTAAACACGTTTACAAAGCCGCTAGAAGTGCTGCAGTTTCTAGAAAGTCAATCCGTTGATATCGTCTTTTTGGATATTCAAATGCCTGAAATCACCGGCATCCAACTTTCAAAGATCATTAACAAAGACACACACGTCATATTTACAACAGCATATCCAGAGTTTGCCCTGGAGAGTTATGATGTTGCTGCCATGGACTACTTACTGAAACCCATTGAATTTGAGCGTTTTTATAAGGCTGTTGAGAAGGTACAACCAAAAGAAGTTTCATCATCATCAAATTCATCACCAGAAAACAAGTATATATTTTTCAAAACAGACGGGAAAAATAAGTTTAAAAAGGTATTCTTAACCGATGTGCTATTTTTTCAAGGCCTTAAGAATTATGTAGCCGTACAATTAGAAGATGAACAGATCATCACGTATAGTACGCTTAAGCACATTTTGGAAATGCTGCCAAAACGAAACTTTATTCAAGTCCACAAATCTTACATTGTTTCTATAGAGCAAATTGATCAGATCGAAAATGACGCAATATGGATCAAGAATCGGCAAGTTCCTATCGGGAATACATATAGAAAGGGTTTCTTTGAAAAGATCAACAGCAAAGAAATATAGACGAAGAGATTACCTATAAATAAAATATCAAAAAAAGTAGTAAATTCATGCGTTCAAAACAGACAACTAATGAAATCTCTACTCAAATTAGGATTGTGCTTATTCTCAATAACTTTGACAGCACAACAACCCTCAACGAAAGCTAACATTGTTAAAAAATCACTTTCCGACAAGGAACAACTTACACAAAATTCAATCATAAAGAATATTCCATTTATCAATATTGGTCCAACGATCATGAGTGGACGTGTAGCCGATATTGATGTAAACCCGAATGATCCAACTGAGTTTTACGTAGGGTATGCATCTGGAGGGTTATGGTATACAAATAATAATGGCACCACCTTTACGCCTGTTTTAGATAATAGTCCAACACAAAATGTAGGAGATATTGCCGTAGACTGGAAAAACGGAACACTATGGGTAGGAACTGGAGAAAAGAACTCTTCCAGATCTTCCTATGCTGGAATAGGGATGTTGAAATCTACAGATCAAGGAAAAACCTGGCAACATGTCGGGCTCTCAGATTCGCATCACATTAGTAGAATTGTGATTAATCCCAACAATCCAGATGAGGTAGTAGTAGGAGTAATTGGACACTTGTACTCTTCAAATAAAGAAAGAGGGATATATAGAACTACAGATGGCGGAAAATCATGGAAGCGAACCTTATTTGTGAATAAAGACACGGGAATTATTGATGTAGTTACTACTCCAGGAAATTTTAACATTCAATATGCGGCTTCTTGGGAAAGAGAGCGTAAAGCATGGAATTTTGATGGAGACGGAAAGCATTCTTCCATCTATAAGAGTACCAATGGTGGAAAATCGTGGAAAAAGATCACAAAGAATAATGGATTCCCAACTGGGGATGGTGTTGGTCGAATTGGTTTAGCTGTGTATGATGAGAATACCGTATATGCTTTCCATGATAGTCAGTTTAGAAGGGAAGAAAAGGAGAAAAAGAAAAAAGCTTCTGCAGCATTGACCAAAGAAGATTTTAAAACCATGTCTACAGAAGGCTTTTTAAAATTAACAGATAAGAAACTAAATAGTTACTTAAAAACGAACGGATTTCAAGAGAAGTATAGAGCAGAAAATGTAAAACAGATGGTGCGTGCAGGCTCCGTAAAACCAATAGATTTAGCCAAATACTTAGAGAATGCAAATTCATTATTATTCGATACCCCTGTGATTGGCGCAGAAGTATACAAAACAACAGACGGAGGAAATTCTTGGAGCAAAACGCATGAAGGATACTTGGATGATCTTTACTACTCATACGGATATTATTTTGGCGAAATTCGAGTAGACCCACAAGATCAGAATGGAATTTATGTATTAGGTGTTCCCATCTTAAAATCAAAAGATGGAGGAAAAACCTTTACCTCTATAAGCAAAGAAAACGTGCACGCGGATCACCAAGCGTTATGGGTAAATCCAAAGCGTCAGGGTCACTTGATAGATGGAAATGACGGAGGATTGAATCTCTCTTATGATGACGGAGAAAGCTGGACGAAATTAAACGTGCCATCAGTAGGACAATTTTATGCCATTTATGCTGATAATCAAAAACCGTATAATGTGTATGGGGGATTACAAGACAATGGAGTTTGGACAGCACCTCACAATGCTAGAATTAATAAACGCTGGCATCAATCTGGACACAATCCATATACTTCTATTATGGGGGGAGATGGAATGCAAGTACAGGTAGATGATAGAAATCCGAATATTGTTTTTACAGGATATCAATTCGGAAATTATTTTAGAATAGATCGTGAATCAGGAAGAAGAAAATACATTCAGCCTAAACATACGTTAGGAGAAAACCCATATCGATTTAACTGGCAAACTCCTATTCATTTGTCACAACACAACCAAGATATTTTATACTTAGGGGGCAATAAATTGCACAGAAGTTTAAATCAAGGTGATACCTGGGAAACGATCTCTGAAGATCTTACTACAGGAGGCAAGAAAGGAAATGTAGCATACGGTACCTTAACGACTATTTCGGAATCTCCATTCCAATTTGGACTAATCTATGCGGGTTCTGACGATGGATATGTGCACATTTCAAAAAACGGAGGTGGATCTTGGGAACGTATCTCAGATTCTTTTCCAAAAGATCTTTGGGTAAGCAGAGTGATTGCCTCTAAACACAAGAAAGAACGGGTGTATGTGGCTCTAAATGGATATCGGTGGGATGATTTTAACGTGTATGTATATATGTCTGATGATTTTGGAAAAACCTGGAAAAACATTTCGAGAAATATTCCCACTTCACCGGTAAACGTAGTTAAGGAAGATCCAGAAAATGAAGAATTGTTGTACGTAGGTACAGACAATGGAGTATATGCTTCTTTTGATCAAGGGAATACCTGGTATCCTTTTGAAAACGGATTACCAAATGTGGCGGTACATGATTTAGTAATTCAGCCCGCTGCAAAGCACTTGATTGTAGGAACACATGGTAGAAGCATGTACAAAGCAAATATTGCCCCACTTCAATTGCTTACGAATGAATTGAAGGATAAAGAGGTGCATATTTTTGATGTTAACTCTATTCGAAAAAGAGGTAGCTGGGGTAGTTCCTGGAGTAAGTGGTTGGAACCGAATACGCCTGAAATGATGATTCCATTTTATACGAAAGCTTCTGGAAAACGTACAATTGATATTTATTTGAAAGACGTAAAAGTAAACTCGATAACTGTAGATGCCGATGGTGGGTTTAATGAAGCAGTTTTTGACGTTTCTTTTTCTGAAGATGGACGCAAAGCGTACGAAGCTCAAAATAAAGAAGCTTCGATAAAAGCGGCTAAGAATGGGGTGTATTACTTGCCTAAAGGAAAGTATACCATCAAGATAGGATCGACGAAAGGAGAATTTAAGGTTAAGTAAGGACCTACTTATAATCATTCTAAATACTATTCAAAAGACGACTCAGGGTTTGCGCATCAAACGTTTGAGTCGTACCTTTGTTGTTCTTAAAAATTAACTACAAGATGAGCGGATTTTTTAAATCTTCAATTGGAAGAAAAGTAGCCATGGCACTTTCGGCCTTCTTCCTCATGTTTTTCTTACTTCAACATTTTGCAATCAATATTTTATCTGTCTTTAGTGCAGATGCATTTAATGAAGTATCCCATTTTATGGGAACGAACCCATTAGTTCAATATGCATTACAACCAGTCTTAATTTTTGGTGTTGTATTTCACTTTGTAATGGGATTTGTACTTGAAATTAAAAACAAAAAAGCACAAGGAGTTTCCTATGCAAAAAACAATGGTGCTGCCAATTCTTCATGGATGAGTAGAAATATGATTTGGAGTGGGGTTGCTATTTTAGCATTTATCATCCTTCACTTTATTGACTTCTGGTTCCCAGAAATAAACACAAAATTTATAGAAGGAGATATGTCTGGGCTTATAAATCCAGATGTTGCAGATAGTGGTTTTAGATATTATGAAGAATTACAACATAAATTTTACGGGCATATTAGAACCATTGCCTACTGTATTGCATTTGTGTTTTTAGCATTGCATTTAATGCATGGCTTTACCTCTGCGTTCCAATCTATGGGAGCGACTGCAGGAAGAAAAAAGAGATTACAAAACATAGGGAAGGCATATTCAATTATCATTCCTTTAGGGTTTATATTTATTGCATTATACCATCATCTTAAACACGTATTATCATAACATATGGCAACTTTAGATTCAAAAGTACCTAAGGGTCCAATTAAAGATAAGTGGACGGATTATAAAAATCATATCGATTTAGTAAATCCTGCAAACAAACGTCATATTGATGTGATCGTTGTAGGAACGGGTTTAGCAGGAGGTTCTGCCTCTGCAACCTTAGCTGAATTAGGATACAATGTAAAAGCATTTGCATATCAAGATTCTCCACGTAGAGCACACTCTATTGCTGCACAAGGAGGAATTAATGCAGCAAAAAATTACCAGGGAGATGGAGATTCTACCTACCGTTTATTTTATGATACGGTAAAAGGAGGAGATTATCGTTCTCGTGAAGCAAACGTATATCGTTTGGCAGAAGTGTCTGCAAATATTATTGACCAATGTGTAGCACAAGGAGTTCCTTTTGCACGTGATTATGGAGGTTTGTTAGACAACCGTTCTTTTGGAGGAGTATTAGTTTCAAGAACTTTTTATGCCAAAGGACAAACGGGTCAGCAATTATTATTAGGAGCCTATTCAGCAATGAATAGACAAATTGCTCGTGGTAAAATTGAAATGTTTAACCGTCATGAAATGTTAGATGTTGTAATTGTTGACGGTAAAGCAAGAGGAATTATTGCTCGTAATTTAATTACGGGAGAAATAGAACGTCATTCGGCACATGCAGTTGTCGTTGCTTCTGGAGGATATGGAAATGTATATTTCTTATCGACCAATGCGATGGGGTCTAATGCAACAGCTGCTTGGAAGATCCATAAAAAGGGAGCATACTTTGCTAATCCTTGTTATACACAAATTCACCCAACCTGTATTCCACGTTCAGGAGATTATCAATCTAAATTAACGTTGATGTCAGAGTCTTTACGTAATGATGGACGTATTTGGGTGCCAAAGAATATAGAAGATGTTCAGGCAATCCGTGAAGGAAGAAAAAAACCTACCGATTTATCTGAAGACGAAAGAGATTATTATTTAGAACGTCGTTATCCTGCCTTTGGAAACTTAGTACCACGTGATGTAGCTTCTAGAGCAGCAAAAGAACGCTGCGATGCTGGATATGGTGTGAATGCAACTGGAGAAGCGGTGTATTTAGACTTTGCCTCTGCAATTGAACGATACGGAAAAGAGCAGGCAAAAATTCATAATATATCAAATGCTTCTGAAGCGAAAATATATGAACTTGGGCAAGCTATTGTAGAAGCAAAATATGGAAATTTATTCCAGATGTATGAGAAAATTGTAGATCAGGATCCATATAAAACACCTATGATGATTTACCCAGCTGTGCATTATACCATGGGAGGCGTATGGGTAGATTATAATTTAATGACTACCGTAGACGGCTTATACTGTATTGGAGAGGCAAATTTCTCGGATCATGGAGCTAACAGGTTAGGGGCTTCGGCTTTAATGCAAGGGCTGGCAGATGGTTATTTTGTGTTACCATATACAATTGGAGATTATTTATCAGGAGATATTCGTACTGGAAAAATCTCTACAGAAACTAAGGAATTTGAGGAAGCAGAGAAAGAAGTCACAGATAGAATTAACTTCTTTGTGAACAATAAGGGGTCTAAATCTGTAGACTATTTCCATAAGAAATTAGGAAATGTAATGTGGAACAAAGCAGGAATGTCTCGTAATGAAAAAGGCTTGAAAGAAGCCATGGCTGAAATAAAAACAATTCGTGAAGAATTCTGGAAAGAAGTAAAAGTTCCTGGGAATGCGAATGAGATGAATCCTGAATTAGAAAAAGCAGGACGCGTAGCTGATTTCTTAGAATTAGGAGAATTGTTTGCTAAAGATGCTTTAATGAGAGAAGAATCTTGTGGAGGTCACTTTAGAGAAGAATCTGTTGAATTAGACGGAGAACAAAAAGGAGAAGCAAAAAGAAATGATAAAGATTTTGCTTTTGTAGCTGCTTGGGAATATAAAGGAGAACCTGCAGATGCGGTTTTACATAAAGAAGAGTTAGAATTTAAAGATATTGAACTAAAACAACGTTCATATAAATAGGAAAGACATTATGAATTTAACACTTAAAATTTGGAGACAAAAAGACGCTAATGACAAGGGTCGAATGGTTGATTATAAAGTGACTGAGATTTCAGAACATATGTCTTTTTTAGAAATGATGGATGTTTTAAATGAGCAGTTGGTAAATACAGGAGAAGAGCCAGTGGCTTTTGATCACGATTGTAGAGAGGGTATTTGCGGAATGTGTTCTATGTACATCAACGGAGAGGCTCATGGGCCAGATCGCGGCGTTACTACCTGTCAATTGCACATGCGTATGTTTAAAGATGGAGATACTATTACGATTGAACCATTTAGAGCAGCAGCATTTCCCGTAATTAAAGATTTAGTTGTTGACCGTACCTCTTTTGAGCGTATTCAGCAAGCAGGAGGGTATATTTCTGTGAATACGTCTGGAAACACCCAAGACGCAAATGCAACGCCTATTTCTAAGCACGCAGCGGATGAAGCCATGGATGCAGCAACGTGTATTGGTTGTGGAGCTTGTGTAGCTACCTGTAAGAATTCTTCTGCAATGTTATTTGTAGGTGCTAAAGTATCGCAATATGCATTGCTACCACAAGGGCAAGTAGAAGCGGCAGATCGTGTGCAAAACATGGTGGCGCAAATGGATTTAGAAGGTTTTGGTAATTGTACCAATACTGGAGCTTGTGAAGTGGAATGCCCTAAAGGAATTTCTTTAGAGAACATTGCGCGTATGAATAGAGAATTAATGAAGGCAAGTTTTTAATAGGAAACACATGACTCGAGCGGAGTCAAGAGGTTGTATACTATTGATATTAACAAAACCCCAGGCAATTTGCCTGGGGTTTTGTATTAGCTCTTTTTAAATAGCGTTTCCAGATTGATCTTGGTGGAAAAATTGATGGTAACGATGGGGTCTTGAAAAAAGTTGAAGTATTTTCTGACCTCTCCTCCAATCTTAAAGGTCACTCCATCTTTGGCACCAAAGATCACATGGAATTGCGTTAATCCATAGGCTTTTATGGCACTCCTCTGTCTGGCAGGGGTTAGCCCCGGGTCTCCAAACCCAACGCCAGGATTGATCATCACTTCCAGATTCGTACTTCTATTTTCATCGGACAACTTGTATAACATGGGAAGTGATAGCCCAAAATAACTGTCTACATATCTGCGCGTAAATGACTTAGATCTTGCCAATTGAGCTTGTAATATGCGATTATTCGCAAGAGAATCCAAAGAGATCGTACTTGTCGATAAGGTAAACAAGTCCGTATTGTCAAAGGTATATTTCTCGCTTCGCTGAATGACCTCAACATGCAATCCTACGAACAAATTAAAAATCTCGTTTCTAGTAATTATTGGATAAAAGCCTTGTACATATAAACCAAGATTTTCGATGGCAACATTAGGAAGAGAGCTTACTCTTTTTTCTACATAACTGATGGAATCTGTAGGACTTTCGGCTAAAGGTTCTAGAATAACTTCTTGTCGAGCATTTTCCTCTAGTTTGGTCGAGGTGTTGTTTTTATAAATACCACCTCGCATTCCGAAAATAGTTCTACCCGATCGATCTTTAGCTAAATTCGGTAAGAAAACATTGATTTCAGCATAAAACTTTGAAGCAGAGAACTCCTCAACAATGTCAAAATTAGAACCTAAAAAGATATCATATGTATTCTCAAAACCTGATTTTTTTTGAAGGGTATATGTTAACATCTTTTTGTTTTCATCAACAGCACCTTCTATGTTCTTGTTTTTCTTACTTGTGGCAGATATCAGTTCTAAAATCAGTTTTCTATCTTTTAGCAAGACCTTTTTAATAGAATCATAATTCTTTTCACCTTTTTTGAGAATGATAGATTGATATGTTTTGTCCTGAGAGATACTTTCTATCGGAAATTCCAGTTCTATAGCGTCCTTAAACTTCACTTTTAACATTACGGCATCTGTCTTCTTAACTTGATAACCACTGGACGTCAAGGTATATCTTAAGGCTAGATCCTTATTTGTGTCGAGAATTAAAGAAGGGTCGTCCAGTTTTTCTATACCAATGGTGAACTTTTCTTTTTTCTTTTCTACAATTGAAATAAAATCGTTTTCAGACATCTCAAAGTTCTTGTTGACCTCTTTTTTTGAGAGGCGAACAATAAAATTTCGTGAGTCTTTAAGCTTCTCCTTATCTATAAAAAGCATTACTTTTTTTGGAGATGTGTATTCTTTCGGAAAAATGTTGACAGGAATTGTATCGGATACTTCACTAAAGATTTGTAACCTGATAGGGTCCGTTGATTTGTATTTTTTAATATCTTTTATTTCAACTTCCAATGTGATATACTCTTTTGAAAAGTCGAAACTTTGTTTGGATTTTGTAAAACCCACCGTTGTCTTTTGAGCACATACAAGAGAATATGCCAATAAAAAGAGCATTGAAAATAACCGTTTCATAATCGTAGTATTAAGTTTTAACTCAAAACTACTACGGGAACGAAAGCCAAAATATACCTATAAGTAGTGATTATTTCCTCCCAAAATCCGCTGGAATCTCACCCCAAGCCTTTGTTTCCCATTTTAGAATGGGATTTTGATAGGAGTTTTCTTTCAACCATTTCTCTGCTCGTTGGATCAATTTTAGCAACTCACTATTATTGGAGTCAAAGACAACCTTGGTTCTACATTCTTTTTTACGAACCCATGACATGGCAATTTTAGAATCGGAATAGATAGGTGTTTTATGCATTCCTTTTCCTTTTAACAAAGCAATTCCGTGCACCAAGGCCAAAAACTCGCCAATATTGTTGGTACCGTTTTCAAAAGGACCTAATTTAAAAAGCTCTCTCCTAGTATCAGTAACGACTCCTCTGTATTCCATTTTTCCTGGATTTCCGCTGCAAGCTGCATCAACGGACAAGGTGTTTGCCAAGGGAGTACCATATGTTGCTTTTTCCGCGGCTGACAATACAGGCTTCTTGGTGTCTTTTCCTTTGTAGTCGGCATACTTCTTTTTAAATGCTTTTTCCGCTTCTGCTTTATTACTAAAAGATTTGTATTGCGCTCCATCAAACCCTTGGACTAGCTTTTTTGTGGTATCCCAAGAAGAGAAAACACCCGTTTTCTTCCCTTTCCAAACAACATAGAACTTTTTCTTAGCCATTGTCGAGTATTGTTTTTTTAATGATTCTTGGGAAATACTCATACTCTAGGAGATGAATTTTTTGAGCAATATCTTCTGGAGTATCCGTGTCATTTAGATCGGTTTTAGTCTGAAAAATAATAGCACCTTCATCATAATGTTCGTTTACAAAATGGATAGTGATACCCGTTTCGGTCTCCCCGTTTTCCTTCACAGCAGCATGAACATGCATTCCGTACATGCCTTTTCCACCATATTTTGGCAATAAGGCAGGGTGAATATTAATAATTCTATTTGGAAAAGTTGCGATGATGGATTCAGGTACTTTCAGTAAAAAACCTGCTAGAATAATATAATCGGCAGATTTCTTTAAAACTGAGAGCACTTTGTCACTAGTGGTAAAGTCTTCTTTTGGGAAGTAAAAACAATTTACTCCTAATTGTTTGCATCTTTCAAAGACACCAGCATTCTTCCTATTGGAAAGCACACTTACCACAGATATTTTTGTAGAATCTTTGAAGTAATTAATGATGTTTTCGGCATTACTTCCAGAACCAGAAGCAAAAATGACAAGACGTTTCATACAGGATTTTCTTGACTACAAAAAAAAGAATAATCGCTAATTAAACAATTATTAAATCAAATTATTTATTTTAGGGTTCATTATTTGAGGCAAAAATTAGATATAACTAATAAGATTTGTATTTTTGCCCTTGATTTAAAATTTAAAATTTAGAAAATTATGTCAGACATTGCATCAAGAGTAAAAGCGATTATCGTTGACAAGCTAGGAGTAGACGATAACGAAGTAACAACAGAAGCAAGCTTCACGAATGATTTAGGAGCAGATTCTTTAGATACTGTTGAGTTAATCATGGAATTCGAAAAAGAATTTGATATTCAAATTCCAGACGATCAAGCAGAGAACATTGGTACTGTTGGTCAAGCTGTAAGCTATATAGAAGAAGCAAAAAAGTAATTTTTATATGCAATTAAAACGAGTTGTAGTTACTGGACTTGGTGCATTAACACCAATAGGGAACAATATTGAGGAATATTGGAATGGCCTGGTTAACGGAGTTAGCGGGGCTGCGCCTATAACACATTTTGATGCGACCAAGTTCAAAACTCGTTTTGCATGTGAAGTTAAAAACTTTGAGGTCAGAGATTTTATAGACCGAAAAGAGGCTCGTAAAATGGATAAGTTTACGCAGTATGCGATGGTAGCCTCTGATGAGGCTATTGCGGATTCTAAACTAGACTTAGATGCCATAAATAAATTACGAGTAGGAGTAATTTGGGGAGCTGGTATTGGTGGATTAGAGACTTTTCAGAATGAAGTATTAAACTTTGCTGAAGGAGATGGAACGCCAAGATTCAATCCTTTCTTTATTCCTAAAATGATCGCAGATATTGCTCCAGGAAACATTTCTATAAAGAATGGTTTTATGGGGCCTAACTATACTACGGTATCTGCTTGTGCATCGTCTGCAAATGCGATGATCGATGCACTTAATTATATTCGTCTAGGACATTGCGATGTTATTGTTACAGGTGGTAGTGAAGCTGCTGTAGCCATTGCTGGTATGGGCGGATTTAATGCTATGCACGCTTTATCTACTAGAAATGAAAACCCTGAGTCGGCATCAAGACCTTTTGATGCGGAGCGAGATGGTTTCGTTTTAGGAGAAGGAGCTGGAGCAATTGTTCTTGAAGAATACGAACATGCGAAGGCAAGAGGCGCAAAAATATATGCTGAGGTTATCGGAGGAGGAATGTCTTCTGATGCACATCATATGACAGCACCACACCCTGAAGGAATAGGAGTGATAGCTGTTATGAAAAATTGTTTAGAAAATGCTGGGATTAACCCGGAAGATGTAGATCACATCAATACGCATGGAACATCAACACCTTTGGGAGATGTAGCTGAATTGAAAGCTATTTCTGAAGTTTTTGGAGAACATGCTAAGAATATCAACATCAACTCAACTAAATCCATGACGGGTCATTTACTAGGAGCTGCAGGGGCAATTGAATCTATTGCTTCTATACTGGCCATGGAACATGGAATGATACCACCAACCATTAATCACTCTAATGTTGATGAGAACATCAACCCTGAACTAAACTTAACACTTAATCAAGCTCAAAAAAGAGATATCAAAGTTGCAATGAGCAATACTTTTGGGTTTGGAGGTCATAATGCCTGTGTTGCTTTTAGAAAATTAGATTAATAATTAATGAATTTTATTCGTAAAATAGTAAAACCATCCTCCAAGAACGATGGTAGTTTTTATCATGATATAAAACAGCTACTCAATTTCGCACCTAAGAATATTGAGCATTACGAAAAAGCATTTACCCATAGATCGTTAAAATTATCTGACAAAGATGGAAACGCATTTAATTACGAACGTCTGGAGTTTTTAGGAGACGCTATGTTAGGGTCTGTAATAGCGTCATATTTGTACAAGAAAGTTCCTAAAGGAACGGAAGGGTACTTGACACAAATGAGATCTAAGATTGTAAGTCGAGAGCATTTGAATGAATTAGGGAAAGACTTGAACCTTATTCGTTTTGTAAAAAGTAATATTGCAAAAGAAAATGTTGGAGACAATATTCACGGAAATATTTTTGAAGCATTAATTGGTGCTATTTATCTTGATAAGGGCTATAACTATTGCAAAAAATTTGTGTATGAAAAGGTGATTATTCCGTACGTAGATATTGAAAAATTAGAAGGAAAGATCACAAGCTATAAAGGATTGATCATTGAATGGTGTCAAAAGCAAAAGAAAAAATATTCTATTGAGACCTATGAAGATACTGGAAATGAATTGGTAAAACATTTTAGTGTCAAGATCAGTATTGATGGAGAGCAAATAGCCAAAGGAAGGTCTACTTCAAAGAAAAAAGCAGAGGAACAAGCGTCTAAACGCGCGTACTTTGCACTACAAAATCAAATAACACATACTTAACAAATACGATAACGATTTCGTTATTTTTTTACTCACCTTTGCTAAACAATCAGTAATTTAGCTTAATGTTGATGTGAAAATTTAAGTGAATTTTATATACAATGCAAGTACACGCCCTAGATTTAAATGACTTTTGTGAAGAGAATTACACCCTTATAGGTGTTCACACGACGCTAGAAGACTATAAGTTGGCCTTTCTATTAAATAGTCATTTGAAGACAGGTTTTCATAGAGCATCTTATAGTTTAGATTTTAGTAATACTGCAGAGGATGTTTCATTTTCCATTTACGACTATACAAATAAGGAATATGATTTTGAATGGTATTTAATAGCTAATAGTTGTTCGCAAGAAGTGAAATTAAACAGTAGTGGATTGTTGCAAAGCACAGAAACAAAAACATACCTGATCAAAGAAAAGAAAAAAGTTGATTTTTTCATAAAAATAGTAGGAGAAACGGATCGTAGCTATATTACTAAGACCATTGATAAAATTAATGCTATTAATCAAGTAGTAACCTCTTACCAAGTAGATACAAACACATTAAAGTCAAAAGACTTTTTAATTTTTTAAATATGCCTCATAATAAAAAAACCAAAATTGTTGCAACACTAGGACCAGCAACAAACACCAAAGAGATTTTGACCGATTTAGCAAAGTCTGGGGTAAATGTTTTTAGGATTAACTTTTCTCATGCTGATTATGAGACTGTAAAAATAAGAATACAACAGGTTAGAGAAATTAACAAAGAAAACGGTTTTAATGTAGCCATATTAGCCGACCTTCAAGGTCCAAAACTGAGAGTGGGTGTCATGGAAGAAGGGGTAGAATTAAATGAAGGAGATGCGTTTATTTTTACTACTGATGAATGCGTTGGGAATAAAGAAAAAGCATTCATGACATATGAACGTTTTCCTAAAGATGTTAAAAAAGGAGAACAGATTTTAGTGGATGATGGAAAGCTGTTATTTGAAGTAACTGATACAGATAAGCAAACTACGGTTAAGACAAAAGTAATTGTTGGAGGTGTATTGTCTTCTAAGAAAGGAGTAAACCTGCCTAACACTAACATTTCCCTACCAGCATTAACGGATAAGGATAAAAAAGATGCTGTTTTTGCACTAGGTCAAGAAGTAGATTGGATTGCGCTATCATTTGTGCGAACCCCAGAAGATTTAAGAATGTTACGAGACTTAATAGCCCAACATTCTGAATATAGAGTTCCTGTTATTGCCAAAATAGAAAAGCCAGAAGCTGTTGAGAATATAGATGCATTGATTCCTTATTGCGATGGATTAATGGTAGCACGTGGAGATTTAGGCGTTGAAATACCAATGCAAGAAGTTCCTTTGATTCAGAAGGGGTTAGTGCATAGAGCAAAGCAAGCTCGAATTCCAGTAATCATTGCTACTCAAATGATGGAAACGATGATTACGAATTCTGTACCTACAAGAGCAGAAGTAAATGACGTAGCAAATTCTATTATGGATGGTGCAGATGCTGTAATGTTATCTGGAGAGACCTCTGTAGGAAAACACCCTGTAAGAGTTATCAAAAAGATGACGGAAATTATAGAAGGTGTAGAAAATTCTACTTTGATAAAAGTTCCACATCAACCACCACATATCAAAACAAACAGATTTATCACAAAATCGGTTTGTTATCATGCTGCTTTGATGGCTGATGATACAGATGCTTCAGCAATATCAACATTGACAAATAGTGGTTATACGGCATTTCAAATATCTGCATGGAGACCTAGAACACACGTATTAGCGTTCTCAACAGAGCGAAGAATATTAGGGAAATTGAACCTATTATGGGGTGTAAGAGCTTTTTATTATGATTCTGACCTAAGCACAGATGATACTGTAGAAGATATCAACCGAATAGCCAAAGAAAAAGGCTTCGTAAAAGTAGGAGACCTGATGATCAACTTAACCTCGATGCCAGCAAAGGAACGTGGAATGGTGAATACATTGCGGGTTTCAGAAATAAAATAGTACTATAGCTTTAGTTGCTGTATGCTAATGATGGCATCGTTTGTTACAAATGGCATGGGCATCATATCTTTAGATCTCGGTTTTATATTAAAAAGAGGATTGCTCAAAAGATCATAGGAAATTTCATTGATAATAATTCTTGGAACGGAATCTTTCTTAACCGACATGGATACGTTAAGCACTGAATCTTGATTCGCCATATGATATCTCAAAAAAGTACCTCTGCGTATGTCAAACGGTTCTCCGCTATTTACACGAGCACTATTTACTTTAAGTGAATCAAAATGAATAGGCTTTTCACTTATAAACTCCAGCTTGTTAAGTGTTCTTTTAGGACGTAGCATAAAATTTATAATACGACTACCTGATATAATAGTATCCTTAGAGATGCTTATTTCTGAACTTGGAACAGCTTTGAAGTCTGCTGCCACATGATAGTTAAAACGGGTGTTGTATTTGCTTTTTGTGTCGGCATTCGGAATGCCACCTTGTGTAGGGTTTTCACCTAGTTTTTGTTTTATATAGTCATCGAGTGTCGTGTTATACGAACCCCAATAAGCGGTGCCAGTATCAATATTATGAACATAAACCAAACTATTAGGTCTCTTTTTCTCCTCAGAAAAACCAGCTGAAAAACTAGCTTTTATAAAGAACACAAGCATTAGAATAAATGCAATTCTGGCAAATCCTCTTTTGGCCGTTCCAGATAGTAATACAGGAAGCAATAACCCAAAAAGGAGGCTAATTAAAACACCGCTAATTAAAAGATTTCGCAACCCTAGACCTACCGGAAATAACTTTACCATTGGTGCTATCATATATATGGTTGGAATTGATAGTATAGCAAATAAGATGGTATACTTTTTCTTCATGTTTCCAAAAATGGAAATTCCCATAATCAATAAAGCAATATATACAGGGATAATTAAGAACCCAGCTCCTTTATAATCTCCTTGGATTAAGAAATTAATAATCAACCAAATGGTTATTGGCGCTACTAATAAACTAATACTGTTTTGGTCATTTGCCACTCTTTTATAGATTGCATATAGTAACCATACGTTTAAAAACGAGAAGGCAGCAATATAGGTGTATCCATTATACGTAAACCCATGAAGCATATCCTGGTATTGCGGGTGTATTAAAACCAAGCCTTTCCATAGAAACATAGAAAGACCACCACATATAACAATCGCGAGGATAAATGCGGCAAAGCCTTTTAAAACATCTTTTATAAGTATTTTACGGGATGCTCTTCCGAAGAACAGCAAGATTAAGAAAATAATGATTGCTGCAATTAACAAGGGCATGATCCACGAAAAAGGATAGCTCAGCAATTGCATGAAAGGGAAGTTTACATACACATAATCTTGGTCACTATTCAGCGAGCTAAGATCTGTGTTTGCGAAGTAATACAGACTATTCATTAAATAATCCGCTTGATGTGCCAAGGTTTCACGATCTAATCGTTCATATGAATCTTGTGCAGTGTGATAATCGAAATGGTCGCCAATAAAGGCAAAATTAAAACCATTGATATCTGCTTCTTCTCTAAAAACGGTCAAATCGGTATCGTTTGGAAGTTTCTTATATACACTATACATCAAAGAATTAGCGGCAAGATAATTTGGGCCTGCTTCTAGAAGAGCACCGATTAACTTACTGTTTTTACCATTGGTTTCCATGAGCATATAGCTAGGGCCTCCACTACCTCTTGCTTCAAAGTTTAACACCAACCCAACATCTTTTACCCATGGGTGATTGTCTACAAAGGCTTTTGCGCCAAGCAATCCTAACTCTTCTGCATCAGAAATAAGAATAATAATGTCATTTTTAGGTTTAGAATTTTCTGCCAGAAAAGCGCGAATACCCTCCAAAATCGTTACTACTCCAGAACCAGCATCACTAGCTCCTATAGCAGAATGAGGATTGGAATCATAATGAGAGAGTAGCATTAACGCCTTTCCGTTTCCACTTCCTTTTATTCTGGCTAATATATTTTCTGCAGTCGTTCCTGCATACCACTTCTTATAAACGGCGGTTTGAGTTTGAATCTCTGGTGAGAGGTTCATTGCTTCCAGTTCTTTAACAATATATGCTTGTACCTCTTTATGAGCTTCTGTACCTACATGATGCGATTTTTTTGAAATCGCTTTTAAATGAGTCAATGCATTTTCTATAGAAAAACCACCTTTAATGTTAATCTTGTCAGAATTTGGCATCATATCATAGAAGCTCCAATAAACGGTCAGAACAACGATCAGTACAGATAAAATAGAAGCGTATTTTTTCATAAAAAAGTGATTTGTGTAAAAGTAAGAAAATAAAAAAAAGAAAATAAAGCGGACTTACAGGCTAAAAATCAGTAACTTTAAAAGGACTAAACTTCTATATTATGGGCATAATTAACTTTCAAGGTAAGAGGGATACGTCTATCCCAAAATCATCAGAAAATATTCTGGTTTCAGATTATATGACAACAAAACTGATCACATTTCGACCTGATCAATCTGTTGAAGAGGTCATTGAAACACTTATCAAGAACAGAATTTCTGGAGGACCTGTGGTGAACGAAAACAATGAATTAATTGGAATTATTTCTGAAGGAGATTGTATTAAGCACATTTCTGAAAGTAAGTACTATAATATGCCTATGGATAACAATCATACTGTAGAAAAGAATATGGTTTCAAATGTAGAAACTATAGATAAGAATATGAATATTTTTGACGCCGCTAGTAAATTTATTAGCTCTAAACGTAGGCGTTTCCCCATTCTTGACAACGGAAAATTGGTCGGTCAGATCAGTCAAAAGGACATTCTAAAAGCTGCGCTAAACATGAAAGGAAATAGTTGGAAATAGTTTAGCTATCTCGTTTTATCAGTAAGAAAAAATCGTTTTCTAAAGCTAAATACCCTTCGTCGTACACATAAAAATAGGTTTTTCGGGCTTTGGTGGTATAGATGGACGTAAAGAGCTGAAAATCGAATCCTCTATCGTATAGTTTTGTTCTGGTAACTTTAGTTTTACCGGAATGATTGAGCTCCGATAAGATCTTGTAATTCTTTCGCAATCGATTATTGATATTACGGATAAGATTTTTACTATCCTTATTTACTTTGTTGTTGTAGGAGTTCCGACAGTAATCGGAGCAGAATTTTTTGTCTATCCTTCCTTTTACAGTTTCTCCACATTCTAAGCACGTTCTTTGTTCCATAACTATTTTTGTAAAATTGATATATAGGCAGTCCAGTGACCTACTTCATGTGTATATTGCTTAGCCATCACTCTAGCTACTTGAGCAATATGCCCGAGATCATGCGTTACCCAAGTAGCTAATAATTGCTGCAAGGTTACTTGACCAAAATCAGGATGTATTCCTGTTTTTTGAAGATCAGTTTCTGAAATGTTTAATGATTTGAAATACACAAGGTTTTTTGTCCTGAGCACTTCGAATTCTGACAATAATTGTTGTAACGACTTTCCTTTGGAGCTTTCAAATTGCGCAAAACGATCGAAAGGATCAAAGTGTTTGTCGTTTTCACTTAAGACCTTGTTCAATCGTTGTATCCAATCTGTTTTTTCACCATGAATTAAATGACCAATAACGTCAAATGGTGACCATGTTTCATCTCCTTCATTAGAAAAGATCCATTCGTCGGATAGATTTTGTAAAAAAGAGGTCAATGTCTTTGGAGTTTGTTCTAATATCTCTAAAGCCTTGTCAATACTAAAGTTTGCCATAAAGCAAATATATAAATTATTCGTTTACAAACGACTACAAATAATTACAACCGAAAGTAAGCGCTTTCTAACCGAATAAAATTTGGATGTGATCGCATCTTTGTCCTGTTGTTTTAGCACAACAAAAATGAATTATAAACATGCACTTTAAAAATACAAGTGCCTAAAACTTATCTTATGAATACGTTAAGAAACAAAGTACAATTGATTGGAAATTTAGGAAATGACCCAGAGATCATTTCATTGGAAAACGGAAAGAAAATAGCCAAATTTTCTATCGCAACAAATGACACGTATAAAAACGCGCAAGGAGAAAAAGTAGTGGATACGCAATGGCATAATGTGATTGCCTGGAATAAGACTGCCGAGATCATAGAGAAATATGTAGAAAAAGGAAAAGAAATTGCTGTGGAAGGAAGACTGACCAATCGCTCTTACGAAACCAAGGAAGGGGAGAAGCGATACATTACCGAGATTGTTTGTAATGAACTATTGCTTTTGGGAAGTAAGTAAGTGGGAAAGTTTGCTATGAAGAAAAAGCCAAGATGAAGATCTTGGCTTTTTATGTATAATAGGAAATAGGTGTGTTCGCACAATAACGTTAAAGTTTCCTCCTTAATTGGATATGTCTTTACATATACATATATTTGGTAAACCAATCTGGTAAACCAATTTATAATGAAATACTTTGTTTTCACTCTCAGTCTGTTTTTCTGTACAATGTCTTACAGTCAAGAATCAGTTTCTGTGTCGAATATCAGCGAATTTAATGCAGCTATAAAAAAAGCAGTTCCAGGAACAACAATATGGATACGAAACGGAGAGTGGAGAGACGTCCATTTGCAAGTAACAGGTATTGGAAAAAAAGATCAACCGATAACAATAAAAGCAGAGACCCCCGGTAAAGTGATTATTACTGGAGACTCACGTATGAGTATTTATGGGAAATACTTGGTCGTTGATGGGCTGTGGTTCAAGGATGGGTCTCCTACTTCGAAATCGATAATTTCCTTTAGAAAAAACTCGAAAGAATTTGCTTTTAATTCTAGATTAACCAATTGTACGATATCTTATTTTAATCCAGAGAATGCTAGTTTTAAATCTCACTGGGTTGATATATGGGGAAATAATAATAGGGTCGATCACAACAATTTTACGGGAAAGACAAATGATGGAACCACGTTGGTAGTCTGGCTAAAAGGTGTGGTACATGAAGAAAATAATCATCGTATAGATCATAATTTTTTCGGCCATCGTCCAGAGCTTGGAAAAAACGGTGGCGAAACGATACGTATAGGAACCAGTGCATATTCCATGAAATCGTCTAAAACAATTGTAGAAAATAATACATTTAAGAATTGCGATGGAGAGATTGAGATCATTTCAAATAAATCTGGAGACAATATATATAGAAATAACCTTTTCTTCTCAAGCAAAGGAACCTTAACGCTAAGACATGGTAATAATGCTCTGGTAGAGAATAATGTCTTTTTAGGAAATAATGTTCCGAAAACGGGAGGGATTCGCATCATAAATGAAGGACATATTGTTCGAAACAACTTGCTTATTGGCCTAAAAGGCACAGGGTTTCGAGGCCCTATTGTTGTTATGAATGGAGTACCTAACTCTCCATTGAACCGCTACCATCAGGTAAAAAATGTAAATGTTCAAAACAACACCATACTAAACTGTGGCCCAATAGTGTTTGGAGCAGGTAAAGATGCTGAAAGAACCTTGCCGCCTATAGAAACAATATTTGGCAACAACCTAGTGTCAAATACCAATTCAGAGAATATCGTAGATATAGAAGATAGTCTTACTGGAATTTCATTTACTAATAACGTAGCGGATTCTAATGGTACGTTCGACGAAAAACTCTTTAAACGCGTAAAAATCAATTGGAAATTGGTTAGATCCCTTCCGATGCCAACCTTAGAAAATCCAGATCTAATTTCATCATTTAAAAATGATCAAAGTCCAACTGTAGACATCACAAACAACCCTAAAAAGAATAATACTATTGGTGCATTTAATTTAAACAATGGGTTGTATCCAGAAGCTCTACGAATTAAAACTGGAACGACATGGAAGCCATTGATTGTAAAACCAAAAGTTGTCCAAAAAGTGGTTGAAATAGAAGTTGCGCCAGGAGTTGGAACATTATCAAAGGCACTCAAAAAAGTGGGTCGAAAAGGAGTTTTAAGGCTAGTGGATGGTATATATTACATGAACAAAACGCAAAAGATTAGCGGTTCCATTTCTATAGAGGGTTCTGCGAATAGTCGTATTAAAGCTTCCGATGCTATCTCAAAACCATTAAATTACTTTTTCAGAATTCAAGAAAAAAGCAGATTGAAACTCAGAAACTTAGTTTTTGATGGTGACCATAAAAACCCCGTTAAATATGCTATTGTATCACCAGACAAACAGCAACCCGATCCGTATAATCTTTTCATTGATCAATGTGTTTTTCAAAACTTCACCAATACAAAAGGAGGAAGTATATTCAAGGCGTATATTGGAACAATGGCTGATACGATTAAGATTACGAATTCAACATTTAAGGATAGCTATAGAGGTTTAAACCTGTCTTATGAGAAAGAATTTGCTAGGTTTAGTGCACATCAGCTAATTGTGCATAACAGCACTTTTAAAAACCTAACGGAGTTTGCTATAAACTACACTAAAGCAGGAAATATATATGTTTCAAATGGAGGAAAATTATCAGTCACCAATAGTGTTTTCAGTAAAGTAGGGAATTCGGAAAAAGGATTTGCCATTAAAAGCAAAGGAATTCCTGAGGTCACGATTGCTAACTCGGTATTCGTGAATAGTTATTCGCAAAAACACCCTGTTGCATTGTATGGCCCAAATAGTCTTATAGAAAATTGCCTTATTCATAATAGTGGTAAAGTAAAGCTTTCTAAAGCGGCTAGAGAACGAAATATTCTATATCGAAACCCTAAGTGGTTGGATAAAAAGAAGTTTGTTCCTAGCGAAAAGTCATATCTACTGGGTAAAAACAACAAAGTAGGGCGCATAGGTTTACAGGATAGGTAGATCTATCTTATTCTGCGAAGAGTTGCTCAAAGCTTTTAAGCGCTTTCTTTTTAATTAGGTTCGCATCCGTTCGTGCCTTATTAAAAGGGATGGTTATAAAACGTTTTGCTGGCAATGTTTTAAATGAAACATTTTTGAATTTTGTATTCGAGAGCATCAAAATCCCATCTACGCTTCCATCGTTTACAAAATGAACACAAGCCCTCTCAGTTTTCGCATCATTAAAAGATTGTAGAACCATGACTCTGTACCCTATGGCAAATGCCTTTTTCTGTATTTCACAGACGAAAATATTGAAATGATCAATAGTTAACTTAGGGACGATAACCGCTATAACTTTTGTTCTTCTATCTCTTAAGGCTCTTGCCGAGTTATTTGGAACATAATTGTTTTTGGATGCGATTTTTTGAATTTTTGAGCGGGTGGATTCCTTAATATCATGCCTGTTGTTCAGCGCCTTAGAAACAGTGGAAACAGAATATCCAGATAAGTTTGATATCTGCTTTAAAGTAACACCTGAAAACATTCACATTATTTTTTGAGGTTAGCTATAATCTCTAATGATTTTCGAACAGACGATTCTATGGCTTCATAGTCAAACGTACCATCACTGTTTTTCTTGATAAGTTTGGACCCCATACCTACGCATGTTACCCCTGCGTTGAACCAAGATTCTAAGTTTTCCTGAGTGGGAGAAACGCCTCCTGTTGGCATAATGCTGGTCCATTGACATGGTCCTTTTATAGCCTTTACGAAGTCAGGGCCGTAAATTCCTCCTGGAAAAAGTTTTACAATTTCGCAACCTAGCTCTTCTGCACGAGCGATTTCGGTTAGCGAACCGCATCCTGGAGACCATAATACTTTTCGACGATTACAAATGGCGGCTATATCTTCCCGAAGTACAGGCGTAACAATGAAATTTGCACCCAGCTGCATATATAAAGAAGCTGCCGCTGCATCTGTAACAGAACCAACCCCCATGATCATTCCAGGAAGTTCTTTGATAGCATATTTGGTCAATTCACCAAAGACCTCAAAAGCAAAATCACCTCTACTTGTAAATTCTAATAATCTTGCACCACCGTCATAACAAGCTTTAAGGATTCTCTTACTTACCTCAATGTTGTCATGAAAAAATAAAGGGACAAGCCCTGTATTAGCCATTGTAGTTGCCACTTCTATTCTTGAAAATTGTGCCATAGTATTTACATTTTATCTTGCAACCCTTCCGGATGCATCTCCGCTCATTAATTTTTCAACTTCTGGAACTGTAACTAGGTTGGCATCTCCTTTTATAGTATGCTTTAGACATGATGCTGCCACGGCAAAGTTCAATGCATTTTGATCATCTTCAGGGTATTTTAATAATCCGTAAATCAAACCACCCATAAAGGAATCTCCGCCTCCAACTCTATCCACTATATCAGTAATTTGATATTGTGGAGATTCATACATTTTTTTCCCATCATACATTACTCCTGCCCATGTATTGTGTGATGCTGAAATAGATCCTCTTAATGTCGTAATTACTTTTTTAGCTCTAGGAAATTTCTCCATCATTTGTGTACAAACGGATAAAAATGCTTCCGCTTTTACATCGTGCCCTTGCGTGGTAATATCTAATCCCTCTGGCTTAATTCCAAAGTGTTTTTCTGCATCTTCTTCATTTCCCAGTATAATATCACAATAAGAGGTTAGCTCAGTCATAATTGCCTCCCTATTACCACCATATTTCCATAATTTAGCTCTATAATTTAGATCTGTAGAAATGGTTACTCCAAGACTGCTAGCAACTTTAACAGCTTCTAAACATGCATCTGCCGCTCCTTGAGAAATCGCAGGTGTTATACCCGTCCAGTGGAACCATTCTACTCCTTCAAAAACATTTTTCCAATCGATCATTCCAGGCTGAATCTCTGCCATAGCAGAATGTGCTCGATCGTATACTACTTTACTACCTCTACTAACCGCTCCAGTTTCTAAAAAATAAATCCCAAGACGGTCTCCTCCATATACTATTTTATCAACACCAACTCCTCTTTTACGCATTTCCATCATGGCACATTGCCCGATATCGTTGTTTGGTAAGCGTGTTACAAAATCTACTGGGACGCCATAGTTCGCTAACGATACAGCAACATTAGATTCTCCTCCTCCATAAATAACATCAAAATTGTTTGCTTGAGAGAACCGTAAAAACCCTTGTGGAGCTAATCTTAGCATAATTTCTCCAAACGTAACTACTTTTTTCATTACTTCTAATTTTATAATTTTTTAAATTAAATTCCTAAACCTTGGCCACCTCCAACTTGTATGGTTTCTGCAGTGATAAAAGAAGCATCATCGCTTGCCAAAAACGAAACTACAGAGGCCACATCTTCTGGTTGCCCTAGTCTTCCGAGCATAATGTTGTTCTTCCAGGAAGCAAAGACCTCTGGTTTTGTTGACTTGATTTGCGCATGAAAAGGCGTGTCAATAGTACCTGGAGATACTGCATTTACCCGAATCCCATATTCTGCAAGATCTTTTGCTAGTGCTCTTGTTAGGGCATGAACTCCTGCTTTTGATGTTCCATAGACACCCGCCCCAGGGCCTCCAGCATTCCAACCAGCAATAGAGGTATAGTTAATAATTGAAGCATTTTCACCTTTTTTAAGAAAAGGAATGGCTGCTCTTGAAGCAAAAAATGTAGAGTCAAGGTTTAACGCCATCACGAATCTATAAAATTCGGTGGTCATTCCTTCGAATCGAGATCTTCCTCCCAATCCTCCTGCATTGTTTACAAGAAGGTCAATTTTTCCATACTTTTCCCCTATGGTCTTAATATTTGAGTTTACAGCTTCTTCGTTCGTAACATCGAATCCATAATATTCTGCGGTTATTCCTTTTGAAGTTAACTCCTCAACTTTTTGAGCCCCAGTTTTGTCTTCGATGCCATTTAAGATTACGGTATATCCGTCTTTTCCCAATCTTTTCGCTACTTCAAAACCAATACCTCCTGTAGCTCCTGTAACGATGGCTACTTTTCCATTTAATGTACTCATATTCAATATTGTTTTTTTGATATTTATATTTCTTCTTTTATTACGAGTCCTACTTTTCTAATTAAAAATAAAACAGCTAAAACGGCCAGTACTACCGAAATAGTAATTGCTATAAACGCCGGCACATATGAACCTCCTTCAGTAATTCTACCAATAAACCAATTCATTATAATTGGTGAAAAAGCAGCAACCGTACCAGCTAATCCAGCTAAGGTGCCTACTGACGGACCTCTAAATAAATCACTAGAAAGTGTTTGAATATTACCTATTGCAAATTGAAACCCAAATAGCGCCAATCCAGCCAAATAAATAAACGTCATGTAATTAGAGTTATCCACAAATAATATGATGGAAACAAAACCAATTATTATAAGCATACTTCCTAGCGCGATACTTACTTTTCGTCCAAAATCTGTAGAGGTTCGTTTTATAATTGCTTCCGTAAACATTCCTCCAAGGATTCCTCCTGCAGCGGCCATTAGATAAGAGATCCACATAGTTTTTCCTATTTCTTCTATACTTAGACCAAATTTAGAATTCAAATATATTGGCATCCAGCCTGCAAAGAACCACCAAATTGGCTCGATGAAAAATCTACACAATAAAATTCCCCACGGTTGTTTATAACTTAATATTTTTAATACGGGTAGACTTTTAGCTCCTTCGACAATGACTACGTTATTTTCCTTTCTGTCATTTAGCAATAAGTCTTTTTCTTCTTGGGTTATCCAAGGATGACTTTCAGGTTTCGACTTATTAATTACAAGCCAAGGAAGTACCCAAATTAAACCCACCACACCTAAAATTATGTACGTAGATTTCCATCCAAATTGTGTGTATAAATAAACGATAATTACAGGTGCTACAACATTTCCAATGGACGCTCCCGCATTAAATATTCCTTGTGCTAATGCTCTTTGTTTTACCGGAAACCATTCGCCATTATTTTTTACTGTTCCTGGCCATAATCCTGCTTCTCCTAAACCTAGAAGCCCCCGAACTAGCGATAAGGACACAATTCCTTTTGCCACGGAGTGAAAGGCTGCTGCTAAAGACCAAACAAGTATTGATAAGGTAAAGCCGATTCTTGTTCCTATTTTATCATATAACCTTCCTGATAAAAACTTACTTGCGGCATAGGTAATCATGAAGACATTAAGCATAAGTGCATAATCGGAATTATCCATTCCTAGATCTTTGCCCATTTCTGGCCATAGGAGGGCAAACGCCGTTCTATCGACATAATTTATAACGGTGGCTATAAATATTAATATAATAATCCACCACCTTAGTCCTTTTATTTTCATTTTTATGTATTAGATTACATCTCTAAAAAGCCTGAACGTATAATTGTACGGGTCTTTAGTTTTTTATTTGTTTTAATCTTGAAGTAGCTGAGTAGGTGCGGAATGCAACACACAAGATACTTTATGATTCATAGTTATATTTTTCCCTCTTTAACATGTTTCTTCTAAATAACAGGAATCGTGCACTTCCCTTGCTATTTATTAAATGTTATAACAATACTGGTATAACATTTTAAAATGTATTTTCATTTTCTCTTTTGCTTCTTGCGGATCTTGATCTACAATTGCATTAAAAATATCGGTATGTTCTTTAATTCCTTTATGCGCCTGATCATCATCACATACATGATACTTTTCAAAATTTGTTATAATTTCTGGTGTAATAATTAACATAAATGTATTCATCGTACTGTTACCACTGGCTTGCGCTATCGCTAGGTGAAATAACAAATCTTCCTGAACGGCATCTTCTCCAGACAGAACCTTATTTTCATAGGCATCTAAAGCGTCCTTCATTTTTACAAGATCTTCATCCGTTCTTCTCAATGCCGCTAGTCTTGCTGTTTTTAATTCGAGTAAAATTCTGGTTTCTACTAAAGACTTAAAATCAGGATCTTCTAGTCGTAAAATATCCTCAATCATACCATTCATGGCTATTACGCCAATATTGGCAACAAACGTCCCACTCTGTGGTATCGATTTTAACAACCCATAGAACTCAAGTTTTTGTATAGCCTCTCGAACATTACTACGACTCACAGTAAACTTTTCAGAAAGCATACGCTCAGAAGGTAACTTATCTCCTGGCTCTAAGTTCTTGTGATTAATCAAATCTCTAATACCAATGATAATCTTATCTTGGATTGTTTGATTCTCAGTCTTAGTGATTGCTTCTATCTTCATATTCTATATTTTTCTGTCAAAATTGGTTAACCAAATTAATAGGTTAAATATATAAAAACTAATTTGTTTAATGTGTTACTTCAAGTTTATAATATTCTACTTTGGTCTTTGCCCAATCATCTGTTGTTACTAAGTAATTTCCAGCTTTAAAATAGTTTTCAAAAATACCCCACTTTTCAATGTGAATATCATCGTATATCTTGGATACTCCGTTCATAATAACTTCCATTCTGCCTTCCGACACTTTTACTTCTAGTGTAAATTTATCAAATCCAACATATTCTGGGAAAGTGTACCCTACATCATCTCCCCATGCACTTGTTTGTAGCATTTCCGTCGCAGTTGCATTGAGATCGTTCAGAACCTTTGTTTTTACTCGTACCTTACCGTTTACCCAATATATTTTTAACATTGGAGGAGCATTATTATCACTTGCTCCAATAAGATCTTTCTGTGCGTTGGTCAACCGGCCATGAATCTGCATAATAATAGTTCTATGGTAATTATTATTTGCATCTCTTGTAGCTTCCCCCATGGCCAGTTCACCTTTTAAATTACCTCCTTGAGAAAAGGTCCAATTCGTATTGTTACTTCCTGGCACCATTTGCTCTCTCAATTCTGTTCTGGAATAGCTGGAGTTTGTTGTTGATGCTCCAGGATATGTATAGAAAACTAAAGCTCCTTTAATAGAATCATTGTACATGAATGGTTTTAACGTTTCATTTGTACCGTAATCTAAAATTTCAGGAGGTTTTACCTCTGTTGGGTTTCCAATGGGCAAAGTCACTTTCCAGTGATTTAAATCAATATTCGGCAGCTTATAGGAAGGAATTACCGGGTCTTCTCCATGTTCATTTGGAGTAACTGACTCGTCCTTACTTTGACAGCTTAATGCCAAAATTAAATATCCAATTACCAATAGATTTAGTATTTTCATTGCCCGTTTATTCATTATTAGTTTGCTGTAATCGTTACCGAGTCCACTCTAATTTCTTCGTCGCCACTAGTATATCCAAAGTTACCGACAGAACTATCTCCTCCTATACCTCTCATAAAAAATGCAACACTTGTATTATTGCCCGCATTAAATGTAAATGTATTGGTTAGATAACTAGTATCGCTTGGATTCGATATTGGCATTATCGGAGTTAACAGATTATTTGTAGGATCTTCTACCTGCGAAATAGTGGTATACCCATATCCATCTTGAGGAAAATCTACCGTATTTGTATAGTAGGTTGGAGCGTAATTACTTACATATCCTGAACCAGCCAAGACTCTTATTTCAAGCATGCTCGGATATGTGCCGTTAAGTGGGTCTTTAAAGGAAGAAACCACTGTAATTGTATAATCTGCATTTGGAGTAACTTCAAACTCTTGATAAACGTGATCAGGCTCATTATTATCAAACTTCACTACGTTATCAGAACCTCCGTTACCTGAACTAGACTCTCCTTGATCTCCTAAACTCTTATTGATCCACCCAGAGCAAGAGCAATCAGACCCCGAAGATTTTGGAAGTTTGTTAAAGTCTGCATTTACCAGAACAGGGTCAGGAATAACCGTTGCTATAGGTTGTACGACTTCTATAACTTCTGTATACGTACTTTCTACACCTAAATTATCAGATGCAATCAAGGTTACTGTAAATGTACCTTCTCCAGGAAATGTATTTAGTGGCTCAAATGTCGTTGAAGTGTTTCCATCTCCAAAACTCCATGAATACATCGTTGCTCCTGTAGATAAGTTTGCAAAAGTATAGGTCTTCCATTCATCGTTTGGTCCTGCTCCTTGAGTAGCAACAAAACCAGCTTCTGGTGGTGTCAGATCTGGTATTGAACCAGCTTCTGGTAAGATATTATCTTCACATGAGATATATGATATAATTGCGGCAACAATAAAAAGGTACTTGAGCTTACTTATTGTTCTACTATTTGTTTTTTTAATTATTTGTTTCATCATAATTAATATTTAATTATCTGTAATTAGTATCCTGGATTCTGAGTTAACAGCCCATTACTCAAACCAATCTCAACCTGAGGAATCGGTAATAATAGATCCGTCGCAGAGTAACCTAAATTGTTTGCCGTTGAAAATGCAGACAATATATCTTGAGCCATACCGAATCTTACCAAGTCAAAAAAGCGTTGGTTTTCAAATGCTAGCTCTACTCTTCTTTCTTCTAAGAGTTCTTCTTTGGTGATACTCGTCACGGCTGTTGTTAAGCCTGCTCTATCTCGTACCATCTGGAATGAAGCTAATGCGTTTGAGCTTGTAGTTGATGGCCCTCCTGCCATAATAGCTTCGACGTGCATTAACAATACATCAGCATATCTCAAAACGATCCAATCATTTCCTGCTGAAGTTGGGTCTGGAGACGTTACAGGTATTCCTAGACTAACATCTCCATTAGGTAAATACTTTACCACTTGATATTGTCCAGCTTGTCCACTATCTTCTCTATACGAAAGAATGGTTCTGTTTCCTCCATTGGCATCTAAAGAAGCTCTTGCATCTGCCGTCACATAGTTAACTCCACTGGTTCTTCCTACGGCATTTAACCATTCTGCTGAAAAGTTCTGGCTATCATCATTGGAATCTGGAAGAAATCCAATGGCAAAAATAACCTCGTCATTGCCTTCGTTATAGAAGATGTTTTTAAAATCACTTTCCAGCGAAAAGCCTCTTCCTGGACTCATAATATCTTCGCATAACCCTTGTGCCTCGCCATATCTTCCCAATGTTAAGAATACCCTAGCAAGTAGTCCTTGCGCAGCTGCTTTGCTCGCTCTATCTTTTGGTCCCGCATCTCCTAATCCTGTAACGGCCGTCTCTAAATCACTAACAATTAATTCATAAATTGTTGCTGAAGAAACTCTGGTAAAGGCCGTTTCCGTGTCTAATGGAGGTATAATTCTATCTACTAAAGGAATATCCCCATACAATCTAACCAAGTTAAAATACGCGTATGCTCTCAAGAACTTAGCCTCTGCTTCAAATTCTATTGCTTTTTCTGGAGAAGCTGCTCCCAAGTTTGCTAAAACTAAATTGGCTCTATATATGACATTATAATAGCTTCTATAATAGTCGGCCACAATACCATTTGTTGATTCAATGGTAAAAGATTCGAACTGTGCTGCTTCACCTTCACTACTCTTAGTTCTGGTATTGTCACTGCGCATTTCTGTCACATAAAACTCTACCTGAATAGCATGATTGAGATTGTTATTAGTGATCTTTAATGCATTCACTCCTTGAATCCCATCGTAAATATTTAAAACTCCTGTTTCTATTTCTCCATCATTAGCGTAGTAACTTTCTCCGTTAATTCCGGTCTCTAAATCTGGCGATAAAAATGTCTTTTCACACGACATGAAGCACACCATTGTTAGTAGTAGGATTAAAATTTTTGTTGATTTCATAATACTTTCTATTTTAAATTAATAGCATGCTAAAACTGCACATTTACCCCTAATGATACGGTACTAAATACTGGAGATCCTGCTCTCTGATATCCATATGTTGTAGCACTTGTGTTATTAATCGACTCTGGATTAAACCCTGTATAACCACTAGCGGTTATATAAAGTAGGTTTTGAGCAGCCATATAAATTCTTGCATTTGATAGTTTTAATTTTGACAATATTCCATCAGTAAGGTTATAACCCACATTCACATTACGCAAGGCAATATACGAGGCGTCTTGTATGATAGAATTTGTAAAAATCTTTTGCTTTATAAATTCTTGATTTGGAGTAGAAGAAATGAAGTCTTGTGAACTATTGAAGTGATTAAAAAGGTATTGATCACCCATATTTCTAACTTCAGCCCCGTGACTACCTTGAATCATAAAACTTACGTCAACATTGCCTATTTTAAAATTGTTTGCAAAACTCCAAACCAAATCTGGGTAAGGACTTCCTAAAATTGTTTTATCATCATCATCGATCAAACCATCTCCATTTAGGTCTCTAACGTAAACATCTTGTGCCTGTCCTCCAACAGGATGATATGGATTCGCTATATACTCGAGTGGAATCTCTCTGTCTACTACCCATCCATAAAAGGATGATATTGGATTTCCTTCTAAATTAATCCATTCTGCAGCTCTTTTACTATCAACATTTTGAATTAGTCCGTTGGAATCTGCAAAATCTTTCAATTCATTTTTGTTTTTTGATGCTATTAAAGTAGATGTCCATTTAAAGTCTGCATTCGATACATTTCTGCTTCGTAACTCTAGTTCAACACCACTATTTCGAACTTTCCCTAAATTAACTAAAGCATTGCTAAAACCTGTTGTTCCAGAAACGGGATTGTATAATAAAAGTTGATCACTTGTTCTTGTATAATAATCTATAGAACCAGAGATTATATTATCAAAAAGACCAAAGTCAATCGCAGGATTGAATTCAATTTGTCTTTCCCATGTTATATCTGGATTTGCAATATTTAATGGATTTACAATCAATGCTGGATTTCCACCAGAAACTGTTGTTGTAGTATTATCTAATATTGCTAAATAAGGATAGTTATCTACTAATGGATTCCCAGTTCTAAAGTCGTTGTTACCAGTAACACCGTAACTCACACGAAACTTTAGATAATTTACGATATCACTATCTTTTAAAAAGTCTTCTTTATAAATATTCCATCCCAACGAGATTGCTGTAAAATTACCATACTTTACATTGGGTCCAAATACTGAACTTCCATCACGTCTGTAGCTAAACGATGCTAAATATTTGTCGTTATATACATAATTTACTCTTCCAAAGAAAGATAATAAGGTTCTTTCCCATCGATAGTAGTTCCGATCTGTAATACTAGCTGCGGCATCTATAAACGGAGTTCCATCATTTGTATATCCAGTTCCCTGAACGCTTTCAAATGTTCTTGTTCTTTGCTCTGCCGATGTTCCTAATACAGCATTCACTTGATGTTTTCCAAATGCTTTATCATAAGTAAGCACATTATCGACAACAAATCTGGCTGTTTTTTGGTACACACTATCTAGTCTGGCGGCAGCGGCGCCATTTCTACTTGATTCAACTCCTTGATATCGAGTGTTCTTGTTAAATTGGAAGTTGCCAGAAACAGTTGTTTTAAATCTAAGGTTATCGTTTATTTTATACTTCGCATAAAAGCTTCCTCTGAACTGTTTTCTTCGTTCTATTCTATAGCGCTCCAATACTTTTGCTCCTGGATTGGTGTTGGATGTATTACTTATATCTAAACCGCTTCCACCATTAGGAACTGGAGCTCCAGTAGTTAAATCAAAATCATCAAACATTCGCTGAATCGCGTAATCACCTATTTGAACATTTGCATATTTTCCACCATCCCTCGTTCTATTAACAAATTGAATTGTACGAGCATCTAAATAAAGCGGCAACCATGGCGGTTGTCTTAAAATGTCGTGTGTAGAACCATCAAATCTTCTTTTGCTTGTGAAAGAAGGCGTTACATTAACCCCGACGGTTAGCCTCTTATTTATCTTATGATCTAACTTTAATCGAAGACTAAGTTTATCATAATTATCTGTCAATAGCACACCTTCGTCTAACAAGTAATTCATTCCGAAGCTTGCTTTGGTTTTTTTATCTCCACCTCGTGCGCTAAAAGAATGATTTGTTATAACCCCTCCATTAAAAATAATGTTTTGCCACTCATTATCAACCCCAATAAGTTGCTTATATCGAGTTCTATCAGATATACTACCAGTAGCTGCTAATTCTGCCGCTGCAGTTTCTGCTACAGAAAAGTAATATGCATCACTTTGTCTTGCTGTTTTATATCCTGTATAGGTATTATAATTGAATATTGTCTTTCCTTCTTTTCCACTTTTAGTAGTAATAATAATTACTCCATTTCCTCCTCGCGAACCATAAATAGCACTAGATGCAGCATCTTTAAGAACCTCGAAAGAAGCAATGTCGTTCATATCTAGAGATCCTAAGAATTCTTCATCTACAGGAACTCCATCTATAACAACTAAAGGTCCAGAGTTACCATTAATGGATCCTGTTCCTCTAATTCTAATCGTTGGTGCAGAACCTGCTTCTCCTTCTGTAGCCTGAATATTAACTCCAGAAACTTGACCAACAAGAGCGTCATCCACCCTGGACACACCAATTTGGTCCAGTTTTTCATTGACCACCTTTGATATTGCTCCAGTTAAATGTGATTTCTTTTGAGTTCCATAACCTACTACGACAATTTCATCGAGTAAATTTGCATCCTCAACTAAGGCAACATTTAAAGTAGTTTGATTCGTAATTGTAATGGTTTGAGAAGAAAAACCTAAAAAGGAGAATACTAAAACGTCCCCCGTTTTAACTTTGATCTCAAATGTTCCATCCAGACCCGTGGTATAACCTCTTGTCGTTCCCTTGACAAGAATTGTTACCCCAGGTAATTCTGAGTTATCAGCCTTAGAAGTAACAACTCCTTTTACAGTAAACTCTTGCTGAGCAAACATTGAAATGTTAAGCAGCATAACTAACAAAAATGTCAGTTTGAATTTTAGCTTCATAATAATAATTTTATGTTAAAAGTCCATAATTTGCTGACGTGTGCATGAGCCAGCCCTAAAATACTTTCACATAATTCTTACGTTTTTGGTAGAAAAACATTGGCCCTTAGGTCAATTTGTTTTTGTACTTTTGTGTTACTTATACAAACATAAGATTATGTGTATAGTTATACTTCCCTCAAAAGAAGTATGTTTCTAAAGGATAGGCGTGCACCTATCCTTTTTCTTTTTGATTCTGTTTGTTGTTAATATCATTTGGTTAGCCAAACTGGTCAACCAGATTGGTTTACCAAATATAATTAAAATTTTGGAATAAACAAGTTTTTCTCAAATCTCTGAGGGATTATTCCATGAAATCTTCCCTAATAGGGCTAAATACATCGATCAATACACCTGAGCTTACACAGATAGCTCCGTGCATTACATGCGGAGGGATATAAAATGAATCTCCTCCTTTCATAAGCTTGGTTTCCTCTCCAATAGTTAATTCAAATTTTCCACTCTCAACATAGGTAACCTGAGAATGATAATGTTCATGCATAGGACCAACTCCACCTTTTTCAAAATGAACTTTCACGAGCATAATTTTATCATCATAGCCCATGATTTTTCGTTTTACTCCTTCTCCTACAACTTCCCATTCAATATCATCTCCCATTATGAACTCTTTACTTGCTCCAAATGTTTTCATATTACTTTGTTCTAAAATTTGATTCTTTATATACTAATTCTATTTATTTTGGTGGTGTTCCTGGACCCACCATTGCTTCTCTAAACCATACTTCTGTATAACAACCATTTTCATATTGTTTAGTAATATCTCCTCCATAGGTTTCTGCACCAGCACACCACACTATATTCTTCTCCGGGCTTTTCCCATTGGTTTGATTATAAGCTCCTTGTTTAAAATAACCTAGTTCACCACTATATGCGATGACACGTTCAGTTCCATCTTGTCCTATGGGCACAAATAGTTTCCTTACTTGCTCTGGTATGTCAGATTTTTTTACATATTCTGATGAGACGAGATTTTTAGTAAATGTTTTTGTTTCATGTTTATCACTTTTGAAAGTGAGATACATGATTCCTTCATATACATTCACTTCATAACTAAATTCTTCACCTAATTCTATTCCATCTTCGGGTTCAGCGGGATAGTCATTTTTGCTTGCTCCAACAACAGACATATTGTGCCCCCATACGGCGGTTGAAAAATCCCATCTTCCAGAATTGTCATCACCTTCTGTATTAATTTCATAATTCCAGAATACGGATCCTTTGGTATGCCCCGGGAATTTCTTGTAGAATATTTTTAGTGGCTCATTTTCATGACCCTCTCCACTATGAATTTGTCCGACTACTGTTGAATATGAAGCAGCAACTCTAGCATTACCAGAAACGGAAACTTGCATGACCTTGCAGGTACCTGTTAATTTACCTCCTTCTTCAGGTGTCCATTCTCTTTTTTCGTGTAACTCCGTTCTTGTGTTACTAGAGTTTTTTGAAGTGACCCCAGAATTTGGCGTTTTATAAACAACCCAACGTCTAGTGCCATCAATTACAGTATAGAAAAAATCTTTATACTCATAATTAACGAGATCTTTTTTAGTCGTTCCGTCACCCATTAAGATTTTAAACTTATCCATAAAAGGAATGACCTCACTTGGATATACTGTTTTTGAACTTAAGCCATCATTGGCTTTGAAATACCCAGCATTTGAAATAGCATTATCACTGATTTTGATACTTGCAGATTTAAACCAAACTTCTGCGTAGTTTCCATCTCCATATTGTTTTTGAATATCACCACCATGAGTTTCAGCGCCAGAACACCATACTTTGTTTACATTGGGATCTTTTCCGTTTGTTTGATTGTAACAACCTAGTTTAAAAAAGAGTCCCTCATTCGCGTAGGCCCCTTCACGTTCTACACCATCTTGACCTATGGGGACAAATAAATTCTTTACTTGCTCTGGCCAGTCCGAACGTTTCGTGTATTCTGAAGAAAGAAGGTTTTTAGTAAATGTTTTGGTTTCATGCCCTTGACTCGTAAATGTAAGATGCATAATTCCTTCTTTGACTTCTACCTCATAACTAAACTCTTCACCTAAAGCAATCCCATCTTCTGGCTCTGACGGATAGGCGTCTTTATCCGTTCCAACAACAGAAAAATCATAACCCCATACAGGATAAGAATAATCCCATCGCCCCGAATTATCATCACCTTTGGTGTTGATCTCATAATTCCAAAATACAGACCCCTTAGTATGACCTGGAAATTTTTTATAAAAGATCTTAAGTGGTTCATTCTCATGTCCATCCGCACTATGAATTTGACCAACTACCACCGAATACGTTGCAGCAACGCGAGCATCTCCGGTTTGAGCCACATTCATTACTTTAAGGGTGGCGTTCATTTTACCTCCGGTCATTGGTGACCATTTTTTTAATTGTGCTAGTTCAGTTCTTGTATTGTTGGAAGTACCATGCGTATTTCCAGCATTAGGTGTTTTAAAAACTACCCAATCTTCTTTGTCATCAGAGGCAGTATAAAAGAAATTCTTATTCTGATAATTTGTTGCTTGACCGACGTTAGAACCATCACCAAGAATTAAGTTCCAGTGTTGAAAAAAAGGTATGACCTCGTTTGCATTAGCACCTATAACTGAGTTTTGTTTTTTGTTTTCTGCGCAATTATAAAAAAGCAGCATCGCACTTATCATTAACAGATAATACACAAAATTTGATTTGGATATTTTAATATTCATTTTAGCTGATGTTTTTGAGAAATGACTGTATGGGGTGTTGCTAAGGTTTTCGACAGATCTAGTTGTTTATTCTTCATTCTATAGATAATTCTGAGATCATATTACTTAAGGAACGTTTGGATAAAAATTGTCGATGAACAAATGCTGTTTATCGACAATTTAATCAAATACAAATAAATCCAAAGTCAATTTTTAATAATCTTTTTAGTCAAATTTGAACTTCCACTTGAAATTTTTAGAATGTAAATACCTTTATCAAGAGTTGAAATATCAATGCTTTTATTTGACAAATCTGAAAGCGCCGCCACTTTTTTACCTAAAACATTAAATATTTCAATAGATGAAATATCCAGTTCTGAAGAAATATTTATAAAGGAATTTGACGGGTTAGGATATACACCAATCTTTGTACTCACAAAACTATCCGATGATAAAGTACTTTGTGTAGGGTTTGCTGATCCAATATGATTCAATTCAGATCCTTCCCAACTTTCGGGATGTGTTCTAACACTTGTAGAATTTGATCCCATTACCCATAGTCTCGGAGAAGTTGTGCTTGATGGCACATCTCCACCCACCCAATCAACGGCATCTATAGATGCGTCATTATTGATTGTACTTCCTGTTGAATTTCCAATTCTAGCAGCATAATCGTATTGTGTACTTGTTGAAATGACAGTTGCGGAAGAAGGGTGTTTCAATGCAGCCACGGCAGCCGCTTCTGCAAAAATGACATCAGCATACGCAATTTCGCCAGTTGATGAATCATCATCGATAAAAGCAACTCCATCGATAAATGTCCAAATGGAAGTATAAGCTACATCTATTTCTCCATCATCATCGGAATCAATATCATCACTTGAAGAAGGAGCTCCGTTTCCGTTTGTGTTTACTAAAAGAAAACTATGTGATTGCCCTTCCAAATCTCCATCTGTAACATCAAAAAGAATGGTCGCATTAGGGTCCACCGTATAATCGTGACCTGTAGTGAGGATAACAACGTATCCATTTGAACCAATTGTTACGCCAGAGAGATTGATAATCCCTCCCTGTGGACATGGAGTAGTTCCATCATTATTTACAGTACATCCGTTTGTGGCATCACCATTGGATTCTATATCTCCAGGGTTTGAGCCACTATCTCCTTCAACTTGGATTAAATAAGTGTCAGCAGCGATTGTAGCTCCAGCATCACCTCTTAATTCAATATATTCATATGGTGAGTCACTTCCGGAAGGGTTAACCAGAATCTCACTAATAACAAGGTTTTGAGCAAAGCCCATGAATCCTGTTAGCAAGCAAATTAAAAGTAATTTTGTTTTCATATCGCGATAAATTTTATAGTTGAATTGGTTAACCTGTTTGGTTTACCAATCTGGTTGACCAAAATTACAATTTAATTTCACATATCAAAATCTTTTTTGTTAAAACCTTAGAATTCAGTCATTTTTATTACAAAAAGAAGAAGTGCTTTATTCCCGAGGTTGCTTGTAATGAACTATCGCTTTTAGGAAGTAAGTGGGGAAGTTTGATGTGAAAGAAAACCCTGACTACAGCCGTCAGGGTTTTTTACTTGGGTAAATCTTTTGTAGAATTCCTTTTTATTAATTCAGTTTCTAGTTTAATGATTTTTGGAGGATAGTATTTTTCTTTCTTTTTTGATTTTAATTCTTTGAAAAGTTGTTTAAATGCAGTTTTTCCAATTTTATATCCTGGCTGATTTATTGTTGTAAGAGAAGGAGTAATTGCAGATGACATAAACCAGTTACTAAAACCAACAACAGATATTTGATCAGGAACCTTAATGGCTAATTCATTAAAAACCGAGATAGCTCCAATAGCAACTAAGTCAGGATTTGTAAAAAGACCGTCGACATCTTGATGTTCTGAAATTAACTTCCTTGCAAAAAACTGCCCCTCTTCATAACTCAAGTTTTCACATATATAAACCAAAGAAGGGTCATAGTTAATTCCATGATCTTCGAGTGCCTTTTTATATCCCAAGAACCTATCTATAGAGTTTTGAGGAAGTAAAGGACCTCTAAAGTGAGCAATGCGTTTACAGCCAGTATCTATGAGGTGTTTTGTAGCGGTATAAGCTGCTTTTCTATCATCTATTATAACTTTTGAGCAGTTCACAATTTTTGCAATCTTATCGAACATTACCAAAGGAATATTTCTTTCTATTACACTGTTTATATGAGAAAAATCCACGGTAGAATTAGCTAATGAAATTAAGATTCCATCTACTCTTTTATCAAGCAAAAGATTAATTTGCTTTTTCTCCATCTCTTGAGATTCGTTAGATTGAAGTATGATAACTAAATATCCTTTTTTTTCAGCTTGACCGACAATACCCTTAATAACACTTGAAAAAAAGTGATGTACTATTTCGGGGATAATAATTCCAATTGTTTTCGACTCTTTGGTTCTTAAGTTTACTGCGAATGTATTTGGCCTGTAATTTAATGTTTCGGCTAAATCAAGGACAAGTGCCTTTGTTTTTTTACTAACATCAGGATAATCTTTTAAAGCTTTTGAAACTGTGGTAATAGATATTCCTAAAGTTTCAGCAATTTGTTTTAAGGTAACAGGTTTCATTAAAAAGAGATACTTTTAAGCTTTAAAAATTTGATATTAAGAGAGGTAAATATAATAAAAAAAGAAATCGAAAACGTTTTCGGTAAAATCGAAAACGTTTTCGATTTTAATTATTAACAAAAAAAGACAGATCAATTATAGATTTAGCAAACGATAAGTACAAAAATTCACAAATTCACAAATTCACAATGGAAAAAATTAAACAATTAATCAAGCTGTTTGCTCTTGTGTTGATCACCTTAGGGTCTACAAATGCTATGGGACAGTCTACCATTTCAGGTTCTGTAAAAGACCAAACGGGTGAGACACTTCCTGGAGTAAGTATCTTATTGAAGGGAACTACTCAAGGTGCTGTTTCTGACTTCGATGGAAACTACAAAATATCAAATGTAGCGGATGGAACTTATAAATTGGTTGCTTCCTACATTGGTTTTGACTCATTTTCAAAAGTAATTATAGTTGATGGGAGTAACATTGCTTTAAACATAGTTCTGGTTGAAAATGCAGAATCTTTAGATGAAATTATTATTACGGGAGTTACTAATCCAAAGTCTAAAATTGAGTCTAGTGTTTCTGTTACCACAATGAGACCAGAGACAATTAAGCAATCTGCACCAAGAACAACAGCAGAGATTTTCAGAACTATTCCAGGGATTCGTTCAGAGTCATCAGGAGGAGAAGGAAATTCAAATATAGCAGTAAGAGGGGTTCCAATTTCTTCTGGAGGATCTAAATATGTTCAATTACAAGAAGATGGATTGCCAGTTCTTTTATTTGGAGATATGTCATTTGCTACGGCTGATATCTTTACGAGATTTGATTCAAACATTGCAAAAATTGAAGCAATTAGAGGAGGCTCAGCATCTACATTATCTACAAACTCTCCTGGAGCAATAATCAACTTAATAAGTAAAACAGGAAAAACTGAAGGAGGGTCATTAGGATCTACTTTTGGGTTGGATTTCAATTCTTTTAAAACAGATTTCGAATATGGGTCACCTATAGGAGAAAATCTTTATTTCCATATTGGAGGTTTTTATAGAGCAGGAGAAGGAATAAGAGATGTTGGTTTTACAGCAAATAACGGAGGCCAATTGAAATTTAATCTAACCAAAGAATTTGACAAAGGTTATGTAAGGGTTTATGGAAAATACTTAAATGATAGAGCAATTGCTTATTTGCCAATGCCAATTCAAGTGACAGGAACAAATGAGAACCCAACATGGTCAAGTATACCTGGGTTTGATGCAACAGATGGTTCAAATCACACTCCTTTTTTATCACAAAATGTAGGTTTGGGCCCTGATGGGCAGTTAAGAAGGTCAAGCGTTGCTGACGGTATGCGCCCCGAATCTGTGTCTTTAGGCCTAGAAGCTTCATTTGAATTAACAGACGGCTGGAAAATAAAGAACAATGGGCGTTTTTCAAGTAATAAAGGAAGGTTTGTATCGCCATTCCCATCTCAAGTTGCTTCAGCAACAGATATATTATCAAGTGATGCAAATTGGGGATCATTGACTTATGCTAATGATGGAACAGCAGTTCCAGGAAATGTACTGGTTACAAGAATTCATATGTTTGATACAGAACTTAATAACTTTAATAATTTTATGAATGACTTTAAATTGACGAAGTCATTTGATAAGGTAAACTTGACTTTAGGATATTTTAAATCGTTACAAAATGTATCGATGTCTTGGTTGTGGAATTCTTACTTACAAGAATCAGTTGGGAAGAATGCCAGGTTAATTAACGTTCAAGATAATACAGGAGGTTCACTAAGTGAAAATGGACTGTATGCTTATGGTGTACCTTTCTGGGGGAATTGTTGTACAAGAAATTATGACACTCAATATAATATTTCAGCTCCTTATGCAAATTTATCAATTGAAGCTTCTGAAAACTTTAATATTGATGCAAGCATTCGTTATGATAAAGGTAAAGTAGATGGTTCTTTTGCAGGAACTGTTCAAACAATCTTTGATATTAATAACGATGGAACGATTTCTGCACCTGAACAAAGTGTATCAGCAGTAGACAATGCAAATGTTACTACAGTTGATTATGATTACGACTATGTATCTTATTCGTTAGGATTTAATTACAAAATAGAAGATAGACAAGCTGTCTTTGCAAGATTTAGCAAAGGTGCTGCTGCAAAAGCTGATAGAATACTATTTTCTGGCTTAGATTATTTAGATGGAGATAGAATTAATGCGTTGGATTTTATAAGTCAAGGAGAATTGGGGTATAAAAGAGGTTTTGAAAAAGGAACTCTTTATGCAACGTTATTTTATGCGAAAACTTCGGAAGAAGGTGGGTTTGAAGCAACGTCAAATAGCATTATAGAAAATGACTATAAATCTATTGGTGTAGAATTAGAAGGGACGTACAATATTAAAAACTTTAATCTACGAGGAGGAATAACTTACACAAATGCAAAGATAGATTCAGGCACTAATGATGGGAATACACCCAGAAGACAGCCAGATTTTATGTATAACTTAATACCAACCTATACTTTCGGCAGTAATTTGCAAAATAGTATTGGGTTAAGCTTCATTGGTCAGTCCAAAGCATACGCACAAGATTCAAACGAATTAATTATGCCTGGATTTGTTATTGTGAACAGTAATTTAGGTATTGGAATTACTAAGAATTTTGCAGCCAATCTCTCAATAAATAATTTATTCGACTCATTAGGAATAACAGAATCTGAAGAAGGGAGCATAACTTCAGGTCAAGTAAGTTACGTAAGAGCGAGACCAGTACCAGGAAGATCAATTTCACTAGGCCTTAACTATCGCTTTTAAATAAATCATAAGTTCATCATATTATTTGATTATTAAATGCGGAAAAGGGTTCCTGTTGCTAAAATTAACAAGAGCTCTTTTCTAATGTTAAAGTTTTACCTTTCATTATTCAAGTTTACGGACCAAAAAACAAAAAGATGCTTAAAAAACCAAGATTAAGTTTCTGGCAAATATTAAATATGAATGTTGGATTTTTTGGAATCCAGTATAGTTTTGGATTGCAACAAAGCGCTGTAACGCCTATCTATGATTTTTTAGGTGCATCACCAGATACAATTCCTATTTTACATTTGGCAGGTCCAGTAACAGGGTTATTGGTTCAGCCCATTATTGGCGCTATGAGTGACAAAACATGGAGTCCAAGATTCGGAAGACGTAAACCCTATTTTCTAATAGGTGCAATTTTATGTAGTTTGGCTTTATTGGCATTTCCTTTTAGTAGTTCCTTATGGATGGCAGCAGGTTTGTTATGGATTTTAGATGTTGGTAACAACACAACAATGGAACCATACAGGGCTCTTATTGCTGATACATTAGATACAGAACAACAACCATTAGGCTTTCAAATGCAAAGTTTCTTTACTGGTTTAGGACAAGTATTAGCAAATTTATCAATATTTATTTTCCCTCTAATTTTTGTAGGAACTACAGGTTCTTTACCAACGTGGATTTATGCGTCTTTTTTCTTAGGGGCTGCTTTTTCCATTGGAACAGTCTTATGGAGTAATAGTAGAACAAAAGAAACACCGCCTACAAAGGAAGAATTCGCAAAGCTTAAAAGTGAAAAAAGAAGTGTGCTAGGACCATTAATCGAAATTTTTTCTGCCATTAAGGATATGCCAAAAGTAATGTGGCAATTAGCTTTGATCTATTTGTTTCAATGGTATGCGCTGTTTTGCTACTGGCAGAATTCATCGAAAAGTGTAGCTCTTTCCGTTTGGAATGCAACTCCCGATAATAAAGAAGTTTATAGCGAAGCTGTAAGTTGGACAGGATTGGTAAATGGATGGTATAATGTGGTTACATTTTTAGTAGCTTTTGTATTAGTTAGATATGCAAAAAAACACGGCCCTAAAAAAGTACATGCCTTTTGTTTATTAATTGCAGCAATTGCGTTTTTAGTATTTCCACACATCGAAAATAAAAATTTACTATTCTTTGCCATAACAGGTTTTGGTATTGGTTGGGCAAGCATGATGGGAATTCCTTATTTAATGATTGTTGCAGATATTCCGAAAGAACGCTATGGTGTTTATATGGGAATCATCAATATGATGATTGTAATTCCAATGATAATTCAAACCTTATCATTTGGGTATATATTAAAGAACTTTTTAAATAACGACCCAAGAAACGCAATAACTTTTGCAGGTGTTTTATTATTGATTGCAATGATTTTTACTTTTTTAATTAAGTCCAAGAAAACCCCAGTTAAAGAATAAATAAATCATGCAAAAAGCATTAGAATTATTACATAAAGCTAGTAACTCTCAAGGATTTCTTGCAAGTACAAGCAAAACATCAAACTATCAGCGTATTTGGGCTAGAGATGGAGTGATCTGTGGATTGGCTGCACTTCTTAGCGGAGATAAAAATTTGATAGAAACTTTTAAAAAAACTTTAGAAACTTTATCGAGACATCAACATGATTTGGGACATATTCCGTCTAACGTTCATTTTCTTGATGAGAAGCCTGAGGTTAGTTTTGGGGGATTAGCAGGAAGAGTTGATACCATTTCATGGTATATAATTGGAATCTGTAATTATGCATTTTTTACAAAGGATATATCTTTTTTACATCAGAACAAAAGAAGTATTGAAAAAGGATTCAAACTCTTAAATGCTTGGGAGTTTAATAACAATCACCTTTTATATGTACCTAGATCTGGAAATTGGGCGGACGAATACATCACAGAAGGGTATATATTATACGATCAACTACTAAGGTTATGGGCATTGAAATGTTATTTGCATTTTTATTCTAATGACGAATACTCTAGAAAAAAAGAACTAATAGAAAAGAAACTCATTGAGAATTATAAAAACGGAGAAACATCTAAACCGTATCATCCAAAAGCATATAAAGAATTGAATGATTCTCAATATTGGCAAGCATCTATAAACCCGTCTGGCTACCAAAAAATGTTTGATGCGTTTGCTAACTCTTTAGCATTAATGTTAAAACTTGGAGACATTGGCTTTCAAGAAAAGGTCATCTCTTTTTCTGAAAAACTTAGGAACGGCTTACCTCTAAAGCTTCTACCTGCATTTTGGGAAACTATAAAACCCCAGCAGACGGAATGGGAATTATTACTTGACAATTGCAAATATGAATTTAGAAACCACCCCTATGAATTCCATAATGGAGGGACTTGGCAAATGGTGAATGGCTTTTATGGAATTGGCGTTTTTCAAAAAGACCCTTTAGTAAGTAAATATGTTTTAGATGAGATCAAAAAATTAAACAAAGTTAAAGATTACTCATTCTATGAAAATTTTAATACGAAAACACAAAAGGCGATCGGAGTTCCGAATTGTAGTTGGTCAGCAGCGGCAGAAGTTATGTTAGAAATGTACTTAAAAGGTAAAAAACTTTTGGTTTGAAACAAAAAAGAAAGAAAAATATAGTGTGTGTTGGTGAATCTTTGATAGATTTTATAGGCCTTCAGTCAGGAGTGAAGATAAGTGAAACAAAAGATTACCATCGATATTTAGGAGGCTCACCTACCAACGTGGCTATTAATCTAGCAAGATTAGGATTAAATGTGAAAATGATCTCGACTGTTGGAGATGACGGTTTTGGGTCTTATGCGATTAATAGATTGGAAGAATTAGGAGTAGAAACATCAAGTATCAGAAGAATTAAAAAGATTCCTACCAGTATTATCTTCGTGTCTAGATCTTCAGGAACTCCAGAATTTATACCTTTTAGAGAGGCAGATGTGCATATTACAGAAAGTCAAATAAGAACAGAAATTCTTGAAGAAGCAGGGGTTTTTCATACGACTTGTTTTGCTTTGAGCAAAAATCCAGCAAGAGAAACGATACTCATAAAAGCAAAAGAAGCCTATTCTTTGGGTTGCAAACTCAGTATTGATATTAATTTTTCAGATAAGATTTGGAATGATAAAGAAGAAGCTATTTCAGTTCTAAAAGAATATTGCACATACAATCCTTTGGTCAAAGTGAGTGAAGATGATGTGCAAAGATTATTTGGAAAAGAGATGCCTCGAGAAGAACTCTTTCATTTTTTTCATGAAAACAATGTTGATACCGTGTGCCTTACACTTGGGAAAGATGGAGTTGTACTATCTCAGAAAGGTCAGGAGCCTAAAAAATATAAAGCGATTAAGGTAGATACAGTTGTAGATGCTACTGGAGCCGGAGATGCTTTTTGGTCTGGATTTTTATATGCTTATACGGAGGAGAAAAGCATGGATGAATGTATACAAATGGCTCTTAAATTAGCAGCTCTGAAGCTACAAAATGTGGGTAGATTACCATACAACATTGACATTTTATTAGAATTATCAAAAATAAGCTAGCAATCTATGTGCTTAGCTTATAAATTAGGATTACGTCCAAAGTAATATTTCCTTCGTGCTTCTAATTTTTTCCAAAGAAGAGATTGGAGTTATTACCTTTACTTAGACACAAAATTTAAGGATGTTTGTTGTTAAATAAATATCTTAGAATAATGAAAAAACGAACTCATTTGTAAAACAATCTATGAGTAGAATTGCCAATGTTGGGAAGTAAGCAGGAATTTTTGCTATGAGGAAAACCCGTTTCTCAAAACTGAGAAACGGGTTTTCACAAAATATAATAGTAAGTTTCTAAAGCTTTAGACCAAAGCCAATACCAAATATCCAAGGATTGATATCTACATCTGCTCCAACTGTTGCCCCTAGTGCAGTAGTCGCATTTATAGTAGCATCGGTGCTTAAGAATAATCTTTTAATGTCAAAGTTTAGGAACCATTTGTCATTTAGCATATAATCAAATCCTCCTTGAAAGGCAAAGCCTACTACGGTGTCATATTCCACCTTGTCTGCTACCGGACCATTATCAACTCCATAAAACAAGGTCAAATTAAGACCAGCTCCAACATAGGGTACAAAATCCCCTCCTGTAAAATGATATTGTCCTAATAATGTTGGAGGTAATAACCATACATCGCCTAGATCAATATCGCCCGCTGCTGTTCCAACTGCTTTTACATCATGATTCGTAGTTGCTAGAATTAATTCCGCCGACCAATTTTTAGTAAAATAATAAGTAATATCTAATTCAGGAACAAAAGAAGAAGAAATGGAAACATCTCCACCTATAGTTTGAATGGTAGCACTCTCGTTTGGAGTCACCGAAATGGCTCTCAATCGGAATTGCCATTTACTAAAATCAGCATCTTTTTTTGAATCTTCTTGTGCATTTGTCATACTAATAGATAAGAGTAAAACACATGCTGCAATTATTGCTTTTTTCATGATAATTAAGTTTAAATTATATCACAAAATTAGAGACAATGAAGAGGGTTAAACATGACTTTTGTCATAGTAAAAAAGAGATTTTGTAAAGTGAAAGATGTGTAAGTACTTGCCATGAAAAAGCCGAGGTTTAAACCTCGGCTTTTTAATAATCAAACATTATACGTAATGTTTACTTTTTTAATTCTTTAATTCTTCTGTAGAATCTATCCAACAATATTGCCGATACTAAACTGTACAGTACAAGAACAAGAATTATAATATTATCTGGCCCCCCCATAATAAATTAAAATTTTTGTTATGCAGCTAAGATACTAATTTTTATAGTATTACAATGTTAAATGTTCGATTATGGGTTAAAGACTATCGATGAATGGTGCGTTTAAATAGATAAACGGAAAAACGAATAGATGCGAATAAGTACTAAAGAAGTAGGTTCCAATGCTATTTTTTAACCTTTTTGGAAGCAAAAAAGAAGGCAATCGCACCTAGGATAAAAATAACTAAAACAACAGAAAAGAAAAGCGTTGAACTAGCTGTAGCTTCTTGAATAGTATCCGTAGGCATAATCTGTAAAAGCATGATATATGGTTTTGGTACTGCATAGTTAACCAAATAGAGAAACAAAGAGTTTGATTTTTAGATTAATAGCTTTTCTGTTTAGATAAGCTGTTGTTTTTTATAGTTGAATGGTATATTCTGTTAAATCATTCTTAAAAGGAGCTTAAAAAAAGATAGAGTATAGAAGGGCTTTGATTTTTTTGTAACTTAACACATCAAAAATTCAAAACTAACTACCTATGCCTAATTACAGCGTAAAAGTTAATGGAAAGACATTAGCTGTCAATGTAGATTCAGACACCCCTTTATTATGGGTCTTAAGAGATGAACTTAACCTGGTTGGTACCAAATTCGGATGCGGCATTGCACAATGCGGAGCCTGTACCATTCATATAGATGGAACCGCAACTCGAAGTTGCCAAATGCAAATCTCTATGGTCGATGGGATGGAAATAACCACTATTGAAGGACTTTCAAAAGACGGGTCGCATCCTGTGCAACAGGCATGGAAGGAAATTGATGTACCGCAATGCGGTTATTGTCAGGCAGGTCAAATGATGACGGCATCGGCATTTTTGAAAGAAAACCCGAATCCATCTGATAAAGAGATACGCGAAGCTATGCATGGAAATATTTGCAGGTGTGCTTCTTATAATAGAATTGAGAAAGCTGTGAAAGTGGCTTCAAAAAATATGTCATAACTAACCCAACTACTACAATATGGAATCTAAAAATAACACCTTCAATTTTAGCCGAAGAAACTTTTTAAGAACCTCTGCTCTTGCTAGTGGTGGATTATTAATCGGGTTTAACATTTTATCAGCATGTAAACCGGAAGCGGTAATGCCCGTGGATGTTGAAAACTTAAATTTTAACGATTTTAATGCATTTATAAAGATATCAGAAGAAGGCTATGTAACCATCTTTTCTCCGAACCCAGAAATCGGTCAGGGAGTAAAAACATCTATGCCAATGATCATTGCAGAAGAGTTAGAGGTGGCCTGGAAGAATGTATTTGTAGCGCAAGGAGCTTTGGATAATAAAAATTTTCAAAGACAGGTAGCAGGAGGAAGTCAATCTATTCGATTCGGTTGGAATGCTTTGCGCCAAACAGGTGCAACTGCTAAACAGATGCTTGTTAATGCAGCAGCAAAAAAATGGAATGTACCACCATCGACTTGTTCTGTTTCAGAAGGAATTATCACAAATGCGAACGGAGACAAATTGGGATATGGTGAAGTTGTTAAAGAAGCTGCTGCGCTAGAAGTTCCTGAGAATGTACCGTTGAAAAAGATAAAGGATTATAAGATTATTGGTCAGGAAATAACCAATGTAGATATAGATAAGATTATCACTGGAAAGCCACTTTTCGGATTAGATTATAAGGCAGAAGGGATGCTATATGCCTCCGTACTGAGGCCTCCGGCTTTTGGAAAGAAACTAGTTAGTTTTGACGATAGTAAAGCGAGAGAAGTGAATGGTGTAACGGATGTTGTTCGGTTTGGAGAAAAACTTAAAAAAATTGGGAATCAAGCTAGTAGGTTTACCAGTATTGTAGATAAAGTTGCAGTTATTGGGACCAGCACATGGGCTGTGATGAAAGGTAAAAAAGCACTAATCGCGCAATGGGAAGATGATGGAAAATTAGAAAGTACAGCAGATCATGATAAAGAGTTATTTAAGATCTTAGATGGTAAAAAGTTTGATACACGTCGTGATGACGGTAATACTAAGAGCGCTTTTACAAAAGCGGACAAGGTGATTGAACGAACATACGAATCTCCGTTTTTACCTCACAATTGCATGGAACCGATGAATTTCTATGCAAACATTACTCCAGAGAAAATGCATTTAGTGGGACCCATCCAAACTCCTGCTTGGGTGTCAGGAATGGTTTCTGCAATGTTCGATAGAAAACCTGATGAAATGCATTTAGAAATGACCCGAATGGGAGGTGGTTTTGGACGCAGACTGTATGGAGATTTTGCGCTGGAAGCAGCAGAGATCTCTGGGATGGTAAAAAAACCAATCAAGGTAGTATTCTCTAGAGAAGATGATATGGCAGCTGGAACGTACAGGCCAGCCATCAAATATAGAATCAAAGCATCTTTAAAAGATGGAAAAATAACGGGGTATCATTTAAAGGAAGCAGCAATTAATTCCAACATGTATGGATTGATTCCTAATTTCTTTCCGGCAGGATGTATCCCTAATTATAAAGTAAGCACAGGAAACTATAAAAGTGATATTACCACGGGAGCATGGAGAGCACCATATACAAACTTCTTAGCTTTTGCTGAGCAAAGCTTTTTCCGAGAGTTGGCAGATGAACTAGGAAAGGACCATCCACAGTTGATTATTGAACTACTTCAAAATGTAAAAGGAACTAAAGATGAAAGTATTCAGTATTCTGGACAGCGAATGGAAGACACCATTAAACTGGTTGTCGAAAAGTCGAATTGGGGTAATACAGGAAGTGGAGTACATCAAGGCTTTGCTGCTTACTATAGCCATAACACACATGTAGCTGAAGTGGCAGATGTAGTGCTAAAAAATGGAATTCCTCAAATTCAGAAAGTAACGGTAGCTGTGGATTGTGGAATTGTGATCAACCCTACAGGAGCGAGAAATCAAGTAGAAGGCGGAGTACTAGACGGAATCGGTCATGCAATGTATGGAAGTTTTTCGTTTAAAGACGGAAGACCACAAGCGGTCAACTTTGATAGGTATCGTATGATCAGAATGAATGAAACACCTAAAGTTGATGTGCATTTTGTGCAGAATGAACTCTCTCCAACAGGTTTAGGAGAGCCAGGGTTGCCGCCAGCGGGAGGTGCTGTCGCAAATGCGCTTAAAGCAGCAACGGGACAACAATTGTTCAGTCAGCCATTTATAAATGAATTAGCAATAAAATCGAAAGTGTTGGGATAATTAAGGCGCTACTAACGCGACATAATCATCCATAGTATCAATATCAAAATAGGCGATGTTAGCTTCATAGTAGGCAACATCGCTTTTATTTTCCATCAATATTGATTTTGCCCCTTCTTCTCCCGAAAGCTTTATCAGAGATTCAAAATAGGCACTGTCAAAAACAACAGGAACACCTTGATTATTTGTATACTTTGTAACAGAGATTCCTAAATTATTGGTATTATGTGTGTTTAATAATGCCTCATAGTTTGATATTTCGAACAGAGGTAAATCCACTAGTGTTATTAGTATTTTTTTGCAACTCACTTCTTGTATGAGATAAGAAATACCAGTACTAATTGATGTTCCCATACCTTTTTCCCACTCGTGATTTTGAATGATACCGATGGGTAAATGTGCAATTGTAGGTTGAATGCGATCGAAATGAGCACCCAAAACCACATATACTTTTTGTGCTTGTAAAGTCAGCAATTTTGAGATGGTATCCTCCAAAAGAGTACCTTCTTTATAAGAAAGCAATTGTTTTGGAGTTCCTAGTCGCTTTGAAGCACCTGCCGCTAACAGTAGTATGACGGTTTCGTCTTTCATTACTGATGAATTCCTTTTGTTTTATCCTTCAGAAGCATAAGTTCCTGATTCCGAACCACAGTTAAAATTTCTCCCATAATGGAAATAGCAATTTCCTGTGGAGTTTCTGCTCCGATATTGATACCAGCAGGACCATGAATAGATTCGATAAAATCTTCATCTATATCGGGATAGTATTCAAACAATTCATTGATCATTTTATCTCTTCTTCTACTAGGACCTAAAAGTCCCAAATATCTAGGTTTCTTATTGCGAATACTTCCTAGATATTTTAAATCTTTCACAAAGCTATGAGTCATTAGAACCACTGCGGTTTGATCATCCATTTCCTCTTGTGCAAATGCTATCTCATCAACACCCAAGTACCTGGATGCTCCCGGAAAGTTGCCAATACTTTTAGGGTCATCGGGAGGAGCAATAATCGTTACTTCCCAACCGGTTTGTGAAGCATACTTGCATAACTCAACAGCATCGTGTTCTGAGCCAACAATCAATAATTGAAAACCAGCTTTGATGTTTTGATGAAAAGTATCCAGCGTATTGTAAGCATCCACATTTGGCGATAACAAATACGAATTGTGGGAGAAGGTGAAGGTAGAACCTCCTTTCAGTCGATGTGCTTCTTCCTTCGAAAAAGTGGTTTGAATTTGAAATTCCTTTCTAGATTTCCATTGTTTTTCAAAAGCTTCAAAGAAGTCATTAGAAGGAGCAAAAGGCTCAATTAAAATGTATAAAATGCCTTCACAACCTAAACGATACCTGCCATCATAAACCATAAGTTTAGGGAGCTCATCTTTAAAAACGCTTTGTGCCTGACGAAGAATTTCTTTCTCAACACACCCACCGCTCACGGCACCGATCATGGTTCCATCTTCCAATATTGCCATACGAACTCCAGGCCTTCTGTACGAAGAGCCATCTAAAGAGACAACCGAAACAAAAACTATTTTACTATGGTTTGTTTTTGCTAGTTTGGCAGCATGAATAATGTTCTTTAATTCGTGTATCATGGTCGAGTGTACCAAAATACAAATTTTAACAGGCTTATACTTATCCGCAAGGACTTAGTTGTGTTAATAATTTACAAAAAAACCGATTTACAAGACTCATTATAATTTGAGACCTATTTCGATAGAGATAGCAGGTCAATTTTTAATTTCGAATTAAAATTTCACATATATTTGAGCATGAGTTTGTTACCTGCATTTGTGTTTCCAAATTTTAATATCCATAGTACTCCTTTATTAATTCTTGTTCTTCAAGGGTTGATATTCGTTGGGTTACTACTTGTTAAATATGCTAAAAATAAGAACCCGTCCGATCTTTTATTGGCATTAATCCTTTTGTTGGTTTGCTACCAGCAAACCTGCTATACGGTGGGATTTATGGGATGGTATGACACGTTTAGAAACACAAAGATCAATTATTGGTTAATGCCCATAGCGTTGGCGTTGGGCCCAATGATCTATATCTATGTGAGATCAGTAACGACCTCTGTATTTCGATTTACAAGAAAGGACCTAAGACATTTCATATTAGCTATTGCCTTAGTGATTTATAGAGTTTCTATTTATACCTATGATACGCTGCAAACGGGTTTTGATGCCACTCAAAACGGTGTCCTTAAGTTAGCATTAGATGAACCCATTGTTTTACCCATTCTGAACTTTTTAAATTTTGCTGTAATGTTACTATACCTAGCGTTTACATTCCAGCTATTTTATAATTACAGAAATAAGATTCAGCAATATTTTTCAAATACCTACAAGCTAGAGCTTAATTGGATCTTAAGCTTTCTGGTCGTTTTCACGGCACTCTTTTTGTATGGAACTATTCAGACATTAATAAACGAGTATGTAACAGAACTAAGTTACAAACAGCAGTGGTGGCTCAATCTTTTTATGGCAATAATTACTATATATGTTGGCATTAGAGGATATTTTACGGACACCACGAAGTTGAAAAGACTAAACTTCACCTTTACACCGAACCCAATTAGTATTCCGCAAGTTGAAAAAGATAAAGGAGTAAGCCAAGAAGAGATAGATCATGTTAGGACGTATATGGAAAAAGAAAAACCCTATCTGAATCCCGAGTTGAATCTTTCTGATCTAGCAACCGCGTTAGATATGAGTAGAGCTCAACTTTCCCAAGTCATAAACAACGGATTTAATAAAAACTTTAATGACTTTGTCAACAGTTTTCGAATAGATACATTTAAAGAAAAACTAAAGGAAGGAAAGCATAAACAACTTTCCTTATTAGGAATTGCCTATGATTCAGGCTTCAACAGTAAGGCGACCTTTAATCGTGTTTTTAAGAAACTAACCAGTACTTCACCCACAGAATATTTAAATTCTCATATACAATAAGACGTCTCAAATCGTATTTGAGCCTCAGTTTTACGGGTTGAGTCGTACAATCAAAAAACGTGTTGCAATTTTGTTTCATCAAAACGAAATAAAACTTTCTACTTATGAAAACACGTTTGTTACAATTACTACGAAGAAGTATGACCCCGTTAATCCAAAAGTACTGGATAGGAGATCTAGTCTTCGCAATCCCCAGAGTTGTCTGCGGATTTTTATTGACCTCAAGCTTTGGGTCTGATAAGTTTGGGCTCCCTTGGTCTTCCAAGGCAAATTTAGGGTTCTTTGAGGTGGTGGCCTGGTTTCCTGAAGATGTGGCTTCCTATGGGGGAATCTTTGCTTTGGCACCAGTATTTTTTGCATGGATGGGTGCGTTTAGCGAGGCTGTCGGAGGGTTACTGCTAATGCTCGGATTAAAAACCAGGATTGCATCTTTTTTAATTATGTGTACCATGTTAGTTGCCATTTTTATGCAAAAATGGGGTCAGGGAGTCTGGAGCATGCTTCCTGCTATGGGATTCTTATGGGTGTCGATGTACCATGTATATACAGGTTCAGGAAGATTTGGACTAGACTATCTAATGACTAAAAAACAAACATCATGAAGAAATACATAATTACAATGATAGTGGGTGTATTGTTCGCCAGTTGCGTACAGGAAACACATACAAAGAAGGTGACTTTTTTCATTGATATGAACGGAGTTGAAAACGTGAACAGTGTTGGAATTCGAGGAAATTTTCTACCGAACAAATGGAGAGAAACCGTTCCAATGTCGGATGAAGATAAAGACGGAATCTACCAGATCTCCTTTACCGAAAAAACAGCGGCATATGGAATAGCGTTCAAGTTTGTGAAGAATAACAATCAGTTCGAACTACCAGGAGAAGGCAATAGAGAACTTGTTTTTAAATACCAACCTGAGGTTATTGAATACAAAGCAATTTTTAATAATAATAAGCACATCAAAATAGACAGAAAATGAAAAAAATAACGGTATTGCTATTGCTGATCAGTATGACAGCTTTAGCACAAACAAAAGGAAACAAAAAGATAGAAAAACGTTTTTTTAATGTTGAAAATTTAGAAGTACTCTCAGTAGATCTTTATGCAAATATTATAGTTGATCTGGAACAAGAGGAAGGGATGACCATAGAAATGGATGAAAATCTATTTGACAAGATCGATACCGAAGTTTTAGATGGTAGGTTAGCATTGGGTCAGTTGAAATGGATACAACCGTCACAACGGATCAGTATAAAAATTGGAGCACCAAAACTGAAGAGAATTGTTCAGGATACACATGGAACGCTCCGAGTGGTCAATGTAAATAACGAAACCATACAAATAACAGCTCCTTTAGGAAAAGTGGTTCTTTCAGGTCAAACAGGAGATCTTCGATTAGCGATCGAAAATGGAGAAGTAGATGCCTCGGAATTAAATGCGAAAAAAGCCAGAGTCAATATTTGGGGATGGGGAAAGGCAAGAGTTTTTGTAGAAAAGGAGCTTTTCACAAAACTTTCTGAAGACGCAAAACTGGAAATGGTCAATCAGCCAAATAAACTTACTGGTGATACCAAAAGGTTTTTGAGAAAAAAAAGAGAATCGTCGAATAAAGAGATTACATGGATTAGTTTTAAAATCAAGAATAACTCGTGGAATAGAAATCATTTTGTTGTAGTTGGACCAAAGCAAAATGGAGGTAGGTTTAGTTATGGATTTCCTATGATGCCTGGACTTAGTAAAAAAGAAAGATGGACCGTAGGGACTAAAGTGTATAAAGTGAATAAAATAGGCTTGCGAAAACACTTGGTAACTATAAAAGCGGGAGACGAAGGAAAAGTGGTTAAACTTTTTAAGAAGGAATAATGAAAAAAAGAAGATTATTGAACATCAATGGATTGGTTGCAGGTAGCGCATTGTTTATTAGTGCGTGTGCATTGTTTCTCTCCATTCAGGAAGTAAGAATCATGAGGACTCAACAAAAAGCAAGTATGTATCCCTATCTAACCTATAATTGGACCTATACCGGAGAAGGATTCGGGATCGAACTTAAAAATAGTGGGAACGGTTTGGCAAAGATCACTTCTTACAAGGTGTTTAATGATAGTATCTATTTTAGAGACTGGATCGATGTATTAAAACACTACATGCCAGAAGCGAAAACTATAGGATATGCCACTATTAGTACCTCAGGAAACATACGAGATCAGATGATCAGTCCTGGGGAAACCAAACAACTAATATTCATAAAATGGAACGAAGAATCGAGAGTGTTAGAAACAAAGACAAGGAATCTTAAAATCTCTATATGCTATAGTTCTTTGCTGGATGAACACTGGGCAATACAACATAAAATTCCGAAACAAATAGAGAAACCATTACCTTTTCTTATTGAACAAGAATTTGGTTTCTAAGGCAAAATTTTAATCACAAACGAAGCGTTATACTAAAACTAACAAACCATTATGAACACGAAGTATGTTTTACAGATTTTCAAATTTTTGTGCTTGACATTGATTCTAGTCGGGTGTTTCCGGAATGTTGAAAGAGACATTTCTTTTGAAGACCATTTGATTCCCTCAATTCAAGTAAAAAATGAACCCCGCTTTTACAATTTGAAAGAGAGAATGGAACATTATAAGGTCCCGGGAATTGCTATCGTAATCATAAAAGACGGAAAGATCGTCTTGAACAAAGGATATGGTATATCTCGAAGTGACGATAGCATTCGGGTATCTACGAAGACCTTATTTCAGGCAGGTTCCATTGCGAAATCCATAACTGCACCAGGTGTCATAAGATTAGGGGAAAAAGGAATCTTGGATCTGGACAGAAACATTGATGAGTACATTAAGAACTGGAACCTTCCTAAAAACCCCTATAAAAAACCGGTGACACTGCGGATGCTATTAAGTCATACCTCAGGAATGATCAACAATAATTATAAAGGGTTTCCTCAAAATGAGGACGTTCCTAGTTTGAATATGGTTTTAGATGGTATCGGAAAGTACAAACCTGCACAATTAGATACTGTTCCTGGGGTTAGATATCAGTATTCTAATGTGGGGTATGGTGTCATACAACGGATTGTCGAAGATGTTGTAGGAAAACCTTTTGAGATAGTTATGGAAGAAGAGGTGTTTATGCCTTTTGATATGACCCATTCTACATTCGAAAGAAGAAGAAAGGGCAACGATGAAAACATCAGCTATGCCTATAATAGAAAAGGAGAAATCGTACCTGGATACTGGTATAATGCTGGAATTAAAGCAAGCGGAGGTCTTTGGACCACAGCGGAGGACTTGGCGAAGTTCATGATGAACATGCAACAGGAATTTTCTAAGAGAGCGCTACTAGAAATGATCACTCCTGTTAAGGCAACCTATGGTTTAGGATTTAACGTAAAAGGAGAAAAAGACACCGTTGCCTTTTATCATAGTGGTAAAAATGTGGGATATACGAATTTTATGATCGGATATGTACAGCAAGGAGATGGCGTTATTGTATTGACGAATGCTGATAATGGTGGATACTTATTTAGTGAGATCATTCGTGGAATATCGGATTTGAACCAGTGGGATTTTATGAAGCCAAAAGAGTTGGAAACAGTAAATATAAAAAAGGAAGTACTGGATGTCTACGTAGGAACCTATGAGTTAACACTGGGCGTAGACTTATATACGTTAAAAGTTGAAAGAGATGGTTCGCATTTAAAGTTGATCGACCTTGATGAAAATAATGAAGAATACCCTTTGCGAGCATTGTCGGAAACGAAGTTCAGAGATATTAATGATGGCGAAAAAGTGGATTTTATAAAAGATAAGGAAGGAAATATCATCTTGCTTTGGGATGAACAATATCGATTTAAGAGAAAAGAAACGGTTAAGGAAAACTAGAAAATATCGACTATATTTATAGAACACTTGAGTCTATAATTCATGGCACATTCCTTATTCTTTATTCCTGACATTTCAGGGTATACCAACTTTATTCAAACGACGGAGATAGAGCACAGTCAGCACGTCATTGCAGAGCTTCTGGAAGTACTGATCGAGGCAAACGTGGAGAATTTGAAATTGGCAGAAATTGAAGGAGATGCTTTGTTTTTTTATAAAGAGAACAAAGTGCCGTCGCAAGAGCGGTTATTGGCTCAGATAGAGCGCATGTTCAAAGCTTTTTATAGTCATTTAAAACTTTTAGAAACCAATAGGATCTGTCCATGTAATGCTTGTGCTACTGCGCCTGACCTTAACCTAAAGATCATTGTTCATTGCGGAGAGATGCAGTTTATAGAGGTACAAGGCACCAAAAAACCATTTGGAAAGTCTGTGATTCAGTCTCACAGATTGTTGAAGAACTCTATTGAAAGTGATAACTACGTGTTGGTGAGTCAGGAATTGAGTGAAAAGATATGGCTATCAGCAGATTATAAAAGCAAGCTCTACGATTTTAAGGCAGGAGCGGATACCTACGACAATGAAGAAATTCCATATAACTATACAATAGTAAATGTTGAAGCCTTGTCTTTAAAAAAACAAGAGCAACTTAAAGAAGTAACTTTTGGAAGAAGTCCAGACATTTTATTTGAGCAGATATTAGAAACGTCTAAAGAACAGGCTTATGAGTATATTTCAAATTACAGATATAGAAATGATTGGACCACTGGAGTAGACGATTTTCAGTTTAAACTGAACGAGGTAACTCGGCTAGATTCTGAGCATACCTGTGTGATCAATGGGAAGCATATAGATTTTATTGCGGTAACTAAAGAAGGAAAACCAGGACAACTCGTTTATGGTGAAATGACAAAGACGCCGCCGTTAGTGGATGCCTTATATCAGTTTTATCTATTAGAAGATATTGGTCAGAATAGATCTAAACTAACCGTTGAAGTATTTTTGGAAGCAAAGTCTCTTATCAAAAAGATATTGGTACAGTTAATAGGGAAAAGAATCTTCAAAAAAGGAGTTACCACTTCACTACAAAGCCTTTCAGCATTTATAAAGAAGCAGTAACCCCAGGAGAATAACTACTAAAAATATTTTGAGATTGAAAACCTCAAAAAACTATCATTTTGGAAATTTGAAAGAATAAACTCGTGTGCATCAATATTGCTGAATATTCTAGCCTCTACTTCCGCTTTCCAAGATTGCCAAATACGTCTGGAAGCTTCAATACTAAAAATAGTACTGCTAGATTCCAGGTCTGTAATTCCTCCTACAAGAATAGAAGTATCTTTTACGTCGTTAAAAGCGATTCTACTTCCAAAGAAAAGATCATTTTGTAAACCATTTAAAGAAAGCGCATCCCGATCATCATATAAATATTCGCCTATAAATCCAATATCTAATCCATTACCATCAATATTGCTAAACGTATATTCTAGCCCAGCTACCAGTGCAAAGAAATCCTGTGCATTCGCACTACGATAGATTGATTCTAGCTTCCACAAATACGCATTGTGAGTAATTTGAAGATCTATTCCTGTTTGGTTGATCACAGGATAAAAAGCATTGATGTTTCCGAAATTATCAAAAGTGAACAGGGGTTCTCTTCCGTTACCATAAAAGTGAGAAACCCCTAAATCGAAAGCACCAAAAAAATGACTCCATCTAACAGCCAAGTCTTGTCTCCATTGTTCAGCACCGCTCTCATAAGCAAGATCATCTTTATCGATAACCACAGGAAAGCGGAGACGCCCCTTCCTTCCAGCAAAAGTTCTTTTTCTATGGTAGGGTAAATAGAAGAAGTCAAAACTTCCAAAGCTATCGGTTGTATACGTAAACTGCACCATAGGTTGTCCAAGTTTCTCTTCACCGTCGAAAGATTCAACCTGATCTGTCTGGTTGATAATATCTACCAAATGATTACTTTCTGTAACGCCCCAATACACTTTTTTTAAACCAACGCTCAGCTCCCAATTGCCTTTCGCTTTTTGATAATATAATTCACGAATATCCCAATGGGTTCGCTCATCGTCCCGATCGAATCTGAAGAATCCAGTAAAGTTAATACTCTCATATCCCTTATTCCATGCTACGGTATATTCCGGACGAAAAGCGATGGAAGGAAAATGACTTTCCTGACCATTGAACAACCCGTCATCGTAAAAATAACGATACTCGCCTTCGACCTCTAATTCAAAATCGTGACTTAACGCGCTTTTTTCTTGGCCGTAAATCCCTACGATATTAAGCAGTAATATTACAGCCAAAACCAGATTATATATAAATTTCTTCATGTTTCAGTTATAGAAAACAACACTGAGCAATCCATCGCTGAACTAACCAAAACCTAACAACTATCAGTAATGAGTTGTCAGTGTTGTTTTAAGATTATATTACTTACCGGCTCTTTTTAAAGAAGCTTGTGTGAAATCATCTTCGGTAAGATTCGCATCAAAGTTGTAATCGCTAAATTTTAATAAAGTTTCTTTATTGCTTTGATGGTTTACCATGTTAAAAGTAGCTGCCCTCCAAAATTTGTTCTTGTACAATTTATAGTCAGAATAAGTCAATGTTTTTAACAAAGCATTCTTACGATCGTAAAAATCTACCTTTTCAATACGATATCCTTTGTCTTTATTATAGGTTACAATTCTTCTTTTATACCCAGACTTTGGATCTACTGGGTCTTGTTCTACCAATAACAGATCACCTTTTGCTTCTAGGAACTTATAGGTGTATTTTTCTACTTCTTGAGACGAAAGATCTTCGTATGCGAATTCACTTCCTACAAAAGGCCCTGACTTATTGTTTGAAGAGATTCTTTTTACTCTTTTAATTGAGGGTAAGAATAACCACTGATCGTCTGATCCTATTTTATGTGTAAAAGTTAATGTTGCAGTCCCCTTAACATCTTTTGGACTATTAAATGCTATTAGAGATTTATCTCCATCTTCTGTTAATTCTAATGTTTTTGTAACCATAGAACGCTGACTGGTTTGTCCGTTTTTGTTTTTCAACGTCATGGTTAACGTGACAATAGAGCTATTGAACCCCAGATCTGCTTTCTCAGCTGCTTTCGCAATTTCTAAGCCTCGATCTTCTGCTGTTTGAGCGTATATTCCTATTGTTAATACTGTGGCTAATGCCGTTAAAACTATTTTTTTCATGTCTATTGTTTTGTATGGTTTGTGGTTGTTTTTTTACTTGTTAAAATGAGTAGAGATGGAAGCAGTACAAAGTCGATAATCAATGCAGCAATAATGATCATTAATGTAATTCGAGCCATATAGCTGTTCAAGGCAAATGATGAGGTAGACAATACTGCGAATCCTGCAATCAGCACTAAAGTTGTTGTTACCAAAGCTTGACCAACAGTTTCAAAGGCATATACCACCGCTTGCTTAGCCGTGTATCCATAATCACGTCGAGCTCTCAAGAACTTACTCATGAAATGGACCGTGTCATCAACTATAATTCCTAAAGTCATTCCAAATACAATGACCATTCCTGTATTGATGGTTCCTTTATAGAGCCACCATAATCCGAAACCAACGATGACTGGAGTAACATTAGGAATGATACTCAGTAGCCCCAGTTTAAAGTTTCGCAATGCGATCATAAGAACAATAGAAATCAATATCAGCGCGATAATGTTTCCGTTAAACATACTATCCGCTTGTCTGAATCCAAGTTTAGAGAACATCAAGGTTGGACTTACTCCCAAGGCGTGCATAGCACCTGGAGCATTGCTCTTTAACCAATCTTCAGCACGTTTAGAAAAAGCGATCATCTCGGCACTGGAATTATTCTTTAAGGTAACGGTAACTCTAGATTCTGATTTGTCTACATTGATCTGATTGTTAAGATCTAAACCAAAAGGCAAGGATAGTTCATACAGCAATAAATATTGAGCTGCTTCCTCTCTGCTTGTAGGTACTCTGTAAAACGATTGATCATCTCCATGCATAGAACGATTGACTCTACGAGCCACTTCGCTAAATGCATTTACATGTGTTACTTCTGGTTGTGTTTCTAACCAGGCTTCAAAATCATGTAAAGTCTGAAGATACTCTGGGTTGTTTATTCCGCCACTTTCTCCGCTGCTTACCGAGAATTCTACATTGTAAAACCCTGTAAGGTTCTCATTAATGAAATCACTATCCGTTCGGAACTTTACTGAATCATCGAAATATTCAACAAACTCGTCATTAAAAACATTTTTTGTCGCCAATACACCTAAAACACCAATAACTACTACTGAAATAACAGTTAATCGAATGGGTTGCTTTATAACATAATTCCCGAGTTTGGTATAGAAAGAAACGGAAGCCTCTTTCGTCTTTACTTTTTTCGATTTTTTCTTCCAAATAGGGAAAATTGCCATCAATGCAGGCAGTAATGTGGTAGAATATAAGAACGCCATGGTCATTCCAAATGCAGCAATATTACCTAGATCCCAAAAAGGTGGAACCTCACCAAAGTTTAGCGTTAGGAATCCAATGATGGTTGTAAGACTTGTAATAAACACAGGCATGAAATTCAGGCGCATACTTTCGATAATCGCAGCCGTTTTTGTATACCCTTCATTACGAACTTTTTGAAGCATCGTGATAAGTATGTGGATACTATCTGCTACCGCAAGTGTTAAGATCATGGTTGGAAATACAGAAGATGGCGGTGTTAACTTAATACCCATTAAACCTACAAAACCAACAGAGCTTGCAATTGAGAAGAATACTACAAATAATGTAGCTAACATGGCAAAAATATTCCTTGTTAGCACTAATGTTACTACAATCACGATGAGGAACATCACCATGGTTAGTGCAAGATCCCTAAAAGAAGCTTCGAAAAAAGCAGTATTTAAAGGAACCAAACCAGTAGTATACATATCAAACTCAGGATGCTTTTCTTGAAAAGCAGCAATCATTTCACGTGTGTTTTTAGTAACTTCAGGAATCTCTTTAGCCGTGTCAATTCCAGGTAATCGCAACGTTACATTGATAGCTGTTACGCTCCCTTTTTCATTGATCAATCGATGCATTAAGAGTGGCTCTTTTAAAGCGACTTCACGTATTTTTGCAATCTCTTCAGGTGTTTTTGCGTGAGATTCGTAAGAAAGGTCATCTACATATAGATCATCGCCCTCTGCACGTGTATACTGAAAGTTTGTAATAGCATCTACCCTGGAAGAATAAGGTGTATTCCATGCCGAAGCTGTTAACTCTTCAATCGCAGATAAATTTTCTTTAGTAAAAACATTTCCATTCATAGGAGCCAATACGATAACTACATTGTCATCTTTAGTGTACTTTTCCTGCAGTGCGTCAAATGCTTCTAGTTCAGGATTGGATTTACTAAAGAAGACATGATAATCTCCATCAAACTCCATTTTTCCTTGAGATGCCAAACCAAGAGCTAGGACCAAGGTTGCAATGACCACAGGCCATTTAAAACGGATAATAAACTCGGCCCATTTCGTAGCAAAGCTTTTTATCAATCCGTTTTTCTGTTTTTGTTGTTCGTTCATTGTTTTAAAATTAGTTGACCAGTCGATTAATTATGATTGGTAATTGATTATTTTCTTTTATGACGATCCTATCTTTACATTTTGGACATTATCGAAAGAAGATAATTAACTCATTGCTTAATTGAATGATCTGGGTTGATTGTTATTTTTTGTTAACGAGTAAATTTCTCATTTATTTTAAATATTTGACCAGTCGTCTATTGTTTGTTTAAATTTTTTTTACAATAGACGTTTAGTCATTCTTAAAAAGTTTTCTACCGGATAAGAACTGTTTGTTTCTTTCATACTTATCATAGCGCCTTTTCCAGCATCTTCTAAAAAACTTGCCATATCATATGCATCAAACGAACCATCTACTTCCCCTGCTTGCTGTGCTTCTTGAATTACCTTAGCAATACCATCAATTAAAACTTTTTCTTTCATTTGAATAGCGTTTCTAATTTTTTCGCTGTGCTCCGACATTTCATTTCCAACATTACACGCCATACACCCACCTGAATACCCTAATTCATCTCTTAAAACTGCCGCTCTAAACTCATGAAAGTTCATTAAGCGTTTTTTTGGGGAAGGTTCTTCACTGTGCAAAATGGCAAAGATCATTTCAAAATTATCCTCAAAATATTTGTTGATTGCCTTTACAGCAAAATCTTCTTTACTGTCAAAATAGAAATAAAAAGATCCTTTCGGAATATCTGCCGCTTTTACGATGTCATTAACACTAGTAGCATTGTACCCTTTACACCATAACAATTCTGTTCCCTTTTCTAAAAGGAAATTTGCTTTTTCGTCATGTTTTAAAGTTGTCGGCATTTTTAAAAATCTTTTGCAAAGATATGACCACTCGTCTAGTAAACCAAATTTTTCATTAAAAATTGTATAATACCTATAATTAAGTTACTGTTTCACCTTAAATCTATTGAAAGAATTTAATTTTACTTGATACTGTCTTGTAATCAATCCATAGGTAGCTGAGGGAGCTAACAAGATACTTCCATAAAAATAGATACCCATAGAACCTACAAATAGTTCGAAACTTATCAAACTCACAATTGTTACCATGACAATGATTAACATGAAAACCTTATGAGACTGTGATTTATGTGCAATAAAATCATTAACATGATACTTATCTTTTTTATGGCAAGCATTGCATGTTAAAGGAAATTCCTTACCCTTCTTCATTTCCAACTCAACTCGATCATCCACTAAAGAGTTAAAGCTTATTTCTGATTTACAGGATTTGCATCTGGTAGATAATTTCATAGCGTTAGGACTAAAAGTCAAATATATAAAAGTCTAGAAGAAAACCTCCTGAGCTAAACGAAAAGTGTTCGCATGCGCTTCCACAATGGTTTTAATATCTGGAGAATAGCCACCACCCATACTACACATCACGGGAATTTCAGCATCTTTACAGGTTTGCAGCACAAAACGATCACGTTCTTTACAGCCTTCCAATGTTAGCGACAGTTTTCCTAATTTATCAGAAGCGATCACATCTGCACCAGAAAGGTAGTAGATAAAATCAGGTTGTATATCCATGATTAATTTTGGAAGTGTTTCTATTAATATGGATAAGTAAGTGTCATCTTGCGTTCCTGTTTCTAATGCTATATCAAGATCACTTTCTTCTTTTTGAAAAGGATAATTATTTTTCCCATGCATAGAAAAAGTAAAAACAGCAGTATCATTGCGAAAAATCTCGGCAGTTCCATTACCCTGATGTACATCTAGATCAACGATCAGGATTTTTTCAGCAAGCCCCTTTTTTAGTAAATACCGGGCACCTACAGCTTGATCATTAAACAGGCAAAATCCTTCTCCTTTGTTTGTGAAAGCATGATGAGTTCCTCCTGCAATATTCATAGCGATACCATTACTAACCGCAAATTCACTGGCTTTCAATGTGCCATCGGTAATGATGATTTCTCTTTCTATGAGCCGTTCACTCAAAGGAAAACCGATCTTTCTGGCGGCTTTCTGATCTAACGTAAGATTCAAAAGATCTGAAACATATTCAGGATCATGTACCTGAAATATGTATTTATTGTTTGGTATTTCCGGCTCGAAAAAATTGTCTAAGCTACAGGTTCCTTCGTGCAATAGTTGCTGATAGATCAACTCATATTTTCCCATCGGAAAACGATGCCCTAAAGGCAACGGATGTTTATAAATGGGATGGTATGCTATTTTAAGCATTAACTGATCTGCTGTCCGTTGGTTACCGCTCTTTCGGGCTCTACAAGAGCCAATTTTCCATCGGGAGTATCTGTCATCAGGATCATACCCTGACTTTCGACACCACGAATCTTTCTTGGCGCTAAATTGGTCAAAACAGTGACTTGCTGTCCAATAATGTCTTCTGGAGCAAAACTTTCAGCAATCCCCGAAACGATGGTTCTAACATCAATACCAACATCGACTTTGAGTTGTAGTAGCTTTTTCGTTTTGGCCACTTTTTCAGCTTCCAAAATAGTACCTACTCTAATGTCTAACTTGGTAAAATCGTCAAACTCGATCGTTTCTTTTTGAGGTTCTACTGTTTTATTAGCCTTTTCATTGGCAAGTTTTGTTGCTTCAAGTTTAGCCAATTGTGTATCCATGGTTTTATCTTCAATCTTAGAAAACAATAACTGTGCTTTTCCTATTTGATGTCCTCCAGGAAGCAACACTTCTTTTTCAGAAACATCTTCCCAAGAAAGACCTCTCGACTCCGCTCGAGGTGACAAGTTGAGAATGGTTTTTAATTTATCAGAAGTGAAAGGCAAGAAAGGCTCAGATAGAACAGCTAACCCTGCGGCGATTTGTAATGCCACATACATGATGGTTTGAACTCTTTTTTCATCTTCTTTAATTACTTTCCATGGCTCTTCATCTGCTAAATATTTATTTCCTAAACGAGCTAAGTTCATCAACTCCTGACTTCCTTCTCTAAAACGATAACGCTCAATAGATTTGCCAATAATATGAGGGAATTGCTTGAGTGCCGCTAATGTATCTTCATCTACCTCAGAAAAATCTCCTGGTTCAGGAATAACCCCGTCATAATATTTGTTACTTAATACAACAACTCTGTTAATGAAGTTTCCGAAAATGGCAACTAGTTCATTATTATTTCTCGCTTGAAAATCTTTCCATGTAAAATCATTGTCCTTACTTTCAGGAGCGTTAGCGGTTAATGTATAACGTAACACATCTTGTTGATCAGGAAACTCTTCCAAATATTCATGTAACCAAACGGCCCAGTTCTTAGAAGTAGATAATTTATTTCCTTCCAAATTCAAAAACTCGTTTGCAGGAACATTATCTGGTAAAATATAATCTCCATGTGCTTTTAACATACTAGGGAAAATAATACAGTGAAATACAATATTATCTTTTCCGATAAAATGCACTAGTTTGGTGTCTTCATCCTTCCAATAATCTTCCCAATTCTTTCCTTCTCTCGCTGCCCATTCTTTGGTAGCAGAAATATATCCAATAGGAGCATCGAACCAAACATATAACACTTTACCCTCAGCACCTTCCACAGGAACGGGAATTCCCCAATCTAGATCACGTGTTACAGCTCTCGGTCTTAAACCATCTTCTACCCAAGATTTTACCTGACCGTACACATTAGGTTTCCAATCTTTTTTATGTCCTTTTAAGATCCACTCACGTAAAAAGCCTTCATGTTTATCTAAAGGTAAGAACCAGTGCTTTGTTTCTTTAATAGTAGGGACATTTCCAGTAATTGCAGATTTTGGGTTGATCAGATCTGTGGCATTATGTGAGGTTCCACAGTTTTCACATTGATCACCATAACTCTCTTCAAATCCACATTTTGGACAGGTACCAACCACAAATCGATCCGCTAAGAATTGATCTGCCTGCGCATCATATAATTGAGCAGTTACCTCTTCTATAAACTCACCTTTCTCATAAAGATCTACAAAAAAGTCTGAAGCGGTCTTATGATGAACCTCTGCTGAGGTTCTGGAATAGTTGTCAAAAGAGATTCCGAAATCTGCAAATGATTGTTTGATAATTCCATGGTACTTATCGATAATATCTTGAGGACTCACACCTTCTTTTTTTGCTCGCATTGGTATAGCAACACCATGCTCATCGCTTCCACAGATATAGGCAACATCGTTTCCTGTTAATCGCAAGTAACGTGCATAAATATCGGCAGGAACATAAACTCCAGCTAAATGACCAATATGAATAGGACCATTCGTATATGGTAAAGCAGCAGTTATGGTATATCTTTTAGGAGCACTCATATATCTTCAGATATTTTTTGGATTAATTTTTGGTTGACAAAAGTACAAAAAAGCAATCAGAACCTATTTTATTAAACCAATGAAAATGGATACATTTACAAAAAGCATTTTTATGAATAGTAAGCATCTGCTGCAATGGATCATTGTCTTTTTTCTATTGAGTAACTTTACAGGAAACTCACAGAAAAAAAAGGATGCACTTGTTAAAAAAACAATGGAACTAAAACGCCCAAAATACTTACAAAAAGGAGATACCATTGCCATTGTGGCAACGGCTGGAATTTTAAAGAATAAAGAAGAGGCTATTGCAAAAGCTAAAGCAACTGCAGAAAGTTGGGGTTTGCACGTGATTATAGGTAAAAATATTTTTAATCAGAATCATCATTTTGCTGGTACAGATAAAGAAAGAACTAATGATTTTCAAAAAGCCTTAGACGATCCTAATATAAAAGCCATTTGGGGCGCAAGAGGCGGCTATGGCTCTGTGCGTATTTTGGATAAGATCAATTTTGAAAAATTCAAACAACAGCCTAAATGGATCATAGGATATTCAGATGTAACGGCCATCCACAGCCATATTCATAATATGGGTATTGAAACCATTCATGGGATGATGGGGACTAGTTTTGATTTTGACCTTGAAGAAAATAAAGAGAGTATTGAGACTTTGAGAAAAACATTGTTTGGAGAAAAAATGAAATATGAAATTACTACCTCAAAATACAACAGGAAAGGAAAGGCCAAAGGACAATTAGTAGGTGGTAACCTTACTATTTTGTTAACGATGTTGGGAAGCGAAAGTCAGCTCAATACAAAAGATAAAATCTTGTTTATAGAGGAGATTGGAGAATACAAGTATCACATAGATCGTATGTTGCAAAGCTTCAAGCGTGCTGGATATTTTGATAACCTTAAAGGATTGATCATTGGTGATATGAGCAACATCAAAAAGAACACAACGAAGTGGGGTAGCACTATAGAACAATTAATTTTGGATGCTGTTTCTGAATATGACTTTCCTGTAGTTTTTGATTTCCCCGCAGGTCACGAAATAGATAACAGAGCCCTTTTGCTAGGCAGAGAAGTGGAAATATTATCAAAGAAATCTAAAACCTATTTAGATTTTACGAAGTAATATGAGGTTCTATGACTTAACAAAAGAAGAGCGAGTTGCTCTGGTTGATAGAATCCATAAAGACATCGCAAATGACCTTGCCCAAGGTCAAACTTCGAATATATTAACCTACTTTTCAGATGCAGATACCTATATTCGAAAATCGGGATATTTAGCTACTGGCAATATTTTCTACCAAGATCACACCTTACGCCCTAAAGTTATACAAAGGCTAAAAACCTTATTGAGCTCAGAGGAAGCTAAAGTTAGACAGACAGTGATAAACGCTGCCGGAGAGATTGGTAAATGTCATTTCGATTTGGTGAAAGACTTTTTTGACATAGGCCTATTTGACGAACATCATTCGGTACGAAATGCGGTTATTGGGTCTATGAAAAAAATGGGTCAGGTAAATCCGCAACCGATTTTGGTATGGTCGGAACCATACTTAACTCATTCGGATAAAGAAGTACGAAGAGAGATTTGCCATGGATTAGAATTAAGAGGGAGGACACATCCTCAAGAGATTTTGCCATTATTACAACAATTAGAATTCGATGAAACCAAAAGGGTTTCAGATACACTTATACATGTATTAGGTCAGATCTCTTATAAAAATGGATGTTTAAAAACAGTAGTTGCTCACTTAAAATCATGGAAAAACAAGGGACTTGTGCAGAAAGCACTGGACGAAATTGTTGATGTACATGATCGATATAAAAGTTTTGCCGTACTTTCACAGCAACAAGCCATAACATACATAGATAAGCATTATAATTAAATGGATTTTATAGGAAAAGCAATACAGGATTTTTCCTCCTTTATTTGGGGGTTACCACTACTTATATTATTAATTGGAGGCGGGCTCTATCTTTTGGTACTATCTAGATTTCTACCTTTTCGATTTTTTGGGCATGCGATTCAAGTACTTCGAGGAAAATATGATGACCCAAATGATCCAGGGCAAATCAGTCATTTTCAAGCTTTGACCACCGCCTTATCTGCAACGGTCGGAATGGGAAATATTTCTGGTGTAGCTGTAGCTATTGCTGTAGGAGGGCCAGGAGCTATTTTTTGGATGTGGATGAGTGCTGTTGTAGGAATGTCTACTAAGTTCTTCACGTCTTCACTAGCTATTATGTTTAGAGGAAAAGATTCTCAAGGAGCACTGCAAGGAGGCCCTATGTATTTTATTACTGAAGGATTAGGAAAAAAATGGAAACCTTTGGCATTGTTTTTTAGCGCTTGTGCGATGATTGGTGCATTGCCAGTTTTTAATGTAAACCAGTTAACTCAGGCTATAAATGATATCATGTTAGAACCAAATGGTATTAAAGAATCAGATACTGGTAATTGGGCAATCGGAATCATATTAGTAATAGTTACCTCTATTGTCATTCTAGGAGGTTTAAAACGCATTAGTAAGGTAACTGCGAAATTGGTTCCCGCAATGGTTTTACTGTATTTTGTATTAGTAATTGTTATTTTGGGTGTACATATTGAGGACGTTCCAAAATACTTTGGGATGATCTTTACAGACGCTTTTTCTGCTGATTTTATTAAACCAGATGCTTTTTTTGGTGGAGCTTTAGGAACATTGATCATTCTTGGAATTCGTAGAGGAGCTTTTTCTAATGAGGCTGGAATTGGAACAGCGCCTATGGCGCATGGCGCAGCTAAAACAACAGAGCCAGCGAGAGAAGGATTAGTAGCAATGCTAGGGCCTTTTATTGATACTATTGTGGTCTGTACGCTTACAGCTTTGGCTATTTTGGTAACGGGAGTATGGCAAACATCAGATGCTAACGGTGTAAGCCTAACAGCTACGGCATTTGGAAACGCAATGCCTGGAGTAGGGAAATATTTATTGATGATCTGTGTGGCAGTTTTTAGTATTTCATCCTTGTTTTCGTATTCATATTATGGAACTAAATCGCTTTCATTTTTGGCTGGAGCTAAGTATAAGAACTACTACAATTATTTATTTATTGCCAGTATTATTGTGGGGGCAACTTCTAGTTTAGATACAATGATCAGTTTAATAGATAGTGCTTTTGCCCTCATGGCCATTCCAACAATGCTAGCGACCATTATTCTCGCACCCAAAGTGATGAAAGAAGCTAAGAAATATATTGCGAAGTTGAAAAATTAACTGTAGCATTTATAAACTTAATTTTACTTCAAATCCAATAGCATCAGAAATAGCGCCGTCTTTCATTTTGCTGTTATAGTTAACTCCCCACCGAGTTCTATCAATTTTAAACTTAGTAGTCATGGTTAAGGCTTCAAAATTAAACTCAACTTGGAAATTAATCGATTTTGTAACCCCTTTAAGTGTTAGATTAGCTTCTATTCTTGCGTGAGTAGCATCATGATAATCTACTTTTGTAATAACTACTTTTGCTGTAGGATATTTTTTCACATCAAAAAAATCTGGATCTTTTAGGTGATTTACAAGACTCTTATTTGCCTTTTTGTTTTTTACATCTGTGCTTTTAATGGAGGTCATATCTATATTAAATTCACCGCCAGTTATTTTCTCATTGGTTTTAATAAAATGACCTTCAATAATGTTAATAGTTCCATCATGCCCTCCAAAATAAAAAGTGTAATATCCATACCAATGCAGTGTGCTTTTAGTAGGATTGACCTTGAGTTTTTCTTGTGCATTTAGCGTTACTGAAAAACTAGCTATAAGCATAGATGCAATAATAATTTTTTTCATGATGTTTTGATTTTCGAGTAAAACTATATTGACCTCAAAAGAAGAGTGTCAAAAAAATGTAAAAGAAGTGTCAACAGTTGTAAAAAGTCATGAAATTGTATGTTATTTACAGAAATTATGAGCAAAAAGACTATTTTTTCGTTTTTGATCTTAGCGATTATTGTTTTCTCTATTTGGGTTTTTACAGATTCTAATGAGAAAAATGATGATTTTTCAGAACGGATTAAAATTTCTTTACGTGATGTAGGGAATCAATTGTTACTTTCCAATCAAGATTCTCTATCTCTAATTTTACCAGTCATGGAGTTAGGGGAATCAAAATTTGAACTTTCTTTTGAAAAGAGGCTTTCATTTTATCCAGATAGTTTAGTTGCTGTTGTGAAACGAAGTTTTTTTAAATCAAATGTATCAGAGAATTATAGAGTAGAAGTAATTCGATGTGTAGATAGAGAAGTTGCCTATAGCTATGAAATAAGTATAGATTCAGAAAACACAATCATTCCTTGTGCAGGACGGTATTTACCAGAGCAATGTTATACAATTCAATTTAGACTCTTAGACAATAGGTCAATCTTTTTTAATAAAGACACATTTTTATATGTTATTGTTTTTGTGGTTTTTCTGATGTTACAGTTAATTTTTTATCGAAAAAAACCAATTCAGAGAATTGAAGAAAATAAAGAAAAATTTGCTGCTATTGGAATTTTTCAATTTTACCCAGAACAACATAAATTAGTAAAAGAAGCAACAGAAATTAACCTTTCAAAGAAAGAATGCGAATTACTGGAAATATTTGTTGCCAACCCAAACCAAATTATCAGAAGGGACGAATTGACAAAAAAGGTTTGGGAAGACAATGGAGTGTTTGTTGGGAGAAGCTTGGACACCTATATCTCAAAACTTCGTAAGAAATTAAAAGACGATGCTTCTATTAAGCTGACAAATATTCATGGCGTTGGATATAAATTAGAAATTACTCCTTAATTTCTTCTAGAACCGTATTTGACAGTTCTTTTCCCTTTTCATCAATAGAAACTACCCAAACATTGGTACTGCACTTTCTGTTAAAAACATCTGTATTTGACGTACATTGTTGAAGTGTACCTTTGATCAGGAAGCCGTTACTGGTTTTTTCCGCAGTATATCCATATTCATTATAAAAACCTCCGTACGATTGCTGCCATTGTAATTTCCCTTTTTTATTGGTCTTAACGACAAACATATCGTAGTTTCCATTTCCAAAAGAACTGGTGGCACCTACAATCAAGTAACCATCGTCAGTTGCAATTATAGAGTTTCCTTTGTCATATGATTTTCCCCCGAATCGCTTGGACCAGATCTCATTTCCGTTAGCATAGTTTTTCGTAAGCAGAATATCGGAAGGATCACCATTTCTTGATCCACTAATAGTAGTTACTTGAATAGAACCTTTTTCAGTAGCAATTTTAGGTTGAAATTTGAGATTTGATTTCTTTTTAAACCGAATATTTTTAGCTCTGCCGTGGGTTAAAATTATGTCTGTAACTCTATTGAATTGATCTCTTTGGGTCTTCAAGAAAATGTTATTATCAAACAATAAATCAGCTCTGTTGTATACTTTAACACGTTTAAACGTCTTGTCATTTAAGAACTTTAGTTTTAGCTGATTTTTCTTTGATAATTTTAACTGAAAACCGATCTCTAATTCGCCATTATAATAGACGCCAACGAATCCTTCTAAATCCATAAATGAAACTGGAGGAACTGTATTTCTCTTGTAACTCATAGTTTTACCAGACGGGTAATACTCAACCATTTCATCTTTGTAAAAAACAATTCTCATCTTTGGGTGATTCGCAAATGAAAAGGAATTTTTCTTTTGAAGAACCATTTCCAGTGTAAAACTACCCTTGCTCCAATATTTCTTACCTTCTTTCTCAATGATTTCGACTGTTTTCTCTCCGTCAGGATACTTATATTGATCTACTATTTTCACTGTTTCATTGCTTTCTGAACTTGCATAAAAACGGTCATTATATTTCACTTTTCTTTTTGATTCTGGTAGAAAAACTTTTGCAATATTATTTGCCATCAAATCACTTCTAATGTTTCCATTATTGCTCATAATAAAAACGGTCAATTTTTCTTTAGGGAAGCGAAGCGTTTGACAGTTATAAGCAAGTGTAGCTCCATCGTGATGAACGGCTTTTCTTCCCAGTCTATTTTCAAGTTTTAATCCAAAGCCATAAGTTTTGATTTCACTGTTTTCAATAGGTAACTGACTTTTAATCAACAAAAGGTTATTATTGTGACTTGCATTTTGTACCGCTTGTTCGAATTTCAATTGATCTTTTAATGTAGTGTATAAAAATCCTTCACCTGAGGTTTTTGTTACGAATGCACTACGAAATAGTTCGCCATAACCCCAATCAGAATACGCATAAGCTTTATTGGGAATTACCTGCAGATATCTTCTAATGAATTCAGTATCATCCATTCCTAACTCTTTGAAAAAGTTCTGAGAGTATGTAGTGAACTTTTTTTTAGTCACCTTTTCAATTATTATAGCAAGTATATTGTAATTGGTATTACTGTAAGAATATTTTGAACCTGGAGTAAAACCTAGATCTTCTTGTTTTTCTACCAATTCTAGTATGTCGCCATTATCTAAACCAACTTGTTTCCACCAAATTCTATTCTGCAAGTTCATTAAATCTACATAATCTCGAATACCACTAGTATGGTTGATGAGATGTCGAATCTTTATTTTCTCTTTTATTTTGGGATATAGGAAAGGCAGATATTTTCTTACATCATCCTCTAAACGTAGTTTTTGTTCAAGTGACAATTGTAAAATCATCAAGGCAGTAAATTGTTTTGCAGTAGAGGCAATATTAGATCTTGTCTTTTTACCAATTTTCACTTTATGTTCTATGTTGGCAAGACCGCGATACTTTTCATAAATGATCTTTCCTTCTTTTACAACTCCTACCATTACACCAGGACCATCTTTTTTAATTTCTGACGCGATGATAGCGTCAATTTTTTTAAATAGATCCTCTTGAGCAATTGTAAAGTTCGCTAAGAAGAATGCCATAAGTGTTACAAATTTTTTCATGATGATGGTTTCTGATTTTTAGACAAAAGTCACTCATAAAGAAGAAGGAAACGCTTCAAATCAAGATTTGAGACCTCTTTTAAGAAATGGTTTTAAGATAATCTTTAGGAGATAAAGAAGTACTTTTTTTGAAAGCCCTATTAAAAGTTGCTTTGCTGTTAAATCCACAATCAAAGGCAATTCCTAATAATGTTGTTTTGTGATGTGCTCCAGATTTTAATTGCTCTTTTACAGCTTCAATTCGGTAATGATTGATAAAATCATTGAAGTTCATATCAAAACCTCCGTTTACCACTGAAGAAATCGTTTTTGTGTTGGTGTTTAACTGCTCGGCAATGTCAGACAATGTCAACTGAGAGTTCTGATACACTTTCTGTTGTTCTAATAGTGCAATAAGTTGCGTTTTCCATTTATCAACGTCAATAGCGCTCATCATTGGTTTTTCTCTCTCAGGAATTATAGGAGTATTATCGACCTTTTTTAATAAGAATGAAGACGATTTTATAGCTTCGGTATAACCACTAATAGAGATATAATAAACAATGAAAGCAAAGGATATAAAATACCAGAAATGACTTCCAAAATTAACCCATTGCGGATTTGAAAAGAAGAAGACGATTCTAATAATAAGCAAAGTATAAAACGCCAATAAAAAATTCCGTATCCAACGAAAAAGAATGGAATCTGCATAACTTACTACATCATAAATCCGTTTCTTGTACGCGCTATATTTTTTAAGACTTAGACCTAAATAATAAAGCATGGAAGCTAGACCCAATAACTGATACCACGTTTTTAAGTCTTTATCTCTGCCATCGGCATAAAAATAAAACTCTTCTAAAATCAGCTTGTCAGTAACGAAAACAACTAAGGAGTACAATAGATATAGAAACCCTGGGACAAAGTGAATCCAATCTTTTTTAGAAAATTTAAAATCTGCTTGTAGTAGGCTTTGAATATAAAAATATACGACTGGACCAATGACTAAAACTTGCATAAATGGAACAAAAAATAAAATATCTGCAGTCACTTTTTTAGCATACCAATTAGCATAACCTAACATGTATGGAACGATATAAAGAGCGCATAGAAACAATAGTAAACTCAACCATTTGTTGCTAGTATTCTGATGTTGGATCCCTCTCCTTAATAATAGCATTGAAAAAATAATTCCATGAAAGAAGAAGATAAGTAATAGCGAACTTTTTTCGTTGAAGACAAAAGGGAAATCCATTGGTTAAATATACCATTAATTTTCTACTTTAGTAGCATGTCAAAACACTATGAATTAGGAAAAAAAGGAGAGCAACTGGCAGTTGACCTTTTAATTGCAAAAGGATATACGGTACGAGAACGAAACTGGCGTTTTCAAAAAGCAGAAGTAGATATCATTGCTCAAAAAGAGAATGTTTTAGCAGTTGTAGAAGTTAAGACCAGATCAACGAGTGAATTCGGAAACCCACAAGATTTTGTAAGTCAAAAGAAAATCAAGTTATTGGTATGTGCTGTTGATGAATATATCCAGCAACACGATCTCGATATAGAAGTTCGCTTTGATATTATTGCGATCACTAAAGAAGACCATCAAGACAAAGTAGTGCATTTAGAGGATGCGTTCCTACATTTTTAACTGAGAAACAGCCGCTTTTAGATCATCTAACTCCTCCGGGTTACCAATAATCTTTTTATCAGCATCCAAGACGAAATATGTTGGAGTAGAAACAATTTGATAGGTTCTTGCGATTTTATTTTCCCATTTCCCAAGCCCTAGAGCATGATGCCAACCTGGTAATGTTGACTTGAACTTATTCCACGAAATATTCGTATTTTCCATAGCAAAAGCAATTACTTTTACTTGGTCCTTACCTTTCATAAATTCAAAAAATTGAGGTATTTCTCTTAGGCAATGCGGACATTCCGTGCTATAAAAGATCAAGACATAATGTTTGCCATCATTTAATTCTGAAAGTGTTACTGTTTTTCCATTTTCTTCCCAGGAAAAGTCTGGAGCGGTTCTACCAGTAGCAATAGCTAAATCTCCTAATATTTTATTTTTAAACTCTTGATTTTTAAATTCAGCAGGTAATTTTTCAAAGTGATTTGAGATAATATAGTCTACAATTTTAGTTTCCTTTGCACTTGAGAATTGCGTAGCTAAGAATTCAATAACATCTGCTTTGAATTTTGGATCGTTGATCAAACCCATCACCTTATCAACGGCATTCTTATGCAATGTTAACTGTTGATCTCTGTCATCAGTATAGTTCATATAGAAAACATAATCAGTAATTCTGTCTATTAAAAAAGATGAATTGAATAGAAAAGGATTCTTGAAATTTATATTGTCAAAGAAATGAGTTAGAACTCCTGTAAAATATTCCTTGGGAGTTTTTGCTGGTTCAACAGCATTGTATCTGTCTGTTGCTTTTATAAAATTCAAGACCAACATATTATTGGCTTTCTGTGTATAGTCCGCCTGGATTGCCTTAATGTTTTTTACTGCCTCTTTATATGTATCGCCTGTGACTTTAGAAGGAGCTCTTAAATACGCAATTTGCAACGAATCTGTTTTATATTGTGCCACGGATAAGGCACTTAAAAAATTACTGTATAATAGATTTTCTTTTGATTTTTCAAAAGTAACCACTGGTTGATCCGAATTTGGATTGATGTTAAATGAAACGTCTTCTTTATTGTATAAAAAATCTATAAAACCTCCTTGCTGGAGATCATATGTAATTCTATAAGACCCAGGAGCAATGTCGTTATTAAATATAAATTCAAAAGAGCCCATACTTTGATCGATCCCTTTTTCAATTTTAGCATTTCGAATATAAACCTGTCTAGCACCTTCTACCTTGTATAGCAATGCGTTTTTATAATTGTTTACTGGTTGTATCGTTCCAGATATTGTATACTGAGCCTGTAACGCAGCAGTTGTTACAAACAGAAAAAGGATTAAAAAATTTCTCATATAATCAGTTTTGAACATAGGCTTTCAAGAAGCATTCCAAAAGTACCACTTCTAATAGAATTTATGTACTTTGTAATAAAATTTTAACAATGAGTTATGTTAATAAAGTAGTTTGGATCACTGGCGCTTCATCCGGAATTGGAAAGGCTTTGGCACTTCATTTAGCGGAACAAGGCGCAAAATTGATCGTCTCATCGAGAAAAAAAGAAGACTTAAATAAGGTGAAAGAACTTTGCCAAGATCCAGATAATATATATGTCCTGGATTTGGACCTTGCTCAACACGCTAATTTTAAAGAGAAAGCAAAAGAAGCTATTAAAGCTTTTGGGCGGGTGGACGTTTTGGTAAATAATGGAGGAATTAGTCAGCGATCATTGGTAAAAGATACTTCCATAGATGTTGATGAGCGTATTATGAATATCAACTACTTGGGAACAATTGCATTGACAAAAGCTGTGCTTCCTCATTTTATAGAAAATCAATCTGGACAGTTTGTTGTTACAACAAGTATAGTAGGTAAGATTGGAACCCCGTTACGATCTAGTTACGCTGCATCCAAACACGCTTTGCATGGTTTTTTTGATAGTCTTCGAGCGGAGGTGTATAACGACAAGATTGCAATTACATTGATCTGTCCTGGATATGTAACCACCAATGTTTCTATGAATGCGTTGACTGGTGATGGCACACCTCAGCAGACTATGGATAAAGCCACAGCGAATGGAATTAAACCGGAACGATTTGCCAAACTCATGGTTCGAGCAATGAGCGCAAAAAAAGAAGAGGCATACATTGCTGGAGCAAAAGAGAAGTTAGGAGTCTATGTAAAAAGATGGATTCCTAAACTATTTTCGATTATGGTTAGAAAGCTAAGTGTTACTTAAAATAACCCAATGTATCAAAATAGTGAACGATGGACTCTTTCATGAGGACGGTTTGTTCTCCCGCTTTTAAATTTGGTAATTCGGTCACTACTTTATAATGTGGCCAACCGTCTTCATCAAAGTACTCAAACTCATAATATCCATAGGGTTCTAACAGTTTACATATCGCAATATGCATAAGATTTACCTTATCGTCTTTCTTAAATCGTCTTTGTCCCTGACCCAATTCTTGTACACCAATCAAATAGATAATACTGTCTAAATTAAGTGTATCCCCATCAGCAAATTGACCAGATAACTTATCAACCAAAAAATCCCATTTTTCCTTTAAAGAACTATCTTTTACCATCTGTGTTTTTAAAAATCCAAAGGTACAAGATTTTACATACATTTGTGTTGATGAGATTTCCAAAAAAACTTGATCATAAACTTCAAAAGCGATTGAATTCAAATGCCATGCGCAGTTTGAAGCCTCAAAATAATTTGGTCGATTTTTCTTCCAACGATTATTTAGGAATGGCTAGAAATGAACAGGTTTTTGATAAAACACATCAATATTTACGCGATAACAACATGCAACTGAATGGAGCGACGGGGTCGAGGTTGTTATCCGGAAATCATGATATGTATGAAGAGTTAGAAACCTATTTGTGTGATTTTCATAATGCTGAGTCGGCACTTGTGTTCAATTCAGGTTATGACGCCAATGTAGGCTTTTTCTCTAGCGTTCTTCAGCGAGGAGATATTATTCTTTATGACGAGTTCATTCATGCCTCTATTAGAGACGGATTAAAAATGAGCGATGCCAAAGGTTATAAATTCAAGCATAATGATCTTGAAAACCTGAAAGAACTATTGACCCGTCATGCTGAACTTGTTTCAGCACCTGAACAAGAAATCTATATCGTTACGGAATCCATTTTTTCAATGGATGGAGATGCTCCAAATCTTATAAAGATATTGGAACTAGGAAAAAAGTATGGCGCTCATTTAGTTGTTGATGAAGCCCATGCTGTTGGACTTTTTGGGGACAAAGGACGTGGAATTGTGCAGGATTTGGGAATTGAAGAAGCCATTTTTGCCAGAATTATTACATTCGGAAAAGCAATAGGGAGTCATGGCGCAGCTATATTAGGCAGCAGTTTATTGAAAGAATATTTGGTTAACTTTTCGAGAAGCCTCATTTACACGACTGGTTTGTCTCCTCATGCCGTCGCAACTATCAAAATGGTTTATACGCTCATAAACAATAATCAAACGACTATTGAAAGTTTAAAAAATAAGATTACCTATTTCAGAAGAAGAATACAAGAACTGAATATGGGTAAGATCTTTATTGAAAGTAATTCAGCCATCCATTGCTGTGTTATCCATGGAAATGAAAGGGTAAAACAAGGAGCCGCTCAATTACAACAGAGAGGGTTTGATGTAAAACCAATTCTGTCTCCAACCGTACCCGAAGGACAAGAACGACTACGTTTTTGTTTACATTCGTATAATTCCGAAAAAGAAATAGATGAAGTCTTAGAGACACTTCGTATTTTTGTGACATCTTACTGAATCACTAAATCTAGATGAGAGGCTGAAACAAGTTCAGCATGACAATTATGAAAAAATATTTTATAACAGGAATTTCTACGGAGGTAGGAAAAACGGTTGTATCAGCAATTGTTACGGAAGCTTTGGAAGCGGATTACTGGAAACCTGTCCAGGCGGGGGATTTGCATTACTCAGATACGGATAAGGTAAAAGCATTAATTTCGAATAAAAAATCTGTTTTTCACAAGAATTCATTTGCTTTAAAAACGCCTATGAGTCCTCATGCATCCGCAGAAATTGATGGAATTCAGATCAAGTTAGATCAAATCAAAGAACCAAAAACGAAAAACGACTTGGTCATTGAAGGAGCTGGAGGGTTGTTTGTTCCTTTGAACGATTCAGATACGATATTTGACCTTATTAAACCTAGTTATAAGGTAATTGTGGTTTCACGTCATTATCTTGGAAGTATAAATCACACGCTACTTACGGTAAACGCACTTAAGGAAAAAGGGCTGGATATTGGGATTATTTTTTCGGGAAAGGAACATCAAACTACAGAGGATATTATCGAAAAGATGACTGGAGTACCCATCATAGGAAGAGTAGATGAAGAACCGTATTTCGACAAAAATGTGATAGTAGAATATGCAGAAGAATTTAAAGACAAATTATGAGCCTAAAAGAACGAGATAAGAAACATCTTTGGCACCCTTTAACGCAGCATAAAACACATCCAGACACTATTGGAATTGTGAAAGCAAAGAACTGTATTCTTTTTGATGAAAATGGAAATGAATATATAGATGGTATTGCCTCATGGTATGTAGCTATGTACGGACACTGCAATCCATATATTACAAACAAAGTAGCTGCTCAAATGCAGCAATTAGATCAAGTTGTATTTAGTGGATTTACCCATGAGCCAGCTATAAAGCTTTCCGAAGAATTGATGAAGATACTTCCAGAGAATCAACAGAAAATGTTCTTCAGTGATAATGGCTCTACTAGTGTTGAGATTGGTATTAAAATGGCATTGCAATACCATTTTAATAAAGGAGAGAAAAAGAACATTTTGCTAGCTTTCGAAGATGGATTTCATGGAGATACTTTTGGAGCAATGAGCGTGTCTGGGCTTTCTGTTTATAATGGACCTTTTGAAGATTTTTTTATTGAGGTTAAAAGGATTCCTGTACCGGGCGGAAAGAACCATAAAAAAATCATGGATCAGCTGGAAAAAATTGTGTCTACGAATAAAGTAGCTGGATTTGTATATGAACCCTTAGTGCAAGGAGCAGCGGCTATGAAAATGCATTCAAAAGAAGGACTCAATGAGATTTTAAAGTTTTGTAAAGACCATACAATCATTACTGTTGCAGATGAAGTAATGACAGGTTTTGGAAAAACAGGAACCTATTTTGCTTCAGATCAAATGGAGATAAAACCAGACGTTATGTGTTTGAGTAAATCACTTACTGGAGGCCTACTACCTATGGCGCTAACGACATGTTCTCAAGAAATATATGATGCATTTTATAGTGAAGACATTAAAAAAGGACTGTTCCACGGACACACCTATTCTGCAAATCCATTAGCATGTACAGCAGCTTTGGCAGCTGCAGAATTGTTGCAAACCTCAGAAATGCAAACCAACATTAAAAGAATTATTGCTTCGCATCAATCATTTAACGAGCGAATCTCGACACACTCAAAAGTGAAGACCACTCGTCAAACGGGAATTATTTTTGCACTGGATCTGAATATTGAAATGGATCGTTATGGAAACTTGAGAGACCAACTGTTCCAATTCTTTATGGAACGAGGAGTTTTCTTAAGGCCTCTTGGGAATACGATCTACATTTCCGCACCATATACTGTTTCAGAAGAACAATTGGAGAAAATCTATCAAACGATAGAAGGTTTATTAGATACCCTCTAAACTTTTATCCAGAAGATTGATCTTTTCATTAGTTTCCTTAATGTGTACATACAATTTTTGATACACCCATGTCTCATTTTCTTTGTACCCCTTTACAATAAGGGACCCTTTTCCTTTTGGTCCTTCAATAGGAACGATAAAATCTATGCGACTCCCCGAATCCGAATTGTACGTCATTTCTCCGGTTGGGAGGCCATATTTTTCAATAGGTTCTCCTAAAAACTTGATTACCTGAGGGTCATTTGAAGCTTTTTCTAACCCATGTTGAGTAGGTTCTGAGCCACTGATCAATGAGAAAATTCCTACAATACCCAAAATGAATAAAATAATGATGGTTCCGCAACCCATGGTGGGGACGAACCATGTCCAATTTCGGCGAAACCAACTTTTTTTTACGTGATGTTCCATGCTAAATTTTTTAACAAGATAAATAAAATAGATTTCAATGGTATTTTGAGTATAAATAAATGTTGATGCGTATTTTTGCAACAAAGAAGAGAGAACTTGAGAGAACCAATAGCCATTACTTCAATTGCGTCCATTTCGGCATTAGGAAAAACACAAAGCGATATTTGGATGCAGTACCAAAATGATAGTCATGCGATCAAATTAAAAAAGTTTGATACATCTTCTGCATTTGTATCGGAAATTTCCGAGAAAGACAAAGAGGAAATAGATGCATTGATAAAATCAGATTCTAAATATAAGAACTTGGATGCTAGTGTTTTGTTTGCTATATACACGTCAAGAAAGGCAATTGAAAAGGCTGGCTGGGATGCTTCAGATAATTTTGGGATTAACATTGGATCTTCTAGGGGGGCGACTTCTTTATTTGAGAAATATCATCAGTCCTTTTTAAAATATGATTTTGCAGAGACACTTACGTCCCCTACAACTACTTTGGGAAACATATCTTCTTGGGTAGCACATGACCTACAAACCAAAGGACCAGAGATCTCTCATTCTATTACTTGTTCAACGGCACTTCACTCTTTGTTAAATGGAGTTGCCTGGATGCAATCAGGTATGGCAGATAAGTTTTTGGTAGGAGGTAGTGAAGCTGCACTAACAGGTTTTACTATTGCACAGATGCGAGCGATGAAAATTTATGCAAGTAACGAAGCAGAATATCCTTGCAGAGCTTTTGATCTTGAAAAGAAGGAAAATACGATGGTCATTGGGGAAGGAGCTTCTATGGCTTGTTTAGAAAAAGGAATTTCGGAGAATGCCCTTGCCTATATAGCCGGAATTGGATATGCCACTGAAATTTTGGAGCATAATATTTCTATTTCTACGGAGGCAGATTGTTTTCAACGATCTATGACGATGGCTTTAGGAGATACAGATCCTGATGAAATTGACGCGATTGTTATGCATGCTCCTGGAACAATTAAAGGAGATATATCCGAATTCAAAGCGATTTCAACAATATTTTGTAACAAAACGCCTTTTTTGACTACTAATAAATGGAAACTAGGCCACACCTTCGGTGCGTCGGGAATGTTGAGCTTGGAATTAGCATTGTTCATGCTAGTACACCAACAACCAGTTTCGGTTCCTTTTGCTATGGATCAAGACCAACCAAAAAAATTGCATAAAATATTGGTAAATGCTGTAGGCTTTGGTGGAAACGCGGTTTCTGTATTGTTGACGAGATAAACCCTTTTATTCCGTCAAAATTATTTATATTTAGTAACTTTTAAATTAATTACTATGATGGAATGGTTTTCTAATTTGACCACTTTTGAGCAATTTTATTGGGCAGTGGCTGGGATTTCTAGTGTGGTCTTTGTGTTTGTTTTAATATCAACATTTATAGGCGCAGAAACAGATGATATTGGAGATATCGATGCTGAGGTAGATGCAGATGTTGGTGCTGGATTTCAATTTTTCACCTTTAAAAACACGGTTGCTTTTTTTACAATTTTTGGTTGGAGTGGAATTGCCAGTATGGGTGATGGAAGTTCCAAAACAACTGTTGTAATCATTTCTCTTATATGCGGTTTGGCAATGATGACTTTGATGGCGAGCATGTTTTATTATATCAGTAAACTGACATCTAGTGGAACGCTAAAAATGAAAAACGCTTTGCACTCAATAGGTGAAGTTTATTTAACTATTGGAGCAAATAGATCCAATATTGGAAAAGTACAAGTAAAAGTGCAAAACTCGTTACGAGAATTAGAAGCTTTGACCGATCATGATAATGACCTAACGCAAGGAATGGTTATAAAAGTGGTTGAAGTAACGTCAAATGGAATATTAATTGTAGAACCTCAAAAAAAATAAAAAATGTCTATGTTAAATTTAATTGCTCTCCAATTAGGAGATTTAGGGTGGCCGGTAACAATTGTTGCTATCATCCTTGGAGTATTAATCATCTTTCTTACTTTATTAAAAAGATATAAAAGATGTCCATCTGATCGAATATTGGTAGTCTATGGAAAAGTTGGCGGTGGAGAATCGGCCAAATGTATACATGGAGGAGCCGCCTTTATATTTCCAGTATTTCAAGATTATCAATTTTTGGATTTAACTCCAATTTCTATTGAAGTAAACCTTGTCAATGCATTATCTAAGCAAAATATTCGTGTAAACGTTCCTTCTCGATTTACTATTGGTATTTCTACAGAACCAGGAATCATGCAAAATGCAGCAGAGCGTTTGTTAGGTTTAGGGCAGAATGAAATCCAAGATTTAGCGCAGGAGATTATTTTTGGACAGCTGCGTTTAGTAGTTGCTTCTATGGATATTGAAGAAATTAATTCTGATAGAGATAAGTTCTTAACGAATATTTCTAAAAGTGTAGAATCAGAATTAAAGAAAGTAGGATTAAAACTAATCAACGTAAATATTACAGATATTGTTGATGAGTCGGGATATATTGAAGCTTTAGGAAAAGAAGCGGCAGCGCATGCAATCAATGCAGCACGTAAATCTGTTGCAGAGAAAAATAGAGATGGATCTATTGGAGAGGCAGATGCTGTGCAAGACGAAAGAATTAAAGTTTCAGAATTACAAGCGAAAGCTAAAATTGGAGAGGCTAAAGCAGCTCAAAACGAAAGAACTCAGGTAGCGGCAGCTATGGCTGAAGCAAAAATTGGTGAAGCCAATGCAGATCAAAATGAGAGAATACAAACTGCAAGTGCAATTGCCAAAGCTAAAATTGGAGAGGCAGAAGCCTTAAAGGATGAGAGAATTAAAACTTCGGAAGCGAATGCGAGAGCAATTGATGGAGAAAATACAGCAAAAATATCTATTGCTGAGTCAGATGCGTTACGAAGAGAAAGAGAAGCAGAAGCAGAAAAAAGAGCGATCGCTTCTGAGAAAGTTCAGGCAGCGAAAGCCTTAGAAGAAGCATATGCTGCAGAAAAAGAAGCTGAAAATGCCAGAGCTATAAGAGATAAAGCGAGTCAATATGCAGATATTGTGGTTCCTGCTGAAATAGAAAAATCAAAAATTGAAATCGACGCAGAAGCTGAGGCTGAAAACATTCGAAGAATTGCAAAAGGAGAAGCAGATGCAATTTTCTTAAAGGCTCAGGCAGAAGCAAAAGGAGTTTTTGAAGTATTAACAAAGCAGGCTGCCGGTTTAGATCAAATCGTGAAGGCTGCTGGAAATGATTCTCAAAACGCAGCGCTATTATTAATTGCGGATAAATTACCAGAATTGGTAAGATTACAATCGGAAGCGATTAAGAATATTAAGATTGATAAAGTAACTGTTTGGGAAAACGGAGGAGGAAAAGATGGAAAAACATCGACTTCTAATTTTATTTCAGGAATGTATAATGCGGTACCGCCTTTACAAGAAATGTTTAATATGGCAGGAATGCAATTACCAGAGTATTTAAAAGGTAAAGAAATTTCTTCGGAAGGAATAGAAGAAGAACCCGCTCCAACTGCTAAAGTGATAAAAAACAAAGAAATAAAACCGCAGGTAGATGAAAAGAAACCTTCGGATGAAAAGCCTAATTCGGAAGAAACTAAATAACAGGGATAAAATTCCGCTACTACAGCGGAATTTTTTATTTTTGACCTATTAAATAACGCCCACATATGAGCACTGCAAAACATAACTGGACTAAAGAAGAGATCTTAGAGATATATAATAAACCTTTAATGGAATTGCTGTATGATGCAGCTACCGTTCATAGGAAATATCACGACCCTAATACGGTACAGGTATCTACATTGTTATCCATAAAAACAGGAGGATGTCCAGAAGATTGTGGGTACTGTCCACAGGCAGCAAGATATCATACAGATATTGAAGGAAATGATCTAATGACCGTTCCCCATGTAAAAGCGCAGGCACTTAGAGCAAAGGCTTCAGGTAGTTCTAGGGTTTGTATGGGGGCAGCTTGGAGAAATGTGAAGGATGGACCGGAGTTTGATCAGGTGTTAGAAATGGTGAGAACCATTAATAAGTTAGATATGGAAGTATGTTGTACGTTAGGGATGATTACCGAGAATCAGGCGCATCGTTTAGCAGAAGCAGGATTATATGCCTATAACCATAACTTAGACTCATCTGAAGAATATTATAAAGAAGTTATTTCTACTAGAGGATATGAAGATCGTTTAGAGACCATTGATAATGTTAGAAAAACGAATGTGACAGTTTGTTCAGGAGGAATTATTGGTATGGGAGAAAATGTAGAAGACAGAGCAGGTATGTTAGTTGCTTTAGCGACATTAAACCCACAACCAGAATCTGTACCGATTAATGCATTGGTAGCTGTTGAGGGAACGCCAATGGAAGATGAGAAACCAGTTGAGATTTGGGATATGATCCGTATGGTAGCAACCACCAGAATTGTAATGCCAGAAACACAAGTACGACTGTCTGCAGGAAGAACAGAAATGAGTAGAGAAGGACAAGCAATGTGTTTCTTTGCAGGAGCAAATTCGATTTTCGCAGGAGATAAATTACTGACCACTCCAAATCCAGATGTAAATGAGGATATGGAAATGTTTAAAATGTTAGGGTTGAATCCACAAAAACCTTTTATAAAAAAGATGCAACCAGAAACGGTGGAAGCTGGAGATTCTAAATTTGAATCTCTTGGAGAAAAACCAAAGTGGACTAGGCCAGAACATACCATTGAAAGAAATGAAATGGCCAAACAAAAAGCGAAAGAGGTAAAAGTTTCCTAAAAAGAGTAACAGAACTGTGTTTATGAGCGTCTACTCTTTGTGAATAGCAATGAGTTAACTATTTTAGAACGTTTTTTTAACTTTGCTTTTTAATTGATTAAGAATGAGTTTAAACTTATCTCAAATAGATAGGGTAGAAACTATCACCAAAAAAGATTTTATAGAAAAGTACTTCAAACCTCAAAAACCTGTGGTAATTGAGCGTTTTATTGAAGATTGGCCTGCCTATAAAAAATGGAGTTTAGACTATATAAAAGAAGTAGCTGGAGATAAGACGGTACCCCTATATGATGATAGACCTGTAGATTATAAAGATGGCTTTAATGAGCCACATGCCACCATGAAAATGAGTGAGTATGTAGAGTTACTGAAAAAAGAACCTACGAAATATCGTATTTTTTTATGGAATGTACTTAAGGAAGTTCCCATGTTACAAAAGGACTTTAGTTATCCTGATTTTGGCTTGAGGCTACTCAAAGGATTGCCAATGCTGTTTTTTGGAGGAACAGATTCCTATACATTTATGCATTACGATATTGATCTGGCAAATATTTTCCACTTTCATTTTGAAGGTAAGAAACAATGTATTCTGTTTGAACAGGATCAGCGTAAATACCTCTATAAAATTCCAAACTCTTTGATTACTAGAGAAGATATCGACTTTGCTAATCCAGATTTTGACAAATGGCCAGCATTGAAACATGCTAAAGGTTATGTTGCCGATTTAGAACATGGAAATGTGCTGTATATGCCGGAAGGTTATTGGCATTATATGAGATATATTACTCCAGGGTTTTCCATGAGTCTTAGGGCTATTGCTAGAAAACCTAAAAACTTATCGCGAGCTATATACAATATTGCGATCATGCGAACTTATGATAATATCATGAGAAAGATAAAAGGTCAAAAGTGGATCGATTGGAAAAATGAAAAAGCTATTCAAAACACACACAGAAAACTGAATATAGATTAATTATAGTATTAAAAAAATAATACTATATTGCAAGGAATCTTTTAAACCCCCTATTATGAAAAGATGCCCTAAGTGCGAGTCTACGCGACGAATGAGACGTTCCCGAAAATCATTTTTAAAATTTGTGCCACTATCTAAACTATATGCTTGTATGGATTGTGGAACCAAATACTTATATCTACAAATGGTAGATGTAAGTGTTAAGATCAAAACAGAAGTCTATAGAAGGCTTATTTAAACAAGCTATATAATAGTATAGTTGGATCACCTGTAAAGGTGAAAAAAAACGTAACAATTTAAAAATAAAATAGTTACCGTTTCTTATAAATTATAGTCTATATTGCGGATTGTCTTCCAATTCCCCCGTAATATGAAACAATGTCCGAAATGTAAATCTGTTAAGAGGAATCGGCGTACCAGAAAACCGCCACTTAAATATATCCCTTTTTCTAAGGCTTATTCCTGTCAGGATTGTAGCACACGTTATTTGTACTTCCAACCATTGGCGATATCAATAAAAATTAAAAAACGTTACTAACCCTAACGTCAGTTAAAGAGTCTGAAAATATCATTCCCATTGGCAAAGAGCAACAATGCTATTAATAATATAAAGCCTGCTACCTGCGCATATTCTAGGAATTTATCTCCTGGTTTTTTACCCGTAATCATTTCCCATAGTGTAAACACTACATGACCACCATCTAAAGCTGGAATAGGTAATAGGTTCATAAAACCAAGCATGATAGATAAGAAAGCTGTGATATTCCAAAAGCTTTGAGCGCTCCATTCTGAAGGGAAAATACTTCCAATAGAAATAAATCCTCCTAAACCTTTATAAGCCCCTGTACTAGGATTAAAGATCTTTTTCAATTGTTTTACATAGTTGCTAAGTGTCTCGTAAGATTTTCGAAAACCAGCAGGAATTGCTTCAGAAAACGAATAAGATATATCAGCTAAATCATAATATCCCATTTTTCCTAAATCGCTCATCTTCAAATCCGCAGCATACACTCCTAGTTTGCCTTCTTCTGTAATGGAAACTGGGATTTCCTCGACACCACCATCTCTTTTTACCGATAACTGAATATTCTGACCTTTGTACCCCAATAGGAGACTTTGTACTTCATCGTAATATTTTACTTCTTGTCCATTTACTTTAACAATAAGATCTTTAGCTAGAAGACCTGAGTCTTTATTAGGAGACTCATCAGGAATTTTCCCAATAATAAAAGGATATCTTGGTGAAACAATGGCACCTGCATCTTTACCTCTATCTATTAATTTAGAAATAAAATCGACAGGAAGATCTTTCTCAATAGTTTGCCCATCTCTGTCAATAGTAAATCTATTTCCATTAATAAAAGCTACAGTAATATCTGAGAATCTTCTCAGTTTTTCTCCGTCTACGGATACTATTTTATCCCCATTTTGAAGACCTACTTGAATGGCTAATGAATCTGTTACCCATACACCATCTGTAACATTTTCGTTTGGTAAATACTTTTCACCATATGAATACATTAGCATGATATAGATAAAAATACCCAATACAAAATTCACAAAAACACCACCCAACATAATAATAAGACGCTGCCAAGCTGGCTTAGATCTGAACTCCCACGGTTGTGGTTCGCCTTTCATCTGCTCTTTATCCATACTTTCATCGATCATTCCAGCAATCTTAACATACCCTCCAAGAGGAATCCAACCAATACCATATACGGTCTCTCCCACTTTCTTTTTTACTAAAGAAAATTTATAGTCAAAGAAGAGGTAGAACTTCTCAACTTTAGTTTTGAATAGTTTGGCAGGGATAAAATGTCCAAGCTCATGTAAGACGATCAATAAAGAAAGGCTTAAAATAAATTGTGATGCTTTTATTAATATTTCCATAAGGAATTTTGGTCAAGTATTTAAAACGCACAAATGTACGTTTTTAAAGAGAGTTGTAAAAGATTTAAACGGGGAAGGCTTTTTATTTTAACAAAGTTTTAGTTAACAAACCCTTATCCGTAGTAATTTTCAAAATATAAACACCATTTTTCAAACTAGATAAGACCGTAACTTCTGCCGGGCTTGTTTTACTAAAAACCAATTGCCCAAGTGTATTAAACAATTCTATTTTTTGAAGTTGAATATTGTTGGATACTTGTATTGTGAGGTTATCTATAACAGGGTTTGGAAAAATACTGATACCAGCGGCTAACACATCATTCTCGATAGAAAGTGTAGATGTATTATTACGGCTAATAATATCTGATTTAGGATCAAAAACTACATTCGCTATAGCAAAAGCCGCAGTATGATTAAAAACCTGACCATCTGTTGTGTGTTCAACTCGAATGGTTTCTTCTTCTCCAGAAGCCCCCTCAATTTTAAAGATTAAGGGCATTTCAAAGAAAGAAACGCTACTATGAGATTGTGTTTGGTTAACGGTAATAGCGACTGAATTCCCATCCACATTAGACGTAATCTGATAGCTAGGATACCCTTCGCCAGAATACCAATCGTCAAAAAATTCAGTAAGACTCAATCCACTTTCTGTCTCCAAATGTTGAATTAACTCTGGAGTTTTCGCAAAACCATATGCCAGATTAGGATCTTGCAAGTAGTTTTTTAAGGCATTAAAAAAGTCCGTATCTCCTAGTTTGTATCGCAACATATGCAATAACATAGATCCTTTATTATAGCTTAATCTTGAACTGAAAATTCGTGAGACTGAACTAATATCAGTACATAGTACAGATCCAGAAGGAGAAGCTGTAATAGAATTAGTCTTTCCTTGTTTCCAAGCTATAAAATCAGATTCACCATCTAGATTTTCAATCACCAATCCATTTAAATAGGTAGCAAACCCTTCATTTAACCAAATATCTTCCCAGGAACCACAAGTAACTTTGTTTCCAAACCATTGATGCGCTAGTTCATGAGCGATGAGCCCCCTACTAAAATTACCCATAAAGGAAACCGTAGTATGTTCCATACCTCCACCCCAACCAAATTGGGCATGCCCATATTTTTCATCGGCAAAAGGATACTGTTCAAATAGATTTACAAAAAGGTTCATAATATCCACGGTAATCGCTGTTGAATTTTGCGCAGACGCAAATGTTTCCGGGTACACATAATTTACAATATCAAAGTTGCCATTGCTTACATGGTGTGAGTATTCGGTATAATCAGTCACTGCAATAGCGATCAAATAAGCAGGGATCTTATATTTATGCTTCCAATGTGTTACCAAATCACCACCTACTGGAGTTTCTGAAATACGTAAACCATTGGAAATGCCCTTATAGGCATTAGGGTGTGTTAAGTATACGTCTATGGAATCTATCTTATCTGTTAGGTCTTGTTTACACGGCCACCATCCTTTTGCTCCATAAGGTTCTGAAAGTGTCCATAAAACAGGTGTTCCGTTATGAGTACTTACTTCGAAAGAGTCAAAACCTGTACTCACTGGATTACCGCTATAGGTTATTTTCAAAGAATCTAATACACCTTGATTTAAGGTCGAAGGTAACGTGATGATTAATTCATCATCAGAATTTGTTGTATGAGTAAGACTTACCCCTCTTTGGGTAACAGAAGAAACGGTTAAGTTACTGGCCATATCGAATGTTATGGAAGACATATCTTCTTCAGCAACAAAGTGGGTTGTTACTGTACCGCTTATGGAAGCTTCAGTTGGATCTACATTCCACTCTAACTTGTGATATTTTACGTCGTAATTCGCCGTGTTTAAATTTCTCTGAAACACTAGTTTTTTGGAAGCACTCTTTTTTTCTCCTTTCGTTAGTTCATTGAGGTATGCATCTTTATAATACTCTTTTTTTTGAGCAAAAAGAGAGAGCGTTAAAAAGAAAAATAATAGTGGTAAAAACCTCATTATAAACTAACTTTGCATTGTGTTTGTAAATATAAATACTTTTAAATGAACCTGCACTTTTTTAAGAAATCAATACCTACGTTAATTTTCTTGGTCGTATTTTCTATAGTAGGAATTATAGCGTTTTACCATATTTTAAAAGTGGATAAAAAATTAAAGGTATACAGCCCGTCTGATGTGAACCCAAAATTAGTAGACCCAACAGTAAAGCATGTACGTAACAATCATAAGATTGCTGATTTCTCTTTGGTCAATCAAAATGGGAAAATAATCACAAATAAAGACTACGAAGGCAAGATCTATATTGCAGACTTCTTCTTTACACGTTGTCAGACTATTTGTATTGTCATGGCGTATAACATGGGAGAATTACAAGAGTACTACAAAAATGACGATGATATTATGTTTTTATCACATTCTGTTACACCAGTGATGGATAGTGTTCCTGTATTAAAAGAATATGCAATAAAGAAAGGAGTGGTAGATAAAAAATGGAACGTAACTACAGGGCCTAAAAAACACATTTATGATCTGGCCCGTAAAAGTTACTTTGCTGTGCTGGATGAAGGTGAAGGAGATGAAAATGACTTTATACATACAGAGCAATTTGTATTGATAGATAAAGAACGTCGTATTCGAGGATTCTATGATGGAACCAAAAAAGAGGATATGGAAAAAGTAAAGAATGACATAAAGTTGTTAAAGGTAGAATATGCCGAAGATTAACTTGTTTAGAATCATTCTAATTTGGTATCTTTGCCTTCTAAATCATTTTTTTGACAACAATAGCATCTCTACAGATTGGCGAACTTGGATATATCTCTGAAGACTCTTTAGATAAAATCCCTCTTAAATTACTAGAAATGGGCTGCCTGCCTGGAGCAGAAGTTGAACTCGTCCAGTTAGCACCATTGAACGACCCATTATACATCTGTGTTAATGGAAGTCATTTGGCCATAAGAAAAGAGACAGCGGAAAAAATCATAATTATTAAACCAAATTAATGGCGACACCTACTTCTATAAATGTTGCTTTAATAGGGAATCCGAATACAGGAAAAACCTCTCTGTTTAATCAACTTACGGGGTTGAATCAGAAAGTAGGAAACTATCCGGGAGTTACCGTTGATAAAAAAACAGGTGTTAGCACCCTTTCAAAAGATCATAAAGCAGTTGTAACTGATTTACCAGGTACCTATAGTATAAACCCAACCTCATTAGACGAGAGTATCGTTCTCAAAACCTTATTAAACTCAGACAAAGAGGACGCCCCAGAAGTGATCTTGGTGGTGGCCGATATTGAGAATTTAAAAAGAAACTTATTACTTTTCTCTCAGATTAAAGATTTAGAAATTCCTACAGTGTTGGCTATTAATATGGCTGATGAAATGAGTCGTAAAGGGATTTCTATCGACTTAAGAGCACTACAAAAAGAATTGGGTTCTGAAGTGATACTTATTAGCGCTAGAAAGAATGAGGGAATTGAAGAAGTTAAATCGGCCATTGTTAAAGCGTACATTTCGGCAAAAGCGTCACCATTATGTTCTATCAATCATAGAATAGATGCTGATTATTTTGACAGGCTAAAAGAGATTAGCCCCAATTACTCAATATATGAGTTATGGTTAATGATCACACAGAATAGTTTTCCTGATTCTGTTTCGGAAGAGGAGAAACAGCAACTCATTGACTTTAAACATGACGTTTCTAAATTAAAAAAATATCAACACAAAGAAACCATCTACCGATACCAAAAGATCAATGAAATATTAAAGAAAACTTATATCGTTGATAGATCCAAAGCTTCAGATCTGCGTGCAAAATTGGATAAGGTTTTTACCCACAAGATATTTGGCTATGTGCTATTCTTTGGAATCTTATTGCTGATATTCCAATCAATTTTTGACTGGGCAACGGTCCCAATGGATTTTATTGACGGCCTTTTTGCAGACGCAAGTACCTTTATCAAATCGAAATTGCCGGAAGGCGTTATTAACGACCTGATTACGGAAGGAATTATCCCTGGAATAGGAGGTGTACTGATCTTTATCCCTCAAATAGCGATCTTATTTCTGTTCATTGCCATTCTAGAAGAGACAGGATATATGAGTCGAGTAGTATTCTTAATGGATAAGATCATGCGTCGATTTGGAATGAGTGGAAAGAGTGTAATTCCTTTAATTTCAGGAACGGCTTGCGCAATTCCAGCGGTAATGTCAACAAGAACAATTGCTGGGTGGAAAGAGCGATTGATCACGATTTTGGTTACACCTTTTACGACGTGTTCGGCAAGATTACCAGTATATGCGATTTTAATTGCATTGATTATTCCTGATAGAAGGGTTGCCGGATTTTTAAGTCTGCAAGGATTAACATTGCTATCGTTGTATATACTTGGGTTTGCTACAGCAATTTTAGCAGCGTATATTTTACATAAGACACTAAAAGTTAAAAGCAAATCCTTTTTTGTTGTGGAGATGCCAGATTATAAAGCCCCTTCGTTAAAGAATGTAGCTTTTGATGTAATCGAAAAAACAAAGGCCTTTGTAATTGGTGCAGGTAAAATTATTTTAGCCTTATCTATCGTATTGTGGTTTTTAGCATCGAATGGTCCACAAGCCTATGCAGATGCAGAAAAAAATGTAAAAGCTCAAACCGAGAATAGTGGAATTTCAGAAGACCAATTGCAACAAAAGATCGCTTCGGCAAAGCTGGAAAACTCCTATATAGGAATCATGGGTAAAACGATTGAGCCAGTTATAAAACCTTTAGGATACGATTGGAAAATAGGGATTGCGTTAATCACATCATTTGCCGCAAGAGAAGTATTTGTTGGAACTTTAGCTACGATTTACAGTGTAGAAAGCGATGACGATGATACGACAACCATAAAACAACGTATGGCTTCCGAAATTAATCCGACTACAGGAGAGAAGAGATTTAACTTCCCTGTGGGAATGTCGTTATTGGTTTTTTATGCTTTTGCCATGCAATGTATGGCTACATTGGCTATTGTAAAGCGTGAAACCAAAAGCTGGAAATGGCCGTTAATCCAATTATTTGGAATGGGGTTATTGGCCTATGTTTCTTCACTAATTGTATATCAAATTTTGAGTTAGATGCAAGAAATTATTGTGTATATTATCGTAGGTTTGGCTATTGCATTTTTGCTGAAAAAATATGTCTTTTCTTCGGCAAAAGACAAGGGATGTAATCCTGATTGTGGCTGTTAATACATACTACTTATGAAGATTATTATTTACGGTACTGGCGGGGTCGGTGGATACTTTGGCGCTAGGTTGGCGCAAAGTGGTAATGAAGTTCACTTTATAGCTAGAGGAAAACATCTAGAAGCCATTCATAAAAATGGACTACAATTAAAAAGCATCAAAGGAGATCATACAGTTTTTCCTGTAAATGCTACGGATAATGTTCGCTCGATCTCAAATCCCGACTTGGTTATCATTGCGACAAAAACATGGCAGGTCGCTGAAGCAGCAAAAGACATCAAACCGATACTAAATTATTATTCTACAGTAGTTCCATTGTTAAATGGAGTTACAAATACAGACGCTTTACTTTCCGTATTAGATAAGCAGCAAGTAATAGGAGGATTATGTAAAATTGTGAGTAAAATAGAAGAACCCGGGGTTATAAATCATATGGCGATTGAACCCTGTATTGCTTTTGGTCAATTAGACAATCAAAAAGGCGGACGAATTAAAGGCTTAAAAAAAGTATTTGATGAAGCAGGGATCTCGAATGATAATCCTGATGATATTCAAAAGGCTATTTGGAGTAAATTCTTATTCATTACCACTGTTAGTGCTATTGGAGGGCTTACCAGAGCTACTTTAGGAGAAATGCGAGCAACTCCCGAAGTAAGAGCAATAATGCATAAAACAGCCGAAGAAATTGTGCAAGTTGCGAATGCGAAAGGAGTAAATCTTAATCAAGATTCAATCGATAAAGTTTTTCATTTTATTGATGGACTTCCGCACGAAACTACGGCTTCATTACAGCGAGATATTATGGAAGGAAGACCTTCAGAATTGGAGTCTCAAGTGGGAACTGTACATAAGTTAGGATTAGAATTAGAAATAGATACTCCGACAAATTCATTCATCTATCACAGCTTACTACCTCAAGAATCAAGAGCTAGACATTAACAATCTTTAACAGAACATTAATAGTTTTATGTGTAAGGAAGAGTAAATTTGAAGAACTATTCCTATTAAATAATTAACTTAAATCATTATCATGAAAAAACTTATTTCAACCATTGCTATCTTAGTTTTTGCTGTCATTTTTACGAATGATGCAAATGCTCAAAAATTCCGTAAACTAGATAAGAGCCCTGCAGATATAGTTCTTTCTCCAACAAGAGGTGCTGACAAAGTACTAAAGATCGTATACAGCAGACCTCAACTAGATGGAAGAAGCTTAGATAAATTAGCTCCAAATGGAAAAGTTTGGAGAACAGGTGCTAACGAAGCAAGTCAGATCACTTTTTATAAAGATGTGAGCTTCGGAGGAGAAAAGATAAAAGCAGGAACCTATTCATTATTTACAATTCCTGGAGAAAAAGAATGGACGATCATCATTAATTCGGCAACGAATGATTGGGGAGCCTTTTCATATAATAAAGACAAAGATGTTGCTCGAGTAAAAGCAACCGTTACTAAAGCTGCAGATTCTATTGAAGCATTTTCAATAGCTGTGCAAGACGGAAAGTTATACTTAGGATGGGCAAACACGATCGTAAGCGTTCCTGTAAAGTAATTCTTACGACTTTATATATGCCTGCCGTAATTTGTTCTGATAACATTCAGAATAAATTGCGGTTTTTTTATGCCCTTTTAGGACCTCTACTGATTAGAAAAACACCTAAGAAAACTAAGAAACAACTCAAAATTTTAACCAAGCTTATATCTCCTTTGTACTGATCATGGTCTAGCCAATACGCATAGATACTGACCATAATAAAACTAATAGCCGGTTGCATGTATATGTAACTGCCACTTACCGAGGGCGACACATTTTTAAGTGCGTAAATATTAAAGAGATATGCTAGGAATGTAGTTCCAATGATAACAAAAGCTACCGTCATGTACGTATGCATAGTAAACGCTTCAAAATCGGTATTTAAGGTATCGCCAATTCCGACTGGAAAAACAAAGATCAGACCAAATAAGAAGACCCAACTTACTACTGTTATAGCGTTGTATTTTTTCATCAGAGGTTTCACGATTACTAAATACAACCCATAGGAGCAAGCATTCAAAAAGACAAAAAGGTTTCCCAATAGCGAACTGGTTCCTGTATCGGCGTTGCCATACCAAATAAGTAAAAACGCCCCAATACCACCTACCACAACACCTAGGATCTTATTAGATGTTATGCGCTCTTTTAGTAACAGTGCACTGAATATAATCACTAAAATAGGTACAGCCGTGAGAATCACGGATGCATCAATGGGAGAGGTTAGGTTTAAACCATGAAAAAAGAATAGTTGGTTTACCGCAACACCACATAATCCACATAATACTAAACGTCCGAGGTCTTTTTTCTTTACCCTTTCTTTAACAAAAGATTTGATGAGCCAAAATAGCAAACCAGCACCTACAACACGCAAAAAGATAAATGCGGAAGCACCAATCTTATGAGGCATAATACCCTTAGCAATAATATAATTAACCCCGTAAATAATATTGGCTCCCAATAGCGCCAAATGTGCTTTTAATAGATGCTTGTTCAAGGCAGGTAAATTTATAGTTACAAAGAACAGCATTTTTATAATAGGGTTGTTCAAAAAAAGATAAGATTAACAACATTACATAAAATGTTTGATTTTTTCAAAGCTAAAATTAAGAGGTAAAAGTTTGTTTATGAGTTATTTATTGTTAATCACATTTTTCTAGCCTCGTGAATGCTGTTTTTTGGCACAAAGATTGTCTTGTTGAATAACATTAAAAAAATTAAATATACATATGATGAAAAAATTATTATTTGCTGTACTGTTAGTAGCTGGGATATCTAGCGTAAACGCCCAAGAAGTAAAGTTTGGTGTAAAAACAGGGTTAAATGTTGCAACGATAAGAGGTAATGCCCTTGACGTAGATCCTAGAATTGGATTACATATTGGTGGGGTTGCAGAACTGAAGTTAACACCAAAGTTTTCGATTCAACCCGAGTTGTTATTTTCTCAATTGGGCACAGAGAATTCAAATAATAAATTACGAACGGATTATATTTCTCTTCCGATAATGGCTAAGTACTATCTAGTTAAGGGATTTTCGATTGAAGCCGGTCCGCAGTTTTCTTTTTTGGTAAAAGATGAATTAGAGTTTGTTGTAAATAATAATAATAGCGGAAGCTTTAACCCTAATGTTAGTAATTTTGACTTTGGTTTAAATGTAGGAATGGGATATCAATTTGAGAAAGGATTCTTTTTTCAAACCCGATATTCGCTTGGGATTACAACCATTGAAGAAAATCCTGATGTTAGAAATGGAGTATTTCAATTGTCGTTAGGATATCAATTTTAATTTCAGAATAGAATCTAACCTCTTCAAAATGAAGAGGTTTTTTTATTCTCGAATTTTCTATATGCTATTTTTCGCTTCCAAACAATAAATGTAAATTTGCATCCTTTAAAGACAGAAGTTTAAGATGCAATACAATCATCAAGAGATAGAAAGTAAATGGCAAAGATTTTGGGCAGAGAACCAAACATTCAAAGCCAGTAATGATTCAGATAAACCTAAATATTACGTGTTAGACATGTTTCCGTATCCATCTGGAGCGGGATTACATGTTGGGCATCCATTAGGGTATATCGCATCGGATATTTATGCACGTTATAAACGTCATAAAGGATTTAACGTATTGCACCCACAAGGCTATGATTCTTTTGGACTTCCGGCAGAGCAGTATGCGATTCAAACAGGACAACATCCAGCAAAAACAACCGAAGAGAATATCGCAACCTATAGAAGACAATTAGATCAAATAGGGTTCTCTTTTGATTGGTCTAGAGAAGTGCGTACTTCGAACCCTCAATATTACAAATGGACCCAATGGATCTTTATCCAATTGTTCAATTCATGGTATAACAAGGATAGCAATAAAGCAGAAGATATTTCTACGCTAATTGTTGCTTTTGAAAAGGACGGGAATACAACTGTAAATGCGGTATGCGATGAAGATGTAACAAGCTTTACCGCGGAAGAATGGAATGCATTTTCCGACAAAGAACAACAGCAAATTTTATTACAATACCGCCTGACTTTTTTATCAGATACAGAGGTAAACTGGTGCCCGGCATTGGGAACTGTATTAGCCAATGATGAGATTGTTAATGGTGTATCAGAACGTGGAGGTCATCCTGTGATTCGTAAAAAAATGACACAATGGTCCATGCGTATCTCTGCATATGCACAACGTTTGTTAGATGGTTTAAATACCATTGACTGGCCACAACCTTTAAAAGACTCACAAACCAACTGGATCGGTCGTTCACAAGGAGCGATGGTTTCATTTCCAGTCGATGGACATGATGCTAAGATCGATGTATTTACCACAAGACCGGATACGATATTCGGGGTTAGTTTTATGACGTTGGCACCAGAACACGACCTAGTATCAAAAATAACAACCGAATCTCAAAAAGCAGCAGTTGAAGCCTATGTGGAAGCAACGGCGAAGCGTTCAGAAAGAGATAGAATGGCAGATGTAAAGACCATTTCAGGAGCGTTTACTGGAGGGTATGCGATACACCCGTTTTCTGGAGAAAAAGTACAGATTTGGATCGGAGATTACGTGCTAGCGAGTTACGGAACAGGAGCTGTAATGGCAGTTCCATGTGGAGACCAACGTGACTATGATTTTGCAAAACACTTTGGTATTGACATCCCTAATATTTTTGAAGGTGTAGATATTTCAGAAGAAGCTTTTGCTGATAAAGAAAAAACGATCATTGCCAATTCAGATTTCTTAAACGGATTGAAATACAAAAAAGCAATGAAAACCGTCATCTATGAAATGGAGAAACAAGGCATTGGATACGGAAAGATCAATTATAGATTAAGAGATGCAGTCTTTAGTAGACAACGCTATTGGGGAGAACCATTCCCAGTGTATTATGTAGACGGAATGCCTCAAATGATTGACGCGGAACATTTACCAATTGTATTACCGGAAGTAGAAAAATATTTACCCACAGAAGATGGGCAACCTCCACTAGGAAATGCAGATGTATGGGCTTGGGATACCAATACCAACACAGTGATGTCAAATGAACTTGTCATTTCGAACGATAGTGAGAAATCTGATAAACACAACGGTGTTTACCCACTTGAATTAAACACCATGCCTGGTTGGGCAGGAAGTTCGTATTACTTCAATCGTTATATGGATCCGCATAACGACACTGAATTTGCTTCTAAAGAAGCACTAGATTATTGGAAACAAGTAGATCTATATATTGGAGGATCGGAGCATGCTACAGGGCATTTATTATATGCACGCTTTTGGCAAAAATTCTTATTTGATAGAGGATTGGTTCCTGTAGATGAGTTTGCAAAAAAACTGATCAATCAAGGAATGATATTAGGGACGAGTGCTATTGTCTATAGAGTTTCTGGATCTAATCAATATGTTTCGAAAGGATTAAAGGATCAATATGAAATAGAAGAATTGAGGGTTGATGTAAATTTAGTGAATAGCGCAGATGAAATAGAGGTCAATGATCTAAGAAACTGGCAACCTCAATTTAAGGATGCTGAGTTTATCTTGGAAGAGGGAAAATATATTGTTGGCAGAGAGGTTGAAAAAATGTCAAAACGTTGGTTTAATGTTGTGAATCCAGATCGTATCTGTGAAGAATACGGTGCTGACTCATTGCGTTTATTTGAAATGTTCTTAGGACCTTTAGAGCAATCTAAACCATGGAAAACTTCAGGAATATCTGGAGTGTATTCTTTCTTAAAGAAACTGTGGAAGTTATATTATAATGGAGAAGAATTTTCAGTTTCTGATGAAGCTCCAACCAAAGAAGAATTGAAAACATTGCATAAGACCATTAAGAAAGTAGAAGAGGATATCGAGAACTTCTCATTCAATACTTCAGTATCTACCTTTATGATTGCAGTGAACGAATTGACCGCTCAGAAATGTAACAAAAGAGCCATTCTGGAACCATTATTGGTGTTAGTTTCTCCATATGCACCGCATATTGCGGAAGAATTATGGAGTCAATTAGGACACACAACGTCGATTTCAACAACGGCGTTTCCGATATTTGATGGAAAACACTTAGTTGAAAGTTCTAAGAATTACCCAATTTCCTTTAACGGAAAAATGCGATTCACGTTAGAATTGCCCTTAGATATGACTAAAGAGGAAATGGAAAAGGTAGTCATGGCGCACGAAAAAACGCAAGCACAATTACAAGGACGTACACCTAAAAAAGTGATCATTGTTCCTGGTAAGATTATCAATATTGTAGGCTAAAACACGTAGTGTTTTTTAACAAACAGAAAGTCATCATAGTTTATGTGATGACTTTTTTTCGTCTTAGGTTTATTAACTATCTTGTCGAGAGATAAGAGAGGTCAGAAACAAATTAAAAAAATGAAAACAAAACACACACTAGCAGCCCTGTTTGTTTTTGGAATGCTATTTGCAAGTTGCACAAATAAAGAAAAACCATTGAAAGAATATATGACTGATGCTTGGGAAACGAAGTATATGAAAATAGAAATGCCCACGTTCAGTAAATCTGATTCAACACATGTTTTTGAAGATAAATTTGAGAATAATCCGGCAAGAAGAGTACAATCGGTATACAAGAGCGATGGAACATTTTATACCTGGTCTTTAAACAGAAAAGGAGAACGGCATGGAAATTCATCTGGCACCTGGGATATAAAAGGAGATTCTCTTTTTATTGAATTCTTCTACGATGGTAGAAATGTAAAAGAAGCCTATCATGTTGAGAAAATAAAGGATGGCTTTAAAGGAATAAGTAAGTATGATTGGGACAAAGATGGAGAATTTGACGACCTGTTGACCATGAAAACCAAAAGAATTGTTTTAGGAGAATAATTGAATCCATTTAAGAACATATCACTACGAATACGGATCTTTCTAGCAATGATCTTGTTGGTCTTGTTGGCTTCTGTGCTTATCGTTACTGTTACGATTTATCAATACGATGAACAGACCAAAGAATATAATATCAAACGATTTGGGCGTAAAGAGCAAACCGTAAAGAAGGATATTAATATTGAACTCACAAAGAAGACCACTTATCTCGTAAATACTGAAAACCTGAAGCGTATTTTTCAGGATAGAATCTATGAGTTGTCGGACATCCATAATTTTGAGATCACGATGTACAACCTCAATGGGAAGTTGTTAAAAACGTCTATCCCTTTTGGATTAAAAGATACTATTCCAAATGATCTTTCTAAAGATATAGTAACCGAATTAGCAAGTACATCTACGAATCGAATTTTAAATATTAAGGAGGGAGAAAAAATTAGTTTCGAAACATCGTATACCTATATTTTAGATCCATATGCCAAAAGGATAGGAATTTTAAAACTGGAATTCACTCAGGATAATTTAGAGCAAGAAAAGGAGTTAGAAGAATTTCTATCTCGATTAAGTGTCGTGTATTTCTTCATGTTCTTGATTGCAATTGTATTGGCATATTTCCTATCCAGTTATATTACACGTTCCTTAAAGACGATTTCAGATAAAATGCATAAAACGCGGCTAAATAAGCGTAATGAAAAGATCATGTTAGGAACAGCTAGTTCAGAAATCATCACTTTGGTCGAGGCATATAACAATATGATCGATGAGCTAGAAGAAAGCGCTGTTAAATTGGCACAAAGTGAACGTGAACAGGCATGGAGGGAAATGGCAAAACAAGTAGCTCATGAGATCAAGAATCCGCTAACCCCTATGCGATTGAGCGTTCAAAGTTTTGAAAGAAGATTTAATCCAGAAGACCCAAAGGTCAAAGAAAAATTAAAAGAATATTCCGAAACCCTTATTCAGCAAATAGATGTGATGAGTTCTATTGCCTCTGCATTTTCTGATTTTGCGAAGATGCCGAAGCAGAAAAAGGAACAAATAGAAGTAATAGGTGTCGTAAAGATGGCTTTGGACATCTTCAACGAATCATTTATTTCATACAACCCAAGGGCAAAAGAATTGCATGCATTGCTGGATAAAACACAATTGATTAGAATTCTAACCAATCTCATCAAGAATGCTATTCAGGCAGTAGAAGGACAAGAAATACAAAAAATAGATGTTACCGTTTCTGAAGATAACGGAACGATAAAAATAGAAGTGGAAGACAACGGAAAAGGAATACAAGAGGATGTAAAGCATCTTGTTTTCGAACCTAAGTTTACGACAAAATCTAGTGGAATGGGACTTGGATTACCTATGATCAAGAACATTATTGAAGCTTATGAAGGTTCCATTAAGTTTGCTTCAACTGCTGGAATAGGAACTGTATTTACTGTAACTTTACCCAAAAAATAATCGATATACATATGAGTTTTGAAAATATTTTAGTTAACAATAATGAAGGGTTAGCAACTATTATTATAAACAGACCTAAAAAATTAAATGCTTTAAACAAGGCGACGATTGCTGAATTACATACAGCGTTTGACACTTTGAATAAGGATACTAATACGAAAGTAATCATCATTACTGGAAGCGAACAAAAAGCGTTTGTTGCCGGTGCTGATATTTCGGAATTTGCTGATTTTTCTGTAGAAGAAGGTGGAAAATTGGCAGCGAACGGACAAGAGCAATTGTTTGACTTTGTGGAAAATTTATCGACCCCTGTAATAGCAGCCGTTAATGGTTTTGCTTTAGGAGGAGGATTAGAGTTAGCAATGTCTTGTCACTTTAGAGTGGCGTCAGACAATGCGAAAATGGGATTGCCGGAAGTTTCTTTGGGGGTGATTCCAGGATATGGAGGAACACAGCGATTACCACAATTAGTTGGAAAAGGGAAAGCCATGGAGTTGATCATGACCGCTGGGATGATGTCGGCTGAAGAAGCTAAAGCCTGTGGATTAGTAAACTATGTGGTTGCACAAGAGGAGTTACTTCCTTTGGCTGAAAAATTGGCTGGTAAGATCATGCGAAATTCGAGTGTTGCTATAGGGGCTGCGATCAAAGCTGTAAATGCAAACTTTGAAGATGGAACAAATGGATATGAGGTGGAGATTGCTGAGTTTGGAAACTGTTTTGGCACCGAAGACTTTAAAGAAGGAACCACGGCTTTTTTAGAAAAAAGAAAAGCGGACTTTCCTGGAAAATAAAAAAGTACATTAATTTGTCCAATAGGTCGAAACAAATTCGTCTTTAGAGAAATATCAATAACATTTAAAATTAAAAAAGATGAGCAATTTTTTGTATTTATTTAGAGGCGGAGACGAAAACTTCAACAAACTTTCTCAAGAAGAAAAACAAGCACATATGCAAGTATGGGCCACGTGGATGGGTGGACTAACTGAAGAAGGGCGCTTGGTTGATGGCTTACCTTTAGGAGCAGACGGCAAGGTTGTAGAGAACAGAGGAGAAGTAATAACCAATGGACCGTTTGCGGAAGGTGAAGAGATCGTAGGAGGATACCTTATTGTATCGGCTAAAGATTTGGCAGAAGCAGTTGAAATTTCTAAAGGGTGCCCTATTTTCGATTACGAAGGAAGTACGGTAGAAGTGCGTGAGATCATGTCTATGGATATGTAAACCCTTGATACAGTAATAGCAATTAAAAATTACGTGTCAGCTCGAGCGCAGTCGAGAGGTTTTTGATACACAAGAGATATGTGTTCATTCTCGACTACGCTCGAACTGACATATTTTATGTTGATGAAATCATCTAACCAAAGCCAAACAGTAGAACATATTTTCAGACACGAGTATGGAAAGATCGTAGCCATACTGGTCCATAAGTTTGGTGCACAGAGCCTGGAAAAAATAGAAGATGCAGTGCAGAATGCGTTTCTGAAAGCCATGCAAATTTGGGGGTATAAAGAAGTGCCAAAAAACCCAACAGCCTGGCTGTTAAGAGTAGCCAGCAATGGATTGATTGATGTACTACGTAGGGAGAAAAAAGTGCAAAAGCACGATGAGATTCATACGCTATTATCTGGACTTTCTGAAGATGAAAAAGAAGTATCATTAGACACCACTGTTGATGATAGTCAGCTAAAGATGATCTTCGCTTGCTGTAACCCTTCCTTACCTAACGAGAGTCAACTTATATTGAGTCTTAAGTTAATAGGAGGTTTTAGTAATAAGGAAATCTCAAAAGCACTATTAAAAAAAGAAGAAGCTGTTGCCAAATCATTTACGAGAGCGAAGAAAAAATTTAAAGAAAGTATAAAGACGTTAGATATTCCGATAGAAATGGGGCTTTCTTCACGGATTAATAGTGTTCTTAAAGTGCTCTACTTGCTATTTACAGAGGGGTATACTGCTAGTGAGGGAACAGTGATTATCAAACGAGACATTTGTTATGAAGCCATCCGATTAGCATTGTTACTCACAGAAAACAAAACGACCAACATCTCTGAAGTACATGCATTAATTGCATTGATGTGTTTCCATACATCTAGGTTTGATGCCAGAATTGATACAAACAATGAACTGGTCGATTTAGAGCATCAAGACAGAACCTTATACAATAAAGAACTCATTCAAATAGGAATGAGGCACTTATATCAGGCTAAGGAAAGACGATCGAGCAATCCATCCTATTACTTGCAGGCTGCGATATCATATTATTACTGCGAGGCTCCTTCCTTTGAAAAAATTGATTGGGAAAGTGTTTTATTATTATATGATTTGCATTTAAAATATGCGAATTCTCCGTTAGTGCAACTAAACCGAATTATTCCATTGTACAAAGTGTATGGGCCAAAAATAGGACTGGAAACATTAGTATCTATGAATAGAGAGCAAAAACTAAATGAAAATGCGCTGTTTTATTCTATTAAAGCGGAGATGTTAAAAGAGTTAGATAAGTTTTCCGAAGCTAAAAATGCGTTAGAAAAAGCCATTGACTTAACTAAAAATGAATTTCAAAAGAAACATTTAATCAGAAAACTACAAAAATTACGCTAGCGATTTTTCGAAAATGATCTTGGTTTGTCCACTGTCATTGGTATAGATTTTTACAATTTCAAATCCATTTTTAAGGTTGAGAATCATCATGGGTTTAAAGCGATTCATGGACTTTGTACGTGCTTTTTGATAGCCTTTTTTCTTGGCGGAAGAATGTTGTAATTCCATGAGTTTTTGCGCAATTCCCTGTTTTCGAAAACGAGGTAATACGCCTCCTACCCAACTATAAAATGTATGATCATTATATCGATACCCTAATTTAAAACCAATCAATTCATTTTCATGATAACATAAAATGATGATTAGATTTTCTTTGGTTTGAACTCGATCGACAAAAAAGTCGAGTTTCGCGTCTTCAAATAATTCAGCATATAAATGGAGTAATGCATCCAGTATATTTTGATCTGGAACCTCTGAAATGACCTGATATGAATAGTTATTTTCTACCATCCCACTCACCATAGAATTGTGCCAAAAACCCTTCCATATAAGCATGCCTATCATTTGCAATACGTCGCCCCGTATCCGTATTCATTTTGTCCTTTAATAATAACAATTTTTCGTAAAAGTGATTGATTGTTGGGGAAATAGATTTTTTATATTCCTCCTTGGTCATACTTAAATTAGGAGGAATTTCAGGATCGTATAAAGCACGATTTTTAAAACCACCATAATTAAAGCAACGCGCTATTCCGATAGCCCCAATAGCATCCAATCTATCGGCATCTTGTACTACAGCTAATTCTGGAGAGGCAAATGTTGTTTCGATAGATAAACTTGACTTGTAAGAGATGTATTTGATAATATTTTCAATATGAACAATTATTTCTTCAGAAACCTTTTGACTTTCTAAAAAGGCTCTTGCTTTTTTAGGGCCAATAGACTCATCACCATCGTAAAATTTGGCATCGGCAATATCATGCAGTAATGCTCCAAGCTGAACAATAAATACATCTACGTCTTCACTTACAGCAATCAGTTTTGCATTATTCAATACGCGCTGAATATGAAACCAATCGTGTCCTCCTTCTGCACCTTCTAAGGTCTCTTTTACAAATTGAATGGTATTTTTTATAATATTTTCCTTATCCATTAATCAATGAAATTAATAAACTAAGATATTATAATTTTTCTTGGAGAGTTTGGATGAATTTGAGCTTTTTGTTTAAACACGATCTAAGAAGTTGAATGGCTTTTACAATACGGAGAAAAAAGCAAACAAAAAGTAAAAAACCTAACCATTACTAATGGTTAGGTTTTTTATATCAATTAGTATTATTGACTAATTATTTTGATCGTTAACGAAAGGATTGTTTTGAATTTCATCTAACGGAATTTCAAATTGCATTCTTTCATCGTTATAAGGGATTGGCACACCTACAAAAGATAAGTGATTAGATCCTCTA